>NZ_JBHTJM010000013.1:0-3861 GCF_042675745.1 Pseudofulvibacter geojedonensis | reverse complement strand
CAATAATCTGTAGAAGGCATATCTGCACCGTTATAAGTTCCGTTCCAACCCGCTCCATCAGGATCTAATTGTTTTAGTAATTTCCCATAACGATCAAAGATGTATATTTGAGAGATTGGTATTCCTTCTATACCATATATCATCCAAGTATCGTTAGCTCCATCTCCGTTAGGAGAGAAGAAATGTGGATAATCTATAGCAAATACATCTAAAACATCTTCCCAACATCCTCCTGCATCTGATATAGTTACCGTATGAGGCCCTGGAGTTACTCCGCTAAATACCCCTGTAGTGTTTACTTGTTCTGTATCTAATCCTAGATCTAATGTGTAGATAAATTCTACACCTGCTAAACTACTCGTTGCTGTTGCAATAACCTGGTGGTTCTCTGCAAAGGCATTAGTTGTTACACTTGCTTGGTAATCATCTGGGCTAGATGAAGCCGTTATAGATACCGTAGCTGTATTTTCACAAGTAAAGTCCATTTGTTCAGAACCTGTAACTGTAACTACATAATCTCCTGCTTGAGAAACGATTAGTTCTTGACTAGTAGCTCCTGGAATTTCTACTCCGTTTAACGACCATTGGTAAGTATAAATAGACTCATTAGTAGAAGCTGTTAAGTTAGTAGCTGTTGCATATAATACTGGTAAAGAAACATCTGTTAAAGGTACTCCGTTTTCATCTACACATAAAGTATCTGTAGTTGCTGTAGCAGTAATAATAATTGCTGGTACTTGAATATCGAAGTGTGTTAATGTATAACAACCTGTAGTATCATTCTCTGCACGTACCCAAATTACTTGCCCGTATGCTTCTGTATTATAAAAGTTATCCGGATTTGTTATTGGATTCATGGCTAAGTCTGCATCAGACTCAGATGTGTAGTAACTCAATGTTACATCTGGCTCTACTTGAGGTCCTTCTCCTATTAAAATATCTGTTTCGTAATCTAATAAGTTAAAGATTGCATATCCTTCTTGCAGGGTACCTGGGCCAGCACCATCGTTTACACAAGACTGCATTACTCCTAATTGAGCATCTATCTCACTTGGTTGTAAAGGAGATGGATTTGGTAACACCTGTAACTCTAATAAAGTAACTGTAAAGCATCCTGTAGTTGGATTTTCTATTCGTACATAGATATCTTGAGGGTTTACAGTATTTTCAAAAGCAGTTGTATTAGTTATTGCATTTGTTGCTGCCGAAGCGTCTGCGTTGCTTAAGTAATAACTAAATTCATTTCCTGTTTCTATTGTAATGAAACCTTCAGAAGAAGTTAAATCAAAAGCAACACTCGGAGTAACATTATCTGCAATCCAGTGGTCATCATCACAAACTGTTAATGAATAGAATGACTCTGCTACTGGCGGTAAATCTACTAATAAAGTTATTTCTTTTGTAGCACTACATCCTGAAGCACTATTGTTTACTACTACATAAACCACTTGTGGATCTGATGTGTTCTGGTAAGCTGTAGCATTGTTGATTAAAACATCTGCTGATCCTCCTTCAGAAATTAATTCTGAATAATACGTAAATGTATAACCTGTAATATCTGTGTTCTCATCATCAAATACAAATAAATCTGTATTAGCAGGGTCTTCTACATTTGTTAAATCAAAAATTGCTACGTTATCTGTTTCATCATCATCGTAATCACATAAAGTATAGTTGATATCTCCTGTTTGTAATTCTGGAGCATCTATAACTGTTAATGTTACAATTCCTTCTGCATTGTAGCTACATCCAGTAGCATTATCTACCACTACTACATAAATTGGTTCTTCATAAGTGTTTACCACACTATGATAGATATCTGTAACCACATCTGAAGTTCCAGATCCTATTTCTGTTCCTGGTATTTGTGCTGCTGCCTGACCTGGAGTTGCATAAAAATACACTTGCATACTTGGTATGTTTCCTGAAATAGTTGCTACAGCATCGTATAAATTAAATTGAGCAAACCCATCGTTATCTTGTTCACAAGCAAATAACTCTACTGGTCCGTTTGCCATAACAGTATTTACAGCTATTGTAAAACTGGTTACAGAAGTACAACCTGTAGTATCGTTTTGAATATTTACCCAAATAGTCTCTTCATTATAAGTTGTTGGTAAACTAGCTGGTGCTTGAATTTCATAAGCCGAAGTATCCAATCCTTGAAATGTAAATGAGTTTGTTAATCCTTCTGCATCTGCTTGAGTATTATAGAATGTTACAGTTACTCCAGATGCATTGTTAGTTAATGCATTGATGTTAGATGTTAGGTTAAAAATCATTTGTCCATCTAAATCATCATCACAAACAGGAGACATGTTAACACTTACTGCCTCAGGGTTAGGATTAACAACTACAGTACTCATATTACTTAATGTAGTTGCACACCCTGTTGCTGTATTAGTAATGTTAGATAAAGTTAATACTATGTCTATAGCATTACTTGTGTTTTGAACTGTCGGCACAGTTACTTGACCATTTCCTGATCCATCTAAAGTAAGAGTTCCCGTTATAGCTGTATTATTGTCTACTGTATAGCTATATGCTACATCTGCATTAGCAGTACCTACTATTGTAAATATAGCATCGTCCATTGCACAGATATCACTGTTATTGGTAACATTGGTTACATCTGGATTTGGATTAACAATTACGGTACTCGTATTTGTTAATGCAGTACTACATGTTGTAGTAGAGTTAGTAATGCTAGATAATGTCAATACAACATTTATAGAATTGTTAGTGTTCTGTGGTGTAGCTACTGTTACCGTACCATTTCCTGATCCATCTAAGGTTAACGTTGCTGAAACCGGAGTAGAAGTTCCTACAGTATAGCTATAAGCTACATCGGTATTAGCTGTACCTGTTATTGTAAATACAGCATCGTCCATTGCGCAGATATCACTGTTGTTGGTGATATTGGTTATTTCTGGATTTGGATGAACAATTACGGTACTCGTATTTGTTAATGTAGTACTACAAGTAGTAACAGGATTGGTAATACTTACTAATGTTAATACAACATTTATAGAATTGTTAGTGTTCTGTGGTGTAGCTACTGTTACCGTACCATTTCCTGATCCATCTAAGGTTACCGTTCCTAAAGTCGGAGCAGAAGTTCCTACTGTATAGCTATAGGCTACATTTGTATTAGCAGTACCTGTTATTGTAAATATAGCATCATCCATTGCACAGATATCACTATTATTGGTAACATTGGTTACATCAGGCGAACTAGGATCATTTAGTGTTACGTCTGGATCTTGTACTGAAGTACATCCTGTAGTTGGATTGGTAATACTTAAATCTGCATATGTTCCTGAACCAGTTGTTATAGTGGCACTACCACTTGTAACTAATACTCCAGCAAAACTTCCAGATGCATAATTTACTGTATATACACCGTCAGGAATATTTGTTAAGGTTAAAGTAATACTTCCATTTCCTCCACAAGTAGCAGGGTCGGTTCCTACTGCTATTATAGTTGGTAAACCACTATCTACTGTTACTGTTACATCATCAGTATCTGTACAACCTGTTGCTGTTTCAGTAATTGTTAGCGTATAAGTAGTTGTTGTTCCTACCGTTGATGTTGGATTCGAAATCGTAGCATCATCTAATCCTGTTGCTGGCGACCATGAATACGTAAACCCTGCAGCGGAAGCAGCTCCTATCTGTACACTTGTTGTAGTACAAGTAATGGTTCCATCTGCTCCTGCATTGGCTGTTGGTAAATCATTATCTACTGTTACCGTTACATCGTCGGTATCTGTACATCCATTAGAAGTATCAGTAATCGTTAGCGTATAAGTAGTTGTTGTTCCTACGGTTGATGTTGGATTCGAGATCGTAGCATCATCT
>NZ_JBHTJM010000012.1:0-5164 GCF_042675745.1 Pseudofulvibacter geojedonensis | reverse complement strand
TAAAGTAAACCATTTTGAGTAAGTTAATTTCTTTTATTGTTTGAAGGTTAAATAATATTTAAAATTTAACGATGAAGAGTTTGATCCTGGCTCAGGATGAACGCTAGCGGCAGGCTTAACACATGCAAGTCGAGGGGTAACAGGAAAAAGCTTGCTTTTTTGCTGACGACCGGCGCACGGGTGCGTAACGCGTATACAATCTGCCTCATACTGAGGGATAGCCTTTGGAAACGAAGATTAATACCTCATAGTATGGTGACTTGGCATCAAGACATCATTAAAGGTTACGGTATGAGATGAGTATGCGTCCTATTAGCTAGATGGTGTGGTAACGGCACACCATGGCGACGATAGGTAGGGGTCCTGAGAGGGAGATCCCCCACACTGGTACTGAGACACGGACCAGACTCCTACGGGAGGCAGCAGTGAGGAATATTGGACAATGGAGGCAACTCTGATCCAGCCATGCCGCGTGAAGGATGACTGCCCTATGGGTTGTAAACTTCTTTTATATAGGAAGAAACACTTCTACGTGTAGAAGCTTGACGGTACTATATGAATAAGCACCGGCTAACTCCGTGCCAGCAGCCGCGGTAATACGGAGGGTGCAAGCGTTATCCGGAATCATTGGGTTTAAAGGGTCCGTAGGCGGATAGATAAGTCAGAGGTGAAATCCTGCAGCTCAACTGTAGAATTGCCTTTGATACTGTTTATCTTGAGTTATTGTGAAGTGGTTAGAATATGTAGTGTAGCGGTGAAATGCTTAGATATTACATAGAATACCAATTGCGAAGGCAGATCACTAACAATATACTGACGCTGATGGACGAAAGCGTGGGGAGCGAACAGGATTAGATACCCTGGTAGTCCACGCCGTAAACGATGGTCACTAGCTGTTCGGGAGCAATCCTGAGTGGCTAAGCGAAAGTGATAAGTGACCCACCTGGGGAGTACGTTCGCAAGAATGAAACTCAAAGGAATTGACGGGGGCCCGCACAAGCGGTGGAGCATGTGGTTTAATTCGATGATACGCGAGGAACCTTACCAGGGCTTAAATGTAGGTTGCATGATTTAGAGATAGATCTTTCTTCGGACTACTTACAAGGTGCTGCATGGTTGTCGTCAGCTCGTGCCGTGAGGTGTCAGGTTAAGTCCTATAACGAGCGCAACCCCTGTTGTTAGTTGCCAGCGAGTAATGTCGGGAACTCTAACAAGACTGCCGGTGCAAACCGTGAGGAAGGTGGGGATGACGTCAAATCATCACGGCCCTTACGTCCTGGGCTACACACGTGCTACAATGGTAGGTACAGAGGGCAGCCACTGCGTGAGCAGGAGCGAATCCTTAAAACCTATCTCAGTTCGGATCGGAGTCTGCAACTCGACTCCGTGAAGCTGGAATCGCTAGTAATCGGATATCAGCCATGATCCGGTGAATACGTTCCCGGGCCTTGTACACACCGCCCGTCAAGCCATGGAAGTTGGGGGTGCCTGAAGTCCGTCACCGAAAGGAGCGGCCTAGGGTAAAACTGATAACTAGGGCTAAGTCGTAACAAGGTAGCCGTACCGGAAGGTGCGGCTGGAACACCTCCTTTCTAGAGAAAATCTTAGATAAAAGAGTGTTTAACGAGCACATAATGTGTTTACTTTAGCTGTTAATTAAAAAAAAGAACGAAAGAATAGTAGAGTCTCATAGCTCAGCTGGTTAGAGCGCTACACTGATAATGTAGAGGTCGGCAGTTCGAGTCTGCCTGAGACTACTAATTTTTTTAAAGGAAATTTTAGAGGTTGAGTAAAGAGTTGTTATAACTAATAACTCATAAACTAATGACTCATCACTAAGAATGGGGGATTAGCTCAGCTGGCTAGAGCGCTTGCCTTGCACGCAAGAGGTCATCGGTTCGACTCCGATATTCTCCACAATTCCTGAGGGATTTCTTTAAAAGATGTAAAAGACATAGGATACAAGTTTCAATCAGTCATTTTACACGACAAAGGAGGTTCTGTTAGAAGGAAAACCGTTCATTGACATATTGAGATTAAGAAACACGAGCGCTAGTTATTATATAACTAGTGATTAAATTAAGAATCATATAGTTAGATTATTCTAATTATAAAAAGAGCAAAAAGTACAATAAGCTAAATAAGGGCGCATGGGGAATGCCTAGGCTCTCAGAGGCGATGAAGGACGTGATAAGCTGCGATAAGTTACGGTGAGGGGCACATACCTTATGATCCGTAAATTTCCGAATGGGGCAACCCACTATATTGAAGATATAGTATCCGAAAGGAAGCAAACCCGGAGAACTGAAACATCTAAGTACCCGGAGGAGAAGAAAACAAAAGTGATTCCGTTAGTAGTGGCGAGCGAACGCGGATTAGCCCAAACCAGTGTTGTTACGGCAATACTGGGGTTGTAGGACCACGATATTCGAGTGTGATTGAATTAGAACAATTTGGAAAGATTGACCATAGAGGGTGATAGTCCCGTATAAGTAAGAGATCGTTAGATAGTGGTATCCTGAGTAGTGCGGGACACGTGTAATCCTGTATGAATCTGGCGGGACCATCCGCTAAGGCTAAATACTCCTGAGAGACCGATAGTGAACCAGTACCGTGAGGGAAAGGTGAAAAGAACCCTGAATAAGGGAGTGAAAAAGATCCTGAAACCATGCGCTTACAAGCGGTCGGAGCCTACGGGTGACGGCGTGCCTTTTGCATAATGAGCCTACGAGTTACTTATACTAGCAAGGTTAAGCACTTCAGGTGCGGATCCGTAGCGAAAGCGAGTCTGAATAGGGCGATCATAGTTAGTGTGAGTAGACGCGAAACCGTGTGATCTACCCATGGGCAGGTTGAAGCTTTGTTAACCCAAAGTGGAGGACCGAACCCGTTGACGTTGAAAAGTCTTGGGATGACCTGTGGGTAGGGGTGAAAGGCCAATCAAACTCGGAAATAGCTCGTACTCCCCGAAATGCATTTAGGTGCAGCGTTGATTTATAGTTTTATAGAGGTAGAGCTACTGATTGGATGCGGGGGCTTCACCGCCTACCAATTCCTGACAAACTCCGAATGCTATAAAATGTTCATCAGCAGTGAGGGCATGGGTGCTAAGGTCCATGTCCGAGAGGGAAAGAACCCAGACCATCAGCTAAGGTCCCCAAATATATGTTAAGTTGAATAAACGAGGTGAAACTGCTTAGACAGCTAGGATGTTGGCTTGGAAGCAGCCATTCATTTAAAGAGTGCGTAACAGCTCACTAGTCGAGCGGTTTTGCATGGATAATAATCGGGCATAAACATATTACCGAAGCTATGGGCCAGTAATGGCGGTAGGGGAGCATTGTAGTGGCGTTGAAGGTGTGCTGTGAGGCATGCTGGAGTAGCTACAAAAGAAAATGTAGGCATAAGTAACGATAATGCGGGCGAGAAACCCGCACTCCGAAAGACTAAGGTTTCCTCAGCTATGCTAATCAGCTGAGGGTTAGTCGGGACCTAACGCGAACCCGAAAGGGGTAGTGGATGGACAACAGGTTAATATTCCTGTACCTGCTCTTATTAAAAGTGACGGATCTCTGGAGTTACTGCGTACTGACGGAATAGTACGTTGAAGCGCAAGCGATAGTACACCAAAGCCACGGCAGCGGTGATAATGTAGCGAAGGAGGTTCCAAGAAAAGCGAGAGAAGCAGCCCGTACCCTAAACCGACACAGGTAGTTGGGATGAGAATTCTAAGGAGCTCGAGAGATTCATGGCTAAGGAACTAGGCAAAATCGACCCGTAACTTCGGGAGAAGGGTCGCCACTCATTGAGTGGCCGCAGTGAAAAGGTCCAGGCGACTGTTTATCAAAAACATAGGGCTATGCTAAATCGAAAGATGACGTATATGGCCTGACACCTGCCCGGTGCTGGAAGGTTAAGTGGAGTTGTTAGCTTCGGCGAAGCAATGAAATGAAGCCCCAGTAAACGGCGGCCGTAACTATAACGGTCCTAAGGTAGCGAAATTCCTTGTCGGGTAAGTTCCGACCTGCACGAATGGTGCAACGATCTGGACACTGTCTCAGCCATGAGCTCGGTGAAATTGTAGTATCGGTGAAGATGCCGATTACCCGCAGCGGGACGAAAAGACCCCGTGAACCTTTACTATAGCTTCGTATTGACTTTGGATAAGTGATGTGTAGGATAGCTGGGAGACTTTGAAGCGGCTTCGCCAGGAGTTGTGGAGTCATTGTTGAAATACCAGCCTTTGCTTATCTGAAGCCTAACTTCTTTTTAGAAGGACAGTGCGTGGTGGGTAGTTTGACTGGGGTGGTCGCCTCCAAAAGAGTAACGGAGGCTTCTAAAGGTTCCCTCAGCACGCTTGGTAACCGTGCGTAGAGTGCAATGGCATAAGGGAGCTTGACTGAGAGACATACAGGTCGATCAGGTACGAAAGTAGAGCATAGTGATCCGGTGGTTCCGCATGGAAGGGCCATCGCTCAAAGGATAAAAGGTACTCCGGGGATAACAGGCTGATCTCCCCCAAGAGCTCACATCGACGGGGGGGTTTGGCACCTCGATGTCGGCTCGTCACATCCTGGGGCTGGAGAAGGTCCCAAGGGTTGGGCTGTTCGCCCATTAAAGTGGCACGCGA
Organism: Pseudofulvibacter geojedonensis; assembly: GCF_042675745.1. Taxonomy (NCBI): domain Bacteria; kingdom Pseudomonadati; phylum Bacteroidota; class Flavobacteriia; order Flavobacteriales; family Flavobacteriaceae; genus Pseudofulvibacter; species Pseudofulvibacter geojedonensis. The sequence goes on along the minus strand of NZ_JBHTJM010000012.1, from coordinate 534 downwards.
GCTGGGTTCAGAACGTCGTGAGACAGTTCGGTCTCTATCTGCTGTGGGCGTTAGAAATTTGCGTGGATCTGACTCTAGTACGAGAGGACCGAGTTGGACTAACCTCTGGTGTATCAGTTGTTCCGCCAGGAGCATGGCTGAGTAGCTACGTTGGGAAGGGATAAGCGCTGAAAGCATATAAGCGCGAAACCCACCACAAGATGAGATTTCTTTAAAGGGTCGTAGGAGATGACTACGTTGATAGGTCATAGGTGTAAAGGCAGTAATGTCATAGCCGAGTGATACTAATAACCCATAGGCTTATGTACAGTCCCCTCTTTATGAGGGGACGCAAACTCTTTTTAATTCTTGATTACTCAAATTCTTATATCTCAATATGTTAACTTATTTGTAGCTTAAGCTACTGTTATGTATCAAATCATAACAAACAACTTAAGGTGGTTATAGCAATGGGGCTCACCTCTTACCTTTCCGAACAGAGAAGTTAAGCCCATTAGCGCCGATGGTACTACTATTGTGGAAGAGTAGGTCGCC
>NZ_JBHTJM010000011.1:206288-207356 GCF_042675745.1 Pseudofulvibacter geojedonensis | reverse complement strand
TTCTACACCGTTAAACGACCATTGGTAAGTGTAATCTGGAGTTGTATAACTTCCTTCTAAGCTAAAGGTAGTAGCTGTTAATACAGGTAAATCTTCTGTAGGTAACGGTACACCAAATTCATCTACACACAATACATCTTTAGTGCTGGTAATAGATACTTGTGGTACAGGTACGTGAATTTTAAAGTTTGTTAGTGTATAACATCCTGTTGCAGCTGTGTTAGTAGTTGTGTCGCCTGTATTGGTAACACGAACCCAGATAGTTTGCCCATAGGCTACAGTATTGTAAAAAGTAGTAGGGTTTGTAATAGGGTTTTGCTCTAAATTAGCATCAGATTCAGATGTGTAATAAGCTGCAGATACAACCGTTTCTCCGCCAATAATATCGTCTTGATATTCGGTTAAATCAAACAGAGCATATCCTTCTTGTAGTGTTCCTGGTCCTGTTCCATCGTTTACACAAGACTCCATACTTTCTCCGTTTGGAAATAAATCGGCTAAATCTGATGGGATTAAAGGAGTAGGGTTCGGGTTTACTACAATTTCTACTAATTGCACACTGTAGCAACCTAAAGCATTGTCTACTCTTATAAAAATATCTTGAGGATTTACTGTGTTAACAAAAGCAGTAGTATTACCAATAGGGTTGGTGTTGGCTTCTGCCTCTGCTTCACTTAAGAAATAAGTAAAAGTATTGCCTGTTTCTGTAGTAATCATATCTTCAAACAATGTTAAGTTGAAGGTTTGATTCGGTGTTACATTGTCTGGTACGTAATACTGATCGTCACACAATGGCATAGAAACAAATTCTGTTACAGGAGGAATAGATACTTCTAATGTAATCGCTTTAACACTTCTACATTGAGTACCATCGCCTGCATTTCCTTCATCACCAGTATTGATAACCTCTACATAAATAATTTGAGGGTTACTGGTGTTGTTGTAAGCCGTATCGTTTGTAATAGGATCTGATAATGTATCTGTAGCTTCGTTGTACGATTCATAAAAGTTCACATCGTAATCTACAGCAGTGTTATTAGTTGCATCGTATTCTGCAGCTAATAAATC
>NZ_JBHTJM010000011.1:0-206228 GCF_042675745.1 Pseudofulvibacter geojedonensis | reverse complement strand
TAACAAGTATCTTGACCAGCTAATACTACATAAGCGTAAATAGTTTGGTTGTAAGGAACCACATTGGTATAAGGACTTTGTAAAATAGCGTCTGCAGCGTTTACAGGCCCTAACTCTGCTTGACCTAAAGTAGCAAAGTAGTAAATCTCTGCTGGAGGTAAGTTACCTGCAATTATGGTGTTCATTAAAGTTAAATCGAACTCGGTAGAAATTCCATCATTGTCAGGGTCACACATGGTAAGCGGCTCTGTTGGAGTAGTAGGTACTATAGCAGGTAGTACTTCTAAGTCCATAGTAGCTTGAGTGTTTACACAACCAGTAGTGGTGTCTTCTATTCTAATAAAAACAGTATCGTTATTGTTTACTACATGCGGATCGCTAATAGCATTGGTGTCGTTTTGAGCATCAGCTAAAGTAGGGTGATACGATATAGCGTAGTTCGGGTTATTAGCAAAAGTAGCATCTTGATTGCTTAAATAGAAATCTGCTACACCATTGGTTAAATAGTTCTCACAAATAGAATAAGTATGTGTTAAAGTTAACGGTGTTGGATCTGGATTTACAATAATTTCGAATTGAGTTATTGTATAACAAGAAGGCCAATCGTTGTTTTCTATTCTTACCCATACAGATTGAGTAGGAGAGTTGTAGTTGGCTAAGTCTCCTGTAATAGGGTTTACATCGTCTATAGCATCTTGCTCCGCTAAATGAAAAGTTAATGTAGCAGGTACTGGGTTTAAGTTTACTAAACCACCTAAAATGTTATTAGCGTGTTGTTGTAAATCAAAAACCTCTAATCCGTTGTTAGTAGGGTCATCACAAGCTACTAAGTTAAGGTCTTCAGGTGTTGTTAAAGCCGAACTATAAATAGAGTGGATAAACAACTGGAAGGTAGTAGTTGTGTAACAAGAAGTATTGGCGTTGTTTTCTAAACGAACAAATACATCTGTTGTAAAAGCATTTACCTGAAAGTTATCTGGTAAAGCATTGGTGTTAGCATCTGCATCTGCTTGAGAAGGATGGTATGTTAGGGTATATAAAGCAGGATCTAAACCACCTAAAATAGTTGCATCTATGGTAGTTAAATCAAACACATGTGTTACATCGTTATCTTCATCACAAGCATGTAATAAAGGATCTGTTGCTAAAGGTGTTTGTGCAACGGGTACAGTATCTACATATAATTCAATTGAAGTGATAGCATAACAATCATTATTATTATTATTATCTACTCTAATCCATATAGTAGCTTGAGGAACTGAACTTATATAGTTAGCAGGATCAGCGATTGGATTGATGTCATCTATAGCATCCTGTTCAACAGTATGATAAGTAACTGTAACGTTTGTAAGATCTTGACCATTTAGTACTTCAGTTTGGAAAGTACCAGAGATGTCAAAATTCTCTTGACCGTCAGCATTATTATCACACATACGAATAATAGGGTCTGCTGGTTGGGTAGCAGTTGTAGAGGCATCTACAATTACATTAAAACTTGTATTGATATAACACGAGGTATTGTTATTGTTGTGTATATGAGCCCAAATTGTTTGTTGAGGAACGTTGCTTAAATAATTAGCGGGATCGGCTATAGCATTTTGGTCATTAATAGCATCTTGCTCATTTGTGTGATAAGTAAGACTAACATCTGTTAAGGATTGGCCATTTAGTAAAGTAGTTTCATGTTGTGTTAAATCAAAAACTTCTTCTCCATCATTAAAAGTGTCGCACAAAATCAAGTCAGTTGGTTGAACTGTGGTAGGTATAGTGTCTACAAATAATTCAAAAGAAGTTGTTGCATAACATGTTTCATTATTAATGTTGTCTACACGAATGTATACCGTAGCTTGAGGAACATTACTAGGGTGAGCTGTGGGATCTGCTATTGGATTGGCATCGTTATCAGCGTCAGCTTGACTAGTATGGTATGTAAGATTCATAATAGCTGGATCCTGACCACCAAATATTTCAGCAAAATGTTGTGTTAAATCAAAGTTTTCTGTTCCATCAGCCCCAACATCACACAATCTTATAAACGCATCTGTTGGTTGTGTAGCGGTTGGCATTGGATCTACAAACAATGTAACGTTAGTAGTAGCAAAACAAGAATTATAACCATTATTATGAATACGAATCCAAATTTGTTGTTGTGGATTGTTGCTTATATAAGCTACTGGATTTGCAATAGGATTATTGTTGTCTATAGCATCTTGTTCTAAAGTATAATAATTAACATCAAATATAGCAGGATCTTGCCCATTTAAAACAGCATTAGTAAATAACGTAGTTAAGTCAAAAGTTTCTTGACCATCATTATTGGTATCACACATTCTAACTTCTGAAGGAGCAGGTTGTGTTGCGGTAGGAACATCAAAATAGTTAACATTGAAGATATTCGTATAACTTTCAGAACCAGATGTATTTCCGTATGTTAATTGATATACTGCTGTAAAAACATCTGGATTACCATCTCCTGTACTATCATAAGGAATGTTAAAAGTTGTACTCCCGTTTGCAGCAGCTATTGGGTTAAAGGTTGTTCCTCCATCTGTACTATACTGCCAAACATAGTTTGTTAGGTTTTCATTTTCAGCAGTCAGAGTATCGGTTTGTCCCATACAGTAATTATCTTGATTGGTAACAATACCACAGTTAGTGGTACCAGCTCCGACTCCTCCATCGTTTGTTTGTTCTAAACTAATGAAACCAGCTGAACCGTTATAGTTGGTGATTAATAAAACATAAATTTCTCCAGCTTGAGCATTTGGTATGGAAAAGTTTTCAGTAAATGAAGCAGAAAAACTACAAGCAACAGTATTGGCCGCAGTTAACATTCCGTTACAATAATCATCTGTATCAGAAAAAGGTCCGTAGCAAATAAAGTCAACATCTAAACCAGTTCCATTAAAATCAGCTTGAGTGTTTTGAATGATTTCGAAATCTAAATTACCACCTTGATCTATTTGCATAAAATACCATGCAGGGTTAGGTTGAGATCCTAAACATCCGTAATCTGGTCCGTTTTCAGCAGAAGAACCATCAGAAGTATTTGCAAATGTAAAACCACCTCCTGCACAAGCAGGCTCGGCACTAGCACAATCTGCACCTTGTCCGAAAGATAACTGACTTAAAAATAATAAACCAGCTATTATTAGAATATATTTTAATTTCATAATTTCTATCTTTTGATTTTTTAATAATAAACCAAGAGGCTTATTTGTTAGCCTTTATAGATTTATGTAATTTTTCAGTAAATAGTAAAACTCCATTCTTGTTAAGAATCTTTACTTTATAATCTTTGCCTGCAGCTAAACTTTTTAGATCAACTTTAAAGCTTTGAGATTTAATTTCTTCATAAGAGTATTTTTTCACCTCTTCGTCGTTTTCATTGTAGAATATTACATCAATGTCAGTTTTAATTTCTAACTCAGAATTTAAAAGAATTGTATTGTAAAATGTTTTTGGGCTAATAGAAAATTTAGCCTCCTGAGCAAATAAAGTAGAAGTGCCTACTAAAAAAAATAAGGTTAAAATGATTTTTTTCATCGTACTGGGTTGTGAAATAGATTATTAATTAAGGGTTGTAACTTTTATATAAACGCAATAGAGCTATAGATTCCCTACCACTTGGGTTAATTATTTTAGATAAATATTGTTTTTTTTATAATCAATGATTGCTTTTCCTTTTTTTAATAAGTCTGCACCAATGATTCCGTGCACTGGTTTAGAATTGTGATTGGTTAATGCTTGATTTACATGTGAAAGGTCGAATATAATGATATTGTTGTTCTTAGACTTCCATTTAGAGAGGACTATATTATTATTCTTTGCTAGTTGTGTTTCCATATCTATGGCACCAGCTCCAGCAGCTTTAGTTTCACTGTTTTCAGGGGTTAAGTTGAATTTTTCAATTAAGTTTTTGTCAATGCAAGTGTTAGATGCACCAGTATCTACAATAAAACTGCCTTTAACTCCATTAATACAAGCCGAAGTCTTATAATGATTCGTTTTTGTGAGCTTCATTTTTTTCTTAACATAACCTTTTTTCAAAAGGTGTTTGCTTAATGACATAATTCAATATTTTTGCAAAGTTAACAAAACGAGATGTTTTTATTATGATTTTAACAGATACTCATGCACATTTATATAGTGAAGCCTTTGAAGGTGACAGGGAAGAAATGATGAAACGTGCCATAGATATTGGTGTTAAGCGTATGTTTTTACCTGCAATAGACGCCACATATACTCAGCCAATGTTAATGTTAAAAGAGAAATACCCTGATAATGTTTTTTTAATGACAGGTTTACACCCAACTCATGTTAAAGATAATTATAAAAAAGAGTTAGATCATGTAAAACTAATGCTTACAAAACATAATTATGTAGCGATAGGAGAAATAGGTATTGATTTGTATTGGGATAAAACTCATATAGAAGAACAAAAAGCAGCATTCAAAGAACAAATACAGTTAGCTAAAAAGCATCAATTACCAATTATAATCCATTGTAGAGATGCTTTTGATGAAGTTTTTGAAGTATTAGAGGCTGAAAAGTCGGAAGATTTATTTGGTATTTTTCATTGCTTTACAGGAACATATGAGCAAGCCTTAAAAGCAATTTCTTATAATATGAAATTGGGTATAGGTGGAGTGGTTACATTTAAAAATGGTAAGATAGACCAGTTTATCAATCAAATAGACTTAAAGCATATTGTTTTAGAGACAGATGCGCCCTACTTAGCTCCTAAGCCTTATAGAGGCAAAAGAAATGAAACCAGTTATATCATTAAAGTAGCAGAGAAAATGGCTGAATTATATAATTTACCTTTAGAGAAAATAGCCGAGGTTACTTCAGAAAATTCTAAAGAAGTGTTTGGAGTATAATATGTAAAACATATGTTAAGTTTTTAATATTCAAGATTGATTACTAACTATAAAAACACTAAACTAAATCACTTTTTGTATTATTGCATAACTTTTAAATAGATACCTTTTGAGTAAATTTGACCACATAAGACCTTACCATGATTATGAAGTGCAAGATGTACTGAAACGTGTAGGAGACCATCCTATGGTAAAGGCTATGTTAAAGTTTATTTACCCTCAAGCTAGTGAAGAGTTTATAAAAGAGCGCTTAACAAATTGCAATTCTATTAGAGAATTTCAAACTAAAATAATTGCTAGAGGTATATACAATGTGTTGTCAAGGTCTTCTCATGGGCTAACTACTTCTGGTTTCGATAACTTGCAAAAAGATACATCTTATTTATATGTCTCTAATCACAGAGATATTATTTTAGACACATCACTATTAAATGTTTCTTTATTTGATTACGATTTAACCATGACTGCTTCGGCTATTGGTGATAATTTAGTCCAGAAGTCATTTTTAATGGATTTGGCTAAGATCAATAGAAATTTTTTAGTACAAAGAGGTTTAGGTCCTAGAGAAATGCTAAAAAGTTCTATGCTATTGTCTGAGTATATAGCAAAAAATTTATTAGAAGATAATAGATCGGTTTGGATTGCACAAAGAGAGGGTAGAACTAAAGATGGTAACGATACTACTCAACAAGGAGTATTGAAAATGATTGGCTTAGGAAAAGGAAATAGTACGCCTTTTGAATATTTTAGAAAGATAAAGATTGTTCCTGTTGCTATGTCGTATGAATTTGACCCTACAGATATGTTAAAAATGCCAGAGTTAATGGCAAAACATTATGAGGAAGAATACATAAAGTCTACTAATGAAGATTTTAATTCAATATTAAAAGGGTTAACCGGTCAGAAAAAAAGAATTCATATTAGTGTTGGTAAGCCTTTAGATAATGAATTGACTTTAATTAACAATTCAGGTGAACCTTTAAACAAACAATACCAACAATTAGCATCTGTAATTGATAAGAAAATTCATAGGCAATACAAATTATGGCCTACTAATTATCTAGCATTCGATTTACTTAATAAGACTAATAAATATATAGATAAGTATACAGATAAGGAAAAAAGACAGTTTGAACGTAGAATTGAAAGAAGAGTTGATAAAACCGATCCAGTAGCATTAAATAATTTCTTATTAATGTATGCAAATCCAGTAATTAATAAGGAAAAGGTAAATGGCTAATAAACCAAAAATATTACTTATTTACACTGGCGGAACCATAGGTATGGTAAAGGATTTTGAGACCAATGCTTTACGAGCTTTTAATTTTGACAACCTTTTAGTAAGAATTCCTGAGATAAAACAGTTAGAGTGCGATATTACCACTCAATCTTTTAAAGAGCCTATAGATTCTTCTAATATGAATCTAGATTACTGGAGACAAATTGTTTCTATAATAGAAGATAAATATAATGAGATGGATGGTTTTGTGGTGTTGCACGGGTCAGACACGATGTCTTATACTGCGTCTGCCATTAGTTTTATGCTAGAAAATTTATCGAAGCCTGTAGTTTTTACAGGATCTCAATTACCCATTGGGGATTTAAGAACCGATGCAAAAGAGAATTTAATTACTGCTATTCAAGTAGCTTCCTTACAAGAAAACGGAATACCACAAATACAAGAGGTTTGTTTGTATTTTGAGTATAAACTATACAGAGCTAATAGAACAACCAAGATTAATGCAGAGCATTTCGAGGCATTTAGTTCGCTTAATTATCCAGAATTAGCAGAATCTGGAGTGCATTTAAAAGTTTTTAAACAAAATTTATTAGAACGAAACCTAAATCCTTTAATAGTCCATAGAAATATGTGCACCGATATAGCTGTGTTAAAGTTATTTCCAGGAATTAATGAGGCAACGGTAAGAGCGGTTTTAGAAACTCCAAATGTTAAAGGAGTAATATTAGAAACCTATGGAGCTGGAAATGCACCTACTTTAAAATGGTTTGAAAAATTAATTGCAAAAGCGCTTAATAAAGAAATTAAAATAGTAAATGTTACGCAATGTGCAGGTGGTAGTGTGCTTATGGGGCACTACGAAACTAGCTCACATCTGCAAACATTAGGTGTAATTTCAGGTAAAGACATCACTTTTGAGTCAGCAGTTGCTAAACTAATGTATTTACTAGGAGAAGAAATTTCTGACAATAAATTTAAAACTATTTTTGAAACACCAATTAGAGGAGAGATTACGGCATAAATTTCTGTTTTTTTAGCCTAAAAATAACCTTGTAAATTTCGCTAAACCATATTTTTTTCGTTATTTGGCACTTGATTTTAGAGAAAGTGAATACTAAACATGATGATAACATGTTGAATTTTGCTTTTACGTTCTATTTAAAACATTAACTATTTAAGGGCTTAAGGCCTTTAAAACCCATTACTAATTTAATTTAAGATTAAGAAAAAATGAAAAGATTATTTTCTATTCTACCGGCTGCAGGATTAATGCTATTAGGAGCAGAAGTAAAAGCCTCTAACGAAGCTTATGCTTTAGCAGCAAACATTTCAACAATTATTCAAGAACCTGCTGCTGCAGAAGGTTTTGGTCATGAAGCTTTAAAAACCAGATTTATTGAAGGTGGTGCTGGATTCATGGGAATTGTATTATTATGTTTAATATTAGGTTTAGCATTTGTTATTGAAAGAATTATTTTCTTAAACATGGCTACTACTAATACTAAAAAATTAACTCAAAATGTAGAAGATGCATTAGCGTCTGGTGGTGTTGAAGCTGCTAAAGAAGTTTGTAGAAATACAAAAGGACCTGTTGCTTCTATCTTCTATCAAGGTTTAGATAGAGCAGCTGAAGGAGTTGAGTCTGCAGAGAAAGCTGTTATCGCTTACGGAGGAGTTCAAATGGGACAATTAGAAAAGAATGTATCTTGGATTTCATTATTCATCGCAATTGCACCGATGTTAGGATTCATGGGAACTGTAATTGGTATGATTCAGGCATTCGATAAGATTTCTGCTGCAGGTGGATTAGATGCATCGTTAATTGCAGGAGATATTAAAGTAGCCTTATTAACAACAGTATTTGGTTTAGTAGCTGCAATTATCTTACAGATTTTTTACAACTACATTATTGCTAAAATCGATAGTATAGTAAATGACATGGAAGATGCTTCTATCTCATTAATCGATTTATTAGTTGCTAACAAAAAATAATAATTCTTGATAATTTGCGTTATATGTTATAGCGCGCATTTTTCAAGGTAAAAACATATTAATATGAATTTACAGAGAATATTAACCATTCTTATTGCGGTTATTGGTATTATCGGTTTTGCATTCTGGGTTATGATTGTAAGAGCAGATGAGACTAATGAAGGTGTAATAAGTATGATGATAGGATTGGGTAAGTTTTTAGTAGGAGCAGCAGCAATTATTGCTATTGTATTCTCACTAATTAACATTGCTTCAGATCCAGCAAAATTAAAAAGAACAGGAATTGCTTTAATTGCTTTTTTAGTAGTTATCGGTATTGGTTACGGATTGTCTGACGGGCAAGAAGTGATTAACGAAGCAGGAGAACAAATGGTTTCTGCAGACGGGTCTAAAAAAGTAGGTGCAGGTTTACGTATATTTTACATTTTATCTGCTGTTGCTTTAGGAGCTATGTTAGTTTCTGGAGTTAAAAAAGCTTTAAACAAGTAAGATAATATGGCAAAAAGAAATATACCAGAAGTTAATGCAGGATCTATGGCAGATATTGCATTCTTACTGCTTATCTTTTTCCTAGTTACTACCACCATCGAGCAAGATAACGGGGTTACTCGTAAATTGCCTAGATGGGAAGAAACACCACCACCTAACCCACCTGTTATCAAGAAAAAGAACATCTTTACGGTTGTTGTAAATAAAGATGACAGAATGTTAGTTGAAGATGAATTAATGGAGCTAAAAGACTTACGTCAAGCAGCTATTGATTTTATCGATAATGGTGGAGGAAAAAATGATAAAGGAGAATCTTGCGATTATTGTAAAGGAGCAAGAAGTGCATCTTCATCAGATCACCCTTCTAAAGCAATTATTGCATTGCAGAACGAACGTGAAACTAAGTATGAAACATATGTAGCCATTCAGAATGAATTGGGTGCAGCTTATACTTTTTTAAGAGATAGAGAAGCTGAACGTTTATACGGAGCAGGTAATACTTATACTAGAATGAATACGATCTACAAGGATCCTAAAGTAAAAGATGCCGCAATGAAGGATAAACTAAAAGAGCGTTTAGACAAGTTAAAGAATATGTATCCTCAGATTATTTCTGAAGCAGAACCTAAATAAGAAATTATGGCAAAGTTTAAAAAGAAAAAAGACGGCGAATTGCCACAGGCTTCTACGGCAGCTTTACCAGATATCGTATTCATGTTACTGTTTTTCTTCATGACGGTAACCGTTATGAAAGACAATTCTTTAATGGTAGAAAATAAACTACCAACTGCAGATAGTGTAGAAAAATTGAATCGTAAAAACGATAGGGTTATGTACATATATGCAGGTAAGCCAGTTGCAGGTTACGAAGATGCAGGTAAAGAAGCTATTATTCAGTTGAATGATAAGTTTGCTCAGCCTTCAGATTTAAAGCAATACATTTACGCAGAAAGAGCATTGAGATCAGAAGATATTATTCCTTTAATGGTTACAGCTTTAAAAGTTGATCATAAAGCCAATATGGGATTAGTAACAGATATTAAGCAAGAGCTTCGTAAAGAAAACATGCTTAAAATAAGCTACCTAGCTGTTAAGCCAGGTAAAAAATAGAAATCTTTTCAATCTATATAAAACATCCTTCGTGAAAGCGTAGGATGTTTTTTTTTGTCTTTGTATCTTCGTTGGTATGCAAAAGCTATTATTCTTTATTATAAACGTTTTCGTTGTTATAGTATCATATTCTCAAAATGCTGTTAGTGACTCGTTAGTGTATGACGATCCTAAGTATAGAGAGGATCAGTTTTATTTAGCACTTACGTATAATTTTATGGAAAATAAACCAAATGGAATGTCACAACAAGGTTTATCAAGTGGTCTGCATTTAGGTTTTATTCGAGATATCCCCATAAATCAAAAGAGAACTTTAGCAATAGGTGTTGGTTTTGGATATTCTAATAATTCGTATAATCATAATTTGCTTATAAGGGAGGTAGAAGATGATTTAACTTATGAGTTGTTAAGTACAACTATTGACACATATAGCAAGAACAAGTTTAATACACACGAAGTAGCATTTCCTATTCAATTTAGATGGAGAAACAGTACTATAGAGAGTCATAAATTTTGGCGTATTTATTTAGGTGCTAAGATCAATTATATTTTTCATAGTGTAGTAAAGCATAAAGGAGATGTAGGGAATTTTAAATTGAGAAATCCCAACAGTGTTCAAAGGTTTCAACCAGTAATAGATTTAGGGTTTGGGTGGAATACCTGGAATTTTTATGCGTCATATAGTTTAAATACGCTGTTTAAAAACTCAGCCAAAGTAGAAGGTGTTGCTATAAATACCAGAGCGGTAAAGTTTGGTTTGATATTTTATATATTCTAATTATAACCAATTTGCAAACATCATAAATTGAGGTAAAATACCTAATACACTACCAATAATTAGCTCAACACCAGAATGAGCTTTTAAATGTAATCTAGAACTTGCTATAAGTCCGTTTAAGAGTAAACTAGCTCCAATAATAGGGGTCATATTAGTTTGAAAATGGATGCTCAATCCAATTAAAAAAGTAGTTAAACCTCCTACGGCAGCCATATGTAAACTGGCTTTAAAGTTTAGCAGGCTTAAGAAGAAAAAAGCGATGCTAGTACAACTAATTCCAAAAAAGAAATAACGTAGTTCGATTTCTTGACCAAGATTAAAAATATAAAAAGCAATATACAGGTTTAAAATAATAGCAATACTATAAGGTAAACGTCTTTCTTTTATATCCTCTGCCATAATTGTTTTTACTATTCCAAGCTTTTTTAAGACCCTAAAACAAAGCAAGGGGATAATGATAGTAAGAATAAATAATTGTAGCAACCTGCTAGCTACATAAGCTTCAGGATGGTATTTTGCACTATAAGTATAGAATAATCCTACTCCTAAAAAAGAAATAAAAATAGGATGAAATATATAAGATGCATATTTAAGTATATAATGCATTAAATTTCTTTTCTAAGTCTAGCAACAGGTATATCTAACTGTTCTCTATATTTGGCAACCGTTCTTCTGGCAATTGGATAACCTTTTTCTTTTAAGATTTTAGATAGTTTTTCATCAGTAAGAGGCTTTTTCTTGTCTTCTTCGTTTATAACATTTTCTAAAATCTTTTTAATTTCACGAGTAGAGACATCTTCTCCTTGATCATTTTTCATAGACTCAGAGAAAAACTCTTTTATTAGTTTAGTTCCGTAAGGAGTATCTACATATTTACTGTTAGCTACTCTAGATACAGTAGAAACATCCATATCTATTTGGTCTGCAATATCTTTAAGAATCATGGGTTTTAATTCCATTTCATCTCCAGTTAACAAGTAAGCTTCTTGATAATGCATAATGGCGTTCATGGTAACCAAAAGAGTTTGTTGGCGCTGTTTAATAGCTTCAATAAACCATTTAGCTGAATCTAATTTCTGTTTGATAAATAGGACGGCATCCTTTTGAGACTTGGTTTTGTTTTTGGTCTCTTTATACCCTTTAAGCATATTGCTATACTCACCAGAAATATTTAACTCAGGGGCATTTCTCCCGTTTAGTGTTAGTTCTAGTTTTCCTTCAACAATTCTAACGGTAAAATCAGGAACAACATGCTCAACAACTTTATTGTTCCCAGCATAACTTCCACCTGGTTTTGGGTTTAATTTTTCGATTTCTAGAATAGCATCTCTCAAAGCTTCTTCAGAAATACCGAATTTTTGTAATAGTTTTTGGTAATGCTTTTTTGTAAATTGTTCAAAAGCATCATTTATTATAGCAAGAGCAGTAGCTGTTGCTGCTGTTTTTGGTTTTCTTTCTAATTGTATTGCTAAGCATTCTTGCAAGTTTCTAGCGCCAACACCATTAGGCTCTAATTTATGAATAATTGCTAGCACTTCTTCAACTTCCTCTTCAGATGTAAAAATATTTTGGGTAAAGGCTAAGTCGTCAATAATATCATTTAGGTCTCGTCTTAAGTATCCATTTTCATTTATACTCCCTACTAAAAATTCGGCAATAGTATATTTATGATCGTTTAACCTAAATGTGTTTAACTGGTTTATTAAATGCTGTGTAAAAGTAGTTCCTGAGGCATATGGAACGCTTTTTTCTTCATCGTCTGAGCTGTAGTTATTGGCTTGTAATCTATAATTAGGAGTCTCGTCGTCACTTAAATATTCATCAATATTAATATCATCTGTATTGATAGATTCGCTATCGTACGAATCGTCAAATTCATCTTTATAAGAGTCCTCTTCATAGTCGGTTTCACTCTTGTTGTTATCTAAAGCAGGATTCTCTTCTAATTCTTGTTTCACACGTTGCTCAAATGCTTGTGTAGGCAACTGTATCAGTTTCATTAACTGAATCTGTTGAGGAGATAGCTTTTGTGATAATTTAAATTGTAAATATTGTTTTAACATAACATGTAAATATAAAAAACCTACAAGGTTTATAAAACACTTGTAGGCCTATTTTATTGACAATTACGCTTTATTGTTTAAAATGAAGCATTTTGAGGAGTTCTTGGGTAAGGAATTACATCTCTAATATTGCTCATTCCTGTTGCAAACATTACTAAACGCTCAAACCCTAGGCCAAATCCAGAATGTACAGCAGTACCATATTTACGTAAATCTGTATACCACCATAATTCTTTTTCATCTATATCTAAAGCAGCCATTTTCTGTTTTAAAATATCTAATCGTTCTTCACGTTGAGAACCTCCAACCATTTCACCAATTCCTGGGAAAAGAATATCCATAGCTCTTACCGTTTTTCCATCCTCATTTAAACGCATGTAAAAAGCTTTGATGTTAGCTGGGTAATCAAATAAAATTACAGGACATTTAAAGTGTTTTTCTACTAAAAAACGTTCGTGTTCCGATTGTAGATCTGCTCCCCATTCTTCAATTAGATAATTGAATTTTTTCTTTTTGTTTGGCTTGCAGTTCTTTAAAATATCAATAGCTTCTGTGTAACTAACTCTCTTAAAGTTGTTGTCTACAACAAAACGAAGCTTTTCTGTTAATGTCATTTCATTACGTTCGTTTTGTGGTTTACTTTTATCTTCTTGAATTAAACGTTGCTCTAAGAAAGCCAAATCATCTGCATTGTTTTCTAAAACATACCCTAAAACAGATTTTAAGAAGTCTTCAGCAAGATCCATGTTACCGTCTAGGTCCATAAAAGCAACTTCAGGCTCTATCATCCAAAATTCTGATAGATGGCGAGAAGTATTAGAATTTTCTGCTCTAAAGGTTGGTCCAAAAGTATATACTTTACCTAAAGACATAGCAAAAGTTTCAGCTTCTAATTGTCCAGATACTGTTAAGTTGGTTTCTTTTCCGAAGAAATCTTGACTGTAATCTACATTTCCATCTTCTGTTAAAGGAGGATTTTTTACATCTAGCCCTGTTACTTGAAACATTTCACCAGCACCTTCAGCATCACTACCTGTTATGATAGGTGTGTGCATATAATAAAATCCGTTTTGATTGAAGTATTGGTGAATTGCAAACGATAAAGAAGAGCGCAAACGCATTACAGCACTAAACGTATTGGTTCTTGTTCTTAAGTGAGCATTATCTCTTAAAAATTCAAAGCTATGCTTTTTAGGCTGTATAGGATATGTTTCTGGATCAGAATCTCCTAAAATTTCTATTGAAGATACTTGAACTTCTACTTTTTGTCCTTTTCCTTGACTTTCAGCTAAAACGCCTTTCAAACATATTGCAGCTCCAGTAGTAATTCTTTTTAATGTAGTTTCATCTGTATTTTCGAAATCTACAACACATTGTATATTGTTAATTGTAGAACCATCGTTTAGAGCTATAAATCTATTAGCCCTAAATGTTCGTACCCAACCTTTAATTGTAACTTCTTGTAAAAGCTTTTCACCTTTTAATAATTCTAAAACTGATGTAGTTTTCATCTGTTATATAATTTATAATATTTTAATATCAATTTTATAAATTGACTCAATATGCTAATTTGAAGTTGCAAAGATACCTTTTTAAATGCTTATACTAAATTTTTATTTAGAATCTAGTATCACCAAAAATGGTGACATAAAAATTTACCTAATTATAGGTATTTCACAGAATGTTTATTAGTTGTATCTTTGACATAGCTTATATTAATATATAAGTTTTATTAAGTAAGTTTTTTTGGGGTAAGAGAAGCCGTTAGCAATGTTAACGGCTCTTTTTTTATTCACTAATAATAGGTATAGAAAAATTTACCCATTTTCGATTTTTTGAAAATTTAAAATTTAAGTAATTTAGCATCAGCTTATTGATGTAAGCAATAAGTAATTTTTTTGGGGTAAGAGAAACCGTTAGTATTTACTAGCGGTTCTTTTTTATGAACTCTTTTTATCCTTTTCTTCTTCAGGGATAATTTTAAAGCTAGGCTCTCTTAATACCTTTTTGTTGGCAATTGTCCTTTCTAAGGATAATAATAATGAAGGTAGCAACAGTAAATTAGCCAGCATAGCAAATAATAGAGTAGCAGATACTAATGCGCCTAAAGCTACGGTACCTCCAAAACTTGAAATGGTAAATACTGAAAAACCAAAAAATAAAACTATAGATGTATAGAACATACTGACTCCGGTTTCTCTCAAGGCGGCATAAACAGACTTTCGTATTTTCCAATGATTAGCTTGTAGTTCCTGTCTGTATTTAGCTAAGAAATGTATAGTGTCGTCTACAGAAATACCAAATGCTATACTAAAAACTAAAATTGTAGAAGGTTTAATAGGAACGCCTACATACCCCATAAGTCCAGCGGTTATCACCAGAGGTAATAGGTTAGGTATTAAAGAAACAACAATCATTCTTGCAGAACGAAACATGTAAGCCATAAATAAAGATATAATAACAATGGCCAACCCTAATGAAATAAATAGGTTGTCTCGTAAGTATTTTGTTCCTTTCTGAAAAACCAATGCTTTTCCTGTCATATTAACAGTATAGCGCTCTTCTGGAAAGATGTTTTTTGCTTTGTCTAATAATTGCTTTTCAATGGCTTCCATTCTATCAGTACTAATGTCTTTCATGAAAGTAGTAATTCTAGCATATTGCCCAGTAGAATCGACAAAACTCTTCATTAAATTGGCATCACCATTAGCTTTTTTAGCATAAGAAAGTATGAAATTCTTTTCTTGAGAAGTAGGGAGCTGGTAGTATTTTGGATTGCCATTATAATAAGCTTGTTTAGCATATTTTACAACACTGGCAACAGACATTGGTCTAGAAAGTTCTTCAATATCATTAATAGTTTCTTCAAGTTTATTAATACGTTTTAAAGTAGCTAATTTCATAACACCTTTTTTTCTTTTGGTGTCTATGATAAATTCAACAGGCATAATACCATCAAATTCTTTTTCAAAGAAACGAATATCTCTAAAAAAGTCGGTGTCTTTAGGCATATCTTCAATTAAGCTACCAGTAACTCTTATTTGAAAAATTCCTATTAAACTAGTAATTAAAAGGATCAAGGAAGCAACGTAGATGGTTATTCTTTTATAGCGAACCATGTTTTCCATCCAATTAACAAATCCAGCGCTCCATTTTTTATTTAAGTGTTTTAAGTGTTTAGCTTTAGGCAAAGGCATAAAACTATAAATAATAGGAATAATTAAAACACATAAAATAAATATAGAAAGTATACTTAATGATGCTACTGTACCAAATTCTTTTAATAAATCACTTTTAGTTAATATAAAAGTTGCAAAACCAGCAGCAGTAGTTACATTGGTCATTAAAGTAGCATTACCTACTTTGGTTATAACACGCTGTAAGGACTTAGCTTGATTACCGTGTTTGTTAACTTCTAATTGGTATTTATTAATTAAGAAAATGCAGTTAGGGATACCAATTACAATTATTAATGGCGGTATAATAGCTGTTAGTACAGTAATTTCATAATGTAAAAAACCTAAAATACCAAAGGTCCAACAAACCCCTATAATTACGACTGTTAAAGAAATAAAAGTAGCCCTAAAGGATCTAAAAAATAAAAAGAAGATAAATCCGGTAACGAATAAAGCAGCACCAATAAAATAGGCAATTTCACTAATAATAGTATTAGAGTTTAAAGTCCTAATATAGGGCATTCCAGAGGTGCGAACATCTAAACCAGTTTCTTTTTCGAATGATTTAATTTTAGGAATTATAAATTGCTCTATTAGCTTTTTTCTTGCGGGCTTGTTTACGATTTCTTTGTTTATATAAATCGCTGTCCTAAAAGTATTGCTTTTAGAGTTGTATAAAAACTGATCGTAAAAAGGCAGATTGTAATACAGGTGTTTTTTAAGGTTGTCTAATTCACCTTGTGTTTTTATTTCTTTTTCTATAAGTGGTTTTAAATCGAAAGCTTTTTTCTGGTCGTTTCTAGTTAGTTTCTGAATGTTGCCAACACCAACAACTAAATCTACATTCTTGTCGTCACTTAATTCGTTGGCAAGATTGTTCCAAGCATTGAATTTTTGAGGAGTAAAGAAGGCTGAATCTTGAACAGCAATAATAATTAAATTACCTTCTTCTCCGAACTTATCTAAAAATTCAAAGTACTCGATATTTACTTTATGGTCATCTGGTAATAAATTGGCTTCGGTATATGTGAAGCGCATGTTATCGAACTGACTTACAAATGCTGCAGTTGTTATGGCAATTAATAACAAGATAATAATCCTGTTTCTTAAGATAATACGGGCTAAAGCAGCCCAAAAACCTACGCTAAAAAGTTTTGCCATAATTTCTAATAAGTTTGGCAAAGGTAGAAAATACAATTGATTTTTCTAGGTTAAGTTTAAGTCAAAAAAAAGCGACTATAAAGTCGCTTTTTTTAACAAGTATTTTAATGATGTTTAAAAATTAAACAGTCATTATTTCTTTTTCTTTAACAACAAACTTCTCATCTATTTTTTTAACATAAGTATCTGTAAGAGCTTGAATGTCTGTTTCGGCATTTTTCTTTACATCTTCAGAAGCGTCATCTAATTTTTTAATATCGTTGTTGGCATCTTTTCTTTGGTTTCTAACAACAACTTTTGCGTCTTCTGCTTCTGCTTTTGCTTGTTTAGCTAATTCACGTCTTCTTTCTTCTGTTAAAGGTGGTACGTTAATAATAACACTCTCACCATTATTCATTGGGTTGAACCCAATATTAGCTATCATAATGGCTTTTTCAATTTCTCCAATTAAACTTTTTTCCCATGGTTGAATAGAAATAGTTCTAGCATCAGGAGTATTAACGTTAGCTACTTGCGATAAAGGAGTCATTGATCCATAATAGTCTACCATAATGCTGCTTAGCATAGAAGGTGATGCTTTTCCTGCTCTAATTGCAATTAATTGTTTATCTAAATGCACTAATGCATTTTCCATTCCTTCTTTAGCTGTGTCTATAATAAAGTTTATTTCTTCCATTAGAAAAATTTATTTTTCGTATTTCCTTGAAAAAGGAAAACTGTTATTTTTTTTAGCTTGGTTCAATAACCAGACCAAATTTATAAGTTATTTACTTTAGTTCCAATATTTTCTCCAGAAACTACTTTCATTAAGTTGCCTCTCGTATTCATATCGAATACAATAATAGGTAATTCATTTTCTTGACTCAATGTAAAAGCAGTCATATCCATAACTTTTAACCCTTTTCTAATTACATCGTCAAAAGAAATGAATTCGTATTTTTTAGCATCGGCATTTTTTTCAGGGTCTTCATTATAAATACCATCTACTCTGGTTCCTTTTAAAATAACATCTGCATCAATTTCTATAGCTCTTAATACGGCTGCCGAATCGGTAGTAAAATAGGGGTTTCCTGTTCCAGATCCAAATATTACAACACGCCCTTTTTCTAAATGTCTGGTTGCTCTACGCTTAATATAAGGTTCTGCAATAGCTTCTATTTTAATAGCTGTTTGAAGTCTGGTAGGTACTTCTGCGTCTTCTAAGGCGCTTTGTAATGCCAGGCCATTAATAACGGTAGCTAACATACCCATATAGTCTCCTTGAACGCGATCCATACCGTTACTTGCTCCAGCAACTCCTCTAAAGATGTTTCCTCCTCCAATAACTATTGCTACTTCTATACCTTTGTCAACAATTTCTTTTATGTCTTGAGCATATTCGGCTAAACGTTTAGGATCTATTCCATATTGACGATCGCCCATTAATGCTTCGCCTGATAATTTTAGAAGAACTCTTTTGTATTGCATGGTGTTGTTTTATATAATGGTGCAAATATACGTTTGTAATTCTTTATGTCAACACTAGAGAATAAAAAAAGCTTCCAAAAAAATGGAAGCTTTATAAAATATAATCTTGTTTAAAACAATTATGCTAAAGAAACTCTTTCAAAAGCAGTAACTTCTACTTCTCCGTAAGAGTTTACATAATCTGCAACAGATTTTTTAGGGTCTTTAATGAACTCCTGATCTAATAAACACTGTTCTTTATCTAAAGTAGTGTTATCAGAAATAAAACGCTCAATTTTACCTGGTAAAATCTTATCCCAGATCTGTTCTGGCTTACCTTCTGCTTTTAATTCAGCTTTAGCTTCTTCTTCAGCTTTAGCTAAAACAGCATCGGTAATTTGAGCCATAGATACATATTGAGGAACGTTCTTTAAAGTTTTTCCTAATCTACCTAATTCGATGTTGTCTTTTTCAATAGCTGCAATTCTAGCTTCAGTTTCAGAAGCAACAAATGCAGGGTCTAAATCTTTATAGGTTAAAGAAACAGCTCCCATTGCAGCAGCTTGCATAGCGATGTCTTTACCTAAAACCTCAGCTTCATTTACTTTGTTAGATAAACCAACTAAAGAAGCAATTTTATTTCCAGCGTGGATATAAGAACCTACAAATGGAGCGTTTAATTTTTTAAATCCACCAATTTCTATTTTCTCTCCAATAACACCAGTTTGCTCAACTAATTTATCTGCAACAGTTGTTCCGTTGTAATCTGCAGCTAAAAATTCTTCTTTTGTATCGAAGTTCAATGCCAAGTTAGCTAAGTCTTTAGCTAAGTTTACGAAATCACCATTTTTAGCAACGAAATCAGTTTCACAGTTTAAAGAGATTACTACACCAGCAGTAGAATCTTCGTTTACTACAGCGATAGCTGCCCCTTCAGAAGAATCTCTATCTGCTCTCTTAGCAGCTACTTTCTGACCTTTTTTACGTAATACCTCGATAGCTTTATCGAAATCTCCTTCAGCTTCTACCAAGGCCTTTTTACAATCCATCATTCCGGCTCCAGTAGCCTTTCTTAGCTTATTTACTTCAGCAGCAGTAATTTTCATTGTATGTTGTTTTAAATGTTTAAAGTAGTTTAGTTCAGTGTAAATAAATTCACAACTAAACTAAACTACTTTATAAAAAAATTGTTTATTATTTTTCTTCTGTAGTTGTTTCAGTTGTTGCTTCAGCAGCTTTAGGAGCTTCTTTTGCAGCAGCATCTTCAGATTTTTTAGCATCTCTTTCAGCTTTTCTGTCAGATAAACCTTCAGAGATTGCAGCAGTTACAGAGCTTAATACTTTGTCTATAGATTTAGAAGCATCGTCATTAGCTGGTATAACATAATCAACCTGACGTGGGTCAGAGTTAGTATCTACCATTGCGAAAATAGGAATGTTTAATTTTTGTGCTTCTTTAATAGCGATGTGTTCTCTCTTGATATCTACAACAAATAATGCTCCAGGTAAACGAGTCATATCAGAAATAGAACCTAAGTTTTTTTCTAATTTAGCTCTTAAACGATCTACTTGTAAACGCTCTTTTTTAGATAAAGTGTTAAAAGTACCGTCTTTCTTCATTCTATCGATAGAAGCCATTTTCTTAACAGCTTTACGAATAGTAACAAAGTTAGTTAACATACCACCTGGCCATCTTTCTGTAATGTAAGGCATGTTTGCTGCACCTGCTTTTTCAGCAACGATGTCTTTAGCTTGCTTTTTAGTAGCAACGAATAAAATTTTTCTACCAGAAGCTGCAATTTTCTTTAAAGCAGAATTAGCTTCTTCAATTTTTGCAGCAGTTTTGTATAAGTTGATAATGTGAATTCCGTTACGCTCCATATAGATGTATGGTGCCATGTTTGGATCCCACTTACGAGTCATGTGTCCGAAATGTACACCTGCCTCTAGTAATTCTTTTACTTCTATGTTATTTGCCATTTTTGTAATAGTTTACGTTCCGTTGAATTAGCAATAGTTAAGTAGTTTTTACGTCTTAGCTATTTAGATGCTAAACTAACCCTTGTTTTGAGCAAGGCAACGACAACAATTGTTTTAATTTTTGATAATACTGAATAAATCCAGTACGAAATATTAACGTTTCGAGAATTGGAATTTCTTACGAGCTTTCTTCTGACCGAATTTCTTACGCTCTACCATTCTTGGATCTCTAGTTAATAAACCTTCTGGCTTTAAGATACCTCTGTTCTCTTCGTTCACCTCGCACATAACACGAGAGATAGCTAAACGAACAGCTTCTGCTTGACCAGTAATTCCACCACCATAAACATTAACTTTAACGTCGAAGTTTTCTAAGTTTTCAGTTAACATTAAAGGCTGCTTTACTTTATACTGTAAAGTAGCTGTTGGGAAATAGTTATTTAATTCTTTTTTGTTGATTGTAATGTTTCCACTTCCTTGTGAAACATATACACGAGCAACAGCCGTTTTTCTTCTTCCGATCTTGTGTATAACTTCCATTATAGATAATCGTTTAGGTTAATTGCTGTTGGCTTTTGAGCTTCTTGACCGTGCTCTGCTCCAGCATATACTTTTAAATTACGGAATAATGCACTACCTAATTTGTTTTTAGGTAACATTCCTTTTACTGACTTCTCTACTAAACGAATAGGATCCTTATCGAATAATTCAGTAGCAGATAAAGTTCTTTGACCACCTGGGTAACCTGTATGACGTACGTAAGTTTTGTCATTCCATTTGTTTCCAGTTAAGTTGATTTTGTCTGCATTGATAACAATTACGTTATCTCCACAATCAACATGTGGTGTGTAACTAGGCTTGTATTTTCCTCTAATTAGTTTTGCAACTATAGAAGACATACGACCTAATGTCTGACCTTCAGCGTCAACTAAAACCCACTGCTTGTCTACAGTGTTTTTGTTAGCTGAAATAGTTTTGTAGCTTAATGTGTCCACACTAATTCTTTTTAATAATTAAACATTCCTTACTCTCGAAAGAGTTTGCAAAAGTACAACTATTAATTCAATATACAAACCCTACTGGTTTTATTTTAAAATGCAGGATTGTAGTGGGTTAGAGTTGTTAAAACGATTTCGATACTTTGTAGTCTGTTTCTGAATGATTAGATTAGCATTCTAATTTTTTAAAATATATAAAATGAAATTAAAATTTTTATCTTTAGTAGTGGTGGGGCTGCTTTTTTCTTGTTCTAGTGATGATAGTAGTGATAATAGTGGTACTGAGAATGTATCTATAGAAGGGACATGGAAGTTAACAGAGTATAAGTCAGAAAACGCATATGATTATAATAATGATGGAATCTCAAATAGAGATTTGATGTTGGAACTTGATTGTTTAACTGATAGGACGTTAGTTTTTAATGAGAATGAATCGGGAACTTTAAGCTATTCTACCCAGATTGCTGCTACAGGTCAATCAATTACATGTTCAGAAATTGGAACAACCTTAATTGATGGTTTTAACTGGAGTAAAAATGGAAGTGAAGTTTCAATGAATTATGATATAACAATACATAATGGAGTAATCTCAGGAAATAAGTTAACAATTATGATTCCTAATGAGGTTATTGTACTAAATAATGGAAATCTTGTAGAAGAAGATCTTACTAAGGTGTATACAAAACAATAGTTTTTTTGACGGATAACATAGTAAAAGCCTTTCCATAACAGAAAGGCTTTTGGTTTTAGTGTATTTTTTAAATTAATGCGCTTCTAGCCAGTTTTGTCCAACACCCACTTCAACGTCTAACGGAACAGTCATTTTAAAAGCATTTTCCATTTCTTCTTTTACCATTTTTCTTAATTGAGTTTCTTCCTCTTTTAGAACATCAAAAACCAATTCATCATGAACTTGTAATAGCATTTTAGATTGATAGTTTTCTTTTTCAAGAATGGCATGAATGTTAATCATAGCCAATTTTATAATATCTGCAGCGCTACCTTGTATAGGTGCATTTACAGCATTTCGTTCATCGCCAGCTCTTACTATTGCATTTTGTGAGTTGATGTTTTTTAAATACCTACGTCTTTGAGAAATGGTTTCTACGTATCCATTATCTCTAGCAAAATCTACTTGATTAGCCATGTAAGCTTTCAAGTCTGGGTAGGTTTTGTAATAATTGTCTATTAACTCTTTGGCTTCTTTTCTAGAAATACCTTGTTGCTGTGCTAATGTAAATGCTCCCTGACCATATATAATACCAAAGTTTACGGCTTTAGCGTTACCACGTTGTTCACGAGTAACCTCTGCTTGACTTACCCCAAAAACTTTAGCTGCTGTGGCGGTATGAATGTCTTCTTTGTTAACAAAACTATCGATCATGTTCTGATCTTTACTTAAAGCAGCAATAATCCTTAATTCTATTTGTGAATAATCTGCAGCTAATAAAATATGATTCTCGTCTTTAGGCACAAAAGCTTTACGTACTTGTCTGCCACGTTCAGTACGAATAGGTATGTTTTGTAAATTAGGGTTGTTAGAGCTTAACCTTCCGGTAGCAGCAACTGCTTGGTGGTAATCGGTATGAATTCGTTTGGTATCTTGGTTAACTTGATTTGGTAGGGCATCTACATAGGTGTTTTGTAATTTAATTAGCCCTCTCCAATTCAATACGTCTTGAATGATTTTATGTTCATTTAGTTTGCTTAAAACCTCTTCTGAAGTAGAGTACTGACCTGTTTTAGTTTTCTTAGGCTTGTCAACAAGTTTTAAGTCTTCAAATAAAACGACTCCTAATTGTCTAGGAGAAGCTAAATTGAATTCCTTTCCTGCTTGGTTAAAAATGTTTTTTTCTAAATGTTTAATGTCAGTAGTTAAGTTATTAGATAACTCATTTAAAAATTCGATATTTATATTTATTCCTTCTAATTCCATTGCAGTAAGTACAGGAACTAAAGGCATTTCTATTTCATCAAATAATTTTTTAGTGTCGGTTTCTACTAACTGTTGTTCGAATAATTGCTTTAATTGAAAAGTAACATCGGCATCTTCTACAGCATACTCGGTTTGTTGACTTAACTCGACGGACCTAAATGATTTTTGATTTTTTCCTTTTTTACCAATTAAGCTCTCAATAGATATGGGTTGATAGTTTAAATATGTTTCGGCTAAAACATCCATGTTATGTCTCATATCTGGATTAATTAAATAATGAGCTAACATGGTGTCGAACATAGGGCCTTTTACTCTAATATTATAGTTGTTTAAGACTTTGTTGTCATATTTAATATTATGAGCAATCTTTTCGATACGCTCGTCTTCAAAAAACGGACGTAGTTCTTCTATTATATTTTGAGCTTCATTTTGATCTTCAGGAAACGGAATGTAATAACCCTTATGAGCTTCCCAAGAAAAAGCAATTCCAACCAATTCTGCTTCAAAGGTATTTAAACTAGTAGTTTCAGTATCAAAGCAAACAGAGTTTTGCTGTAATAACTTTTCTAAAAACAGTTTTCTTGCAAAAGGAGTTCCTATAAATTGATAAAAATGAGGAGTGTTCTCTGCAGTCTTGTAACCTGTTACTATAGTGTTTTTAGTATCTGTAGTATTAATATCTCCACCAAAGAGAGAAAACTGACCTTCTTCTTTATTTTTGGTTGCTGGTTTACTAGTTTTTTTTGCTACTGGTACAGCTGGTTGAGTACTAGAAAGCCCGTAAATGGTTTCGAAAGTGGTTTGAAGTCGTCTAAATTCTAATTCTTTAAATAATTCTGTGACTTCTTCAGCATTGGGTTTAGAAACATAGAATTTTTCTGCCTCAAAATCAATAGGGCAATCCAACAATATAGTAGCTAGTTTTTTAGACAAAAGACCTAGTTCAGCATTCGCTTCTACTTTTTCTTTCATTTTTCCTTTTAGGTCTGCTGTGTTAGCTAATAAACCTTCCATAGAGCCGTAAGCCTTTAAGAATTTTTTAGCTGTTTTATCTCCTACACCGGGCAGACCAGGTATGTTATCTACAGCATCTCCCATCATACCTAAGTAATCAATTACTTGCTCTGGCTTTTCAACTTCAAATTTTTCTTGTACTTCTGGAATTCCCCAAATCTCTATTCCGTTGCCCATTCTAGCTGGTCTATACATGAAAATGTTTTCAGAAACCAATTGAGCAAAATCTTTATCTGGAGTTACCATATACGTTTTAAATCCTTCTTTTTCAGCTTTTTTTGCCAAGGTTCCAATTAAATCATCTGCTTCATATCCGGCAACTTCAATAATAGGAATGTCCATTGCTTTTAACATTTGTTGAATAATGGGTACAGCAATTTTAATAGCTTCAGGGGTTTCTTGTCGATTAGATTTGTATTCAGGAAACATATCGTTTCTTAAATCACTGCCTCCTTTATCAAAACAAACGGCTAAATATTCGGGTTTGTCTTTACGTAAAATTTCAAATAAAGAATTGGTGAAACCCATTATGGCAGAAACATCCATTCCTTTAGAGTTAATTCTAGGGTTTTTAATAAAAGCGTAGTATCCTCTAAAAATTAATGCAAAGGCATCTAATAAAAACAGTCTTTTTTCTGTGGCCATAATAAAATATTGTATCAGAAAGTAAAAATAGGAAAATGAACTGATAGTTTAGAAGTTAAATTATCCTTAATCTTAAAACAGTTATTTATAGCTTAGTATTCAATTCTGTATCTTTGATGAAATTTATTTTTTTATGTCTCGATTCTACTTTGTTTTAGCTATAATGGCTGTTGTTTTTTTCTTAGTAGAACTGTATGCTTTTCAAGCATTAAAAACGGTAACTAAGAACAAGGCATTAAAATATATTTGGATAGGTGTTGCCATATTGGCTTACGCACAGTTCATTTTTATGTTTCTAAATTCGTCTAGAGCAACAGGGCAAACTAGATATTCACAATATTCTTTTGGAATAGTATTGTTGTTTTTAATTCCCAAAGCTATTTTGCTATTAACCATGTTTGGTGAAGATATTGTTCGTTTTTTTGTAAAAATTAGCAGAATAACTTCAGATGCAGAAATAAAAACGATACCTGGTCGAAGAAAATTTGTGTCTCAAATTGCTTTAGGTATTGCAGCCTTGCCTTTTGCTTCTTTTTTATATGGAATGATAAAAGGGAAGTATAATTATAAAGTACTGAAATATGAGTTAGCTTTTGATGATTTACCAGAAGCTTTTGATGGTTTTACTCTTACTCAAATAACCGATATTCATTCAGGTAGCTTTAATGATAAAGAAAAGGTTCAGTATGCGGTTGATTTAGTTAAAGAGCAGCAATCAGACATGATTTTATTTACGGGAGATATTGTCAATAATTTTGCCAGTGAAATGGATGATTATTTAGAGATGTTTGCAGAAATGGAAGCCCCTTATGGTAAATATTCTGTACTAGGTAATCATGATTATGGTGATTATGTAAAATTTAAAACTAAAAAAGATAAGAAGGCCAATTTTGCAGCGGTAAAAGCTATTCACCCCAAAATAGGTTTTGATTTATTATTAAACGAATCTCGTTATATAGAAAAAGACGGACAAAGATTAGCACTGATTGGAGTAGAGAATTGGGGAAAAGGTTTTAACCAAGCTGGAGATTTAAAAAAAGCTTCTGAGGCTATTGAAAAAAAGGACTTTAAAATATTAATGAGTCACGATCCTTCTCATTGGGAGTATCAGGTTAAGAAAGATGATTTTAATTACCACTTAACCTTAAGTGGTCATACTCATGGTTTGCAAATGGGTATAGAAATCCCTGGTTTTCTAAAATGGAGCCCAGCAAGTTATGTTTACAAACAGTGGGCTGGTTTGTATGAAGAATACGGTAGATATGTTAATGTTAACAGAGGCTTTGGTTTTCATGGTTTTCCGGGTAGAGTAGGTATTTGGCCAGAAATAACAGTTATTAAGCTCAAGAAAAAGTCGGTATTGACTTAGTTGTTTAAAAATGTTAACTTTGTAATAGGCCTTGTTTTAGAGGTTTATAAAAATGTATCCTATGTCTAAATTTGGGGAATTAATTAATGTACCTGTTCCTGTGCTGTTAGATTTTTATGCAGAGTGGAATGAACAAGCTACAGCCATGCATCCGGTTTTATTAGATGTAGCTGCTGCTTTAGGAGATAAAGCTAAGGTAATTAAAATAGATGTTGACAAGAATCAACAATTAGCCGAAGCATTACGCGTAAAAGGCTTACCAACTTTAATGATTTATAAAGGAGGAGAAATGAAATGGCGCCAATCTGGTGAGCAAGACGCATCTACATTGATTGATATTATTCAAGAGTACCTTTAATCTTTTACACATCTACAGCTTTTCATGATGGATGCAGAAGATCCTCCAGAAAGTGTAACAGATTCATTAACCTTATATGTCATGTTTTTAAAAGAGTTTGGTAAACCAGCATCTGTAGATGTCCAGTAGTGACCTGTTAAAGTTAAATCGTGAAAAGCAATAAACTTTTGACCACCAGCTAGTAAGTTAAAATTTATGAGTTCTCCTTGTTGAGTAGCTCCAGGAGCAATAAAGTTATGTGCAACATTAATGCCACCTAGAAAGTCAAATAATTCTTGCCACTCGTTAGTTGAAGGTAAATGCCATCCAGGAGGGCAAATTGTTTGAGCCGTGTCTCCATGATACAATCTTCCATAAGTAAAGCAATTAGATTGATTATCATCATAGCAAGTACTAAAATTGTCTTCGGTGTTATAATTTAAATTTTCTGCAAACCATGTCTGATTACCAATTTTCACGGTCTGATAGGTTTGACCATCTCTACTATCTGTAAATTGATTTTGAGCTGATGAATCAGAATCATCATTAGAAGAACAGCTAAAAATAATAAGAAGCGAACATAGACCAATAAATTGAATTGTTTTTTTCATAACAAATTATGTTAGTTAATAAAAATCAATTTTTATGGGATAAAGTCAACTCTAATAAAGAAATTATTCTTTATATAAAGTTAATGAAAAAACACAAATTCTGAAAGGTTTTTTCTTAAATAGCCTTAAATGAATACCCTTTTTTACTAAAATGTTCTAATACCTTTGGTAAGGTATATGTTAAGTTTTTTTGAGCTTTTATACTATCATGAAAAACGACTATACTTCCTTTTTGAGTATTTTTTAATACGTTTTGTAAACATTTTTCGGGGTTAATTCTTTGGTCAAAATCGGCACTTAATACATCCCACATAATAATTTTATAACCTCTTTTGTGTAGTTGCTTAGCTCGTTTAGAAGTAATTTTACCGTAAGGAGGTCTAAAAAGATTAATAGATTCCTGATTTAGGACTTTGGAATTTATAATTTCTTGTGCTTCTTCAACATCGTTAAGATAGGTGCTTTTAGATACTTTCCAACAATTAGTATGATTTTGAGTGTGGTTACCAATGCTATGGCCATGAGCTATAATGTTTTGAGCTATTTCTGGATGTTTAGCTACATTTTTACCAATACAAAAAAAAGTAGCTTTTGCATTGTATTCGCTTAACCTATCTAGTACCCATTTGGTAATTTCGGGTGTTGGACCGTCATCAAAAGTAAGGTAAATTTCTTTTTCGTTTGTAGAAACATCCCAAGTAAGGTTGGCAAATAACCGTTTCAATATTTTTGGTGTTTTTACAAAGTAGAGCATATAGTTAAAGATACGAAAAAGCCCTTTCGTTAAACAACAAAAGGGCTTGGAATATTATGATAAACAATTATTCTTCTCCTTCTGCTTTAAAGAAGTTTTCTAATTGATCTAATTGCTTGTCAAATTTTAATTTTTCAGCATTAAAATAAGAGCTGTCATCATTTTTATGAACCATTCTTAAAAGACTCTTATAGTCGGAAATATCAGTTAGAATATTTTCTGCGTAGTAATACATTTTATCTTCAGGAAGCTTACTCGCTCTAGTTAAGTTTTTTTGAACTTTCTTTACTTCTGTTTGATATAATTTTCTTGCTTGCTCCTTATCGATTTGGTATAAACCACCAAGTATTTGGTCGAAACTCATAACATAACCAACTCCATTCATAATTTCTTGGAAAGACTTTACTTTGTTTAAGAAATAAGGTACTTCTTTAGATACAATTTTAGAGTCTTTATTTTCAATGCTAGTTATGATAATAGTTTTATATCTTTCTAAATCGGTTAAAATATCATCTACTATATAGCTCTGTTCTTCTAGGTCTAATGTTTCATAATAATCTAGATGGCCTTTGTATACTTTTGCCAAATCGTTATATACTTTTCTAGCTTTTTCATCTTTGTTAATGTGGTAATAACCGCCAATAAACGGTTCTACTAGTGTGTATAATTCAAACTTGTTTACAGGCATTTTTTCCATTGCCAAATCAAGTAAATTTTCTGCTTTTTTATATTGTTTTTCGTCAATTAACTTTTCAGCTACTCGGGCAATACTTGCTCTGTAATTAAAAGCATTTTTACGAGTTTCAGGGTCATGGTAAATATCACCTCCAGAGTTTCCCCAATCCCATTTCATGATTTTGTTATAAGATGTTTCAGTGTCAATGAATCCCATATCAAACGGATTGTCTTTATCTCTTTTAGTATGTATAGGAACTAGCTTGTAGATTAATCCGTCATACTGTAAATAATCTTTTAACCACATAAATTCTGCAGGGTCGTTACTTCCTCCAGAGAAATAAATAGGGCGTTCCCAATTGTTATTAGCTAAAATATCTAGCATTAATAAGTTTTGCTTCCCTAAGATGTCCTTTTTAATTTTCATGTACATATTAGGTACAATTCGATCATAATATTTTTCAGGAACAATTTTATGCTTGATAACAGAAGCTTTGTCTACTGGTATCCTAACATTTTTGGTAGGGAATGTGTGGTGTTTTTGACCGCTTTCCATCTCTACCATTACCTCTTCTGAATCTTTTGCAATAAAGTTCATAAAGGTTTTAATATTAATAGTGTCTTTTGTTCGTTCTTGAAATAGAGTTAAATCTCGAGTTCCCCATTTATATTTGTCGTGTGTTAATTGAGAAGGAATAGGATCACTTTCGTAAGCCTTTTTCTTCATTTGGTCTATGTACCAATCTGTAGCGAATAAACTGGTATTAATAACACGTACATCTGTTCTGTATTTTTCTATTTCTTGAAGGTACCATAAGGCAAATGTATCATTGTCTCCAATAGTAAATAAAATAGCATTTTCTTGACAAGAATCTAAATAAGCTTTGGCCATAGATTGTGCTGTAGCTTTACCCGAACGATCGTGGTCATCCCAGTTCTGATTAGCTAATAATAAAGGAACTGCTAATAAACACAGTCCTGTTGCTAATGGAGCTGATATTTTAGGTGCTAAGAATTTCTTTAGACCATAATAAAGGCTAAGGACTCCTAATCCAATCCAAATAGAAAAAACATAAAAGGATCCTACAACAGAGTAATCACGTTCTCTTGGTTCAAAAGGTCTTACGTTGGTGTAAACTTGTATAGCAAGCCCTGTGAATAAGAAGAAAACTAGCAAGACCCAAAATAGTTTTAAATTTCTTTGAGCAACAAATAGTAAACCTAAAATTCCTAGTATAAGAGGTAAAAAGAAATAGGTGTTTCTACCTTTATTTTCTTTTATGTCTTCTGGTAAATTATCTTGGGGTAATCCTAATAAGTGTTCATCTATAAAGTTAATGCCACTTATCCAGTTACCATTATTATTTAATTCTCCTTGAATATCGTCTTGTCTTCCAGCAAAATTCCACATAAAGTAACGTACATACATATACCCTAATTGGTATTGTAGCATGAAAGAGAAGTTTTCTATGGTAGAAGGTTTTTTTACTTCTATATAGTCTTTGTATTCTTTTATAAAGTCATATTTATCTTCTCCAGTTAGGTTACCTTGTTTTACATCATTATTAAACTGAGCGCATAACTGTCTCAATTCTTTTTGTCCGCTAAAACGAGTTTTAGGTTGTACCTCAACATCTATAAAGCTTACATACCTTTCTGCATGGCCTTGACTCCACATTCTTGGTAAAAAAGTTACGTGGTTTTCGTTAGGGTTGTTAATGGCGTTTTTGAAGTCGTTAACAATAACATACTTACCAGTTTTTTTGTCTTGCTCGTATTTAGGTTTATCGTCTCGATAAGGGTCTGATGTGTTAATACCAGCATATTGATCGGTAAAT
This sequence comes from Pseudofulvibacter geojedonensis, assembly GCF_042675745.1. NCBI lineage: Bacteria > Pseudomonadati > Bacteroidota > Flavobacteriia > Flavobacteriales > Flavobacteriaceae > Pseudofulvibacter > Pseudofulvibacter geojedonensis. Next base: position 175,733 of record NZ_JBHTJM010000011.1, on the reverse strand, counting down.
TGCGGTCCCCACAAGAATGGGTTAGAAGGGTATTGTTCTAAGTTATAATACGCTAATAGCTCACGAGCATTTCCAGGGGCATTTTCATTAATGGTGGTACCTGCGTTTGCACGAATAGGTAGCATTACCCAAGATGAAAAACCTATAAATATAAACAAGATGCAAAGGGTAAATGTGTTTGCATGCACATATCCGTTTTTACGTGTAAAAGTTAGTGCGTAATAAAAAGCAGCGATTACTAATAAGAAGGTAATAATGGTTCCAGAATGGAATGGCAAACCTAAACCATTTACAATATTTACTTCCATCCAACCAAATAAACGCAAAGCATTAGGAAGTAGTAATTTAAAAATGAACAATAATATTGCTATAGCAGTAATATTTGCTATGATAAAATTCTTAGGAGTAACGTTTTTGTAATTTTTAAAGAAATAGATCAATCCAATTGCAGGAATGGTTAATAAGCCCATAAAGTGAACTCCAAAAGAAAGCCCAATAACAAATGCAATTAATAATAACCATTTATTTCCTTTTGGTTTATGCATATTTTCTTCCCATTTTAAGGCTAGCCAAAACATTAATGACATAATAAAAGTGGCCATGGCATAAACTTCTGTTTCTACAGCATTGAACCAGAAAGTATCTGTAAAGGCAAAGGCTAAAGAACCAACAAAGGCACTTCCTAAAATGGCTTTAGCTTTATTTCCGTTTAAATCTTCAATATTTTTAACAACGAGTTTTCTGGCTAGTATACTAATAGTCCAAAACATAAATAGTATGGTAAAGGCACTAGAGAAAACAGACATCATATTAACCATTAATGCAATATTTTCTGTATTGCCAAAAGCAAACATTGCAAAGAAGGCTCCTAACATTTGGAAAAAAGGTGCTCCTGGAGGGTGGCCAACAGCTAAATTAGCTGAGGTAGCAATATATTCTCCACAATCCCAAAAACTGGCTGTAGGCTCTACAGTTAGGCTATAGGTTATTAAAGCTATGGCAAAAGCTACCCAAGCCATGATTTTATTCCACTTAAAAAAAGTCTTTGCAGTCATACAAATTAATGGTTTTAACGAAGCGAAAATACTAAAAATATACTAGTAAATTCTTATTTAGCTAATTACTCTTCTAAGCTTTCAAAAAAGCTATTGAGTTGATCTAAAGACTTGTCAAAAAAATCTTTTTCTTTCTTAAAAAATGCTTCACTTTCGTATTGGTCTAATATCCTTAATAGCTGTTTGTATTCGTTTATATCTATAAAAATTTCTTCAGCATATACATGCAATTCTTCTACAGATAATTTACTGGCTTGCTGTAAGGAATTTTTTAAACCTTCAACTTCTTGTAAATATAGTTTTCGAGCATTTTTACTTGATTTGACTTTGTACAAACCTTCAATTAATTCATTTAAACCAATTGCATAGTTCATGTTTTTTATAATATCTGATAAAGGATCTAATTGATTTAAGTAAAAAGGAATTTCTTCTCTAATTAAATCAAAGTCATTATTCTGAATGGCTATTTCTAAACAGTTTCTATAGTTTATTAAATCTCGCCAGATGTTATCTACTAATTTAGCTTGTTCGCTGGGAGATAATGAAAGATAATATTGTAAATGATCTTTGTATAGATTTGTTATGGCCTTGTAAGTTGCAACAGCTTTTTCGGGCTTGCCTATTTGGTAGTATTGATTGATGTATGGAATGGCTAAAGAATAATATTGAAATTTACCGATAGGCATTTTTTCTATGCTTAAATCTAAGATGTTTTCTGCTTGAGTAATTTTTTTGTCTTTAATTAATTGTTTTGTTATTCTCCCCATACTATCTCTGTATCGAATACTATTTCTGCGTGTAATAGGGTCTAAGTAAATAGTTTCATTATTAGAGCCTCCCCATTCCCATTTTATTACATTTTTATAAGCGCTTTCAGCATCAATAAATCCTTTTTCGTAGTTGTTTTCCTTTACACTAGTTTTTATAGGGACCAATTGATAAGTCATTCCGTTAAATTGTAAATAATCTTCTAGCCATATATAATCTGAAGAGTCATTGCTTAAGCCTGAAAAGTAAATAGGTCGTTCCCAATTATTATTTGCTAAAATGTCTAGCATAATAATTTGTTGTTTTCCTAAAACTTGAGAGTTTATTTTTAGAGGTATTTCAGAAACAATTTTATCTGAATATTTAGCCTTAACTAAACCGTTTTTTAGTACATATTCTTTATTAACAGGTATGCGGATATTCTGAGTAGGAAAAACATTGTGTTTTTGACCGTTTTCCATTTCAACTTTTACCTCATCTGAATCTAAAGAGATAAAATTCATAAAAGTTTTTATATCTAGACTATCTTCTGTTCTTTCTTGAAAATAAACTAGATCTCTACTGCCCCAAGTATATTTATTATGTGTTAGTTGTGATGGGATAGGATCGCTAGTAAATGTTTTTCTTTTCATCTGATCGATATACCAATCGGTACTTAAATAAGTAGTGACAATTACTTTTACATCTGTTCTGTATTTTTCTACTTCTTGTAAATACCATAACGGATAAGTATCTATGTCTCCAGAAGTAAATAGAATTGCATTTTCGTCACAAGAGTCCAAATAAGATTTAGCCATTACTAAAGCAGTCTGTCTTCCGGTTCTATTGTGATCATCCCAATTTTGATTTGCTAAAAGTATTGGAGTTATAATTAAGCAGCTTAAAGGAATTACAAATGCTAGTTTTTTAGTTTTGAATCTGTTTTTAAAGCCTTGGTATATACTTATAAAACTAAACCCAATCCAGATAGCAAATACATAAAAAGAACCAACAACTACATAATCTCTTTCTCTGGGTTCAAAGGGTTTTATGTTGGTGTATATTTGAATAGCTAAACCTGTAAATACAAAAAAGACAAGTAGTGTCCAAAATAATTTTTTATCTCTTTTCACTAAAAAAATAAAGCCTATAATTCCTAAAATAAACGGAACAAAGTAATAAGTATTTCTGGCTTTATTATTGAGTTGGTCTTGAGGCAAGTTTTCTTGCGAAACCCCTAAAAGAAAAGAATCTATAAAGTTAAAACCGCTAATCCACTCCCCATTATGGTTGTATTCTCCTTGAATGTCATTTTGTCTACCCGTAAAATTCCACATTAAATAACGAAGGTACATGTAGCCTAGCTGATAGTTAAACATAAAACTTAAGTTTTCCTTGGTAGTTGGTTTATTAACGGTAATGTATTTATTGAATTTAGTAATAAACTTTTCTTGGGATTCGGTATCTACATTTCCCTGAGCTACATCTTGATTGAATTGAGCTGCTAGTTGTCTGATTTCTTTTTTGTTTTTATAAGTGTCTTTAACAGTTACTTTTAAGTTCATAAAATTTAAGTACTGTCGCGTATTTCTGTCACTCCACATTCTAGGTAGAAAACTATTATGATCCTGATGAGTATTGTAATTAGCATTTTTGTAGTTGTTAACTATAACATACTTACCGAGTTTATAATCTTTTTCATATTTAGGTAATTCATCTTTATAAGGATTGTCAGGATTTAAACCGGCAAAGCTATTAGTGAATTGAGGACCGTAAAATAATGGTCTTTCACCATATTGTTCTAAGTTGTAATAGCTTAATAAATCTCTAGCATTAGCTGGGTTATTGGTGTTAAGAGTGGTATGAGAATGCGCTCTAATGGGAATTAATATCCATGAAGAAAACCCTATAAAAATAAATAATGTACATAACGTAAGGGTGTTTGCCCAAACAAAGCCTTTTTTGCGGGTATAAGTTAATGTAAAATAAAAACTACTAATGATGAGTAAACTACTGATTATAGTTCCTGAATTAAAAGGGAGGTTAAAGGTGTTTACGGCAGTTAATTCAATCCAGCTAAATAATGATAGTGTTTTGGGTAATAATAACTTAAATATTATCAATAAGGTTGCTATTGCTATTCCGTTAAAAAAGATAAAATTCTTTAGAGTTATTTTCTGATGTTTTTTAAAGAAATATAATAGTACAATTGCCGGTATGGTTAATAAGCCCATAAAGTGAATACCAAATGACAAACCGACAACAAATGCAATTAAAAGCAGCCATTTGTTGCCTCTTTTAGTATCCATGTTAGCTTCCCATTTTAATGCTAACCAGAATAATAGAGCCATTACTAAAGTAGCCATGGCGTAAACTTCTGTTTCTACAGCATTGAACCAAAACGTATCAGAAAAGGTAAAAGTAAGCGCGCCTAAAAAAGCACTTCCTAAAATGATTAAAGTATCGTTTTTAGTTAGTTTTTTGCTGTTTTTGGAGAGTAGTTTTTGTGCAAGCCTACTAATGGTCCAAAAAAGAAATAAAATGGTAAACGAACTAGCAATAACTGAAGAGTAGTTGGTTATTAAAGCAATAGATTCTTTATTGCCAAAAGAGAATATAGAAAGAAAAGCCCCAAACATCTGAAATAGAGGTGCGCCAGGTGGATGGGCAATTCCTAAGTTAGAAGAGGCTGCAATGTATTCGCCACAATCCCAAAAGCTTACAGTTGGAGCAACGGTTAGGCTATAAGTTATTAAAGCAATTAAAAAGCTAAGCCATCCAGAACGGTTGTTCCATTTGTTAAATGTTTTGCTAGTCATATTCTTGTGAGTTAGTTAAGCGATGAAGATAACCTGAAATGCTCTTAATTAAATCTTAACGTATGCTAAAGGAATCTTAAAATTCGGATAATTAGGTCATTATGGTTAAATTTGTATTAACGGTTGTAGTGTAATTTATTTTTTAGTGATTTTTTTCTTTAAAAAGTTTGTGTGAAATCTAAATTCTTGTAAATTTGCACCCGCAATCACGCATTGTCCCATGGTGTAATGGTAGCACATCGGTTTTTGGTACCGCTAGTCAAGGTTCGAGTCCTTGTGGGATAACAAAAAAATCCTCTTCAAATTTTGAAGAGGATTTTTTGTTTTTATTGAATATGAATTGAATTAGATCAATCTAACTTTTAGAGTTAACCAAAGCAAAACTTTAATTTAACCCATAAGCCACAAAGGGAAAATATATTTGCATTAGTTAAGTAATGCGTTCTTTTCTTTATAATTATTTGGGTTAATGTTAAAATTATATTTTTAGTTACTTAACAGTAAATTATTTTAGTTATAAGCAAGAGTAGTTGTGTGCTCTTGCTTTTGTTTTTTATAAAAGAAGGTGTTTTTTTGATACATTTAGTATTCTGACTTATTTAGGAGTAAGGAAATTGAAACCCTTAATATTTGCATTTTTTTAAAAAGGGTAGATTCTAAAATTTATTGTTACCAATTAGATCGTGAAGTACAAGAATGTATTTTAGGTATGGACAAGTATAAAACCTAAAAAACGAGTGTTTATAAGAAGTTTTAAATTTTGAGTTGTATGTTAACTTCCAGCAATAGGACTGCCAAATATGCCAACTGCCATTTCAACCCATAATATTAAAAGAATAAGTACAATAATAGCTGTAATAAGTTTGTATTTTGTTTTTTTCATAAATTTAAGATACAAATTATTGATATGAAAAGGAAAAGAAGAAGAGATTAATGCTATTAAGCCGCCTTTTCGTCATGCAATAACTGACTAATAAAACTATAGCTCTCTTTTAAAGCATCTCTAGTGATAGAGTTGTCATGTGTAATAAAGTTGTCTATAGCTTCCTTTAGTTCTAATGAGGTATTCATTTTAATAGCAACAGGTGTTTGATCTATTAATTTAGCTATTTTAAACAATTCAATTGCTTGATTGCCAGCTCTTCTTTTATCATCAATGTTATTAGAAGTTAATACATCTAATATTAGTTTCTGTATTTGAGCTTTATTATTCATTGTTTGTTTTATCTTGTATGTATTGAAATAGACAAATACAATGCCAAAATAAAAGAAATTAATATAGGGGTCAATACCTTTTTTTTGGTATCACAGTTATGGGTGAAAAAAAATAAATAGTGTAGTTAGGGTAAAATAAAATAGACTTGTTATATACATGTGTAAAAACTCCAGATCTACTTCATAGGTCTTAAATATTAGGTTGAAAGCTCTCCATTCGGAGAGCTTTTTTATAATTTATATTTGTTGAATAGCAGCTAAAGCTTTATTTACGCTTGTAATTCTTTCAAAGGTTAATAATAGTCTTAAACCGTTCTTGGTTTGCTTTTCTTTCATTTTACAAGCTTGCGGATTACGTTGTACAAACTGTAAAACTTTAGTAAAGTTTTCACTTTGATAAAAAGTAGAGTTTTGATCTGATATAAAATATCCTATCATTCGATTTTGTTTCATGACTATTTTTTCTAAACCAATATTTGCAGCTAACCATTTAATTCTAACGGAGTTTAATAAGTCAACAGCTTGAGTTGGTAGTTCTCCAAATCGATCAATTAATTTTATTTCGTATTGTTTTAGATCATCTTCGGTTTTTAAATTACCTAGTTCATTGTATAGATTTAATCGCTCTGTAATATTATTGATATAATCGTCTGGATATAGCAATTCAAAATCGGTATCTATTTGAGTGTCTTTTACAAAAACAGTATTTTCTGCGGTTTCTTCATATAAATCTTTAAACTCATTTTCTTTTAATTCTTCTATGGCTTCATTTAAGATTTTCTGATAAGTAGAAAAGCCTATTTCATTAATAAACCCGCTTTGTTCTCCTCCTAATATATCACCCGCACCACGAATTTCTAAATCTTTCATTGCAATATTAAATCCGCTACCTAAATCGGAGTGCAACTCAAGTGCCTGAATTCGTTTTCTTGCATCATCGCTCATTGCAGAGTGGGGAGGTGTTATAAAATAACAGAAAGCTTTTTTATTACTTCTACCTACACGACCTCTCATTTGATGCAAGTCTGAAAGTCCAAAATTATTAGCATTGTTTATAAAAATAGTATTGGCATTAGGAACATCTAATCCTGATTCTATAATGGTAGTTGCTACTAAAACATCGAATTCATTATTCATAAATGCTAGCATAAGTTGCTCTAGTTTTTTACCTTCCATTTGCCCATGGCCAACAGCTATTTTAGCATCGGGAACTAAGCGTTGTAACATTCCAGCTACTTCTTTTATATTTTCTATTCTATTATGAATAAAGAAAGCTTGTCCGCCACGCTGAATTTCATAGGTAATAGCATCTCGTATAACTTCTTCAGAAAAACGAATTACTTGTGAGTCTATTGGGTAACGATTTGGTGGAGGTGTATTAATAGTACTTAAATCTCTAGCTGCCATTAACGAAAATTGTAATGTTCTTGGTATAGGCGTAGCAGTTAAAGTAAGCGTGTCTACATTTTCTTTAATGGTTTTTAATTTATCTTTTACAGCAACTCCAAACTTTTGTTCTTCATCTACAATTAACAGTCCTAAATCTTTGTATTTAAATTTTTCGTTAGCAATCTGGTGTGTTCCTATTAATATATCTATTTGTCCAGATTCTAATTGTTTTATGATTTCTGTTTTTTGTTTGGCTGTTCTAAACCTATTAATATAATCTACCTTAACAGGCATATCTTTTAATCGTTCACTAAAAGTTTTAAAATGTTGAAAAGCTAAAATGGTAGTAGGAACTAAAACAGCTACTTGTTTGCCATTATCAACTGCTTTAAATGCTGCACGTATAGCTACTTCTGTTTTTCCAAAGCCAACATCTCCACAAACTAACCTGTCCATAGGGCGTTCGCTTTCCATATCGGTTTTTACATCCTGAGTTGCTTTAAACTGGTCAGGTGTATCTTCGAATAAAAAAGAAGCTTCAAGCTCATGTTGTAAATAAGAATCTGGGGCATATTGAAAGCCTTTTTGATTCCTTCTTTTAGCGTACAACTGAATTAAGTTAAATGCTATATGTTTAACTCTACTCTTGGTTTTTTGTTTTAGCTTTTTCCAAGCTCCTGAACCTAATTTAAATATTTTAGGTGCCTTTCCATCTTTACCAGAATACTTAGATATTTTATGTAAAGAATGAATGCTTACATATAGTATGTCTCGTTCTCCATATAGTAATTTAATTGCTTCTTGCTGATTTCCTTCTACATCTATTTTTTGCAATCCAGCAAAGCGACCAATACCATGATCTATGTGAGTTACATAGTCTCCTTTAGATAATTGATTGAGTTCTTTTAACGTAATAGCTTGCTTTTTGGCATAACCATTTTTTAAATGAAATTTATGATAGCGCTCAAATATCTGATGGTCTGTATAACATATTGTTTTACTATCCATATCAATAAATCCTTGATACAATGGTAAGACAATAGTCTGGTAGCTAACAACTTCTTCTATTTCATTAAAAATGTCTTTAAATCGTTGAGCCTGTTTTTCATTAGCGCAAGCAATGTAATTGGTAAAACCTTCAGCAGCATATAGGTTGAGGTTGTCTATTAATAAGTTAAATTGCTTGTTAAAAGAAGGTTGTGGCTTAATTTGAAATGCAACAGAATTACTAACATTACTTTCCATAGTAACATGAGTATATTCTTTTAGTTGATTGAGTAACAATTCCCCAGTACAAAAAATGCTATTAGGTTCTGCGTGTTGCAATTCTCCAGATAATCTTTTAAAAGCAACCGTTGCTTTGTCAAATAGCTTATCTGTTTTAGCAACTAACATTTCTAGGCTTTTAACAAATACGACTGTTTGGTTAGATAAGTATTTAAAGAAACTCTCTCTAGACTCTTCAAGGTGTTTTATTTCTACATTTGGTATGATACTCACCTTTTTTAATTGTTCTAAAGATAGTTGTGTTTCTACATCAAAAGTTCTAATACTGTCTACTTCATCTCCAAAGAATTCAATTCTATAGGGTTCATCATTCGAAAAAGAAAAAACATCTACAATACCACCTCTAACAGAAAACTCTCCAGGTTCGGTTACAAAATCAACTCTTTTAAATTGATATTCGAATAAAACTTCATTAATAAAGTCTATTGTAATCGTATCGTTAACAGCTATTTTAAGAGTGTTTTTTTCTAATTCTTTTTTGGTAACAACTTTTTCAAATAAAGCTTCAGGATAGGTGACAATTAAAGCGGGTTTTTTCCTAGAATTAATTCTATTTAAAACCTCTGCCCTTAGCAATACATTAGCGTTGTCTGTTTCTTCTATCTGGTAAGGCCTTCTGTAACTCCCAGGATAGAACATAACATCTTTGTCGTTTAGTAAAAGCTCTAAGTCATTTAAATAAAAAGCTGCTTCTTCTTTGTCGTTTAAAACTAGAAGCAAAGGTTTTTCTATACTTTTAAAGGTTTTAGAAATAAGAAAAGACAAAGACGATCCTACTAAATTAGAAATATTTGTTTCTGATTTAGGGGTGTTAATTTGCGATAAAAGCTGTTTAAATGAATGATTTTCATTAAAGACAGCAGCTAATTGTTGTTTACTCAAAACACTTAAATTTTAACTAGCTAATAAAGAGAAGCGAAGATACTTTTTTTGCTAAAAAACTGACTAAAAAATGATGTGAAATCTTTTTGAGATTATGTATATTTGCCAAAAATATTAAAAAGGAGACTATGTCTATTAAAGATTTATATACTAGCGGATTCATAAAGAGAAACAACGGGCACTTTGCTGCTATCGTTCGTGTAGCTTTAAGTGATGGAGATATTGTTGAAGCTGAAAAGCAATTTTTAGACCGTTTAGCTAGAAAATTGACAATTAGCGAAACGGAGTATGCTAATATTTTAGAAAATCCAACTGCATACCCTATCAACCCTCCAACAACATATAACAGACGTTTAGAGCGTTTGTTTGATTTGGTTCGTATGGTATACGCAGATTTAGATATAAAAGATGCTCAAGTTTCTGTGTTAGAACGTATAGCTGTTGGTTTAGGATTTGCTCCTGCAAACGTAACTTATGTTGTGCAAAAAGCCCTAGCTTTAGTAGCTGAAGGAGTAGACGATGTAGATACTTTTTCTGATGAAATTAAAAATATGAACCGTTAATCACGGATTCTAAAATTTATATATAAAAGCTCTTGCCTTGCAAGGGCTTTTTTAATTTATGTTATTTTTGCCCCATGGAAACAATGAAACAGGTAACAAAGAAGTTACATAGAGATGTAGGAGAGGCGATCTCGCAATTTTCTATGATAGAAGATGGAGATAGAATAATGGTATGCTTATCTGGAGGGAAAGATAGTTATACTATGCTTGACATGATGTTACATTTTCAGAAAGTAGCACCTATTTCTTTTGAAATTGTAGCGGTTAATTTAGACCAAAAGCAGCCAGGATTTCCGGAAGAAGTTTTGCCTAATTATCTGTCTGAATTAGGTGTTGAATATAAAATAATAGAGAAAAACACCTATAAAGTGGTCATGGAAAAAACTCCAGAAGGAAAAACCACTTGTAGTTTGTGTTCTAGATTGCGTAGAGGTACTTTGTATGAGGCAGCTAAGGACTTAGGTTGTAATAAAATGGCTTTAGGGCATCATAGAAATGATATTATAGAAACCTTTTTATTAAATTTCTTTTTCTCTGGAAAAATGGAAACCATGCCGCCAAAGTTTAAGAACGATGCTGGAGAGTTAGTAATATTAAGACCTTTAGCTTTTTGCAAAGAAAGCGATATAGAAGCGTATAGCAATTACAAACAGTTTCCTATTATACCGTGTAATTTGTGTGGTTCTCAAGAAAACTTGCAGCGTAAAAAAGTAAAAGAGATGATAGCCAATTGGGAAGCCGATTTTCCTGATAGAAGCTCTATTATGATGAAGGCTTTACAGAATGTATATCCGTCTCATTTATTAGATCATAATTTATACGATTTTACTAATCTAGAAGAGAAGATTGTAGATAATTCGTTGGTTTAGTTTTTTTAAGAAAAAACGATTGTTGTATCTTTAAAGTATAAAAACTTTTATGATGAATAAAACAACAATTATATTTCTAACATTAGTGTTGCCATTATTTGCTTTAGGGCAGAACAGTGTTAATGAAAAGAATTCTACAATTAACTTAGAAAAGCAGATTGAAACTACATTATTGAATGACGTGAAGAAGAATGAAGCTGTTTTAAATATTGATTTAAACAAAGCTTATAGTTTAACAGTAGCTAATGTAAACACTCAATCGGATAATGACAATACTATGTTTGAGTTTGATACTGATAAATTACAAAAGGGAATAAAATCTTTAAAACGTAATAAAGATGTGTTTTCTGAGCCATTTAAAGTAAATAGACTTTTCGAAAATTAATAGTTGCGATTTAAGTTTAACTTCAAGGATTTTTTGTTGAGGTTCATTACAATTTGGCATGTCCATATAACCCACCAAGCATCTATTATAAATGCTATTTTCTGTATAAAAGGAAGGTAGTAGACTCCAATATTCGTTTGAAAAATAAAAAATACTACTATACTAAGAGCATAGCACAAGTAAACTAAACTTTTGTAGTTTTTATTATGATATCTATGTAACTCTATAAAAAAAGGTATAAAGGCAATAGAACCTAAAATTGCTGTAATAACTACCATTAAATCGTGGTATTGGGTGTACATAAAAATGAGCACCGTCATAGCCGACATTCCAAAAAAAGAAATGAGTTTGGTTTTAAGGTTTTGTACCGAGAATATTTTAGGTAAAATATAAAAAAAGGTAGTCATGGTTAAGCCCAAAATAATGTGTGATATAACAGCCATGAAACGAGCTGTATTATAATGCCCTCCTTTGGTAATTGGGTCCATAGCATCGCATAACAAGTTATGATTAAAACTATAACTAGTAGCATCTGGATAATTGGTAGAACCACCAGGATACATACTAACAGCATAAGTGTATACGATAACATATAAGCCCAACCCAAATATTGGAAAATACGGTAGGTACTTTGTTATGAAATGATTTAGTTTTTTTGAATCAGACATTTTTAGGGCAAAGCAATAAAAAGTTGCAAGATACAATTTCAAGATGTTTTAAAATGAAATTTTCTGTTTTGTAAGAAAATACAATTATTGTATTTTGTGCACATAAAACATATAAACGTAATTACGTTTATATAATTGTTGTATTTAATTCAAACAAACAATTGTAAAACTCCTTCAATTGGAATGATAAAATAAGGGATTTAAAAGGATTAACTAAAAATCTTGGTGGTTAGCCAATGGGAATTGGATAACTCAACGTTTTTTGTGAGATTTCTGTGTTGCAAATGGTAATTTGTATAAGCGGGAATCGAATAAAATCGTTGACATAAGTTATGAAAAAAAAATAACAAAATCAACTTTAAATCGCCTTGTAGCAAGCTTATTACCAATATTTTTAGTTAAACTTTTTTCTTTTTATCTTTCTAAATCTAGCGATAATGACGGATCATATACCCGTATATATTCCATAATTATCTCTAGCAATTGAAGTCCTTTTGTATTTGCTATTTTGCTGTTTGTTTGAACTACGTCTTTTTCTTTTAACTTCGTTAGTAGTACTTAAAAATTAAGTACTTTTGAGAAGAAAGAAAAAAACTAAATACAACACTATGTATAATGCATTATTGAAATAACGCATCATACACTTAACGTTGTACGCAACTCAAAAAAAAATATCCAATTGATTAAAATATTTACTTCATTTAGAAAAGATCTTTACTTATTATTTATAATTAGCCTTCTATTCATTCTATCAATAGAATTAGTGCTAATAGAAATTCCCGAATTTTTTAACGGAGGAGCTTTATTTGGAAAAATATTTCTTAAAATATGTTACTCTATTTTAGCATCAATAACTTTCTATTTCTTCGGTATTTATTTAGGAGAATACCGAAAAAGACAACAAATTTTACCTCTTTTAAATAGCTTTTTAGACAAAATAAAATTTACAAAAAACAGCTTGCTATCTGAAATGTATTTTGTTGCCATCACTCAAAATAATGGTGAAGTAGATTACCCAAAAGACAGTAAATCTGGCTTTGTTAGTAATTATTATCCTACAGAATCTGAAATAAAAATTTTAGCTAATAACATCCCTACTAATAAAACTAGACATAAAGATTCAGATTGGATAAAAAGATTTTATAGTTTAAGTAAAGAAATTCTACCAATTTGTGATTCAATTTTAATTCTAGACACTAATCTAAAAGCATCAGAAATTAGTCTAATTAGCGAATTAAAGACCTGTGATTTGTTTTCTAAAATTAGGATGTACAATTACGATTTTAAAGGTGTAATTGCCAATGATAGAATAACATTTTTAGAACCAGAATTAATTCAATTCTTTAACCTTTTTGAAAGAATTGAAAAAAGTATGGTTAATAATTAAAAAGCTGTGTACAACACCATATAAAATGCATGCTTACTCCTCTCCTATTTCAAAAGTAAGCGTATATTTACAGGTGGATTCCCTGCCGGAAATCCAAATCGTCCGACTACGTCGCACGACACTTTATATAAACGTTGTAAAACATTTCCCAAAACCAAAAAATTGAGTGAATACAAGAAAAAGCATACTAAATAGACTTGAATTAGCATATGCACCTTTAACGGGTTATGAATTTGCTGTCGTCAAAAAAGACCCTTTGATTGAATTGGCAATGGAAAAAGCAAGTTTATATGTTATCGGACAAAGACCTATCATTACGTTTGAAAATGTTGTCCCTGACTCTTTTGACTATGCTTTGCACTTTGAGATTCATCAAAAAGGGAATCCTAATATTCTAAAAGGAAAATTACCCCTAATACAAAAATGTGTAGATAGTAAACCAGATGACACAATAGCTCTTGCTTTTAATTTTTTGGACAGAGAAGACATTCAAAAACAATTTCCTCTTGGAAATTTACACGGATTCTCTTTAGCGAAACAACTACCAGAAAGTAGAGAATTTCTGCTTTGGTTTTCACCTGAAAAACTATTGCAAAATTGGTGGAAAAAACAAATCGACTGTGAAATTGAAGGAGATTACAAATCTTTCCTAAATTACAAAGTACATTACGTAGGAAAAGCAACTAAACAAAGTATTCTAAAACGACTAACAGGTCATAATACATTTCAAGACATACTTTCTATTGAAAACCCTATAACATACAAAGATTTACCTGCTCACGAAATAGTTTTGTTATGTTATGAATTTCAAGACAATCTTGAATTTAGAACATTTGGGTATGATGCTGACGTTAAAGAAATGACAGCAACACTAATGGGAGAAAACTTTCCAAAACAAGAGACTATTTTTCTTGATGCGGAAAAAGCATTAATTAAAGCTATGGAACCGAATTATAATACGGAACTCTTTAAAAGTTACCCAAAAAGTAAAGATGGACTATTTAAAGACAACTATAATTATATTTCATATTCATTTGCAGACCCAATAACCTTAAAATATTCGCAAGGGGAAATAAGAGGCTCTTTAGATTATTTAGGTGGCGATAAAATAATAATCAAGGACAATAAAGAATGTTCACTTATAAAAGAACAATAAAAAACGTTTTACAACAATGGCTATAAGTAATTGCTTGTTCTCGCCTACTTCTGAAAATTCTCGCGGATTTTCAGCTTGGTGTGTACTTGCAAAGTTTAGTGCAAAAACACGCAACTACTCATAGCCGAGACCGTTGTATGTAATTAAAACAAACACCTGAAAATGAAATTTGCGACTATAATTCTCAATATTTTTTTACTTAGTATTTCAATTAAAGAATATCGAATATTTAATGACTTTAAAGATGACCTCGAAATAGAATCAAAATATTCACTCTATTATAAACAGAAGGTAGACTCAATCATACCGAATAATAAAAATTTTAATTTATTTATTAGAGGCAACGAAAATTATGATATAGTCATAACGACTATACAAAAAGAGGATTATGAAGAAGCTAAACAAATTAAAACAACTCAATTATTAGATAAAACTATAATTCCTTCTCAAGTAAATATAACAGAAGAGTGTTATACCGTTACTACAGGAATTAAGACAATTAAAAATTGCTTAGAGGATGATGAACAACTTATTAGTGTATCTTATCTCGGATTCATAAAAAAATTAAATAGCTGTGTAGTTTATGAAAATTGGTTTGAATCAACAATTTCAAATCTGTTAATAAACTTAGAAGATGGATCAACGTCTTATATATCAGGCAACGAGCTTGTTTTTTCACCAAATCTAAAATTTATTTATAGTTATGCTAATGATGGAATTGATTTCGATGGTATTTCTTTGCATCAAATGATAGACAAAAAAGCACAACCAATTCTTATTACAGATTACGACATAGAGGAAAAATATAAATTTGATTTTAGCTCTTTTGGTAAAGTATATTGGGTTTCTGATAGCTGCTTCTATGCTAGTAATGATAAAGCATATTATAAATTTAAAATTCAAGATAAACGAATTACTTATAGTAATGAACATAAAGAAAACATTATACATTCTGAAAATAGTAAGTTCATAATTAAAGTAGATGAACTGAAAGATGGCACAATAAGATATACATCTTGGAATAAACCAAACACGACAATCGATAGACCAAGTTTGGTTTTGTATAATGGAGAGGTTGAAAAACAAACCAAATATGGTTCTGGTTTTGATTATCGATTTCAAAACGGAGAGTATCTCTATGTGATAGAAAATAATATCGAAACGACAAGTGCTAAACGTTTGATGCTTAGACTCTATAAAAATTCTGATGAAATACTATATACTAGTTTAACAGATTTAATAAATAAAAAATAAAACTAAATACAACACTATGTATAATGCATTATTGAAATAACGCATCATACACTTAACGTTGTGCCTCATTAAGTAAAAAGAAAAAACCAACGGGTGCAGATAAACCATAAGAATATAACGAGATTAAAAAATATCACAAATGGTGAAACGGGAAAGGCGTATTTGGATTTAGAAGATAAAGAGTTTGTTCTTCACTATCCCGACAGATTGAAAGGTGGAATTCTCGAACCGAATTCAGATGAATTAATTGTTCTGTTTCAAAGAGAGAGTAAAGCCAAACCAAGATTTTTAACACATTTGGTTAGATCGATTGATAACGAATTAATAGAAGAAAACGAAAGAGAAAATTTTAGATTTGGAAGATTGGTAGAAGTTATTGCTTACACAGGAGAAGAAAATAAAATCCCATTTCAAAATTCCCTTCTATCCAAATTAGATTTCCGAAATCGAGCTTGGGGAAATGCCGAATTAATGACGAATTTGATAGCCGAAACGGAATTGGAAAAATATCAGCGAAATTTATGGGAATTATTTAAGCCGTTTATGTCGCACAATCTGAAAGAAAATGAAAAAGATTATCAAACCTATTTTAATGATGAACTAAGCAAAGATTTTGAGACGAAAGAAGGAAGGCTCTTATTCCGAAATCATAGAATTAGAGAAAGAGACGGTTCTATAAGCCACAAAAAAAAACAAATAGCGTTGAACGAGGGCAGATACGAATGTGAGATTTGTAATTTTTCATTCATTGATTTTTACGGAGAAGAATACATCGAATGTCATCATATTATACCGATAAATCAAGGGGAAAGAATTACAAAATTAGAAGATTTGGCTTTGGTTTGCTCAAATTGTCATCGAATGCTTCATCGGAAAATTAATGATAAATATCTTTCCGTCGAACAATTGAAAAATAAATTGAAAGAAAAGAAAACGAGGCACAACAATGCATAGCTGTCGTAGCGGTCAAAAGCCCGCTACGACAGCTATGCGGGCCGTTGGGCATAATTAAACTGAAACTATGATAAAAGATTTTTTAATCTCATTTCGTGATAATTTCAAAGAAAAAACTCGAAATCCTTTTTTAGGGACATACGTTATAGTTTGGATAGTTTTAAACTGGGAATTAATTTATACTCTTTTTAATTTTGATGACAATTATAAATTAGAAAATAAAGTTGCTTTTATAAAAGCATACTACAAAGAATAAAGTTTTATTGGAAATTTATTTAAAACTGTTTTATGGGCTTTTGGATTATTAATTCTGACTTATTTACTTCTTGCAATTTCACGTTTAATTACAAATTTTTCTGAAAAACAAATTACACCTTGGATTTATAAAATAACAGACAGTAAATCAATAGTGCTCAAGGAAACATACGAAAATTTAAGAATTGAAAAGACTCAAATTGAGGCTAAACTAGAAAAAGAAAGAGAGAATAAAAAAAGACTTCTTTTAGAGATAACCGAACTTGAAAGAACAATAGACAAATTGAATTCTAACGACGAAGAAAATAATGGTACAGAAGAATCAATAAAAAATATAAGTTTAGATAACGAAGTAGATGTACTGTTCAATAAAATCAAAAATAAAAACCTAATAGACGAATTCATTGAATTAGTTGAAAGTATCGGAAAAGAAGAACAAGGCTGGATAAAAGCAGAAGACTTAACTGACTCTTTTGGTTATTTCGTGAAACTAGGATTATTAGCTACTGGAAAAGATAATGTAAATTATATAGAAATAGCAGTTACTAACGTCGGAGAAAAAGTTTTAAGAAGAGCGAGATTAGAAATAGAATAAAAACTATGCCCAACAATGTATAACCGCAATTACGGCGGATTCGACTACGTCCGAATCCACTCGAAATTACTGTGGTCTGTGCTTAACCATAAAGTTTACGTACTTTTACCGCAACTGACAGTTATACAAACACGTTATGCACAGTAAAATTATCGGGCACCCATGATGAGAGCCCGATGGGTTAAAGTTTAAGCACCTTACTTATAAATTAAACGTGCACAAAAGACCATGAACCCCCACCCTCGAAGGCTGAAGCATCTGTGCCAACTTTGCCGTTATAAACTGCTACAGTCCATGATTTATCATCAAAAAATTGTATGTGAAGATAACCTAATCCAACTCCGGCTTCAGTCACCTCAAAACGTCCAGCCCTGTTTAAGTGAGAGAGATCTCCTTGAAGAGTTCCATTCGCAACACATGTACCG
This sequence comes from Pseudofulvibacter geojedonensis, assembly GCF_042675745.1. Lineage (NCBI taxonomy): Bacteria > Pseudomonadati > Bacteroidota > Flavobacteriia > Flavobacteriales > Flavobacteriaceae > Pseudofulvibacter > Pseudofulvibacter geojedonensis. The sequence continues at coordinate 157,828 of NZ_JBHTJM010000011.1, read as the reverse complement.
ACGCCAGCTCCTCCAGCGTTTCCATACCCTTTTGTGGCTATACTTGGAGCATTTAGCGTAAGGTGTGCGTAGAACAAAAAACCCTCAAGTTCTGCAGTGGCCGGGCAAGAAGGATCACCATTACTAAGTTCTTCCTTCCGAGCAACCAAAAAATCAATATTATTTTTCTGCTGCTCGACACCTTTCTCAATGTAGTTAAGCATTTCATTCTTTGTTAATCCTGTATCTGGAGCTTTCACATTTAAGGCGCTATCTCCAGCTAGTTTAGCATGAAATTCAGCTAAATCGTTACTAGTAACTGTTGTACTGCCCCCTACATCTTTGGAACTAAGCTTTCCCTTCAGAGAAACCATATAATCCATGTATTTTTTTTGCTGCTCGATATCTTTCTCAATCTGGCTAAGCATTTCATCCTTTGTCAATCCTATCTTTGACTCTTTTGTTATTTCACTATTCATGATAATATGTTTTAAGTTTTCTTACTCTATTTTCAAACAGGCTTTTCGGATTCCACCTTTGCAATCAAAAGAAATGATAGTAGCTACTCAATCGAATAATTTGTTTTTAATTACATTATAAATGTCTGATGATACTAGGATATATTTTAGAGTATAAATACCCCATTTTAAAAAAAAGGTATTTATACCTAATCTCATTATTGCCTAACATTTGACAATTCAAAATTGAGGAATTAATGACTTGAATTATGATAAAAGGTCATGATTGCTTGATATTTGAGCATAAGCGTACTAATTCTAGGTATAAAAGAAAAAGGCATAACAAAATATAAACGTAATAGCGGTTTAGTGCTTCAATCCAAGTTTTGTATCTTTATCAAAGTGTAGTAATAATTTGTAACAATTAAGATTTTAAATACCGCTACTACGCTTATACAAAACGTCAATAACAAAAGAGGGAAAACAATGACTGTTTTCCCTCTTTTGTTATTTAGTTGAAGTTTTACAAAGTATGTTCTTTGTATTGCTCCATGTATTCTTCTGCTTTTTCTACCATTTGCTTGCTACCTACATAAAAAGGAACTCTTTGGTGTAGTTCTGTAGGTTGTATGTCTAGTATTCTAGTAAATCCGTCACTAGCTTTTCCTCCAGCTTGTTCAGCAATAAAAGCCATAGGATTGCATTCATATAACAAACGTAATTTTCCGTTTGGAGCAGTTCTAGATCTAGGGTAAACGTATATACCTCCTTTTAATAAGTTTCTATGGAAATCGGCTACTAAAGAACCAATGTATCTAGCAGTCCAAGGTCTAGTACCTTCTTCTTCTTTACAGTATTTTAAAAATTCTTGCATCCCTTTTTCAAAGTGAGCAAAATACCCTTCGCTTACAGAATAGATTTTACCAGTTTCGTTAATCTTCATGTTAGGATGCGATAGGTAAAAAGTACCAATAGCAGGATTCAAAGTAAATCCGTTTACTCCGTTACCAGTAGTAAATACCATCATGGTAGAAGTTCCGTAAGCTACATAACCCGCTGCTACTTGTCTGTTCCCTGGTTGTAAGAAGTCTTCAATAGTTACAGGAGTTCCTACCGGAGTAACTCTTCTGTAAATAGAGAAAATAGTACCTACAGATACGTTTACGTCTATGTTAGAAGATCCGTCTAAAGGATCCATCATTAAAACATATTTATTTTCGTTGGTTCCGTTAGCACCTTCAACAACTACAAAATCATCTTCTTCTTCAGAAGCAATACCACAAACAATTTCTCTGTTAATTAACGTCTCTTTAAACTTATCGTTAGCGTAAACATCAAGTTTTTGCTGTGCTTCACCTTGTACGTTTACTTCTCCAGCAGCACCAGTAATATCTACTAAACCAGCTTTTCTAATTTCGTGGTTTACTACTTTGGCGGCAAGCCTAATAGAGTTAATTAATCTAGAAAGTTCTCCTGAAGAGTATTGAAAAGAACTTTGATTTTCAATGATATACTCTCCAAGGGTTTTATGTTTGTCAGCCATTTTTGTGTTGTTTGCTGCAAAACTACATAAATTTATTTGTTTGAAGTAGTATATAGAATCGTTTTCATGGTGTAACACCAATAACAAAATCATCATTTTAGTTGAAATTTTACTAGTGAGAATGTGTTTTGTTATATATCTTTAAATTCTGCAGTTATTATTTTTTATAAATATAACTTTGCGACCCAAATATAACAATATGTCATTTAAAATAAGAAAAGCAGTATTAAAGGATTTGCCAGCAGTGTTAGACTTAATACAAGAGTTGGCAACCTTTGAAAATGAGCCCAAAGCAGTAGAAGTAACGGTAGAAGAGCTACAAACAGATTATGCTAAAAATTTATTTTCATGTATTGTGGCAGTATCGGATAATAAAATAGTTGGTTTAGCCTTATACTACAACAGGTATTCTACTTGGAAAGGTAAAACGATTCATTTAGAAGATTTAGTAGTAACCCAAACTCATAGAGGTAAAGGAATTGGAAAGGCGTTATTAAATGTGATCATTGCTGAAGCAAAAAAAGAAGGAGTAAGAAGAGTTGAATGGTGCGTGTTAGATTGGAATGCCAATGCTATTAATTTCTACGAAAGTACAGGAGCTACTATTTTAAAAGATTGGTATTTGGTACAGTTAGATAAAAAAGGAATAGAGAATTTTTAAATATGCGAATTTTTAAATTTGGAGGAGCTTCTGTAAAAGATGCTCAAGGAGTAAAAAACGTTGTAAACGTACTGCAAGAGGTGGGTTACTCAGAAACATTAATAGTAGTTTCTGCTATGGGAAAAACTACTAATAAGTTAGAGTTGGTTGTAAAAAACTACTTTAACGACAAAGAAAGTTTACTATTAAGCATACAAGAAGTAATAGATTGTCATACAGAAATTATAGAAGGATTGTTTGTGAATAAACAGCACCAAATACATACAGATGTAAAGAGTTTGTTTGATGAAATGAAAAGCTTTCTAAATTGGAATAAATCTCCTAATTATAGTTTTGTATACGACCAAGTAGTAAGCTACGGAGAGTTAATTTCTACCACTATTATTAGTGCATATTTAAATGAAATAGGCATCTATAACAGCTGGATAGATGCCCGAAAGTGTATTAAAACAGATGCAAAATATAGAGATGCTGGAGTAGATTGGAAACTAACACAGTTAGCAATTAACGAACAGATAGACACTAAAGCATTAAATATTACTCAAGGTTTTATTGGGTCTGATGATAATAATTTTACAACTACTTTAGGAAGAGAAGGAAGCGATTATACTGCAGCAATTTTTGCATACTGTTTAAACGCTACGAGTGTTACCATTTGGAAAGATGTACCTGGGGTTTTAAATGCCGACCCGCGATATTTTGAAAAAACACAATTGTTACATCAAATATCTTATGAAGAAGCAATTGAATTGGCTTTTTACGGAGCATCTGTAATTCACCCAAAAACACTGCAACCGCTTCAAAGAAAAGAAATACCATTGTTGGTAAAGTCTTTTTTAAATCCAACTCAAGACGGAACTTGTATTGGTAAGGGTAAAAAACTAGAGCCAATGGTGCCTTGTTTTATTGTAAAAAAGAATCAACATTTAATTTCTTTGTCTTCATTAGATTTTTCATTTATCATGGAAGATAATATTAGTGAAATATTTAGTCTTTTGCATCAGTACAAACTAAAGGTAGATGTTATACAAAACTCTGCAATTAGTTTTTCGGTATGTGTGAGTGATAAATATGAAAACATAGAAGAGTTATTACACCAATTAAAATCAAAGTTTAAAGTAACCTGTAATAAAAATGTGTCTTTGTATACTATTAGGCATTTTACTCATGATGCTTTACAAGAATTGACTAATGAAAAGCAGGTGCTATTGAAGCAAGAAAATAAAGGAACAGTACAAGTTCTTATACCATCATAAAAGTTATTTAAAATAATTACTTTTGTGTTAAGCAAACCAATATATGGGATTAGTAACCTCAAAAGAAATAGCTAAAGCTATTAAGTTAGATAAACTAGGTTTTTTAGGAACTTTTATATCGTGGGTTTTGATGAAAATCTTACGCATAGATAAGTTAAACAAAGTTTATAATAAGCATAAACATTTAAGTAATGTAGCTTTCTTAACAGCTATTTTAAGTGAGTTTCAGGTAAAATATGAAATTCCAGAAGAAGATTTAAAAAGAATACCTAAGTCAGGCTCTTTTGTTACAATTTCTAATCATCCGTTAGGAGGAATAGATGGTATTTTATTGTTAAAGGTTTTGCTAGAGAGCAGGCCAGACTATAAAATAATGGCCAACTTTTTATTGCATAGAATACTGCCATTAAAACCATATATAATGCCTGTAAATCCTTTTGAAGATAGAAAGGATGTAAAATCTAGTGTGGGTGGTTTTAAGCAAGCATTTAAACATATAAAGTCTGAAATGCCATTAGGCGTTTTTCCAGCAGGAGAAGTTTCTACTTTAAAAGAAGGTAAATTAATTGTAGATAAGCAATGGGAACCAGCTGCTATGAAGTTAATTCAGAAAGCTCAAGTACCGGTTTTACCTATTTACTTTCACGCTAAGAACAGTCCGTTTTTCTATAGACTTTCTAAAATAAGTGAAACTTTACGAACGGCTAAATTACCATCAGAATTGTTGTCACAAAAAAATAGGGTAATTAAAATTAGAATAGGAAAAGCTATTTCAGTAAAAGATCAAAAGGAATATACAAATTTACAGGAGTATACTAATTTCTTGCGAAAGAAGACCTATATGTTAGCCAATCCTTATGAGAAAGAAACGGTATCGCTTAAAGATGCGGCTACTTCTTCTTTAAAAATGCCCAAGAAAGCTCCTAAAGAAATTGTTACATCTGTTAGTTCTGAATTAATTGAAAAGGAAATTGATAATTTAAGAGGGTACGATTGTAGATTATTAGAAAGTAAAAATTACGAAGTTTTTTTAGCTTCTGCAGACAAAATACCCAACACATTAAAAGAAATTGGTAGGTTGCGAGAAATTACCTTTAGAGAGATTGGAGAAGGAACTAATGAAGCTATAGATTTAGATAATTTCGATCGTTATTACCACCATATGTTTTTATGGGACAATAACACCAAAAAGATAGCTGGAGCTTATAGAATGGGCTTGGGGTCTAAGATTTTTGCTCAATATGGTATTAACGGATTTTATTTACAAGATTTATTTAGGTTTGAACCTGAATTGTATACCATGATGAGTGAGTCTATAGAAATGGGACGAGCTTTTATTGTAAAAGAGTTTCAGCAGAAACCAATGCCGCTTTTCTTGTTGTGGAAAGGAATTGTACACACTACTTTGCGCTTTCCTGAGCATAAATATTTAATTGGAGGGGTAAGTATTAGTAATCAGTTTTCTAAGTTCTCAAAATCGTTAATGATTGAGTTTATGAAATCTCATTATTACGATCCGTATGTGGCTCAATACATACGTCCTAAAAAAGACTTTAAAGTTCAGTTAAAAGATGCTGATAAAGATTTTGTTTTTGATGAAACAAAAGCCGATTTAAATAAGTTTGATAGAATTATAGATGAGGTAGAACCAGGAAACTTGCGTTTGCCGGTTTTAATTAAAAAGTATATCAAGCAAAACGCTAAAATTGTAGCATTTAATGTAGACCCTTTATTTAATAATGCGGTAGACAGTTTAATGTATATTAAAATTGCCGACTTGCCAGAAAGTACCGTAAGACCTGTAATGGAAGAATTCCAAGCAGAGTTAGAGCGTAAAATGGAAGGGAAAGAGTAGTTGTGTTTATTTGCAAAATCACCAAACTATTAGTGGCTTTTTGTCAACCCGAAAAGTAAGCGTCTTTTTACACGCTACGTTTCATACACAAACCGTTAGAGTAATTATGTGTTAATGAATTTTAAAGAGACTATAGAGAATTTAAAGGCTAATAATAGCACTCCGATTGTGACTGAGTGTCTTCAAACAATGACTAATGATGAGGTTTTATTTAATGGAGGATTTGTTCAAGAAAAAGAAAAGCTTTCTAATCTCTATCTGTTAAGATTAAATATGTCCAAAGACTTAAATAGAGATAAATTTGAAGATGATGAAATAGAAAATTGGGAGATTGCTGTCGACAATCTGATGAAAAGCCCTTCTGAAGAATTGAAATTAAGTTGGGTAAGTTCTGAGAAAAAAACATATTTATTGTTTTGGGATAATCAAACTAAAAAATTACAAGCTATATACTATTTGTATTCAAAAAGTTCAATTGCAGAACAAGAAATTAATAATGATAAAATTATAGAACAAGGCTTTACAGTTAGCTCCGTAAAATTTATCAATGGTAAACGTATAAAAGATTGGAAAAAAAACTCCTAACAATAATTATTCATCATTTACAAATCCAACTCTTTCAAACTTTCAATATTGTGTCTTTCTAAATAGGCATCAATTGTTTCAAAATGTTCTATAACGCGTTGGTCTTTAAATTCAAAAACTTTATTAGCCAATCCGTGTAAAAAATCTCTATCGTGAGATACTAAAATTAAGGTTCCGTTAAAGTCTAGTAAAGCTTCTTTTAAAACGTCTTTAGATTTTAAATCTAAATGGTTAGTAGGCTCATCTAGTATTAAAACATTTACGGGTTCTAGTAATAGTTTTACCATAGCCAATCTGGTTTTTTCTCCTCCAGAGAGATTCCCTACTTTTTTATCTATAGCGTCACCGCTAAACATAAAGCGACCTAGTATGTTTTTAATTTGTGTTCGAATATCACCCTTAGCAACTTCATCAACCGTTTGGAATACAGTCAAGCTATTATCAAGCAAAGAAGCTTGGTTTTGGGCAAAATATCCTATTTGTACATTATGTCCTTGTTCGCATTTACCGTCTACTTCAATCTCTCCCATAATAGCTTTTATCATAGTCGATTTTCCTTCACCGTTTCTACCTACAAAAGCAACTTTTTCTCCCCTTTTGATGGTCATGTTGGCATTATTAAATACAGTGTGGTCGCCATATTTTTTTGTTAAATCTTCTACTACAACAGGCGTGTCTCCAGAACGAGCTGCAGGAGGGAATTTTAATTTTAAAGAAGAATTATCTACTTCATCAATTTCAATTATCTCTAATTTTTCTAACATTCTTTCTCTAGAAGCAACCTGATTGGTTTTAGAAAAAGTTCCTTTAAAACGTTCGATAAAAGCTTTATTATCTGCAATGAATTTTTGTTGTTCTTGATATGCTTTTATTTGGTGAGATCTACGTTCTTCTCTTAGTTGTAAATAATGAGTATAATTAGCTTTGTAATCGTAAATTTTACCCATTGTTACTTCTATAGTTCTGTTGGTAATGTTATCAATAAACGTTTTGTCGTGAGAGATAACAACAACAGCTTTAGCCTTGTTTAGTAAGAAGTCTTCTAGCCAAATAACAGATTCAATATCTACGTGGTTAGTAGGCTCATCTAATAAAATTAAATCAGGTTTTTGAAGCAGTATTTTAACCAGTTCTATTCGCATACGCCAACCACCACTAAATTCACTAGTAGGTCTATCAAAATCTTCCTGCTTAAAACCTAACCCTTTTAAAGCTTTTTCAACTTCTGCTTCGTAATTAATTTCTTCTAAAGCATAATATACTTCACCTAATTCAGAAACACGCTCAATAATTTTCATATAAGCTTCCGATTCGTAATCGGTACGAGTTTCTAACTCTTTGTTTAACGAATCCATTTCAGCTTTCATATCAAAAATATATTGGAAAGCTTTTGCAGTTTCTTCCTTAACAGTGCAATTGTCTTCAGTAAGTAAATGCTGAGGTAAGTAAGCAATAACCGTTTCTTTAGGGCAACGAACATTGCCGCGGGTTGCATTTTGTACACCAGCAATAATTTTCATCATAGTAGATTTACCAGCACCATTTTTACCCATTAGGGCAATTTTATCAGTCTCATTAATAACGAAAGAAACGTCTTTAAATAAAGTACTTCCGTTAAATTCTACGGCTAAATTGTCTACAGAAATCATAAGGTCTAGTTTTAAAAGATGCAAAGCTAATGAAAAAGGAATTGAATCCGATTTAATATCGTATTTTCGCAAAAGTCAATAACTTCTTCATATGAGCGTAATAGAAAAGAAATTACACCAGCGTAGTAATTCTACGTGCGAGTTGTGTACTTCTCCAGATAATTTAACTGTGTACCATGTCCCTCCAGTTTCTGATAAAGGACCGGAATTAGAAAAAAGTATTTTAATTTGTGGTACTTGTGCTTCTCAAATAGAGAATCCCGATACAGCAGATAGTAATCATTGGCGTTGTTTAAATGATAGTATGTGGAGCGAAGAGCCAGCTGTACAAGTAATAGCTTGGCGAATGTTACATCGTTTAAAAAGTCACGGTTGGAGTCAAGACTTATTAGATATGATGTATTTAGATGAAGAACGATTAGAATGGGCAAATGCTTTAGGTGATGGAGATGAGCCAGATGAAAATGCTATTGTACACAAAGATTGTAATGGAAATATCTTAAAAGATGGTGATTCGGTAGTATTGATAAAAGATTTGGTAGTAAAAGGAGCTAATTTTACTGCTAAACGTGGAGCCGCAGTACATAGAATATCATTGGTTTGGGATAATGAAAATCAAATAGAAGGAAGAGTAGACGGACAACATATTGTTATTTTAACTCAATATGTTAAGAAGACTAAAGAAGACAGCAGAAATTAAATTACAAAATCATGTTAGCTAAAAAAATAGGATTATTACTAGCCCCAATTCTATTTTTAATAATAATTAATTTTCCATTTCCGTTAATCTCAGAAAAAGGAGATTTGGTTTTAGCTGTTGCCATATGGATGGTGGTTTGGTGGATAACAGAAGCTGTTCATATTGCAGTAACTGCTTTGTTACCATTATTGCTTTTTCCGTTACTTAAAATTATGCCCATTGCAGAAGTTGGGGCAAATTACGGAAGCCCCATTATTTTTTTATTCTTTGGGGGATTTGTATTGGCCTTAGCATTAGAGAAATCAAACCTTCATAAAAGAATTGCGCTTACCATTATTAAAATGACAGGAACGAGTCCTAATAAAGTAGTTCTAGGATTTATGTTGGCTACTGCCTTTTTAAGCATGTGGATAAGCAATACAGCCAGTACAGTTGTAATGTTGCCAATAGCCATTTCTGTAATAAAACTTTTAATTCATGATGCAGATGGCTTTACAAAAAAAGACAAAAATTTTGCATTAAGTGTAATGTTAGGTATTGCATTTTCTGCTAATGCAGGAGGTATTGCAACTATTATTGGGACACCGCCAAACTCTGTTTTGATAGGCTTGTTAGAGAATGAGTATAACATTGAAATATCGTTCTTAAAATGGATGAGTATAGGTTTTCCTTTTTCAGTATTAATGGTATTCTTTTGTTATTTAGTATTGGTAAAATGGATGTTTCCGTGTAAAGGCATATTGTTTGAAAACTCTAGTGAATTAATTTCAAGTGAATTGAGTAAAATAGGAAAGTTAAGTAAACAAGAGAAAAGGGTTTTAACGGTATTTGTGTTGACAGTTTTTTTATGGATGTCTAGAGGATTAATTAATAATCTACTACCAGAGTTAAAGTTAAGCGATACCGTTATAAGTATTTTTAGTGCTATTTCATTGTTTGCAATTCCTCTAAGTTGGACTAAAAATAGTTTTGTGTTAGACTGGAAGGATACTGAAAAGTTAAGCTGGGGGATTTTATTGCTTTTTGGAGGAGGATTGGCATTAGCCAATGGTATGAAAGAGAGCGGGATAGTAGATATTGTAATTCAAACAATAGCAAATAGTGGCTTAAGTGTTTTATTAACCGTTGTTGTGTTAATAGTTTTAATGTTGTTTATGACAGAGTTAATGAGTAATGTAGCATTAGTAGCTGTATTGGCTCCAGTGGTAGCCGGAATTGCAATTGGTTTAGAAATTCCTTTGTTGCATTTATTGGTACCTGTAACTATTGCTTCTAGTTGTGCTTTTATGTTACCAATGGCAACACCTCCAAATGCGATAGTCTTTGCAAGTGGCTACGTGAAAGTAAATCAAATGGTAAGGGCTGGAGTTGTATTGAATACAATAGCAGTGTTGTTATTAATTGGGTATTATTTACTAGTCATTCCGTATTTATTAGATTAGCTGTTAACTAAAAAAGGCTTCCCCTTAGAGAAACCTTTTTGTTGTTAACTTATCTAGCATTACATAACAATCAAAGTATATTGAGGTGTTTTATTAAAAGGGCAAAAATATTTATAGGTGCCTTTTTTAAGCATTACTTCTTTAGAAGTCTCTTTTTTACCGTGTTTTACCATTTGAGATACATATGCATTTTTAATATGGTTTTTTGCATCTGTTCCATCCTTTCCGGCTTCAATTAAAACTAAACCTACTTCTGGAGCGGCATTATTATTTGAAACTTCAAAAACGTATGTTCCTTCCGAGAGTGTTAAAGCTTTTTGAGTAAACTCTCCTTTAGTCTGTTCTAAACTTACCGTTTTTACTTCTTGTGCGTTGGCCTGAAATGTAAAACCAATTAATACGATAACAACTGCTATTAATTTTTTCATGTTTTCTGTTTTTAAATTTTAAAATGGTTTTTATTAATGTGTTACGTTAAACTTTCCAGCTTCTACTTTAGGAAAATCAATTTCTGTTTTGGCTAAATGGTTGGTGTAATTAGTTAAAGTGTTAGCTACAACATTTAGTACAATTTCTAAGATGTCTTCATCTGTATAACCAGCGTTTTTTATTGCTTCAATGTCTTCATTGTTAACAATTGCTTTGTTTTTAGTTACTTGTTGAGCAAATAACAATCCTGCCTGAGTTTTTGCATCATCAGAAAAGGCTTGACGATTGTTTTCTATTTGATCTTCTGTTAACCCATTCATTTTACCAATAGCGGTATGAGCAGATAAACAATAGTTACATTCATTTTCTTCTGCAATAGCTAAGGCTAATTGTTCTCTAAATTTGTTAGAGAAATTACCACTAGCAGTTAATTCTCCTAAACTTAAATAAGCTTTTAAAGTTGCCGGAGAGTTTCCAAATACTTTAATAAGATTTGGTATGAACCCTAACTTTTTTTCAACGGCGTTAAATAATTCTTTTGCTTCTCCAGTTGTAGTGTCAGGGTTTAAAGTTTTAATTCTTGTATTCATAATATTTGTTTTTATTGATTATTAGATTCATTCTTGCATTCACAGATTTTCTTTCCAGGATGTTTTTCGTCATATTCCTGATATCCCCAGCAATTGGGGCATTGATAATTCTCTTTGGTTTTCATGTTTATGCGGTTTTTAATTGGTTGATATGACCTCGTAACATTCCTTCTGATAAAAGGCCGTTATGTCTAGCTACTTCTTTTCCATTTTTAAAATAAACTAGTGTAGGAATGCTTCTAACATTAAATGCAACCGAAAGTTCTCTATTGGTATCTACATTTACTTTTTTAATGGTTACTTCGTCTTTTAACTCTTCAGCTAATTTGTGTATTGTAGGTAATAAAGTTTGGCAAGGGCCGCACCAATCAGCAAAAAAATCGATAACTACTATGTTGTTATCTTCTACTGTTTTTATAAACTGATCTTGATTTATTTGTATATCCATTTTTTTCTTTGTTTTAATGATAGTACAAAGATGCGGCAGATATCAAAGTCAAGAAATGGACAAAAGTTCCTGATGATTGGACAGAAAGGAATTACAGTTCTTTTTTAAACTGAAGAGGTGATTTTTTTGTAGCTTTTGTAAAGAATCTAGTAAAATAGGCTGGATCGTTAAAACCTAAATAAAAAGCTATTTCTTTTACCGTTTTGTTGGTGTAAAAAAGTTCTCTTTTAGCTTCTAATATAATTCTATTTTTTAAGAAAGCACTAGGTGTTGTTGTTCCTAATTTTTGAAAGTGCTTAGAAAGAGATTTAGGACTAACACCTAATCTGTTAGCATAATCTGTAATAGAATGAAGTTGTTTAAAGTTTTGTTCTACTAATAGGCTAAAATCCTTAAAAAGTCTTGATCCGGAATCGTCTTTTATTATATGATGCTCTTTTTTAATCCTAACAGCATGAATAATGAATTGTTTTAAATAGGATTGTAACATATCATATTGGGCAGTAGACTCTTGAGATAATTCATCAATAATACTATCTATGATGAATGAAAGTTTTGCACTATCTTTTTTGCAAGGTTTAATAAAAGGGGTTTCATATATATTGTTAAATAAAATCCCATTACAAGCTATTGCTTTATCATGAGTTTCTATGCAATAAAAGTCTTTAATAAAAGTTAGTTTGAATGCTTGTTGAATATCTTCAGAACCGATAGAAAATATTTCTCCAGGCGTTAAGAATAATATAGTATTACCTTCGAATGAGTAGTTTTTAAAATCAACGTTATAAGTGCCTTTTCCATTCTTAATCCAGAAAATGGTATAAGTGTTTATTTGCTCTGTTTTGTTAATTAAACAAGAGTTATTAAAATCTATTTCACTGATAGAGAAAATGTCTTTGTAAGCGAGCTTTTTTAGTTCATTTACTGCCATTAGATAACTTTAAGTCTTAGTCGAAAAATTTATTCTAAAATTAACAATATAATTATTACAGATATTAGTTCTTGTTTTTGTATATGTTTATGTTTGCAAAAAAATGAAAGTAAAAACTTACACATGAAATTAGAGAGCAAAATAATTTATAAAGAATTAACAGATTTAAGTAGGTTGCCAGAGATTCACTCATTAACGTATGATACTTTTGTTGATGGAGGATTGATATTGCCAAAAGAAGAAAGAGAATTAGATTTATACCCACATTTAAATAGAATTAGAGAAACAGTAATTATTATAGCTGAATGCGAGGGTAAAATTATAGGAACAAATTCTGTAACATTAGATAGTAGAAATGGATTGCATACAGATTTATATTTCAGAAAAGAAACGAATCAATTTAGAAGAATTAATAAACGTATTGGTTCATCATGGAGAATAGCTACAGATAAGGATCATAGAGGAAGTATAAAGATAATAATGAACTTAATAAAGCATTCTCTTTTAATTGGTTTAAAGATGAATATGGAAAAATGTTTGTTTGTTTTCGAAAAAAAGAATGAAAGAGTTTATCAAAAATTAATAGGGGCAACCACTATAGCTGAAAAAAGACGTAGCGCAGATCCAAATGTAGATTATAAGATACATATGGTTTTAATGGCAGCAGATGTAGAAGAAGTATATGATGCTTTGAGTAGAAGAGAACAGAAGCGTAAAACTTTAAAAATGGCCTACGCCTAAATTTATAAAATGAGTATTTAAGTTCAAGAATGAGTAAAAAATAATCTAAATATAAAAGGCTTCACTACTTGTGAAGCCTTTTATATTTAGTAATTAATTTTGTTTTAGAGCTTCATCAGCTGGTTCAATTCTTTGCATTACAAACTTACCATCTTTACCGCCTTTACCCATGCCAATTATTAATTCATTTTTAGAAACTTTAATGATTAGCATAGCATTTTCTCTTCCTTCTTTATTTGAAGTCATGATGATTTTCTTTTGACCTTTAACTTTATAGGTTCCAGTATCTTTAACACCCATAAATTGACCATCGTAATTTCCTTCTGAAAATGATATTGACATGTCTTTAAAAAACATTTTGGCAGTTTGAATATCTTTTTCTTCTAACTTTTCTTCTTCATAAAGATTCTTAAACTTCCATTTTCCTTCAATCATTTTTTCATTTTGAGCAAATGATATACTGCTTACCAGTAAAACTAAGATTATTGTAATTGTTTTTTTCATAATGAGTGTAAATTTTAAGAGATAAATATAAACAAAAAAAGCCTCACAATTTTGTGAGGCTTTTTCTATGATTAATATCGATTATCGATGAACTATAAGTCAAATTTAATTCCTTGAGCTAAAGGTAATTGATCTGAGTAGTTTACAGTGTTAGTTTGTCTTCTCATATATACTTTCCAAGCATCAGAACCAGACTCACGTCCACCACCAGTTTCTTTCTCACCACCAAAAGCACCACCTATCTCAGCACCAGAAGTACCAATGTTTACGTTAGCAATACCACAATCAGATCCTGCAAACGATAAGAATTTCTCTGCTTCTTTCATTTCACTAGTCATGATAGAAGAAGATAATCCTTGTGCAACACCATTTTGTAATTCGATAGCGTTCTCTACATTTCCAGAATACTTCATTAAGTATAAAATTGGAGCAAATGTTTCGTGTTGTACAATCTCGAAGTGGTTTTCAGCTTCAATAATAGCTGGCTTTACGTAGCATCCACTTTCGTAACCTTCACCTTGTAATACACCACCTTCAACTAATACTTTACCACCTTCAGCTTTAGCTTTTTCAATAGCAGCTAAATAGGTATTAACAGCATCAGTATCAATTAATGGTCCAACATGGTTAGCCTCATCTAATGGGTTTCCTATTTTAATCTGGTCGTAAGCACCAACAATAGCATCTCTTACTTTATCGTAAACAGTTTCGTGAATAATTAATCTACGAGTAGAAGTACAACGTTGTCCTGCAGTACCTACAGCACCAAATACAGCTCCTGGAACAACCATTTTTAAATCGGCTGTTGGAGTAATGATAATTGCGTTGTTACCACCTAATTCTAATAAAGATTTACCAAAACGTTCAGCAACAGTAGCTCCAACAATACGTCCCATTCTTGTAGAACCTGTAGCAGAAACTAAAGGAATACGAGTATCTGTAGTAATGTATTCACCAACTTTATAATCACCGTTTACGATACAAGAAATACCTTCTGGTAAATTGTTTTCTTTTAAGATGTCAGCAATAATGTTTTGACAAGCTACTGAGCACAAAGGAGTTTTTTCTGAACCTTTCCAAACACAAACATCTCCACAAATCCAAGCTAAAGCTGTATTCCAAGCCCAAACTGCAACTGGGAAGTTAAATGCAGAAATAATTCCAACAACACCAATTGGGTGCCATTGTTCTCTCATTACGTGTCCTGGTCTTTCAGAAGGAATTACTTGTCCGTTTAACTGACGAGATAATCCAACAGCAAAATCACAGATATCGATCATTTCCTGAACTTCTCCTAAACCTTCTTGGTAAGATTTACCCATTTCGTAAGAAACTAACTTTCCTAATGGTTCTTTTAAATCTCTTAATTTATTTCCAAACTGACGAACGATTTCTCCTCTTTGTGGAGCAGGAATCTCTCTAAAAGTTTTAAAAGCTGAAGTAGCAGCCTCCATAACTTTCTCATAATCTTCTTTGGTAGTTGTTCTTACTTTACCGATTAACTGACCGTCTACTGGTGAGTAAGATTCGATGATTTCTCCGTTTGCGAAGTTGTTAGAACCTGTTGAAGTTCCATCGTTAATGGCGCTTAACCCTAATTGAGCTAATGCTTTATCCATTCCAAAATCTGTAGCTACTACTGACATATTTATAACTTTTTTGAAGTGTTTTGTTAAAAAATTGTATGCAAAAATACGATTAATTTTTGAGACTAAAATATTCTAGTTTTTTTATCTGAATAAGTAAAGATTTTTAATAATATATTTTCTATATTTAAGAAGCTCTAATTTCGAGCGAAAATTCCTGATTATATCACGAAATTTTTTTAATAAAAACATGAATACATCCAAGTGTTTAGCAGCTTTTTTATGCATGCTGCTATTGTTTTCTTGTAAGCAAGAAAAGCAAATTATAGAAAAAGAAAAACAAGAAAACAAGCAAGTAAATGAGTTTGCCTTGGTGATTCATGGAGGAGCTGGTTACCAAACAAGGGCTAGTATTTCTCCTGAATTAGATTCTTTGGTCAGAAAAAAAATGGAAGAAGCCTTGCAAGTTGGGCATGGAATTCTGAAAAACGGAGGAAAGAGTTTAGATGCAGTAGAACAGACTATAAAAGTGTTAGAAGATTCACCGCTTTTTAATGCGGGTAAAGGAGCTGTGTTTACAAATGAGGAGACTAATGAGTTAGATGCTTCTATTATGGATGGAAGTAATTTAGATGCTGGGGCAGTAGCTGGAGTAACAAAAGTGAGAAACCCAATAAGTGCAGCAAGAATGGTAATGGAAAATTCGCCTCATGTTATGTTGTCTGGAGAAGGTGCTAACCAGTTTGCTCAGGAAAAAGGATTGCGAATTGTAGATCCTAAGTACTTTGCAACCGAGAAGAATTTAGAAAGGGTTAAAAAGATTAAAGAAAGAGAGTTACAAAAAGTTGCTTTTTTGACGAAGAAACATCCAGACGAAAAATTTGGAACGGTTGGCTGTGTAGCCTTAGATAAAAGCGGTAATATAGCAGCAGGAACTTCTACAGGGGGAATGACCAATAAAAAATGGAACCGCATAGGAGATGCTCCTATTATTGGAGCTGGAACTTATGCCAATAACAAAACTTGTGGGGTTTCATCTACAGGTCATGGGGAGTATTTTATAAGAGCTGCAGTGGCACATGATATTTCGGCTAAAATGGAATATAAAAGTGTTAGTCTAGATCAAGCTGCAAAAGAAGTGGTGCAAAAGAAATTGGTTGATATGAAAGGTGAAGGAGGTATTATTGCGATAGATAGCCTAGGAAATATACAAATGGAGTTTAATACCAAAGGAATGTATCGAGCTTCTATAGATGATGAAGGAAAAGTGTATACTGGGATTTATAAGGATGAGTAATAAGTGTAAAGTAATTTTAATATTAACATTTTTTGTTTTTGCTTCGTGTAGAGAAAAGTGTCAGCATTTTTCATCAGATATTAGAGCTTATGCTGGTGATGATTTTTATCTAAAGCAATCAGATAGTATTAGGTGTTTTTCTAATGAGATAAAAAAACCAATAACATTTAATATTACTCATGAATCATTAATAGATATGACTTAATGATTTCAATAGGGTCAAATACTTTTATTAGGAAGTATAAAAAATCAATTTATTTAGAAGATATTATGTTTTGTGAAAAACAAATGATGGAAACTTTATGGGTAGGTTTGATTGATAGAGAAAATCAACTGCTTTATTTTTGGTCGAATAAAGAATCATATCCTTTGAATAAAGCGAATAAGATAGAAATCGAGTTATTGTCTAGTAGGAATTCTGATAGATACAGCTATCTAATTGATATAAAATAAAAAACTCAATTATTAATTAAATACAGGTAAATGCAAAAATGATCAAAAACAAAATCTTCTGGGTAGTGCTAGCATTAGTAATGCTAGCTGGGTGCAAAAAGCAACCACAAAATGTAGAATCGTCTAACAAATACAATTTTAAAGAATATGTTTCAGATGTAAGTTCTGGAATTATATCTAGGAAATCCGAAGTCAGGATGGTGTTAGTCAAACCCGTAGAAGAATGGACTAATAATTTAGAGTTAGATCATAGCATGTTTAGCGTGTCGCCAGCAGTAAAGGGTAAATGGGTAGCACTAAACAATAGAACAATTTCTTTTCAGCCAGAAGATGGTTTTAAAGAAGATACCGAGTATGTGTTCACTATAAAATTAAACCAGTTTCAAAAAGTTGAAGACGAGACTCTAAACAATTTTGTGTTTAAGGTAAAAACCATCAAACAAGACTTTATTGTAACTACAAATAACTTACAATCGTATAGCAAAGATTGGCAATATTTGGTGGGTAATATTAAAACTAGTGATGTTCTTAGTTTAGAAGAAGCTAAAAAACTATTAAAAGTTACTCAGAAAGGGAATAGTTTAGCTGTTAAATTTGATGAAGAGTATAAAGAAGGAAAATATTTCACCTATACAATTGATAGCATTCAAAGATTTGATGACGATTCAGAAATTAAAATCAGTTACGATGGTAGTGCTATTAATGTTGATCAGAAAGAAAGTTTTGATTACACCATTATAGGAAAAAATAATTTCCAGGTAGTTAGTGTAGATGTTGTTAATGGAGATAAACAATACTTAGCATTAAACTTTTCTGATCCATTAAAGAAGAATCAAGATTTTAATGGTTTAGTAACTGTTCAAGGAACAAAGAATTTAAAGTATAGTGTAGATGGAAATGTGTTAAAAATTTACGCTAATAAGACGTTGAAAGGAAATTTAGACGTTGAGGTTTTTCAAGGTATAGCAAGTTTAGAAGGGTATAAGTTAAAGAACTCTTTTCAGCAAAAAGTTGCTTTTGAGCAGCAAAAACCAGAAGTGAAATTGTTACATAGCGGTACGATTTTGCCAACATCGAAAGACTTAAAGTTCAATTTTGAAAGTGTGAATTTAAAGGCTGTAGATGTAATGGTTTTTAAAGTCTATGAGAGTAATGTATTACAGTTTTTACAAAACAATAACTTATCTGGTAATAATAGCTTAAAGCAAGTAGCAAGACCAATTGCAAAGAAGACAATTAATTTAGAAAAGAGAAAATCAGGTAATTTAAGTCAGTGGAATGCTTTTGCAGTTGATTTGCAAAAAATAATCAAGGCAGATCCAGGGGCTATTTATAGAGTTCAATTAAGTTTTAGAAAAGCCTATTCTCTGTATAAATGTGATAGTGAGAGTAATACTGATGAGGAGGAAGAAGAAATTAATTTTGACGAAGAAGATGTAGAAGATAGTAACTGGGATTACGGAGGATATTATTACGACGATTATTATGATAATTATGGATATAGTTGGAGAGAAAGAGACAACCCTTGCGATCATTCTTATTATAGAAATAAAAAAGTAAGCGCTAATGTATTAGCGTCTAATTTAGGTGTTACTGTTAAGAAAGGAATGAATAACTCATATTTTGTAGCAGTTAGCGATATTATAACTACTAATCCGGTTGCTGGGGCAAAAGTATCTTTTTATAATTATCAGCAGCAGCTAATAGGAGAAAGCACAACAGACGAAGAGGGAATGGCAATTTACGATTCTGAAAAGCCAGCTTTTTTCGCTGTAGCTAAAAAGAACAACCAATATACATATGTAAAGTTAGCCGATGGTAATGCCTTATCGGTAAGTAAATATGATGTTTCCGGAGTGCGACTTAAGAAAGGTTTAAAAGGATTTATTTACGGAGAAAGAGGGGTTTGGAGACCAGGTGATACGTTGTTTTTATCGTTTATGTTAAATGATAAGGCTAATAAGTTGCCTAAGGGACATCCAGTTAAGTTTGAATTGTTAGATCCTCAAGGGAGCGTGACACATCGTGAAATTGCTACCGAAGGATTAAATAACTTTTATCGATTTACAATTTCAACAGATGCAGATGCTACAACGGGTAATTGGTTGGCAAAAGTAAGTGTTGGAGGAGCACAGTTTACTAAGCGCATAAAAATAGAAACCATTAAGCCTAATCGATTAAAGATTAAAGCTGGTTTTGATACGGAGATGATAACATCTGCAAATCCTGTTAAAGGAGATATAGCGGTTACTTGGCTTCATGGAGCTATTGCAAAAAACTTAAAAACAGATGTTACAGTAAAATTCAATCAGAAGACAACCAGTTTTAAAAACTTTTCTGATTATACATTTGATGACCTAGCAAGAAGGTTTAGCTCAGAAGACTTTACAGTGTTTAGAGGAAAGGTAAATGAAGAAGGAAAAGCTAGTTTTGATTTTGAACCTCAGTTAGATAAAAAATCACCAGGAATGCTTAGAGCTGTTTTTATGACTAAAGTATATGAAAATGGAGGTGATTTTAGTACAGATGTGTTTAGTAAAGATTATTCTCCTTATAATTCTTACGTAGGCTTAAGCACACCTAAAGGAGATAGAGCTAGAAATATGTTGCTTACAGATACAAAGCATAGGTTTGATGTAGCAACAGTAAACGAAGAAGGGAAACCGGTTGCAGTTCGAGATTTAGAAGTGAAAATATATAAAGTAAACAACCGTTGGTGGTGGAATGCTTCTAATGCTAATTTATCTCAATACGACGGTAGTAGCTATAGAGAAACGGTTTTTTCTAAAACTATTTCTACAAAATCGAACGGAAAAGGTTCTTTTAATTTCGAATTAAAATATCCTTCTTGGGGAAGATACTTAGTAAGAATAGTAAATAAACAAAGCGGTCATGCTACCAGTAAAATGGTCTTTATAGATTGGCCAGGTTGGGCAGGAAAAGCAAGAAAAGGAAATCCAGACGAAGCCACAATGTTAGTGTTTAAGTCAGATAAAGATACTTATAATGTAGGAGAGAAAGCTACTGTAACATTCCCATCTTCAGAAAACGGTAATGCTTTAGTAACCATAGAAAACGGAACAGAAGTATTACAGTCTTTTTGGGTAAACACAGAAAAGGGAAATACTAGGTTCGATATAGACATTACTCCAGAAATGGCGCCTAATGTTTATATTAATATAGCTGCTATTCAAGAACATGCTTCTACCTTAAATGATTTACCAATAAGGAGATACGGAATTACAGGAATTAATGTAGAAAATCCAGCTACAAGATTGTATCCAGAAATTACTATGCCATCTGTTTTACAGCCTGAGCAAGAAACTACCGTAAAGGTTAAAGAGAAGAATGGTAAACCAATGACCTATTCTATAGCTGTTGTAGATGAAGGTTTATTAGATTTAACTCGATTTAAAACCCCGGACCCTTGGAAAGCTTTTTATGCAAAAGAGGCATTAGGAGTAAAAACATGGGATGTATATGATGATATAGTAGGTGCTTATGGAGGAAGAATTAATCAGGTGTTTAGTATTGGTGGTGATGGAATGATGGCCGGGAGTAAGAATAAAAAGGCAAATCGTTTTAAGCCAGTAGTAATTTATCTAGGACCTTTTGAGTTAGGTAAAGGACAAACAAAATCGCATAAAATAAAACTACCTAAATACATTGGTTCGGTAAGAACTATGGTAGTAGCACATAATCCAGATAAAGAGGCTTATGGTAATACAGAGAAAACAACTCCAGTAAGAAAGCCATTAATGGTATTAGCTTCAGTTCCTAGAAAAGTAACTCCAGGAGAAAAAGCACGTTTACCTATTACGGTGTTTGCTATGGAGAAAAAAGTAAAGAATGTATCGGTACGTCTTAAAAATAACGGATTATTTAAAGTTATTGGTAACGCTGTTCAAAATGTAAGTTTTTCTCAGCCTGATGAGAAAATGGTGTATTTTGATGTTGAGGTTCTAAAAAATGGAATAGGAACTCTAGAGGTTATTGCTTCAGGCAATGGAGAGAAAGCATCTTACGACGTAGAAATAGATGTAGTAAATCCAAATACAGAAACAATAGAAGTAGTAGATGTCTTATTAGAACCTAATAGCAGCAAGACTGTTACTTTTGAAACTTTTGGAGTAACAGGTTCTAATAAAGCAGCAGTAGAGTTATCTACATTGCCGGCAATGGACTTTAATTCTCGATTAAATTATTTAATTAGATACCCACATGGTTGTGTAGAGCAAACTACTTCTAGTGTGTTCCCTCAGTTGTTTTTAAATGATGTTTTTGACTTGAGTGAAAACAAGAAGAAAAAGATTCAGAAAAATATACAAATAGGAATAGACAGATTAGCTCATTATCAAAAACCAAATGGTGGTTTTGGATACTGGAGAGGTAGTAATACAGCAAATGACTGGTCTACTAGTTACGCAGGTCATTTCTTAATAGAAGCAGAGCAGAAAGGTTTTGTAATGCCTATTGGGTTTAAAAACAAGTGGGTTAATTATCAAAAACAAGCAGCAA
Source organism: Pseudofulvibacter geojedonensis (assembly GCF_042675745.1). NCBI lineage: Bacteria > Pseudomonadati > Bacteroidota > Flavobacteriia > Flavobacteriales > Flavobacteriaceae > Pseudofulvibacter > Pseudofulvibacter geojedonensis. Next base: position 136,203 of record NZ_JBHTJM010000011.1, on the reverse strand, counting down.
AAAACTGGAGGTTTAATGACAGAAGGTATTATAGAGATGGATTGGCACAAGCTTATCGTTTATACACATTGGCCTTAGCAGGGAGTCCAGACTTATCTTCTATGAATCGTTTGCGTGAAACAAGAGGAATTAGCAATGAATCTAAATTACGTTTGGCTGCAGCTTATGCTCTAGTAGGTCAAAAAGAAGCTGCAGAAAGTATTATAAATAAAACGCCATTAGATTTTAAATCAGAAAAGTATAATTACTATACATATGGTTCTACAAACCGTAACAAAGCCATGGCTTTAGAAACGTTTGTTTTATTAAAGAATCATGATAAATCTAAGAGTATAAGCAAAGGAATTGCAAAGGTATTGTCAGATCGTAGCTATATGAGTACCCAAACTACAGCGTATAGTTTATTAGCTATGGCAAAATATGCTCGTTTTATAGGAGGGAAAGGAATTGATTTACAGTTTGCCACTAATGGTAAAAACAATACCAGTATTAAATCTTCTAAAACATTAGCTACTCGAGATCTAGTGATAAATGAAGGAACTAATTCGGTTGAGTTAAAGAATAATAAAAACAATACTATTTATGTTAGAGTAGTAAATCAAGGAATATTACCTGTAGGAAAAGAAAAGGTAGAAAAGCGTAATCTTACAGCAACTGTAGCATTTAAAAACAAAAATGGCTCAATACTTAATGTAGCCAAGCTACCTCAAGGAACTGATTTTGTAGCTGAGGTAACTATTTCTAACGGAACTAATGAGGTGGTTAAAGATATGGCATTGTCTAATATCTTTCCATCTGGTTGGGAAATAGTAAATACACGTTTTACAGACTTTGGTTCATTTGCCGAAAATAAAGTCGATCATACCGATATAAGAGATGATAGAGCTAACTTCTATTTTGATTTGGGTAAATATGAAACCAAAACCTTTAGAGTGTTATTGAATTCATCTTATTTAGGTAATTACTACCTACCAGGCGTTCAATGTGAAGCCATGTACGATGACGACTATTTCGTTCGTACCAAAGGACAATGGGTTGAGGTAGTTAAGTAATTAAATTTAAGATATGATTATTGCTTTCCCTTTCTCTTTTAGGAAGGGAAAGTGTTTTTTAATAAGATAATGGATAATAAAATGAACAAACCTTATTACTCAGTAATTTTCACTTCCAAGCGTACCGAAGGAGATGATGGTTATGCTCATATGGCTCAAAAAATGGAAGAGTTAGCAAAACAGCAAGAAGGTTTTTTAGGAATAGAATCTGCTCAAGGAGAACCTAATATTACCGTTTCTTACTGGGAAAGCTTAGAAGCGATTAAAAACTGGAAAGCAAATACGGCACATTTATACGCGCAAGAAAAGGGAAAACAAGATTGGTATAGTTGGTTTAAGGTGAGAGTTTGTAAAGTAGAACGAGAATATGAGTTTTTTAAAGGATGATATTCTAACCACCCTATTTTACCGACACCCTCATTGGTTAAGGAGAGTAAAACTGGGTAGCTAGTATAGACATTAGAAGTTATAATAATTACTAAAGATATAAATATATGTAGAATGTTTTTCCTTCCCTTATTAAGGGAAGGTGCTCGAAGAGCGAAAGGGTTGAATAATTATGAAAAAGAAAAGAATCCATAACAGAAAGTACTTAGTTGATTTTAGGAAATTTCTTAGAAATAATGTTACATCGGCAGAGGCTACTTTATGGAATTCTTTAAAAGGGAAAAAGGTTGAGGGGTTAAAATTTAGAAGACAACACAGTATAGAAAATTATATTGTTGATTTTTATTGTCCAGAATTAAAGTTAATCATTGAATTGGATGGAGAGGTGCACGCTAATTTTGGTCAAGAGAATTATGATAATACAAGAACAGAGCGTTTGGAAGATTTAGGTTTTATCGTAATTAGGTTTGAAAATAAAGTGGTATTTAAAAACCCAGAAATGATTGTTAATGCGATTTTAGATATTAAGAATCAATAAATGATTTTAGTTACAACCACCCCGTCCTATCGGACACCCCTCCTTTTATAAGGAGGGAGAATATGAATGGTTAATACAAAACAATAGAAGTAGCCTAACAAGCGGAAGGGATGAATAAACAAAAATGAAACAAATAATCAATTACATAAAAAAGTATAAAATTAAATCAGTCTTATTATTTATAGGGTTGGTTTTTTATGTTTTTTGTTTGCCTAAAAAGCTATTCAATACTCCTACTTCTACAGTTATAGAAAGTACAGAAGGAGAATTACTAGGAGCTTTAATTGCTGATGATGGTCAGTGGCGATTTCCAGCAAATGATTCGGTTCCAGAAAAATTCAAACATTGTATTATTCAGTTTGAGGATGCTCATTTTTACCAGCATTTTGGTTTTAATCCTATTTCAATTTTTAAAGCTTTAAAGGCTAACATAAACGAAGGGAAAGTGGTAAGAGGAGGTAGTACTATTACACAACAGGTAATTCGTTTGTCTAGAAATGGTAAAGGAAGAACCTATTTAGAAAAAGTAAAAGAGTTAGTATTAGCCACTCGATTAGAGTTCAGAAATTCTAAAGAAGAAATATTAAATTATTATGCCTCTAACGCTCCTTTTGGAGGGAATGTTGTGGGCTTAGACGTAGCTGCTTGGCGCTATTTTGGAGTACAGCCACATCAATTGTCATGGGCAGAATCGGCAACTCTTGCAGTATTACCCAATGCTCCTAGTTTAATTTACCCAGGAAAAAACCAAAAAAAATTGCGTGTAAAGAGAAATAGGTTATTAAATAAACTTTTTGAAGAACAAGTTATAGATGAACTAACATATCAATTAGCTGTTCAAGAACAACTTCCTCAGAAACCTTACCGATTGCCACAAATTGCTCCCCATTTACTACAAGAAATTGCTAAAAATAAAAAGGGGCAACGTATAAAAACATCCATAGAGTATCAATTACAAAAGAGTGTAAATAGAATTGTAAATCAACATTATGAAATTCAGAAACAAAACGAAGTTCATAATATGGCGGTGTTGGTTTTAGATGTAAATAATAGAAAAGTGTTGAGTTATATAGGCAATACACAAACTACTAAAACACATCAAAAAGATGTAAATATTATCAATGCTCCAAGAAGTACCGGTAGTACATTAAAACCGTTACTATATATGGCAATGTTAGATAAAGGAGAATTATTACCGAATAGATTAGTGGCAGACATCCCAACTACTATAGCCGATTATGTGCCTAAAAACTTTAATCTTCAATACGCAGGTGCGGTTCCAGCTAAAAAAGCCTTGGCTAGATCGTTAAATATTCCGGCAGTAAGAATGTTACAGCAATACGGTTTATCTCGTTTTCATGATGAGCTAACACAGTTTAATTTTAAGCATATTAATAAAGGAGTAGATCACTATGGTTTATCACTTATTTTAGGAGGAGCAGAAAGTAGTTTGTGGGATTTATGTTCAACTTACGGGGCTTTAGCTTCAGAGGTTAATAACTACACCAATACTTCTAGTGAATATCATGAAGCTTATTTAACTCCTTGGTCTTATGAAGATGATTATAAGTTAGAGTTAGGGAGGTTATCTACAGAAAAGAACAGTTTTGATGCTGGTAGTATCTATTTAGCTTTCGAAGCCATGAAAGAAGTAAATAGACCAGAAGGAGATGAATCTTGGAAGTTTTATGATTCTGCTAAAGAAATTGCTTGGAAAACAGGTACGAGTTTCGGAAATAGAGATGCTTGGGCGGTTGGAGTAACCCCCAATTATGTAGTAGGTGTTTGGGTAGGAAATGCAGATGGAGAAGGAAGACCAGAACTTACAGGAGTTTCTAGTGCGGCACCAGTTTTATTTGATGTATTTAATGTATTGCCAACATCTAACTGGTTTGAAAAGCCTTACGATGAATTGTCCGAAGCAGAAGTGTGTAGTAAAAGTGGTTATTTAGCGAGTAGTTTGTGCGAAGTGAGTAAAGAATGGATTCCTACAGTAGGTAAACGATCTAAAAGTTGTCCGTATCACCAATTAATCCACACCGATTTAGAGGGACAGTTTAGGGTAAATGCTTCTTGCGAAAGTTTAGATAGAATGATAGCAACTTCATGGTTTAGTTTACCACCAATAATGGAATGGTATTATAAGAGATATAATTCTAATTATAAATCACTACCAAGATTGCGATTTGATTGTAAGGGTGAACAAGCAATAACTATGGATTTTATTTTTCCAAAGCCTAACAGTAAAATAGTTCTACCTAAAAATGAAGAAGGAAAAGTAAATGAGGTAGTGTTTAAAATAGCCCACTCTAAGCCAGATACTAAAGTATATTGGTACTTAGATGATGCTTTTATACAAACTACTCAAACTTTTCACGAAATAGGAATTATACCTTCTAAGGGAGAGCATGTAGTAACTGTTGTAGATGATTATGGGAATGAAGTGAAGAGAAATGTAACGATAGAATTGTAACTTTGTAATATGTTTGCTTTAGTCGATTGTAATAATTTTTATGCTTCCTGCGAGCGGGTTTTTAATCCAACACTCATAGGTAAGCCAGTAGCCATTTTATCTAATAATGATGGTTGTGTTATTGCGCGTAGCGATGAAGCAAAAAAGATAGGTTTACCCATGGGGGCTCCGGCTTTTAAGTATAAAGGTTTTTTTAAAGCAAATGACATTCAAGTATTTTCATCAAACTATCCTTTGTATGGAGATATGAGTGCTAGAGTAATGGCTATTTTAAGGCAGTTTACTCCAGATGTTGAAGTGTATAGCATAGATGAAGCCTTTTTGGCTTTTAAAGGTTTTGAGAATTACAATTTTGAAGTCTACGGAACTCAAATTAGAGAGCGTATTTACCAATGGGTTGGTTTGCCAACAAGCGTAGGTATTGCTCCTACTAAGGCTTTATCTAAAGTAGCCAATAAAATTGCTCGAAAATTTCCTAAAAAAACAAATCATGTGTTTGTAATCGATTCAGATGATAAGCGAATAAAGGCTTTGAAGTGGATGAAAATTGAGGATGTATGGGGAATAGGTAGGCGTTTACAAAAGCGACTTAAACAAATGAATGTAAAAACAGCCTACGATTTTACGTTGTTGTCAGATGAATTGGTTAAAAAGCATTTTTCTATAACTGAGTTGAAATTAAAGAACGATTTAGAAGGGAAACCGGTTTTAGAATTAGATGAGCCGAGTAATAAAAAGGCAATAGCCACTACCAGAAGTTTTGAAAGAACTTTTTCTGATATAGATAACCTAAAAGAGCGTGTGTCTACTTTTGCTACAAGCTGTGCAGAAAAATTACGCAAGCAAAATTCTAGTTGTAATATGCTTATTGTGCAATTGCAAAGCGATAGACATAAAAAAGATACTGAGTACTATAGAAACAGTACAACAATAGTATTGCCTTTTGCAACAGACTCTTCTTTAACTTTAAGTAGGTACGCAGTTGCGGGTGTAGAGCGATTGTTTAAAAAAGGAATAAAATACAAACGTGCAGGAGTAATTGTAACTGGTTTAGTGCCGACCAATGCTCAACAGCTAAATATTTTTGAAAATGAGAACCCTAAACATCAACCACTTATGAAAGTGATGGATGATATCAATAAAAAGTATGGTGATTATAAGTTGAAAATAGGGAATCAAGACTTAGAAAGAACCTGGAAAATGAGACAAGAAAGATTGTCTAAAGGATATACTACTAGTTTTGATGATGTATTAAAAGTTAAATAAGGGTTCGATTAAAGAAAGGAATAGTTAAAGAAACATTAAGGATGAGAAAAATAATTTTATTTAGTTTTATAGTAAACTTAATAAGTTGTAGTAATGAAAATAAACCGTCAATTCAAGGGGTTTGGAGGAATTTTGAAAATGAAAACTTACATCTAATAATAGATGATAATAGTGTAATACACCACGAAAAATCAGATACTATAATTGAATATAACTATTCTCTTTTTAAATATAATGGGAATTATGCGATCACAAGAAATATTTTAGATGGTGCTCATATAGACACAATAGGTTGCGATGTTAAAAATGACACATTAATATTTACATATTACGATGTTTATACAAGAACGATTCCTCTGCCTATAAAGATTGATTCTGTGATTTCAAAAAGGTTAAGGTTTAAAAAAACAGCTATGAATTAGAGAGTTAATTTATTAAATAAAAACACTTATCTTTATAAAATGATAACCGAGGCACTTACATTTTTTACACCAACTACAGAAGAGGGTGAAGGAGCTTATTTTTTTGATACAGGTATTTCTTGTGGATTCCCTTCTCCAGCTGAAGATTTTAAGCAACAACGTATTTCTTTAGATAGAGAATTAATTAAGAATAAAGAAGCTACGTTTTTTGCTAGAGTAAGTGGACAATCTATGATAGATGCAGGTTTAGATGATAATGATTTATTAGTAATAGATAGAAGTATTGCTCCAGAGCATAACAAGATTGCCGTTTGTTTTATAGATGGAGAGTTTACGGTTAAACGTTTGCAAATAGAAAATGGTACCGTTTGGTTAAAACCAGAAAACGCTAATTACGATCCTATTCAGATAACTTCAGAAAACAACTTCTTAATCTGGGGAATTGTTACGAATGTAATCAAGAGAGTTTGATTTACAACAATTCAGCTATTAATTATACTTTTGGTCTTATTAAATATAAGAATTAACATGTGATTAGTATTTTTATATTAACTAATGTTAATTTTTATTTTATGATTAGAAAATTACTTTTTACAGGAGCTTTTTTAATAGGTTCTTACGCAACATTCGGGCAAACAGAGTTATGGTCTGAAAGTTTTGAAGACGACGGTGTGGGGGCAGGTCGTTATACAGTTTCAAGTCAGTTTATGAGAACAGATTCCGATGATGATTATTTTGGTAGAGTAGACGCTCAAACTTTAATCTATCAAGACGGAAATACTCCATCAGGATTTCCTATAAATGTAAACGCAGTTGGTAATTATATGGGAGCCAATGGTTCTTTTTATATAGCAGCAGAAGATACAGATAATACAACAGGAACTATAATAGGAACTGCAGATGGATTAGATGAAAAAATAGTAACCTTTACTGGAATAGATATTTCTGGGGGTACTACTTTAACTTTTACAGGTTTATTTGCTAGAGGAGAAACTGATGCTTGTGGAGTAAGTACATATGACGATACTGATTATATAAGAGTTTATTGCCAGGTAGATGGTGGAGCAGATAATTTAATTATGCAATTTGCACCAGATTTAGAATGTAACATTCCTGCAGATGTTACAAATGAACCGTTGCATCATGATATTGATATGGATGGAGATGGAGGAGATGGTCCGGTACTTACAAATACATTAACCGAATTTTCAGCTTCTATTCCAGATGGCTCTACTGCTAATATTCGTTTAGAGATTCATATGGATGCAGCTTCAGAAGAAATAGCTTTTGATTATTTAAGAATTATGGCAACCAATCCTCTAAGTGTAAGTAATGAAAGTTTAGAAAAAGGGGTTCAAGTATACCCAAATCCTTCTAATGGTTTAATAAAAATTAAAAAGGCAAATGGAATAGAGCTAACAACTTTAGAGGTGTATAACTTATTGGGAGATAAAGTACAACGTATTAACTTAACTAATATGGACACTATTAAGACGTTAGATTTAACCAATCTAGCTTCTGGTATTTACATTACCAAAATACAAGATGTAAGTGGTGCAATTCTTACTAAAAAGATTGTTATAGAATAATAGTATCATATATTATAGAAAAAGTCTCTATTAAGGGGCTTTTTTATAACCTTATCTTAATAATTTTATGGTCAGATTTCCAAGTATTGAGGTGTTTAGTTTCTGTAATAGGTATGCCTTTAGATAACCATGCATGATCTAAACTGAGAATAGGTAGATTCCAAAACCATGTATTTATAAAGCCATTACCAGTAAATGAAAAACCATGATGATATTGTTCTTTATACTCTTTAAAATGTAATGATTCATATGGTGTGTTAAAATCTCCTAGGATGATAGTGTTTTCTCTACTTTTAATATTTCCAATAGTTTCTTTTAACATAGTTTTTCTAAAGTGTTTAATATTGGCTATAATATCAATAGAATAAAAGTGAAAAAGTTTATCGTTTATGTTAGAGTCAAAGCTTAACATAAAAGAGTTATTCTTCATTTTAAAAGTTGTTAAATTAAGAACGTGTCTTTTACTAAAAATACCAATCTTTTTATGGATTACTTGAAAGTGATAATTTGGGTATTTAGTTTTAATGCTTTTTAACTCTTGTTTGTTAGTTTGGTCATACTCGTTTATAATCAATATATCCGGTATAGATTTTAGCTCATTAAAGGCATCTAAAAAGGTGTTTTTCTTTGCTCCATTCCAGAAAACAATAGTGTTGTTGCCATTTGGAATATTCGTTCGGATATTGATAAAATAATCTTGTTTTATCCAAAGAGCACTAACAATTAACCAAAAAATAAGGCAGTAAAGTCTTTTTTTAGTTTTAAAATTAAGTAGTAATAAGGCAAAAGATAAATAAAAGAGAATGGATAGAGGAAATGCATAAAATAATAAAGAACTCCAATAATAAGTATCTTTAATAGTTAAGTTAATAAGAAGTCCTATCGTTAGTATTAGAGGAAGGATAAACTTTATATAAGAAAATATTTTTCTAATCATTTAAGTATATACTAAGAATAACGAAAAGTATAATAAAGACTAAAACAATTAGGCAACCTAAGGCAGAGTGCTTCTTTTTTTCTTTTGAGCTAAATAAAAAATTAAAAAACTCAAGAATGATTTCAATATATTCCATTTTGGCTCTTATCTTAAAGGAAAACCTTTAGCAGCCCACCATGGGTGAATTTCTATAACTAACCTGCCAGCTTTTACCATAGGGTCAGCATTAGCCAAACTATCAGCTGTTTTTAAAGTAGGTGTATTGTATATAGTAATACCTCTAATATCTCCATCATCTCCAAATGGGCCAGAAATGTCAGCATAACCCAACTCATACATTTTTCCTAAATGAGCTAAGTGTTCTTTTTGTAATTGAGATGCTTCTTCTTTACTTTGAGAACGATTAGGTCCCTTCTTTAAAAAAGCAATAAAGTATTGCTGCATAATTACAGTGTCTTTTGTTTTTTCATCTACATAATCGAAAGTTTGAAACCCTTCTTTGTTTAATTTGGCTTTTAATTCTTTTGTAGTTATTTCAGATTCTTTGTCAATTGTATTTACGTCTTGTTCAGGGCATTTTTTACACTCTGGACATTCTTGTTTGCATGAGGCTAATAAAGCGATGAATAAAATGCTTAAAAATATTCTTTTCATAAGGTTGTATATTACCAGTTTTTAAAAGGATTAAGACTTAGTTGAGAGTTGTAATATTTTTCAATTCCTGTTACTTCATCTCCTAGCCAATTAGGTTTTACAAAAGTTTCATTTTCAGAAGTGAGTTCTACTTCGGCTATTATTAAACCTTTGTTGTTACCTAAAAAGTCGTCTACTTCAAAAATATGATCTCCTACTTTAACTTCATATCTATTTTTGTCTATAATTCCTTTTTCGCAAAGAGCTAGTAAACTATTAGCTTCGTCTTTAGATATTTCTTTTTCCCATTCAAATCTACTTGTTCCAGAACTATTAGATAGTCCTTTAACGGTTATATAACCTTTAGATCCTTTTAATCGGATTCTAACGGTGCGCTCAGGGTGAGTGTTTAAAAAACCTTGAGTAATTCTAGTTTGTTTATGGGCTTCTTTTTTGAAATGGCTAGAATTAACCAAAAATTTACGTTCTATTTCTATCATATTTAGGTAAAAATAAGAGTCTGAATTTTTAAAATCATAAATTTACATTATGCTTTCGGAATTACCAATAAGAAAAATTATTCATGTAGATATGGATGCGTTTTATGCATCTGTAGAACAATTAGATAATCCGGATTTAAAGGGGAAACCATTAGCTGTTGGAGGTGGGGGAAAAAGAGGAGTTGTAAGTGCTGCCAGTTATGAAGCAAGAAAGTTTGGGGTGAAAAGTGCTATGAGTGGTGTTTTAGCCAAAAAGCGTTGTCCCGAACTTATTTTTGTAAAACCTCGATTTTCTAGATACAAAGAAGTTTCTCAACAGATAAGAAAAATATTTTTTGAATATACAGAGTTAGTTGAACCCTTATCTTTAGATGAAGCTTATTTAGATGTAACCAAAAATAAAAAAGGAATGTTGAGTGCATCTTTAATCGCTCAAGAGATAAGACAAAAAATTTTAAAGAAGACAGGTTTAACAGCATCGGCAGGAATATCTATTAATAAATTTGTAGCTAAAGTTGCTAGCGATTATAATAAGCCTAATGGGCAAAAAACGGTAGCTCCTGAAGAAGTAATTCCTTTTTTAGAAGAACTAGATATTAGAAAGTTTTACGGAGTAGGTAAGGTTACTGGCGAAAAAATGTATCGGTTAGGTATCTTCACGGGAATGGATTTAAAACAAAAAGAGTTAACATATTTAGAAAAACACTTTGGTAAATCTGGAGCGTACTACTATAATGTAGTTAGGGGAATTCATTTAAGCAAAGTAAAACCCAATAGAATACCTAAATCTGTTGCAGCAGAGCGTACTTTTTTTGATAATATTACCTCTGAAGTTTATATGATCGAAAAATTAGAGCATATTGCTAACGAGTTAGAAAAAAGATTAAAACGTAATAAAATAGCAGGTAAAACGGTAACTTTAAAAATAAAATATAGTGACTTTACTACTCAAACAAGGAGTAAAACTTTGGCATATTTTATTGCTAGCAAAGAATTGTTGTTGGAGACAGCAAAAGAACTTTTGTATCAAGAAAAACCAAAAAATTCTGTTAGGTTGCTAGGCTTGTCTTTGGGTAATTTAAATACTGAACCTAAAAAAGACAAGCCAAAAACTCAAAAAAGTATTTCAATTCAATTGCGTTTTGAATTCTGATACATTAAAAAACACTTTTTAGTAATTGTTATTCAATCTCAGATACACGTAAGGTGTTAACCATTCCTTTATTTGCTATTGGCATTGCAGCAAGGTTAATAGTATAGTCGCCTTTTGTTACATAGCCTCTTTCTTTAGCAATTTCATTAACATCTTCAACGGTTTCATCGGTGCTAACAAATTTATCGTAAAAAATCGCTTTTACTCCCCAAAGCAAGCTCAAGCGTGAGATAATGTTAGGGTTTGATGAAAATGCTAGTATATGAGCATTTGGTCTCCATGCTGATATCTGGAAGGCTGTGTATCCTGAATTTGTCAAGGTGCAAATAGCTTTTGCATCTATTTCATTTGCCATATGTGCAGCATGATAGCAAACAGATTTTGTTATGTAACGATTCGTTTTTACGTGTGGAGGACGTTCAGGGACTTCTATAAGAGGAGAGTTTTCTACACTCTGTATAATTTTGGTCATAGTTTGTATAACCTGAACAGGGTATTTTCCTATAGATGTTTCTCCAGATAACATTACGGCATCTGCACCGTCCATAACAGAATTTGCTACGTCATTTACTTCTGCTCTTGTAGGTGTTAAGCTAGAGATCATAGTTTCCATCATTTGTGTAGCTATAATAACAGGAATACGAGCTTTTTTGGCTCTTAAGACCAGTCTTTTTTGTATTAGAGGAACTTCTTCTGCAGGAATTTCAACTCCTAAATCTCCACGAGCAACCATTAAACCATCACAGAATGCTACAATCTTATCAATGTTTTTAACAGCCTCAGGCTTTTCTATTTTGGCAATAATAGGAATTTTATGTGCCGAATGTTTAGATATCAAGTCTTGTAACTCTTCTAAGTCTTTTGCGTCTCTTACAAAAGACAAGGCAATCCAATCTACTTGCTGTTTTATAGCAAAAATAGCATCTTTAATATCTTTTTGAGTTAGGGCAGGTTGAGAAATTGCAGTATTAGGTAGGTTAACCCCTTTTTTAGATTTTAAAGGACCTCCTTGTATGACTTTAGCTTCAACTTCATCTTCTCCATTGCTACTAACAACTTCAAATATTAATTTACCGTCATCTAATAAAATTCGTTCTCCAGGGTTTACATCCTGAGGAAACTGAGTGTAGTTCATATAAACTCTTTCAGCATCTCCATCGAATTCTGTTCCAGTGCAAAACTTAATTTTATCGCCTTTGTTTACAATAACATCGTGTTTCATTACACCAACACGTAATTTAGGTCCTTGTAAATCTGCTAAAATTGCAGTGTTGTATTTGTGTTCTGTACTTAATTCTCTAATAATATTAATACGCTCTACTACATTGTCATAGTCGGCATGAGAAAAGTTTATTCTAAAAACATTCACACCTTCTTTTATCATTTGATGTATAGTTTCTTTACTGGCACTTGCCGGTCCTAGAGTAGCTACTATTTTAGTTTTTTTAAAGTGTGACATTAGTAAAAAATTAAATTGTTTTTAGATTTTAGTGTATCTGTTGCTATTGCAAAAGTGGTTATTATTTGTGGAATAGCCTTTATTTTAGAGATGATATTATCAACAGCTATTACAGAATCGCTTATTTTAATAAAATAGTCGGTTTTTTTATATTCTGGAACTAGATATTTAATGGTATTGGTTTCTTGTTGAAATAAAGTACTTGGTTTTTGCTTTTCTTCTAAAGAATTAATTGTTTTATTATTAATTAAATTCCATAGAATTTGACTTTTTTCATCTTCATATTCATATAAATCATATGCGTCTAATTGTTTATGATACTTTAGTTGAATATGTAAGATCTTATTCAATTCATAAGCCAATCTATATGGTTCTAAAGGAGAGTGAATAGCTAATAAGATGAAGTTGTCTTCAAGGAAATCATCTAAAACTAACTTGTGCACTGCTGCCATTTATCTTTCGTTTTTTATCCATAAACAACATTAAATTGTAAATGTTGTTTGCTAAAAAGTAAAGATAATAATTAGACTTAAAAAGAAGAGGTCTATGGGTAAGATTAGCAAAAAATTAACCTATTGCTAATGTTTAGGTTTAATTTTATCTTGTAAAGCAAAAAAAGCGCGTTTTGAAGCTTTTTCTTCGGCTTTCTTCTTAGAGGTTGCTCTGGCTTTGGCTATTACTTTATTATCTATGCGGAGTTTTACAGCAAAATGTTTGGTGTCGTCGTTTCCAGTATCTTCATAAACTTGATATTTAAAGTTTTTTTTCTGCTTTTGGCACCACTCAATTAATAGGCTTTTATAGCTAATAATATACCCTTCTAAGCGCTCAATGTCTATATAAGGAATAATTACACTATCATAAACAAATTTTTCACATGCGGCATATCCTTTATCTAGAAAAATGGCTCCAACTAAGGCTTCAAAAACATTTCCATAAATGTTGTCGCCAAAATTTTCTTTATTCATTTTGCTTTTAAGGATGGTTAGCAATTCTAGGTCTTTACCCAATTCGTTTAAATGTTCTCTACTTACAACTTTAGATCGCATTTTAGTTAAATACCCTTCATTACCGTGTGGCACTTCATTAAAAAGGTACTCTGCTATAATGGCACTTAGCATAGCATCGCCAAGAAATTCAAGGCGTTCATAGCTAACAGTATTACCCTTTTCGTCTTTAGCGTTAATAGATCTATGGGTAAAAGCTTCCTCAAAGTAAGAGATGTTTTGTGGTTTATAACCAATAATATCTGATACTTTAATAAAAAAATTCCCGTCTTCATACGAAGGACGGGAATTAAATATTTTACGAATGATCCTTTTCATCCAATAGTTTTAGTCTAACTTTTTAAATAATACACAAGCATTGTGACCTCCAAAGCCAAAAGTATTACTCATAGCAACCTTAATATCTCTTTTTTGAGCTTTATTAAGCGTTAAGTTTAATTTGCTATCTATGTTTTCGTCCTGATTAACGTGGTTAATTGTAGGAGGCACTATTCCGTGTTCCATTGCTAAAATAGAAGCAATAGCTTCAATAGCTCCAGCAGCACCTAATAAGTGACCAGTCATAGATTTTGTAGAGTTAATATTTAAATTATAGGCGTGTTCTCCAAATAGAGCACCTATAGCTTTAGATTCAGCAATATCTCCTAATGGTGTAGAAGTACCATGCATATTAATAGCATCTACATCTGCTATTGTTAATCCGGCATCTTCTAAACAATTTTTCATAACATTTCTAGCACCTAATCCTTCAGGGTGAGGAGCAGTCATGTGATGAGCATCTGCAGATAAACCACCACCAGCAATTTCAGCGTAAATTTTAGCGCCTCTTGCTTTAGCGTGTTCGTATTCTTCTAAAATTAAAGCACCAGCTCCTTCACCTAAAACAAATCCGTCACGCGTCGAGTCAAATGGTCTCGAAGCGGTTTCAGGACTTTCATTTCTAGTAGATAATGCATGCATAGCATTAAAGCCTCCAATTCCTGCTTCAGTTACAGCAGCTTCAGATCCACCAGTTACAATAACATCGGCTTTTCCTAATCTAATGTAATTTAAGGCATCTATCATTGCATTAGCAGAAGATGCACATGCAGAAACAGTAGTAAAGTTTGGTCCTCTAAAACCGTATTTAATTGAAATATGACCTGGGGCAATATCGGCTATCATTTTCGGGATAAAAAATGGGTTAAAACGTGGTGTTCCATTACCATTTTCAAAAGCTTGTACTTCTTTTTGAAAAGTTTCTAAACCTCCAATACCAGCTCCCCAAATTACACCAACACGATCATTGTCTAGTTTGTCTAAGTCAAAACCAGCATCCTCAATAGCTTCATCTGAAGCTACTAATGCGTATTGGGCAAATTTATCTAGTCTTCTTGCTTCCTTGCGGTCTATGAAATCGGTTACTTTAAAATCCTTAACCTCGCAAGCAAATTGTGTCTTGAAATTAGACGCATCAAAATGGGTAATAGGGGCTGCCCCACTTTTACCATTAACTAAACCGTCCCAATATTCTTTTATATTGTTCCCAATAGGAGTTAAGGCTCCTAAACCGGTAACTACAACTCGCTTTAATTCCATTTATAATAAAGTATCGTTCTTATTTTGCTCCTTCTATGTACTGAATAGCTTGACCTACAGTAGCAATGTTTTCAGCTTGATCATCTGGAATCTGAATATCAAATTCTTTTTCGAATTCCATAATTAACTCAACAGTATCTAATGAATCTGCTCCTAAGTCGTTAGTGAAGCTTGCTTCTGTTACAACTTCGTTTTCATCAACACCTAATTTGTCTACGATGATCGCTTTTACTCTTGATGCAATGTCTGACATAATTTTTAATTTTTAAAATTTAATTTGGAGGCAAAAATATAAAACTTTAGTTTAAAACAATACTTTACCTAAAAAATGTATTGTCAAATTTATCAAAATTATTTGAACTTATTGTCTTTATAGTAGTTATGTTTCACTTTTGCATTTTAAAAGAAGATGTTTTTTTCTTGATTTGACCTTTAGTTTTATTGATGAAAGGTGATTTTCTGCTTCTACAGATAGAGAAAAAAGACGTTTATTTCTTAAAATGAGTTTTTGTTAAAGTAAATTACTTCCAAATCTTAATTATTATTCTTTTTTTTGTTGTGAAACAACACACTTAGCTCTAATTATATGAAACGAATTGTCATTTTTGCTTCAGGATCGGGTTCCAATGCCGAAAACATTATAACACACTTTCAAGACTCGGGCTTAGCCAAGGTGGTTCATGTCCTAACTAACAAGAAGGATGCCAAAGTTTTAGATAGAGCTCAACGCCTACAAGTGCCAAGCTTGATTTTTAATAAAGAAGAGTTAAATAATAATAGAGTTTTAGATGCTCTTAAAAGGTTAAAACCTGATTTGATTGTTTTGGCTGGTTTTTTGTTAAAATTTCCTGAACAGATAATTGAAGAGTTTCCTAATAAGATTATTAATGTACATCCTGCTTTGTTGCCTAAGTATGGAGGTAAAGGTATGTACGGAAACAATGTACATAAAGCAGTTGTAGCTAATAAAGAAGATAAATCAGGGATTACAATTCATTATGTAAATGAAAATTACGATGAAGGAGCAATCATATTTCAAGCAGAAACAATAGTAGATGAAAATGATACTTACGAAGATGTAGCTGCAAAAATTCATGCACTCGAACAAAAACATTTTCCATTAGTTATTGAGCAAATATTAAATACAGATGTCTAGTAAATCATCAGTTCATATTTATACCGATGGTTCTTCTAGAGGTAATCCAGGTCCAGGAGGTTACGGGATAGTAATGGAGTGGGTTGGTAAACCTTACCAAAAAGAGTTTTCAGAGGGATATAGAAAAACAACTAACAATAGAATGGAATTGTTGGCGGTTATAGTGGCTTTAGAAAAATTAAAAATATTGAATGTAGAGGTTAAAGTTTTTACAGACTCGAAGTATGTAGCAGATTCAGTTTCTAAAGGTTGGGTTTTTGGATGGGAAAAAAAAGGTTTTGAAGGAAAGAAAAATCCAGATTTATGGAAGCGTTTTTTAAGGAGTTATAGAAAACATCAAGTTACTTTTCAATGGATCAAAGGACATAATAATCATAAGCAAAATGAACGTTGCGATTTTTTAGCTGTAGAAGCGTCTAAGAAGCAAAATTTGCTAATAGATAAATGGTATGAAGAATCTGAATCTAACTCTCTGTTTTAATTGTTTTGATATAAATGTTGTAACTTAGTTTGAAAAGTAAATTCATTTTATGCGATTTTTTTACTGTTTCATATTGGTCTTTTCTTTTCAGTTTCTAACAGCCCAAGGAGAATGGGAACTTTCTAAAAACAAGGAAGGTATAAAAATTTACGTTAAAGAAAGAAAAGGTTATGCTGTAAAAGAGTACAGAGCAGAAATGATTTTAAAATCTTCTCTAGATCAACTTCTTAAGACTATACTCAATGGGGATAAGTTACATAATTGGACTTATAAGACTGATAGCAGTAAATTACTAAAAAAAGAATCAGATTCGGTTTTTTATGTATACATGTATAATGATTTTCCTTGGCCAGTTAAAAATAGAGACCATATTTCTAAATTAACAGTTACACATCCTTCATCAACAAGTGTTAAAGTAAGTATTGAATCTGCACCAGCATACATACCTAAAAAAAGTGGTGTAGTAAGAGTAGAAGATTTTTCCGGATTTTGGCTTTTTGAAGAAGTAGAAGGAGGGGTGAAAGTAACTCAACAACTTTATGGAGATCCGGCAGGTTATTTGCCTGATTTTATAGCTAATTCTATGTTGGTAAAAGCACCTTATAATACCTTTTTAAATTTAAAGAAATATTTGGATAAAAAAAGCGTTATGTATTAAGTTACTGCTGCTTTACAACAATTCTTCATAAACCAAATAAATTTATGTAATTTTGCAGAAAATTACTTAGATGAATAAACTTTTAATAGTAGGTACAGTAGCTTTTGATGCTATAGAAACGCCTTTTGGAAAGACTGACAAAATATTAGGAGGAGCAGCAACCTATATTGGACTTTCGGCAGCTAATTTTAGCAATGTTGATAGTGCTATAGTTTCGGTGGTAGGAGAAGATTTTCCGCAAGAGTATTTAGATTTACTAACTAAAAGAAATGTAGATATTTCTGGTTTAGAAATAGTTAAAGGAGGAAAAACATTCTTTTGGTCAGGGAAATATCACAATGATATGAATTCTAGAGATACCCTAGATACTCAACTGAATGTTTTAGAAACATTTAATCCTGTAGTTCCTGAAAACTATAAAGATGCAGATGTGGTTATGTTAGGTAATTTACACCCGTTAGTGCAGCTAAGTGTAATAGAGCAAATGACTGAAAAACCAAAATTAGTAGTGTTAGATACTATGAATTTTTGGATGGAAGCACCTTTTATGGATGATTTAAAAAAGGTGATAAAAAAAATAGATGTGATTACTATTAATGATGAAGAAGCTAGATTGTTATCAGGTGAATATTCATTAGTAAAAGCAGCTAGAGTTATTGCAGAAATGGGGCCTAAGTACGTTGTGATTAAAAAAGGAGAGCATGGAGCTTTATTATTTAATGAAGATAAAGCCTTTTTTGCACCAGCGTTACCATTAGAAGAGGTCTTTGATCCTACTGGAGCAGGAGATACTTTTGCAGGAGGTTTTTCTGGGTATATTGCTAGTACAGGAGATGTTTCATTTAATAATATGAAAAATGCTATTGTTCACGGTTCTAATTTAGCATCGTTCTGTGTAGAGAAGTTTGGTACAGAAAGAATGCTTAGTTTATCAAAAGATGAGGTGAGTTCACGATTAGCACAATTTAGAGAATTAACGCAGTTCGATTTTGAATTAGCTTAACATACATGCGCTGAAGTATCAGCGCATTTTTTTATTATAAACAACAACTAAACTTACTCGTAAAAGAGTAAACAACACAACAGCAAAAATGAGTGACGCATTAAAACATGAATGTGGTATTGCCTTGGTTAGGTTATTAAAACCATTATCGTACTACAAAGAAAAGTACGGAACGGCTTTTTACGGGGTAAATAAAATGTATTTAATGATGGAAAAACAGCACAACAGAGGTCAAGATGGTGCTGGTTTTGCAAGTATTAAATTAGATATGAAACCTGGGCAGCGTTATATTAGTAGAGTAAGATCTAATAAACAAATGCCTATTCAGGATATATTTGCTCAAATTAATGATAGGATTAATGGTGTAATGCAAGAAAATCCTACTTTAAGCAAAGATATTGATAAGCTTAAAGAAGAGGTTCCTTATGTAGGAGAATTGCTTTTAGGACATGTTCGTTACGGTACTTTTGGTAAAAATAGTGTAGAAAGTGTTCATCCGTTTTTAAGACAAAATAACTGGATGCATAGAAATCTAATAGTAGCAGGTAACTTTAATATGACTAATGTTGGCCAGTTATTTCAAGATTTGGTAGACTTAGGTCAGCACCCAAAAGCTGAAGCTGATACGGTTACAATTATGGAAAAAATTGGTCATTTTTTAGATGATCAAGTAGATGAATTGTACCATGACTTAAAGCAACAAGGTTATTCTAAAGTTGAAGCCTCTCCTGTTATTGCAGAGAAGCTGAATGTAGCTTCTATATTAGAAGAGTCTTCTAAAAAATGGGATGGTGGATATGCTATGGCTGGTTTAATTGGTCATGGAGATGCCTTTGTTTTAAGAGATCCGGCAGGAATAAGACCAGCGTATTATTATAAAGATGATGAAGTAGTAGTTGTTGCTTCAGAAAGATCTGTGATACAAACAGTATTTAATGTTGGCTTTGAAGATGTTGTTGAGTTAGACCCAGGGAAAGCAATTATAGTTAAAAAGAACGGTAATACATCTGTACAGCAAATTATTAAGCCTTTAGAGAGGAAAGCTTGTTCGTTTGAGCGTATTTATTTTTCAAGAGGTAGTGATCAAGAAATATATAGAGAGCGAAAAAAATTAGGTAGGTTGTTGTTTCCTCAAATAATGAAGTCGATAGGGAATGATATCGAAAATTCGGTTTTCTCTTTTATACCTAATACGGCAGAAGTTTCTTATTATGGAATGATAAAAGAAGGAGAGTTGTTTTTAAATGAGCAAAAAGAACAATTGTTGCTTCAGAAAGAAAATCAAACTCCAGAACGTATTAAAGAAATCTTAGCTAAACGTTTGCGAACTGAAAAAATAGCAATAAAAGATGCTAAGTTAAGAACATTTATTACCGATGATGATAGTAGAGATGATTTGGTAGCTCATGTTTATGATATTACTTATGGTTCTGTTAAACCAACAGATAATTTAGTAATTATAGATGATAGTATAGTGCGAGGAACTACTTTGCAAAAGAGTATTTTAACAATGATGGATAGGCTGAGTCCTAAAAAGATTATTGTTGTGTCTTCTGCACCACAAATTCGTTATCCTGATTGTTATGGTATAGATATGGCTAATCTAGAGGGGTTAGTTGCTTTTAGGGCTATGTTAGACTTATTAAAAGATGATAATAAATATTATTTAGTAGAAGAAGTGTATAAAAAATGCTTGGCTCAGGTAAGTTTGCCAGATGTTGAAATTAAAAACTATGTAAAAGATTTATATGATTTATATAGCGATGAGCAAATTTCTAAGAAAATAGCCGAATTATTAAGTGAAGACACCTTAAAAGCTGAAGTAGATATTATTTATCAGTCAGTAGATAATTTACATAAAGCGTGTCCAGGTAATTTAGGAGATTGGTATTTTACCGGTAATTATCCTACACCAGGCGGTAATAGAGTTGTTAATAGAGCTTTTATTAATTTCTTTGAAGGGAACAAAGAACGAGCGTATTAATTTAAAAATTAAGATTATTATAGAGCGGCTAATGGCATTTGTCTATTAGTCGCTTTTTTTTATGCTTAATAGTACAAGCAATTTTGTTAATAAGGTTAAGTATGTGGTAGTTTAACTAGTTTAATTACTGTTTGTCTATTTTATATAAGAGTATTGGTTAATGTTTATATATTAGTATTGCCATAGCATAAGTAGGTTAAGTTCATGGTAGATTTGGGGCAAAAAAGGTAAGATGAAATCTTACCTTTTTTATTTTTAAACTTCTTTCTCTGTAAAAGGAATGTTAATGTTATTAATCTCTTTAATTAATCCCTCTAGCTGATTTTCAAATTGTTTTAATGTGTCTTGGGTTATAAGCTTGCTTTTATTTTCTTTAAAAGCCATAAATCCATCTTTTATATTCTTAAAAGATATGATACCTGCAGTTATTGGGTTGGAAAATTGTTTTTCGGTATTTATCATATAAGCATAGCATAATACCTGAAAAGCTTTGCTATGTTTTTTGTAATCTTGGGTTAAATCATTCCAATTTTTTATAGAAAGTTCTCTAGGTTCAACTTTACCTGTTTTGTAATCTATAATACGTAATTGACCATCAATTTCATCAATTCTGTCAACTTTACCAGAAATGAAAACAGGGTAATTATTATTGGTGGTAAATTGCACAGGGACTTTGAATTCAGCCTCAATTTTACGAATTATAATTTCTTTATAATTGTTAAGTGATTCAATTTCTAAGTTTAAAAAATTGGTAACATATCTTTTGGCTACATGATAGATTAAAAAGTTTTTGCCTTTACTAGTATCTCCTTTTTTAAATTGTTCTTGAAATTGTGTGTTAATTTCGCTGTCAATATTTTGTTGCATTTTATAAACCATTTCTTTAGTAAGTATGTTGTTTTCATATGGTTTGTAAAAGTTTTCTAGTGTGTTATGAACTATTGTACCAAGTGTATTAGCTGCAACAAATTCTTCTATCATTTCATCTTCATACAAACCTAATACCTTTTGAGTGTAAAAATCTAATGGGTTTCTGATATACTGAGTTAAAGAAGAAGGTGAAAAACCTTTTTCAGCTATTTCTTTTAATCTTTTAGCAACAGATTCATTTTTAGTAATTTTTTTAAGTTTCTTTTTATTGTTAATTATTTTTGGTGTGCTACTATGAATATTATAGGAGTGATTGTCTTGAAGAAAACTTTCTAATTGAAGTAAAAATCGGCTTCTTTCTCCTGTGTTTAGTCCGTCAGATTCAGTGTTGTAAATTATTTTAATATCTTCTGCTCGTTGTAATAATCTAAAAAAATGGTAGGCATAAACCGCGTCTTTTTGCTGGTAAGTAGGTAGGTTAAAAGCAACTTTTAAATCGAACGGAATAAAAGAACTATTACTTTTTCCAGACGGAAGAATACCTTCATTAACAGAAACCAATATTATTCGCTTAAAGTCTAAAGCTCTAGATTCAAGCATTCCCATGATTTGTAATCCACTAATTGGTTCGCCTTTAAAGTCTAATGTGTCTGAACTTAATAATTCTTTATAAACCTGATGTAAAGAGTTGATACTATCTAGTGCTTTAAAGTTTTTTTGGTAGGACTCTAGCTGGTTAAATAACTGATGGAAGCGATGAAGGTATTCTAGGTCTAGTAAATTGTTGTTTTGCTTGTCGAGTTTTTCTTTAAGAGAAAAAACAAGTTTTTGTAGATAATCAATTGTAAAATCTATTTGAGGGCTTAAAAAGGTAAATAACTCCTTTGTTTCGCTGCTTATATCAATATCATTTAACTTATTTTGATCTATATATAATACGTTGTTTTTATTTATGTAATCGTTTATACTTACTATATCGTCATTTTTTAAAAGTATCTGGCTATAATTATTGAATAGTACTTCTTGAACATTTTTATAATAATAAGCGCCGTTATTTTGCTTTATGTGTAGTTGTAATATAGATTCGAAAAAAGCAGATAAAGGAGTGTCTTTTAAGGGAAGCCCCATTGTAATATTTACACTGTTTATATTTGTAGGTAATGAATTTAGCAATGGTATTAATAATGATTCATCGCTCAATACAACAGCAGTTTCTTTTAGCTCGTTTATGCTTAGCTTGCTAAGTATTTCTCCGGTTTTTTTTAACTGACCAATATTTTTAGCAATAGGAAAAACATCAATTGTTTTATCGTTTTTAAAGTAATTACTTTTAATTAAAAAAGGATTTTTTTGATAGTAGTTCCACTCTTTTAGGTACTTGTTGAAGAAAAAATTGATATTACTATTAGTTTCTTTAAGATAGCAATTGTCTGTGTCCCAGTAAACAGTAGCTTTATTGTTTTCTAGTAATTCTTTTAAAATAATCTCTTCGCAAGAGTTAAGGGCGTTAAAACCAATAAAATAATGATGTTTATTGGTGTTTTGGAGATAGTGTTCGAGTTGTTTAGTAGCTTCTCTATATATCAACCCTTGGTACCCTATTTTTTTGGATAGCAATATCTTTTTTAACTCTTTATATAAATTATAACTATTGTTCCAGAAACTTAGATAGCTTTCAATTAGCGGCGTGGGGTCATTTTTAAGGTTCCAATGTTCTAGTTGTTTTATATTAGATAGGTTGTTAAAAAAGTTATTAGCGTCTATGTTATACCTGTCAATTTCATTGAAATCATGTAATAAAACTTGCGCCCATTTAGAAAACTGACTAAAAGATTCTTCATTTGTTTTAGCGTAAATCTCATAAAAATAAAAAAGAACTTCTGTGTTATTTGTTGTTTTTAATAAAGAGAGGTTTTCTATAAAATCTTCTATACTCAGAATAGTAGGTAGAAACTGAAAGTCTTTAGTTTGTTTAGAGATTTCCTGTTTTAAAAAAAGACAAGCTCTCTTACTGGGTAAGATAAAAACATGATTACTTATATTATTATCTTTTTTTTGAATCTCTGATAAGCAAGAAGCTATAAATGTCTGCATTGTGGCTTGTCCTAAAATAACTATTATAATTATTACAATAGGTTAAAAATATTAAACATCATTTTAAAAAGGTGTTTAAATGATGTTTTTTTAATTATATTTTTCTGTAAATGCGGTTTAACTGTTTATGAAGGTTAAAATAATAAAGCCAGTTTTTTTAGAATAGGAAATGTTTACTTTATTTTCTGAATTGTTTAAATAGAAAATAGCAATTAGAGTGTCTGATGTTTTGCAGACTCTATGTTGTTAGTGAACAAGATCTTTTAAGAACAGTAATGGTTTTACGACGCGTTAATTTTCTATGTACAAATCAATCAATCCTTCAGGGGTATTAACTAATATTTGTTTATTCTTTCTATCTATTTTAGTAATAAAGTCATCATTAATAGGGATCAATACTTCAGAGCCATTATGATCTATTTGAAAAAGCTCTTGAGCTCCGGTGTCGTTAACATTAACCAACTCTCCAACTTCACCAAAATTATCATCTATAACGGTAAAACCAATTACTTCATGAAAGTAAAATTTATTTCCTTCTAACTTAGGTAGTATAGATAATGGTAAATACAATTCAGACTTTAGAAGTGCTTCAGCGTCCTCTTCTGTATCTACGTCTTCAAATTTTATGCGGAGTAGTTGTGATTTATGAAGTTTACAGTTTTCTACAAAAAAAGGAACCAGATTATTGCCTAAGGCAATAAAAACTGATTCCAAGTTTTTGAAAATTTCAGGTTCATCCGTGTCTAATTTAACTAAGATTTCCCCTTTAAAACTATACTTCTTAACGACTTTTCCTAAAAAGAAACAATCTTTAAGTTGCATAGGCTTATTCTTCTTCTTGAGCTGGAGCTGCTGCTGCAATTCTAGCTTCGTTTACTGCTTTTTCAGCAGCTAATGCGTCTGCTTTAGCTTTTTCGTCAGCTTTAGCTAAACCATCTCTTTTTCCTTGAACTTTAGCTTCTTTTTCAGCAACCCAAGCTTCAAATTTAGCTTGTGCTTGCTCTTCAGTTAAAGCTCCTTTTCTAACTCCACCTTGTAAGTGTTTCTTTAACATTACACCTTTGTAAGAAAGAATTGCTCTAGCCGTATCTGTAGGCTGTGCACCATTTTCTAACCATGTAGCAGCATTGTCAATGTTTAAGTTGATTTCTGCCGGATTTACATTAGGGTTATAAGTACCTAATTTCTCTAAATACTTACCATCTCTCTTAGCTCTAGAATCAGCAGCTACGATCCAATAAAATGGTTTTCCTTTCTTTCCGTGTCTTTGTAATCTAATTTTTACTGGCATAATTTGTTAATTTTTGAGGTGCCCGACCTCGGTTATTAAATAATTTTAAGAGTGCAAATATACTACCTTTTATATTCATAGCAAGTTTTTTTAAAATTTTACCAAAATATAATGAAAATGAAGTCAAGTAATTACAATTAAATTAATGTAGATTTGAAGTGGTAAAAAACATTATGGAAGGAAGAAAAATAAGCATTTTAGGTTGTGGGTGGTTAGGAATTACTTTGCTTCAAAGATTGATAGAATATGGCTGTGAAGTAAAAGGTTCTACCACTACAGAAAGGAAATTAAAAACGATAAAAGGTTACGGAGCGACCCCTTATTTATTGGATTTAGATAAATTAGATGTTAATATTTTAAAGTTATTTTTGGCAGAAAGTGGAGTGTTAATAATTAATATTCCTCCAAGAAGAAAAATTAAAGAAGTAAAGAGTTATTCAAAAGTACTAGAAGGTATATTACCTTTTTTAAATAATGATCAAAAGGTGATTTTTATTAGTTCAACTTCAGTATATCAGAATACTAATAATTGGGTGGATGAAAGTTTTGATTTGTATCCGGAAACCGATTCTGGAATGGCAGTACTGAATGCAGAAAAGTGTCTGAAAGATGATTTAGGAGAAAGATTAACCATTCTTCGTTTTGCTGGGCTAATAGGTAAAGACCGTCATCCGGGTGCTTTTTTAGCAGGTAGAAAAGATTTGTTAAATGGAAATGCTCCTATAAACATGATTCATCAGGAGGATTGTATTGGGTTAATATTAGAGGTGATTAAAAAAGAGTTTTGGGGAGAAGTAATTAATGGTGTTACTTCAGAACATCCGTTAAGAAAAGATTTTTATACGCAGGCTACTCAAGCTTTAGGTTTAGAGGAGCCTACTTTTCAAGAAGAGAACGTTACTATATATAAGTTGATATCAAATGTTAAAAGTGTAAACCAATTAGGTTATACTTATTTACATGATAACCCAATGGAAGTTATTTAGTAGAGCCTTCTGTATTCTTGTTAAGTTTAAAAGAGTAATTAATGATAAGGTTTAAACTACTAATTTTAAGCTTGCCATCATCAATCATTTGTATTTTGCTAATATTGGTAAAACCATGATTGGCTCTTAGTTCTAAGCTGATTTTATTTAAGTTTTTTAACTGAAAGTTAGTCCCAAATCCTAAGGTAATTCCTGTGTTGAAATCTCTGAAATAGCGATTGGTGTCTGTTCTATTGGTATGACCGTCAGCAATTTCTGTGTGATTTATAAACTTACTTAAGAAACCACCTGTATTAATAAAGAATTTATTTCCGTTCCCTAAATAGATTCGACTTAATAAAATTAAGTCTAAGTATTTAAAATTATTTTTTATAACAACTTTTTTTCCGTTGCCAAAAGTTGGGTCTGTAAGGTCAAGCCAGCCAATAGAACTAAAGCTTCTTCTAACATTATTTTTAGAATAATTTATGTTTGCTATTAGTGAAAAGTTATCTTTTAAGAATAACTCATAAGAGCTTCCAAATGAAAAAGCTACCCCTCCATTATTACTATTAGCCTCAATATTTCCTCTAATGAAAGACAAATTTGGCCCTGCTTGTATGCCTAGAAAAGAGTCATTTTGACTGAATGAGAATAAACTTGAGAAAAGTAGTATGGTTTTAAGGAAAGTCTTGAGTAACATAATTGACAATTTTTTTGCAAAAGAAAGAAATTTCTTTAGAAATTTATGTGTTAAGAATTGTTTTTTGTAAAAGCGTTAATAACTAGTTTGTTGACATGCTATTTGTATGGCTTTAATCTTTATTTTTGTTTGTTATGTTTTTAATATTCGATACTGAAACCACAGGTTTACCAAAAAGATGGGATGCACCCATTACAGATTCAGACAACTGGCCAAGATGTATACAAATTGCTTGGCAGCTGCATGATGAGTTGGGTAATTGCATTGAGCACCAAGATTATTTAGTTACTGCAGATGGATTTAACATTCCGTATGATGCTGAGAAAATTCATGGAATTTCTACAGAACTAGCTAATGAGCAAGGGGTTGGGTTAGAAGAAGTGTTGGGTAAGTTTAATGTAGCTTTGTCTAAATCTAAGTTCATAGTTGGTCAAAATGTAGGTTTTGATGTGAATATTATGGGGGCAGAATTTCATAGGTTAGGAATACAAAATAACCTGCAAGAACTTCCCGTACTAGATACTTGTACAGAGCAAACAGCTAATTTGTGTGCAATTCCTGGAGGTAGAGGAGGAAAGTATAAACTGCCAACATTAACAGAGTTACACAATCATTTATTCGGAGTAGGTTTTGGAGAGGCACATAATGCAACTGCAGATGTTGAAGCAACCACTAGATGTTTTTTTGAGTTAATTAGAAAGCGCAATTATACGGTAGAAGAGTTAGATGTAGCTCCGGATTATTTTGAGCGATTCGACGCCAAAAACCCAAGGCCAATTGAGGTTATAGGGTTGCAACATATCAATTTAAAGAAGGCATCTGAAGAAATCCGATTAAGAATAAAAAAAGAGTCAGAAACTCAAGTTTCTAAAGAGGATTTAGCTCAAAATTTAACAATTTTAAAAGATGCTCCTTTTGCTCATTTACACAATCATTCGCAGTTTTCGGTTTTACAATCTACAATTAGTGTAGATGCGTTGGTAGGAGCGGCAGCTAAGCATAATATGGAAGGAGTAGCAATGACCGATCATGCTAATATGATGGGGGCTTTTCATTTTGTGTCGGCTGTTTCTAGACACAATAAAGGTGTTAAAGAAAGGAGAGCAGTTGCAGAAGAATCTGGAGAAGATTTTAATGAGAAAGAAATTAAGCCTATAGTAGGGTGTGAACTCTTTGTATGTGAAAATCATTTAGATAAAACTCGTAAAGACAATGGATATCAAATAGTTTTTATTGCTAAAAACAAAAATGGATATCACAATTTGGCAAAAATGTCTTCTTTAGGACATACTCATGGTAAATATTATGTACCAAGAATAGACAAGGAAATTGTAAAAAAATACAAGGAAGATATAATTGTGCTTACCGGAAATTTATATGGAGAAGTTCCGAGTAAGATTTTAAATATAGGAGAAAAACAAGCAGAGGAAGCATTAATTTGGTGGAAAGAGCAGTTTGGAGAAGATTTGTACGTAGAATTAATGCGTCATAACCAAGAAGATGAAAAAAGGGTCAACCCCGTACTTATTGATTTAGCTAAAAAACACAATGTTAAGTTAGTAGCTACTAATAATACTTATTATGCAGATCAAGAAGACGCTAATGCTCATGATATTTTACTATGTGTAAAAGACGGAGAAAAACAAGCTACTCCAATAGGTAGAGGTAGGGGGTATAGGTATGGGTTGCCTAATCAAGAGTATTATTTTAAGAGTCAAGATGAAATGAAGGCTCTTTTTAAAGATATACCAGAAGCTATTATTAATATTAAAGAGGTTTTAGATAAAATAGAACCATTTGTTTTAGCTCGAGATGTATTATTGCCAGCTTTTGATATTCCTGAGCAATTTCAGTTTCCAGAAGATTTAGTTGATGGAGGTAAAAGAGGAGAGAATGCTTTTTTAAGACACTTAACATATGAAGGGGCAAAGAAGCGTTATGGAGAAATTACACCAGAAATAGCAGAGCGATTAGATTTTGAGTTAGAAGTAATAGAAAAAACAGGATATCCTGGCTACTTCTTAATTGTAGAGGATTTTATTCGAGAGGCCAGAAATATGGATGTTTCTGTAGGACCTGGTCGTGGTTCGGCCGCTGGATCTGTAGTTGCTTATTGTTTGTGGATAACTAATTTAGATCCTATAAAGTACGATTTGCTTTTTGAGAGATTCCTAAATCCAGAACGTGTAAGTATGCCCGATATTGATATTGATTTTGATGATGAAGGGCGTGGAAGAGTAATGCAATATGTAATAGATAAGTATGGAGCAAATCAGGTAGCTCAAATTATTACTTACGGAACAATGGCAGCAAAATCTTCTATTCGTGATACAGCTAGGGTGTTAGATTTACCCTTGCATGAAGCGGATATGATTGCTAAACTCATACCAAATACTAAACTAAACAAGATCTTCGGTAAATCTGAAAAGGAATTAAAAGAAAAGTTTCGATCAGAAGAGGTAGAGAAAATTAATGAGTTAGTAAGCATCTCTGAGGGAGAAGGGTTAGAAGCACAAACAATTAACCAGGCAAGAGTATTAGAAGGCTCTGTAAGAAATACAGGGATACATGCGTGTGGTGTTATTATTACCCCAGACGATATTACTAAGTTCGTTCCTGTAGCCCTAGCAAAAGATTCTGATATGTACTGTACACAATTCGACAACTCGGTCGTTGAGAGTGCTGGGCTTCTAAAAATGGATTTTTTAGGTCTAAAAACGCTTACCTTAATTAAAGACACGGTTAAGTTGGTAAAGCAGCGTCATGGAATTGAGTTAGATCCAGAAAGCTTTTCGTTAGAAGATGAAAAAACATATGAGCTGTTCCAACGTGGTGAAACTGTAGGAATCTTTCAATATGAATCTCCGGGTATGCAAAAATACATGAAGGAATTGAAGCCTACTGTTTTTGCTGATTTAATTGCAATGAATGCTTTGTATAGGCCTGGTCCTATAGAATATATTCCTAGTTTTATTAATAGAAAACATGGTATAGAAGAGATTGTTTACGATTTAGAGGCAAGTAAAGAATACTTAGAAGAAACATACGGAATTACAGTATATCAAGAGCAAGTAATGCTTTTGTCGCAAAAGCTTGCTAATTTTACCAAAGGTGAGGCAGATGTTTTGCGTAAAGCAATGGGTAAAAAACAAATTGCTGTACTTGCAAAAATGAAACCTAAATTCATTAAACAAGCTGGAGCGAATGGCCATGACGAAACTGTTTTAGAAAAAATATGGACAGACTGGGAGGCTTTTGCTTCCTATGCATTCAATAAATCTCACTCAACCTGTTATGCTTGGATAGCATATCAGACAGCTTATTTAAAAGCTCATTACCCCGCAGAATATATGGCTGCAGTACTTTCTAATAACATGAATGATATCAAACAGGTAACCTTTTTTATGGATGAGTGTAAACGTATGGGCTTAGAGGTATTAGGACCTTGTGTGAATGAGTCTTATTATAAGTTTACTGTAAACGATCAAAATGCTGTGCGTTTTGGAATGGGAGCTATAAAAGGAGTGGGTAGTGGTGCAGTGGCAACAATTATAAAAAATAGAGAAGAAGACGGAAGTTATAGATCTGTTTTTGATTTAGCTAAGCGTATTGATTTAAGAGCAGCTAACAAAAAAGCTTTTGAAAATTTAGCATTAGCCGGAGGATTTGATTCTTTTGAAGGAACTCATAGGGCGCAATATTTTCATGATGCAGGAGATGGAATGTTGTTTTTAGAGAAAGTAATCAAGTATGCTGCTAAATTTCAAGAAAGTCAAAATTCATCTCAGGTAAGTTTGTTCGGTGAAGCATCAGAGGTTCAAATTCCAGAACCAGTTGTCCCGCCTTGTGATACCTGGGGGACCATGCAAAAATTAGCGCAAGAAAAAGAAGTGGTAGGGGTTTATATATCGGGCCATCCACTTGATGATTTTAAAAATGAATTGAAAAATTTCTGTAACAGTGATTTAAGTCAGTTAAAAGATTTAGAGCAGTTGGTAAATAGAGAAGTGTCTTTTGGGGGGGTGGTTACTTCTATAGATCATAGGGTTTCTAAAAATGGAAGAGGATGGGCTATGTTTACCATAGAAGATTATAATGAAGCCTTTGAATTTAGAATCTTTGGCGAGGAGTATTTAAAATATAGGCATTTTTTATTAGTGAATTCTTTTGTATATGTAAAAGTCTTTGTGAAAGAAGGTTGGATAAATAAAGAAACAGGCAAAAGAGGAGAACCTAGAATGCAATTTAATAGTTTTCAACAACTTCATGATGTAATGGATGCCCAAGCTAGAAAGCTAACTATCCAGTTAAACATTAAAGATATGACCTCCGAGAGTGTAAAAGCATTAAAAGAATTGATTTTAGAGCATCCAGGAGAAAAACAAATGAGTTTTGTAGTTTACGAAATGAAAGATCAGATAAAATTAACAATGCAAAGCAGAAAGCAAAAGGTGGGAATAACAAACGAATTACTAACAGCTCTAGAAAAACAACAAGTACATTATAAGCTAAACTAAAGTGATTAAATGGCTAAGTCTAGAGATTTAGTATACAAAAACACAATCAATTTTATCAATGGCATTATCAAAAAAACAAATATGTTACTCTGTAAGGATTAGCAAAATATTTGACTATTTTTGTGTAAACGATTACAAACACAATTAAAACAAATAGATATGGCATTAGAAATAACAGATGCTACTTTTGAGGAAGTGGTATTAAACTCAGACAAACCTGTATTAGTAGATTTTTGGGCAACTTGGTGTGGACCTTGTAGAATGGTAGGACCTGTAATAGATGAGGTGAGTAATGAATACGAAGGAAAAGCAGTTGTTGGTAAAGTTGATGTAGATGCTAACCAAGAGTTTGCAGCTAAGTACGGAGTTAGAAATATACCTACTGTTTTATTGTTTCATAAAGGTGAAATTGTAGAAAGAAAAGTAGGAGTTTCTCCTAAATCGGATTATACAAATGCAATTGATGCAATTTTATAAAGACTGATATACACAGATAATAAAATGAGGTTTGGCTTTTTGTCAAACCTTTTTTTTATTTTAGTGAAATAGCTTTTTCTTTAACTTAATTTATGGCAATAAAAGATACACTGCACCAATCTGGTGTTTATTTTAATTTACAATTATTAGCTTCACAAATAGTCGAGGGGTTTATAACTGGAATGCACAGGAGTCCATTTCATGGTTTTTCATCTGAATTTGCAGAGCATAAAGTGTATAATAATGGAGAGAGTACCAAACATATAGACTGGAAGTTGTTTGCTAGAACAGATAAATTATATACTAAAAAATATGAAGAGGAAACTAATCTTAGATGTCATTTAATTATAGATAATTCTGCATCTATGCATTACCCTAAAATAAAAGATTTTGCATTAGATAATTTAAATAAAATTGGGTTTTCAGTATTAGCTAGCGCAGCTATTATGCAGTTGTTAAAAAAACAACGAGACGCAGTAGGAATGAGTGTATACCATCATGACTATGAAGTGTATTTTCCAGAAAAAGGAAGTGATAGGCATTATAGTTTGTTAATGCATCAATTAGAAGAAACATTATTTAATAAGCCTAATGCTCAAGATACAAATACTGTAAGGTATTTACATGAGATAGCCGAAAAAATGAAAAGAAGATCTTTGGTTGTCTTTTTTACTGACATGTTTCAGTATAGTGCTCAACAAAAAGAACTGTTTGATGCTTTAAAGCATTTAAAATATAATAAGCACGAAGTTGTGTTGTTTCATACCTTAGATTATGCTACAGAAGTAAACTTTAATTTTGATAATACACCTAAAAGTTTTGTAGATGTAGAAACAGGAGAGAAAATAGAATTGTATGCAGATAATATTAAAAAAGTATATCAAGACAGGTTAAAAAGCTATATTAAAGAGGTAAGTTTAGCATGCGCGAATTATAATATCAGCTATGTATCTGTAGATATTGCTGAAAAATTCGATAAAATTTTAAACACATATTTAGTTGAAAGACAGCGATTTGTTTAGCAAGCGAAAAAAAAACCAAAAAAAAATTAAAAAAAAGGTTTGTAGAAACGATAATCCGTCTTATATTTGCACTCGCAATACACAAACGGTCTGGTAGTTCAGCTGGTTAGAATACATGCCTGTCACGCATGGGGTCGCGGGTTCGAGTCCCGTCCAGACCGCAAAATTGCAAGAAAAGCTCCAAGTTTTTGGGGCTTTTTTCTGCGCCAAAGATTAGTTGTGTTGTTTTGGCAAACTAAATGTTTGTCAACGGTTTAGTAGTAAACCAATGAGAAGCTTTCCTTTTTCTACCATAATAGTAGAAATCGGGATGCTTTTTTGATTTATACTTGTCTCTTCCTGATATGGTTTTAACTACAACAGAGATGTTATCTTGTAATGTTTTAATGAATTTTGTTAATAAATAATTAGAGCGTCTGTCCTTTTTTGTTAAAAAACTCAAATAAGGTAATATTATGTAAGAAGCTTAATCATCTGTTAATATGTATTTTACTATTTTTGTTATCAAACACTAACTAATTAAAATGATGAGAAAAAAATTACTATTATGGACCCTTGTTCTTTTAGGGTTAAACCTTTCTTTTGGACAATTTAACAAAGTTTTTTACAATGATGAAGATAACAGAGAAATAAGAATTATGAACCTTGATGGCTCTGATGATACCGTTTTCTTTAAGCAAACAGAAACTTTATATCCAAGATATTTAACTGCAAATAGTACTTCACAAGAATTGTTTTTCACAACAAGTAGTCCTTATAAAATTTATAAGAAAAATTTTAACGGAACATTAGAGCAAGTGATATATACCTCTCCAGGTCCAACTATTTATAATATCGCTGTAGATGAAACCAATGCTAAAATTTATTGGGTAGAATATCAAGAAATTAAGCGTTCTAATTTAGACGGGTCAAATGTTGAAACAATAATTGGGCTCACAGCAGATGTGTATATAAGAAATATAGCTATAAATGGGACAGAAATGTTTTGGGCAGAGAGGTTCTATAACACAGGGGACTTTTCTAATACATATTATTTAAAGAAATCTAATTTGGACGGAAGTGCTGTTACAACGATCCATACAGAATATGTGGCTTCTGGAGGTACAGCAACTCAGATAGGAACTGTGTATGGGTTGCAAGTAGATGGTATAAATAATCATTTATACTGGGCATCATCAAGTGCTGATGCAATACTAAGAAAAAATACAGATGGATCTGGTAGCGTTACAACTGTTTTAAATAATACTTATGTACTTAGTCCAAGAAGTTTAGCAGTTGATGCTACGAATAATAAACTTTACTGGACAGATACATCTTCTACTTTTGATAATGTTCGAAGTGCAAATTTAGATGGTACAGGAGTAGTTGTTCATAATAGCACAATTGATGATCCATACGGAATAACTTTAGCTACGGTTAATGCGTCTCCTGTAGGGGCTCCAGAAATAGATATACAAGGAAATAATTTGAGTATTTCTAATAATGATACAACACCTGATTCATCAGATAATACAGATTTTGGTGATGTAGCTTTAAATAATAACTATAAAGATCATTATTTCTTTATAAGAAATTTAGGTGGTACAGCGCTAAATATTACGGGTTCACCATCAGTTTCAATTACTGGTGCCAATGCATCAGATTTTACATTGCAAACAGATGCTACTTCTTCAATAAATGGAGTGAGTAACTCTTATTTTGTAGTTAGGTTTGATCCTAGTGTTTTAGGTTTAAGAACTGCTACAGTAACGATAAACTCTAATGATTCAGATGAAGCAGCTTATACATTTAATATCCAGGGTAATGGAAATGTTTCTAGTGGAGAAACTGGCATAAATGATATTAGAATAACAACTCATACTACTGGAGGAAGTTTAGATAATGAAGATCCTGATATAGCTTATGACCCAACATTAGATAGGTATTTAGTTGTTTTCGAAAAAGAAATTATAAACAGTGATGAGGAAGTTTATGGGCAATTTATTAGTAACACAGGAGTTTTAATTGGAGGGGAATTTAGAATTTCTATTACAGGGCCAGAGGGTAATATTGATCATGATGCGGCAGATCCTAAAATTGTATTTAATACAGTTTCTAATCAATATATGGTTGTTTGGAGAGCTGATGATGTAACCAATGGAGAGAATGAAGTTTATGGGCAGTTAATTAATCCAGATGGTACATTGGTAAATGGCCTAGGTAACGATATTAGAATATCTCAAAATGGAACAGACGGGGATACTACTGCTTATGTGTCTACCCCAGAAGTTGCATTTAACTCTACAAATGGAGAATATTTAGTAGTTTGGCAAGCCAATGCAACAAGTGGTGTTAGTGATTATAATATCTATGGTCAAAGAATTTCTTCAGCAGGAGTGTTAGTGGGAGGTTTAGGAGGAGACTTTCAAATTAGTCAAAATGGTTCTTCAACACAATATAGTAGTGCTCCAGATGTAGCTTATAATCCTGCTACTAATCAGTATATGATTGCTTATCATGCTGATTTTCCAAATAATGGAGATAATAATATTTGGTCTAGAGTAGTTAATGCAGATGGTACATTAAGTACACTTACCCAAGTTACGAATGTTGGAGGAAGTAGAGATGCAGATTATGCACGTGTAGAATATAACCCATTATCAAATGAGTTTATTATTGTTTACCAAACGGATCATGTAAATACAGACAATGAAGATGAAATTTTTGGGCAAAGAGTAAGTAATGCAGGTGTGTTAATTGGAAGTGAGTTTCAAGTTAGTTTTGCAGGTATCGATGGTGACGGAGAAGAGACAGGTTCGTATTCCGATGTGTGTTATAACCCTACTCATCAACAAATATTAGTTACTTTTCAATCTGAAGAGCCAGGGAGTAATGCATATGATATTTTTGCTGCAACACTTGATGCAGCAAATTACGCTTTGTTAGAAACTCAGAGTAGAGTTAGTGATATGGGAGATACAAATGGTGATAATACATTTTTGGCACAAAAACCTAAGCAAGCATATAACAGTACAAATGGTACATTTTTCATAGTTTGGGAAGGTGACAATACAGTTCCTGGTGATGGAGAAGATGAAATTTTTGGACAAAGATGGCAATCTCCACCTACTACAGAGATTGAAATTCAAGGAAATTCGATAGTTATTAATGATGGTGATACGACTCCAGATGCAAGTGATAATACTAATTTCGGGCAAGCTGAATTAGGGAACACTATTGTTAAAAGTTTTACAGTATTAAATACCAATACAGAACAACTAGTGTTAAATGGTACTCCAACAATAAGTATATCTGGTACTAATGCTGCTGATTTTTCTGTTACTGCTGCGCCAGCAACAGCAATTGATCCTGGTAATTCTACAACGTTTGATATAACATTTACAGCTTCTACACTTGGGGTTAGAACTGCAAGCATAAGTATTGAAAATAATGATGTAGGAGAAAATCCATATAACTTTGATATAATGGCAGAATCTATTGTACCACTTAATATTGATGAGAATGACCTGTTAAGATCTCAATTATTAGTTTACCCTAATCCAAATAAAGGAGTATTCACATTGTCTTATGCAGGAAATGAAACTTTAAAACAAGTAATAATTACTGATTTGACAGGTAAAAAAATAGAAACAATATCTTTAAATAGTTTTATTGATAAACAAGAAATAAAATTAAATAATTTATCAAAAGGTATATATTTTGCAACAGTATTTAGTAATAATAATAAAGCAACAAAAAAGCTTGTTATTAACTAATTTAGGTTTGTTTTAATTTAAAAAATAAAAAAAGCACCACTCGGTGCTTTTTTTATGAATTGAGTTTTTGATAGTTGCTATAAATTAGCGTTATATTTTTTTGGCACAATACTTGTCTAAGTATAATTGTTCGTGAACTTTTATATATTGATAATTAAAGTCTGCTATTTTTTTTTATATTAGCAGACATTATTCTGAAAACACTCTTAAAACAATAAAATACTTATGAAAAAACCTATGGTATTCAAGTTAGTAGCAGCGGTATTATTGCTTACTAGCTATGTTGGATTTTCTCAAGAAAAACCAGTTACAAATTTATTAAATAAATACATTAAGGCTTCAAACGATTTAAGTGCAACTAAACAGAAAAATACTGTTTTAGCATTGTTTGATGATAAATATAAAAACAACACTGCTTTTGTAGGGTTATCTGGTGTAGTAAAAAGATCTACAACTGGATTTGAGCAGTTTTCTCGTCAGTTAGATGAGTCTATAAAGAACAAGAAATATACTTTTAAAATGCAAGTTCGTGATATTGTTCATGAATCTCAAAAAGAAAAAGCAGGTACTGTGTCGGCTCTAGTAAACTTCGAGTCTAAAGTAGATGGTAAAGTAGCAGAAAGCGGTACTATTTTAATGAGTTTAGTCGGTACTTTAGTTAGAGGAGAGTGGAAGATAATCCAGAACAATACAGTAAGAGTATCTGAAGGTAAAGATATTGGTAACTGTGTGTGTTACTTATTCTCTAAAGGAACATCTTTCTTTGGTGCAGAAACGTATTACCCAGCCGGTGTAGAGTACGATAAAGAGTTCCAATCGTTTAGAGTTGGTACTAGAGATGGTAAGCGTGTCGTAAAAGGAGATGATAAAGATTATACTTGGGCAGAAAACGGAGATGTATTAGATGGTTCTCGTAAAATAGGACATGCAAGTACTCCAGAAGAAGCTGTAAAAGTAGTATTAAACTTCTTATATGCTGAAACTTGTACTGAAATTAAGTTTAGCTAATCAGTTAAAAAATAATATAAGTAAAAAGGCTGTCTGTAAAGGCGGCCTTTTTTATTTTTGTTAAGATTTAAGAAGTAAACTTTTATGCAAAAAGAATATAATGTTGTAATTGTTGGTGGTGGAGCTGCAGGTTTTTTTACAGCCATTAATATTGCAAAGCAGCGAGTAGATTTAAAAATTGCTATTTTTGAAAGAGGTAAAGATGTTTTACAGAAAGTAAAAGTTTCTGGTGGTGGGCGCTGTAATGTAACCCATGCTTGCTTTGACCCAAAAGAATTAACGCAATACTACCCCAGAGGAGAAAAAGAATTATTAGGGCCTTTTCATCAGTTTGCATGTGGCGATACTTTTGAATGGTTTGATCAGCAAGGAATTGAGCTGAAGATAGAAGAGGATGGAAGAATTTTTCCTGTTACAGATTCTTCACAAACTATTATAGATTGTTTTCAAAGACTAGTAAAAAAGTACAATATTGAAGTGTTAACCAATACTGCTTTATTAGATTTTAAAGAAGAAAACGGTGGGTGGATAGTTGAAACCAAATCAGGAGAAATAGCAGCCGGTAATTTGGTGATAGCAGCAGGAAGCAGCCCTAAACTATGGAAGCTTTTAAAAGCAAAAGGGATTGCTATTGTTAATCCTGTTCCTTCTTTATTTACTTTTAATATAAATGATGAAAGGCTTACAGATATACCAGGAGTAGTTGTTCAAGATGTTGAGGTATCTGTGTTAGATACTAAATTAGAAAGTAACGGACCACTTTTAGTTACGCATTGGGGTTTAAGTGCACCTTCTGTGTTAAAACTATCTGCTTGGGGAGCTAGAGTTTTAGCAGATAAAAACTATCAGTTTCAGATAAAAATTAATTTTATAGGATTAGCCTATTCTAATTGTTTAGAGCAGCTTCATGCTATAAAGAAAGAATTGGCAAAGAACGTAGTAGCGAAGTACAACCAATTTGATCTGCCAAAAAGGCTATGGAGAAAATTAATTACTGCAAGTAAAATAACAGATGATGTAAGGTGGGCAGATATTAATAAAACACAAATAGAGAATTTAGCGAGCCAGTTAACAGAAGCAGTTTTTAGCGTAAATGGTAAAAGTACTTTCAAAGAGGAATTTGTTACTGCTGGAGGTGTAGATTTAAAAGAGATTAATTTTAAAAGATTTGAAAGTAAAAAGTATTCTAATCTATTCTTTGCTGGAGAAATTTTAAATATAGATGCAGTTACTGGAGGGTTTAATTTTCAAAATGCTTGGACAGGAGGTTATTTAATAGCAAAAGCAATTAGTGAAGTATAATAAGGATAGGATCTGCTATATAAAAAAAGGGAGCTGTTAAGCTCCCTTTTTATTTTATTTATTAAAGAATAAAATTTTATAGTATGTTTTATTATCGCTTTCTAATAACCAGGCCCCATTTTTAGTGTAAGTCATATTAAAATAGATTTTCTTTTTGTTTGGAATAATACTAGAAATATATTTTTTAACCTCAGCGTTTTCGTTATAAGAAATTAGGGTGTTAGGGTCAAATTTTAGGTTCTTATAATTATCTATTTGCCTAAATGCATATAAAAAATATTGATATTGGTAACCATTAAAGCTTCCCATCATTTTTGATCGTTCAGACGAGTTATTGTTGTCTTTTATGTAGTCACCTGAGTCTACGTTAAAAAAGTGTTTGTAAGTAGTTTTTTCTTTTAATCCAAAATGATTTACAACCTGAATCTGATTATTATCTGTCCATAGATTTATTTCGGTTAAGTTAAGTAAGCGTTTTTTTCTATTAAATGTTTTATTGTTGATTTCTTTATAAGTTTCCCAAATCTTATTTCCTTTTTCATCAAATTTAAAAACATAAAATCCAGCAGGGCTGTTTGGTACATTTATTTTCTTAGCTGTTTTTCCGTATAAGCCATAGATATACATATTGTTATTGTCGTCTTCGTCTATATAGTAGCCATTTATACTTAGGTGGTTTGAAAAGAAAGTAGCTCCAGCTGAATTACTATCTACTCTAGTGTTATTGTTAGTCGAGTAGATTAAGAAATCTTTTTTTGTGTTTACTGTGTAACTGTTTTCATTTATTTTTTTTCCCTCAAAATTATATAAAGTTCTATATAAGATACATGTTTTATAATCTTTAGAAATAGATTTAGTAGTTATAACAAAAGAAGAATCGGAGTTTTTTATAGGGGCAAACATAAATCCAGGTTTTTTATTAAACGGTTTTACATGATTATCGCCTATTAATCTATCAGTGTTAGGTTTCTCTATATCTATTTTATTTCTTTTTCTGCTAAAATTATCAGTTGTAATTAAAATTAATTCGTCTTTTAGAAGGTTTATGTCATAAGGGAACTTTAATTTAGAATTTGTAATACCCCATTCTAAAGAGTCATTAAAGTAATTGGAAAGATTATATAGTTTATCTTTTTTATTACTTATGTAATCGGTTTTCGTGTTCTTAGTTATATATTTATGATTTATACTGAACCTAGAAAACGTATTTAACAGCATTTGATGCCCTCTTAAGGTTTTTTCTGAGTCTGAAATTTCTATACGCATAAAGTTTTCGTTATCAGCCCACAAGTGTTTGTTCCCTTTACTGTCATAAGATTCTACGTTGTTAATATATTTAAGAGAGGTCCCTTTTCTAAAGCTCCCTTTTGAAATCATGATTTGATCTGAATCATAAAGAGTATGATATTCTACAGGGGATAATTTCGGTGTAAATTTTTCATCAACTATAATAGTTTGTGAAAACGAGAAGTTAATTAAAAGTAGAGTTAATAAAGAAAAATGTAATTTCATTTTGTTATTATTTGATTGATTTTATTTTTTGAGCCTGCAAAAATAAAATATTAAGTGTTTTTGGTGCTTATTTTAAGTATATATTTGCATTAATATTTTAAACTGTAATGAATAATAAATCATTTGTTTTTAAGACCATTGAAAGTAGCTTAGAAAAAGGGAAGATTACCTGGGAATCGCCAAGTAATATAGCCTTGGTTAAATACTGGGGGAAAAAAGAAAATCAAATTCCGGCTAATCCGTCTATTAGTTTTACACTTAGTAATTGTAAAACAACCACCACATTACATTACACAAAACTGGAAGTTCCATCTAAAGAATATCAATTTTCAGTTTTTTTAGAAGGAGAACAAAAAGATGATTTTAAACCTAAAATAAATACCTTTTTTAAGCGTATAGAGCAGTATGTTCCTTTTATTAAAGAATACGCTTATAAAATAGAAACGTCTAATTCTTTTCCGCATAGTTCTGGTATTGCTTCATCAGCATCAGGTATGAGTGCTTTAGCGTTATGTATAATGAGCATGGAAAAAGAATTAAATCCTAACTTAACTCAAGAAGAATTCATTAAAAAAGCTTCTTTTTTAGCTCGTTTAGGCTCAGGAAGTGCTTGCAGAAGTTTAGAAGGAGATTTGGTTTGTTGGGGAGCACATAAAGAAATAACGGGTTCTTCAGATTTATTTGGAGTGAAATATCCTTTTGAAGTACATAGTAATTTCAAGAATTATCAAGACACGATTTTATTAGTAGATAAAGGAGAAAAACAAGTTTCTAGTACGGTAGGTCATAACTTAATGCACAATCACCCATATGCAGATAATCGCTTTAATCAAGCTCACGATAATTTATCGAAACTAATTCATGTTTTTAAGTCCGGTGATTTAAAAGCATTTATTGAAATAGTAGAAAGCGAAGCGTTAACGCTACATGCTATGATGATGACGAGCTTGCCATATTTTATATTAATGAAGCCTAATACCTTAGAAATTATAAATAAAATATGGGCTTTTAGGCAACAAACAGGATTGCATTTATGCTTTACTTTAGATGCAGGTGCCAATGTTCATTTATTGTATCCAGAAGTCGAGAAGGAAGAAGTTTTGGCGTTCATTAACAGCGAATTAGTTGGCTATTGCCAAAATGAACACTATATTTGTGATACAGTAGGTTTTGGTGCTCAATTAATAAAAGATTAAGTTGCCAATATTGATGTCCTAATTTTTTTAGGAAAATATTTAAACTGATATGAAAGGACCTTTATTTTATTCTAAGATATTATTGTTTGGTGAATATGGAATTATTAAAGACTCTAAGGGGTTGTCTATACCATATAATTTTTATAAAGGAGCATTAAAGCTAGATGGAAATACTTCTGAAGAAGCATTGAATTCCAATAAAAACTTGGCTTCTTTGGCTAATCATTTGCAACAATTACAAGAAAACAAAAGAAGTTTAGCTCAGTTTGATATTGAAAGCTTACAATCTGATGTGGCTAATGGAATGTATTTTGATTCTTCAATACCTCAAGGTTACGGAGTAGGGAGTTCTGGGGCTTTGGTTGCATCAATTTACGACAAATATGTTCAAGATAAAATAACAGTTTTAGAGAACTTAACTCGAGAAAAGTTACTGCAGTTAAAAGAAATTTTTGCTCAGATGGAATCTTTTTTTCACGGAAAGAGTTCAGGTTTGGATCCGTTAAATTCATATTTAAGTTTACCAATTTTAATTA
This sequence comes from Pseudofulvibacter geojedonensis, assembly GCF_042675745.1. Taxonomy (NCBI): domain Bacteria; kingdom Pseudomonadati; phylum Bacteroidota; class Flavobacteriia; order Flavobacteriales; family Flavobacteriaceae; genus Pseudofulvibacter; species Pseudofulvibacter geojedonensis. The sequence continues at coordinate 94,679 of NZ_JBHTJM010000011.1, read as the reverse complement.
ATTCTAAAGATAACATAGAGCCAACGGGTTTGCCTTCTCAACCAACCGAAGGTAAAGGAGCTGTTTTTTTACTAGATTCTGGTATGACAGGAGAAACTGCACCAATGGTAAATATCTTTATGGAAAAGATGAAACAAGAAGGGTTTAGAAACATGTTAAAAGAGCAGTTTGTAAAACATACAGATGCTTGTGTAGAAGACTTCTTAAAGGGTAATATTTCTTCTTTGTTTGGTAATGTTAAGCAGTTATCTAAGGTAGTGCTTAATAATTTTAAGCCAATGATACCTGAACAATTCCACAAATTATGGAAACACGGTATTGAAACCAACGATTACTATTTGAAACTTTGTGGTTCTGGTGGCGGCGGTTATATCTTAGGTTTTACTGAAAATTATAAAAAGGCTCAAGAGTCTTTAAAAGGTTATAAGTTAGAGGTAGTATACAACTTCTAAGAATAGAAAAATGCTTTCTAGAAAGAACAAACTGGTATTAAAAAAGCTATTAAGTTTGTTTTCTGTAGTGCGCGGTTACAATATTTTAATAATTGTTATTGCTCAATATTTATCGTCCATTTATATTTTAGCTAAAGATGCTTCTTTAAAAGAAGTTGTTTTAGATTCTAAATTATTTGTACTTGTATTTGCTACTTCTTTAGTTATTGCTGCAGGTTACATCATTAATAATTTTTATGATTCTGAAAAAGATTTAATTAATAGACCTAGAAAGTCTATGTTAGATAGATTGGTTAGTCAAAATACTAAACTATCCGTTTACTTTGTGCTAAACATAATAACTGTTTTATTGGCTAGTTATGTTTCTTTTAAAGCTACTTTATTTTTTTCGTCATATATTTTTATGATATGGTTTTACTCCCATAAATTAAAAAAGTACCCTTTTGTTGGAAATATAATAGCATCTTCTTTAGCAATAGCACCATTTTTTATAGTTTTTGTTTATTATCAGAATTTTGACACAGTGGTTTTCTTCCATGGTTTGTATTTGGTATTGATAATTTCGATGAGGGAAATAACCAAAGATTTAGAAAATATAAAAGGAGATTTGGCTCTTGGTTATCAAACTTTACCTGTAACATATGGTATAAAAGTGACTAAAAATTTATTATCAGGATTATTAGTTTTTACCTGCTTAACAATAGGGTCATTATTATTGTTTTTTGATATAGGGCAGATGAATTATTACTTTTATTTATGTATTCTATTATTATGCTTTTATTCGGTAAAGCTTTGGAAAGCTAATAGAAGAAAACAATATGTGTTGCTTCATAACTTATTAAAATTAATAATAGTAGTAGGGGCGTTTAGTATTATCCTTATTAAGCCAAATTTATTATTGAGTAAGATAAAATCTCTCTCAGTCCTTTTTAATTAAATTAGTTATTATTACTGATAGATAATTCGTTAAAAGTAAATATCATATTTTTTGATAAAATAATGGTTCCTGTTTTATTCTTTTAGGTTTGTAGGTTTATTTCTGAAAATTAAAATGTAACTAATTGTACTATAAAGTTTAGAAGCTTTTTTCGAAAGTAGTGTTAGGTTCTAAACGATCTGAAAGCATTGGGAGTCCTTTTTAAGCTATCTTGGGTATATAACTTCATTTACATTCGCATCGGACTTTTAGGATGAATTTAAAGTCTTTTTTGTTAAGGGTGAGTAGTTTTTTTATAAGACATAAAAAAAGCGCTCTGAAACTCAGAGCGCTTTTATATTGTTATTTATAGGAGTAGTAAATTACTTTACTAATTTTACTTCTACTCTTCTGTTGTTAGCTCTACCAGCTCTAGTTTTGTTAGTGTCGATTGGCTTATCTTCACCAAAACCTTTAGCAGTTAATCTATCAGCAGCAATTCCGTTTGCTAAGAACCAATCTCTAACAGCGTTAGCTCTTCTTTCAGATAATAACTGGTTGCTTTTTGCAGATCCAGCGCTATCAGTGTGACCTTCTAAAGCAAATTTAGATTGTGGGTATTCTTTAAAGATAGCGTTCATAGCTTTTAAAACTTCAACAGTTTGATCTTTAAAAGAAGACTTTCCAGAGTTGAATAAGATAGTTTTAGCGTAATCGTTTAATTGTTTAACAACAACGTCACTTGGCTCTGGACATCCGTTGTTAGCAACAGTACCAGCTACGTCTGGACATTGATCATCTTTATCTAAAACAGAATCACCATCCTTATCAGTCCATGGGCATCCGTTGTTAGCAGCAGGACCAGCTTCTTGAGGACATCCATCTTTAGCATCAGCAATTCCGTCTCCATCAGCATCTGGACAACCGTTTAATTCTTTTAAACCAGGAACGTCAACACACTCATCGTTAGGATCAGCAACTCCGTCACCATCAGTATCAGCACATCCGTTAAACTCAGCAACACCAGGAGTGTCAACACAAGCGTCTTCAGAATCTTGGATTCCATCACCATCAGTATCAGGACATCCTTTGAACTCAGCTAAACCAGGTACATCAACACAAGCGTCATCTTTGTCATATACACCGTCACCATCAGTATCTTTTCCTCCAAAAGAGAAGTTTACACCAACAGTATGTTGAAAGTGATTAAAGTTTTCTAATTCTTCAGCAAAATTGTTTTTATAAACAGATTGAGCTTTAATAGCAATGTTTTCAGTTAACCAGAAGTTGATACCTAAACCTCCACCAGCAGCTAATCCGTTTTCGTCAGCTATCCAGTTGTAACCAGCATTACCTCTTACATAAGGATCTAACCAGTTCATTCCATTCCATAAAGTGTTTAAGTGATAGTTAACACCTAAATCTAATCCGAAATAGTTATCTTCATCAAATACGTCTTCTGATAATGCGTTACCGTTTTCATCAAATTTATTTCCGTACTGATCTAATTTATTAAAAGAACCAGTTAAGTCAGCACTAACACCGCTTCCTACATATCTTCCTACTGTTATAGAAGAGATAGAAGGAACCATGTTCCATTGATCAGATACATTAAAAAATTCATTGAAGATTTTTGCGTCTTCACCGCTGTTCCCAATCGCACCGTCGTTACCAGCAGAATAGAAATCTACTGCATTAGCTCCAACAGTAATAGACCAAGGATTGTCTTCAGTTTGTGCATTAGCTCCAACTCCTAATACTAAAGAAGCAGCAACTAATAACTTGCTAAATTGTTTCATATTAATAAAATTTAATTTTAAGTGTTAATCAAGAGCAAATGTAAGGTCTTAAAACTTATTAACAAAAAATTAAGGGAATATTTTTAACTTTTAATGCCTCTTAATATGCTAATTTTGGCTATTTTATAATCTTTAATTCTTTTGCAACCTTTGTAAAAGCACTAATGGCTTTATCTAAGTGTTCTTTTTCATGAGCAGCAGATAGTTGGACTCTAATTCTAGCTTTTTCTTTAGGTACTACAGGGTAAAAGAAACCAATAACATAAATACCTTCTTCTAAAAGCATATCTGCCATAGTCTGAGAAAGTTTGGCGTCATACAGCATTACTGGTACTATAGCTGAGTCACCATCTATAATATCTAAACCAGCAGCTTTCATGCCTTTTTTAAAGTAATTTGTATTCCATTCTAGTTTATCTCTTAAAGTTGTATTGTTAGAAAGAAGTTCAAATACTTTAATAGAAGCACCAACAATAGCAGGAGCTAATGAATTAGAAAATAAATACGGTCTTGATCTTTGACGTAATAATTCAATAATTTCTTTCTTACCAGTAGTGTATCCACCCATAGCACCACCAAGAGCTTTACCTAGAGTTCCGGTTATAATATCAATTCTGTCTAAAACTCCCTTTGCTTCTAGAGTACCTCTACCTGTTTCGCCTATAAATCCAGCAGCATGACATTCATCTATCATTACCATTGCATCATATTTATCTGCTAAATCACAGATTTTATCTAACGGAGCTACTAAACCATCCATAGAAAAAACACCATCGGTAACAATTATTTTAAATCGAGCTCCATTTTCATTAGCAGCAATTAATTGCTTTTCTAAATCAGCCATATCATTATTTTGATAACGATACCTAGCTGCTTTACATAATCTCACTCCGTCAATTATAGAAGCATGGTTTAATGAGTCAGAAATAATAGCATCTTCTTTAGTTAATAATGGCTCAAAAACACCTCCGTTGGCATCAAAAGCAGCAGCGTATAAAATGGTGTCTTCAGTGCCGTAAAAATTGGCTATTTTCTGCTCTAGTTCTTTATGAATATCTTGAGTTCCACAAATAAAACGCACAGAAGACATTCCAAAACCATGAGTATCCATAGCATCCTTAGCTGCTTGAATTACTTCTGGGTGAGAAGATAGACCTAAATAGTTGTTAGCACAAAAATTAATTACTTCTTCTCCAGTAGATATTTTAATAACAGCATCTTGTGGAGAGGTAATAATTCTTTCTTTTTTAAATAATCCTGCATCTTTAATATCTTGAATTTCTTTTTGTAAGTGGGTTTTAATTTCTCCGTACATGATTTTAATTTTTAATAAAAGCAAATGTAATTAATTCACTTCTTTAATTTCGATATTGTTTTCTAAATAGATTAATATTTTTTTGTCTACATAAAACCCCATACTAGATAGAGCATTTGCGTATGTGTTTATTTGGTCTTTGTGTTTTTGGTTAGGTTGACCGGTTTTATAATCAATAATTATTGCGGTTTTATTAATGTATACAATCCTGTCAGGAATTAGAATAGAGCCGTTTGGAGTTATAATTTCTTTTTCGGTATAGACACCATATTTGTTAGTAAAATATTCAGAAGCAGAAGATTTAGTAACTAATTGAGTAATTATTGGCTTTATCTCATCCATTTGTGAAGAACTGATAACTCCTTCAGAAATACATTCATTAAAAGCATAATCAATATCATGTTGATAGGTTATTTTTGATAGTAAATGATGAATTAAATTACCTCTTTCTATTGCTTTTTCTTGTTCACTATCCCATAAGTAACCAGATTTAGTAATGATAGATAAATTGTGTTCCTTTCTAGAGGAAGAAATATAAGGAAGCTGATTAGAAGTTTGTGTAATTGTTTTTTTAGATAGTTTTATAGGTTGCCCAAACTCATATTGTTTTTTCTCTTCGTTCCAATAATGTTTATTTTTTAAATAATTTATAAAGAACCCAGAATAAGTATTTTCTTTAACATTACCATTATTATCAATACTTTTTTTAGATATAATATACAATTGTTCTTTAGCTCTAGTTAGTGCAACATATAAGAGGTTGGTATTGTCTAATTCTAATTGAGTATTTTTTTCTTGAGACAAAAGAAGTCCAGCATCTGAGTAATTCTGAGTGTTTTTGTTAAAACCAATATAAGCTTTGTCAAATCCGAGGTATTCTTCTGCTTTTATCGGCAACCAAACTTTAGGCTCTATTTCTTGGTAAATGTCTAAATCTGCAAAGGGGAATATAATTACAGGAAACTCTAAGCCTTTAGATTTATGTATAGTCATAATTGTAACGGCATTGTTGTTTTCTGGAGCAACAATGCTTAGTTTATGATTGTTTTGATTCCAGTATTCAATAAAACCAATTATTCCAGAAGTTTTTCTAGTAGAAAAAGTATGGACTTCATCTAAAAAGTACTGTAAATAGGCATTAGAAGAGTTTGTTTCTATTAAATTAAAAGATCTTATAATACTTTCAATAAGTTCATAAAGAGGAAGCGTTCTTGTTTGCTCGTAATTAAAAATAATTTTATAGTCGTTGCATAAGTTGATAAAAAAATCATCAATAGAAAAAGAAATAAATTTTTGATAAAAACTATGCTCTTCTTCTCTTATTTGAAGGTGATTATATAAGAAAAAAAGTATGTCAATTTGATGTGTTTTATTGTTAGGTTGAATTAAAAAATGTAAAAGATTAATAATAAAATTAATTTCTTCATTTTTGTTTAAAAGCAAAGTTTCAGATGAAGTTATTTCAATGCCATTTTCAGTAAGGTAGTCTGCCAAGCTTATGCCATCAGCTTTTTTTCGGGTTATGATACAAATATCTTTTTTTTCGAATCCTAACTCTAAAACTTCGTTAATAGTTTCAAGTGTTTTTAATTGATAGGCACTTGAAGCTTCTTCGCTTTTAAGGTTGTCAATAAAATTAATATTTACATAGCCTCCCTTTTTAGAATTGCTTTTTTGTTGGTTTCCTATTTGATATAAGTCTTGGTGTGTTGAGTTTGAAAAATAATTTGCTAGATAACTAAAAAACTCATTATTAAACGCTATAACTTCACTGTAACTTCTGTAATTAGTGTCTAGGTTTTTAACATTTGATTTTATGTAAAAAGGAGTGTTTCCTTCGTATAAAGAAATAAATTGTTCTGGCTTTCCGCCTCTCCATCTGTAAATAGATTGCTTGGCGTCTCCCACTAAAAGTAATGAATGCTGATTGTTTGTTTCAGCCTCATTTATCAATGCGTTTTCTGTTAAAGGAATTAAGTTTTCCCACTGCATGATTGAGGTGTCTTGAAATTCATCAATAAAGTAATTTTGATAACGCTCACCAATACGTTCGTAAATAAAAGGAGCAGGTTGGCCTTTAATTTCTGATGCAATTATTCTATTGAATTCAGAAATAAGAACAATGTTCTGATCTTCTTTTAGTAATTCTAATTCTTTGTAAATTAAATTTAAAACCGATAGAGGGATAAGATGTTTTTTAAAATTATCTAGAAATGATAATTCGTAATATAACACCTTGGTTTTAATAAAAGTATCGGCAATATGTTGTTGGTTACTGTCTACCCACTCAGCCATAAAAGACTCTGTTTTTTTAGAGTATAAAGGTTCATTGTTTACAAGTTTTTTTTGCCATGCAGCATCAAAGTTTTTCGGATACTTTTTTTCTTTTAGATTGTTAAAGTAATTAAAAAGATGACCTCCAGAGAAAGCTTGTTTGGTAATCCCGTTATGTTTAAATAAATCTAGCAAATCAGAAACGGTAGACTGTAATTCTGTTTCATTAGAGTTAATTTTTTGTGTAATTAATTTGTTAAGATTATCAAAGTCTGATAAAGATTTGTTTTTTAGTAAATCTAAATTATATATATCGTTTTCATTTAATAAAAGCTTGGCTGTTTTATTAAGGTCTAAGCTAATATCCCAACTTTTATCGTCGTCTGTCTTCTGTAAAGTGTAGTTTAGTAGTGTATTAGTAAGTTCTTTGTCAGTGCCAATTTTATCAATTAAGTTATTAACTGCTTGTGAGAGTATTTCTTCAGTATCTAAAGCGACTTCAAAATTTTGGGGAATTTTTAAATCAAATGCAAAAGTGCGTATAATTCTGTGGGTAAAGGTGTCTATAGTAACAACATCAAAAGCAGCGTAATTGTTAATAATAGCATTGTATACTTTAGTCGATTTTTGTTGTAATTTTTCTGGAGTAATATTTAGTTCTGATGCAAGTTCAGTAAATAGAGGAGAAGGGTAGTTAATAATATCTTTGTTAGAAAACTCTTGAAGAGCATCAAGAATTCTATTTTTCATTTCGGCAACAGCTTTATTGGTAAAAGTAATTGCTAAAATGTATTTAAAGTAATTATTAAAATTAGATTTTAGAACTGTTTTTAAGTATTGTTTAACAAGTGTGTAAGTTTTTCCAGATCCTGCAGAAGCATTATATATAGTAAAAGAGTTATTTCTCATTTTGGTGAATTAATAGAAGCAATATACAAACTTAATGATATCATCAATAGTATTTATTCTAAATGGTCATAGATTATTTGTTTGTTTTTGTAAATTTGGATGATCTTAAAAATAATAACAACTAAATAACAATATTATGGCTTTTGAATTACCAAAATTAGGTTATGCATATGACGCATTAGAACCACATATCGATGCTAGAACAATGGAGATACACCACTCTAAGCACCATAATGGATATACTACTAAATTAAATGGAGCAATAGAAGGAACTGACTTAGAAGGGAAGTCTATTGAAGATATCTTAACCAATTTAGATATGAACAATATGGGGGTTAGAAATAATGGAGGAGGTTTTTATAACCACTCATTATTTTGGACTGTAATGAACCCGGAAGATAGAGGCTATTTATCTGGAGAATTAAAGGATGCTATTGAAGCAGAGTTTGGTTCTAAAGAAGCTTTTATAGATGCTTTCTCTAAGGCTGCAGCTACTCAGTTTGGTTCAGGATGGGCTTGGTTATGTGTACATAAAGGAGGTAAGGTAGAAGTTTGTTCTACACCAAATCAAGATAATCCGTTAATGCCAGGTGTTACTTGTGGTGGAACGCCTATTTTAGGGTTAGATGTATGGGAACATGCTTACTACTTAAACTACCAAAACCGTCGTCCAGATTATATTGATGCATTTTTTAAAGTAATTAACTGGAACGAAGTTGAAAGAAGATATGCAGAAGCTAAGTAATTAGTTTTAGATATTAAATAAAAAAGCTCGAGAATATTCTCGAGCTTTTTTATTGTTAAGCTATTCTAGCTAATTTCTTTTTATGCAACCACATTTTTAACTTGCTTACCAAGTAGAATAAAATAGGTACAACTATTAAAGTTAGGAAAGTAGCAATGAATAATCCGTAAATTACTGTCCAAGCTAAAGGCCCCCAGAAAATAACATTATCTCCTCCCACATATATATGCGGATTGAACTCACTAAATAAAGTAAAGAAGTTAATATTTAAACCAGTTGCTAAAGGGATTAATCCAAGTATAGTTGTAATAGCTGTTAGTAACACCGGGCGTAACCTTGCTTTACCTCCTTTAACTATAGCATCTAATAAATCATTGTTTTCTAAATAATCTTCATCAGCTATATCGTTTTCAACTTTTTTTCTATCTATTAAAAGCTGAGTATAATCTAATAACACAACTCCATTGTTTACAACAATACCTGCTAAAGATATAATCCCCATCATAGTCATCATAATAACAAAGGCACTACCAGTAGCAACTATTCCTCCAAATACACCAATTAAACTTAAGAAAATAGCTAACATAATTATAGCTGGTTTAGAAACCGAATTAAATTGGAATATTAAAATAAAGAATATTAAGCCTAAACCTGCAAAGAAAGCCCCCATTAAGAATGCCATCTGCTTGTTCTGCTCTTCTATCTGACCGGTATAATCTATTTTTACTCCATCAGGTTTATCTGTAAAGTTTTGCATTTCATTTTGTATCTGAGTAACAATAGCTTGGGCATCAGTAAAACCTGGAGCTAATGCAGAATATAATGTAACCACACGCTCGGTATCTTTATGCTTTATAGCACTAAAGCCAGACGCATTAGTTTGTTTTGCAACAGCAGAAACAGGAATTTCTTTAATCTGACCTGAAGCCATATCTCTAAACGTAATCTTTTGATTAAAGATAGCACTAGTGTTGTATCTGTTGTCTTTATTAAAGCGAACATAAATATCGTAATCTTCTCCAGCTTTTTTGTAAACACCTGCTTTGGCACCAAAAATTGAATTACGTAATTGCTGGCCTACTTGTCCGGCAGAAACACCTAGTTCTCCAGCTTTTTTACGATCTACCTCAACTTTCATTGATGGTTTAGATTTATTAACATCAATCTTTAATTCATCTATTCCCTGAATGTTTTTAGAATTAATAAAGTCTTTCATTTTTTCTGCTGTGTTAATCAGCTCAGCATAGTCTTTTCCTTCTAATTCTACGTTAATAGGATAACCTGCTGGCGGACCTACAGCATCTTTTTCTACAGAAATTGATACTCCTGGATAGATGTCCTTTAAAGCTTCTTGAACTTTCTTCAATAGCTCATTACTGTCAGCACCATCTCTAAATTTGTATTCACGCATTGAAGCCGTAATTTTACCTCTATGAGGCATTTCTGCTGCAGAACCACCGTCTGTTTGTGGGTTTCCTGCTCCTTCACCAACCTGAGATACGGCACTTTCTGTTAAGAAGTTAAAATCTCCTTTCATGTAAGCAGCTTCATTAATAACTGCATACATTCGTTCTTCTACCTCTTTAGTAATTGCATTCGTTTTTTCAATATCTGTTCCTTCAGGATACTCTATGTATGCAATAATTTGGTTAGGTGTATTATCTGGGAAGAACTCAACTTTTGTACGCTGACTTCCAACAGACGCTCCGAACCCCATAAAAGCTAAAATAAGTAATGCAAAAGTTCCAAAAGCAATTACTATTGGTTTTCTTCCAGATAAAGAATAACGCAATACCCTCTCATAAAAACGCTCCCAAACAGGTAAGATCTTATTTTGGAATCCGTTGGCCCAACCTCTAAGAAATAAACGATAAGCCCAAAGCATAATAACTGTAACAGCCATTAAAGTTCCTAAACCTCTGTAAGCTCCTCCAAAAAACAAAATTAACAATCCGATACCACCTACTATGGCAGAAATACGGATCATGTTTTTTAATGGCATATCTTTATCTTCTGTTGTCATGAATTGCGATACTAATACCGAATTAAAGAAGATGGCTACGAATAACGAAGATCCTAATACAACCGAAAGTGTTACTGGGAAATAAATCATAAATTGTCCCATTACTCCTGGCCACATTCCTAACGGAATAAATGCCGCAACAGTAGTAGCTGTTGAAATAATAATTGGGAAGGCAATCTCTCCAATACCTTTTTTAGCAGCTTCTAGACGACTCATTCCTTCCTCATCCATTAAACGATACACATTTTCTACAACAACAATACCGTTGTCTACTAACATTCCTAACCCCATAATTAATCCGAAAAGAATCATGGTGTTCATTGTATAACCTAATGTGTTCAATATCATTAAAGACATAAACATCGACATAGGAATAGCAAACCCAACGAATAAGGCATTTTTAAATCCTAAAAAGAACATTAATACAGTAACAACCAGTATAATACCAAAAATGATATTGTTTACTAAATCGTCTACCTGACCAATAGTTTTTGAAGATTGGTCGTTAGTAATGGTAACCTTAAGATCTTGAGGAAAAACATTTTCGACGGCATCTTTTACAATTACTTGTATTTGATCTGCTGCAGCTACCATGTTTTTACCCGATCTCTTTTTTACGTCTAACATTACAACAGGTTCTCCAAATTCTCTTGCATAAGTTGTTTTGTCTTCGTCCTTAAAAGTAACTTTAGCTATATCTCTTAAGTAGATTGGATTGTTTCTTTCTGATTTTACAACAAAATTCTCAAGTTCTTCTGGTTTTTCAATTTCTCCAGTAATTCTAATAGTACGTCTTTGTCCGCTAGTAATTAAGTTACCGGCAGACATGGTAGCATTACCATTGTTGATTGCTGTTACAACATCATTAAAACTTACCTGAGCAGCCATCATTTTATAGATGTCTACAGCAACCTCAACTTCTTTTTCTTGGGCACCACGAATATCTACCTGTTTAATCTCTAACAAGCTTTCAATTTCATCCTCTAAATATTCACCATATTCTTTTAACTTATCAACCGGATAATCTCCAGAGATATTAATGTTTAGAATTGGCATTTCTTCAGACATACTTAAGTCGAACACATTAGGTTCTACCTTTGCTCCGTTAAATGTTGGCCAATCTTCACTAGCTGTTTCAGAATCTACTTCGTCTTTTACCTTTTGTTTAGCTGCATCAACAGTGATGTTTTCATCAAACTCAACTATAACTATAGAATAATCTTCTTGAGAAGTAGAGGTTATTTCTACCACATTAGATACCGTTTTTAATCGGTCTTCAATTGGATCAGTAATTAGTTTTTCAATATCTTCAGCTGTGTTTCCCGGATATATAGAGCTGATATAAATTTTAGTTTCCTTTATCTCTGGGAAGTTTTCTCTAGGCATGCTAAAGTAGGCACTACCACCAAGAATTAATATTAACAAAATCAACACATACATGGTTGTTTTGTTGTTAATAGCCCAAGAAGATAAGCCAAACTCTTTGTTTACTTTCTTTTGTTTATCTGACATCGATCTTATTTTTCGTTAGTTGTAGGAATAACAAGAATTTTAACCTCTTGTCCGTCTTTAACACTTCTTGCTCCTTCTTCAATAATTTCATCTCCGTTTTTCAAACCAGATAATACCTCAATGTAATCACCTTGTGTTTTACCTGTTTTAATTATCACACGTTTAGCTTTGGCCTTTTTTTGATTTCTATCTGTAATGATATAAACGTATTGATCTCCTTCTGCGTTTTCTGAAATAATACTTTGAGGGATTAATATAGCTTCCTTGTTGGTATAATCGTTTATTTTAAGTTTAGCAGTTAAGTTAGGCTTAATAGCATTATCCTTGTTAGGAACTGCAACTTCTATTTTAAAAGTTCTGTTTGCTGGGTTGATAAAGCTACCTGCTTGACGCACAGTAGCGTCTATAGTTTTGCCTAAAATAGGCAACTCTACTTTCACTTCTTTACCTGGCGTAACATTACTGATATAACTTTCTGGAACATCTGTTTCAATATACATGTTTTGTAAGTTAACGATCCTGAATAATTGTGACTGTCCAGGAGCTACTACGCTTCCTTGTTCAGTAATTACATCGTCAATAGTTCCAGAAAAAGGGGCTCTTACAACAGTTTTACCAATTTGTTGTTGTAATTGGTTTACAGCTCTTTGTTGCGCTTCATAACTAGATTTTGCTTGTAAATACTGTATTTCTGAGCCTATTTTCTGATCCCATAATCTCTTTTGACGCTCATAAGTAGTTTTAGCTAGATCAGCTTGAATTTGTAATTGAGCTAATTGCTGACTTAAGCCTCCATCGTCAATTTTAGCAAGAGTCTGACCTTTAGATACTTTCTGTCCCTCTTTTACATATACTTTAGATAAAACACCTGAGTACTCCGGAAATATTACTAAGTTTTGCTTAGTGTTAACACTACCTTGTAGTTCAACATAATGAGTAAAGGCTTTTTGTTCTGCTTTAAGAGTAGTTATTAAAGGTATCTTTTCTTGAGGGTCTAGTTCTTTAATTTTAGCTTCAACTAAATCTAATTGAGTTAAAATTTCTTGCTTTTTTACATCTAAATCAGCTTTCTTCTGTCTAATTTGTTCTAGATTACCTGATTCTAGAATAGAATCAATCGATTCATTCTTATTTCCGCAAGCAACAAGAAGTAGACTTGCTATTAGTATTGTTGTTAGTTTTCTCATTTTATATAAGTTTAATGCTGATTCTATTTTGTTTGATTTAATATGGTTTCTAGTTCTACTTTGTTGGTAATAACATCTAACATAGCTTGTAGGTATTCTTGTTGAGAACTATATAGTTGTTGTTGAGCTTGTCTTAACTCAAAACTAGTTGCAATTCCCTCAAAGTATTTAGTTTGATTTTTCTTTTCAATACGTTCAGCTAAGGCTAAATTTTCTTTAGAAGTATTGTGTTTTTCAATAGCAAATTGATAATTACTTTTTGCAGAATCGATTTGAAACTTTAATTTTTGTTCAGTCTCAGTTAAATTATTTTCTGCTTTTTCTAAATTGATCTTTGCTCTTTGTTTTCTTGCCCCCGACTGTCCAGAGCTGAATATAGGGACATTTAAACTTACTCCAAATAAAGAAGTTCCGATCCATTGTTTTTCTCTGTCTAAGAAATCAAAATCGTTACTGTTGCCAATATAAGACCCATTAACAAACGCGTTTAAAGTAGGTAAGGCTCTACTTCTTTCTAATTTTAATAACAGTTCTTTAGATTTTTTATCATTAGCTGCAATTTTATAATCAATGTTATCTTCAACATTATTATTTGAAGACAGGATGGCTAAGTCTGTATGCTTCATAGCTAAGTCTTCTAAGTTGTTGGTTAGCTTTACATTGGTGTTTAGGTTAGTTCCAAGAGTTATGTTTAACATCTCATACGCAATATCTTTTAACCTTATAGCATTGTTTCTACCATTTTCTAATTGTTTAAGAGTAATTTGTAATTGTTCTACACTTTCTTCTTCGGTTAATCCGTTATTAAAAATTTCTTGGGTTTCGTTTAGGTTTTTAGTTAAAACATCAATATTGTTGTTGTAGATGTTTAAAGACTCTTCTGCTAATAATACATTACTATAAGCATTAATAGTGGCTTTTCTAATTTCTAAATCTGTTTTTTCTTTAGCGTTTTTAGAAATTTCTAAAAACACTTTTGCCGATTGTAAACCTACTAAATACGACCCGTCAAATAACATTTGACTAAGAGTTGCTGTTGCATTAATGGATTGTTTAGCACCAAAATCGATTACTCCGTCTTGATTAAAATCTACTCCATCGAATTGTTGTTTAAGCCAATTCTGGTAATCTATTTTTGCGTTTAATTGTGGTAAACCTATTGCTGTCGTTTCCCATTTTTGCTTTTTAGCGGCTTCGATATCTAAAGCTGCATTTTTTGCAACTCTGTTGTTTTCTATTGCATAGTTTACAGCTTCTTCTAAAGAAATCTGAAGGTTTTCTTCTTGTGCATAAGAAACGTTAAGCAATAAAAAACTTAAAAAATATAAAAAGTGTTTTTTCATCTGTTTTTGCTTGATGAGTTAGTAAATTAATTTTTAATTATTTAGGTGTTTGTTTAGTTCGTCAATACCTTTGTTTGTAGCTATTGCTCTTGTATGGTACTCTAAAGCCTGAATTTCTATTATTTGAACTTCATTCATAGGCATGTTCTCATGTATATAAAAAACTAAGGCAAAGTAAAACTTTACAGTATTGTTTATATCTATATTATCTCTATAAAAACCTTGCTCAATCCCTCTCTCTATATTGCTTTTAATACAGTCATGAAAAACTACCATTTCTTTAGTCATTACCCTGTCGTAGATTTTTGGGTAATACTTTTTTAGCTGATAAATAGGAGAGGTGTCAGCATTTTGAAACATCTCTTTAAACATTTTTTTAATTTCAAAATTTTCTTTTATAGGGTTATGTCCCTGAGATGTTATTGTGTCTATAACTTGATGGCAAGCTTCATGCATTAGGTTGACACTTTCTTCTATTAAAACTTCTTTATTCTTAAAAAACTTATAAATAGTTTTTTTTGATATTCCCATTTCACTAGCAATATCATCCATTGTTACACTTTTGTAACCTATTTTAAAAAAAAGTTCTCCAGCTTTCTCTAAAATTTCTTCTCTCATAAAAGCAAATACCATCATTAATTTGTATGCAAAAATACAACAGGAAACTTCAAAAACATAAAAAGTTTCCTAAGTTTTACTTTTTTTTAACATTCGTTAATATGGAGATAAGCTAAATTAGAAGAAGATATAAGGTAGTAATATTTAAATAGTTTATTTTTGTCAAAATTTAAACATATGCTGTCTGTAGATCAGTTCCGAGAATCATTTTTAGCTTATCTAGAAAAAACTTCTATACAGAGGGAACCTAGAAATTTATATCAACCCATTGATTATATTTTGCAGTTGGGAGGAAAAAGGTTAAGACCTGTTTTAACTCTATTAACCACAGAGTTGTTTGGAGCCTCTCATGAAAAAGCTTTAGATGCAGCTTTAGCTGTAGAAATATTTCATAATTTTTCTCTGGTTCATGACGATATTATGGATGATGCCCCCTTAAGAAGAGGTAAACAAACGGTGCATGAAAAGTGGGATATTAATACGGGTATTTTATCAGGAGATGCCATGTTAATTTTGGCCTATCAATTGTTTGAAAATTATGAGACAGAAACATTTAAACAGTTAGCTCAAATTTTTAGTAAAACAGCTTTAGAGGTGTGTGAGGGGCAACAGTATGATGTTGATTTTGAGGTGAGAAGTGATGTGACAGAAGTTGAGTATTTAAAAATGATTGAATATAAAACTGCTGTTTTGGTAGGGGCAGCCATGAAAATGGGTGCTATTGTTGCCAAAGCATCGAAAGATCAGGCGCAGTTGATTTATGATTATGGAAGATTGCTAGGGATAGCTTTTCAGTTGCAAGATGATTATTTAGATGCTTTTGGAGATCCATTAACTTTCGGAAAGCAAGTTGGAGGAGATATTATTGAAAATAAAAAAACCTATTTATATATAAAAGCAATTGAAAAAGCAAATAACAAAGATTTGGCTAAACTGAATGAATATTTTTCAGAAAACTGTAGTGTAGATAACGATACGAAAGTAATTGAGGTAAAACAGATATTTGTTAATAGCGGAGCAGCTAAACTAACTCAAAATGCGATTGAAAAATTCACTAATAATGCTTTTAAGGTACTAGAGTTGATTGATGTTGATGAAGATAGCAAAAAAGTATTAGCAGATTTTGGTGAAAGTTTAATGTTTAGAACAGTTTAATTAAATATGCAGTTAAAGTCTGTTGATGAAATTATAAAGCACTCCGTTTGTAATGGTTTGTATTTGCAGATGATTCGCCAGTTAAATAAAGACTTTGAAAGTATTATAGATAAGGCTATTCCTGAAAATACAGAACCAAATCAGCTTAAAAGAATACTGAGTGAAAATTTAGAATATTTATTGAAGAGCGATGTAGCTGCATATCAGAACTTGTTGTATAAAATAGACGTTTCAGAAAAGAAAATTACATCCATTACGACAGAAACAATAGACGAATATGTAGAGTTAGTAACTTTATTAGTTCTTCAAAGAGAATGGCAAAAGGTGTGGTTTAGAAATAAACTCTAACAAATGGCATTAAAGCCGAACCATAAATGCTTTTTTCATCATTATATAACACATCATACCTAACGCCAATTGCTCCAAAATCGCTGATATTATACCCTCCACCTATGTACAAAGCCGAATACCAATAGTTTAGAGAGCTGTCGTTAATCTTATCTTTAAAATTTACATTGTTTTCTTCAAATTCAACAGATAATTGTATTTGATCTATGGGCTGGTATAGACTTAAAATGCTAGCACCAATAACTGTAGCATCAAAGTCGTTTTTACGGTTTGAATAATTAAAATTTATTGCTGGCCCCATTGCAAATTGCTTACTAAACGAATAAATTGCACTAGGAGCTAAGGTTAAATTAGTGAATCCACTGCCAAAATTTAAACCAATTCCACCTCCATAACGAACATTGTCCCAAAAATCTGATTTTTGTTTTTGAGTAATTTGAGGGTTTTCCGTTTGCGCATTTACAAAAGTGGAAAAAAGAAGTAGAAATATTGCGAATGTGAAATATTTTGTTTTAAAAATAACAGGCTTATTCATAATAGTTTAAAATTTCTATATAGTAAGATAAATATATAAAAATGAACTGGTTGTTTAGCTGATTTATTGTATTTTTGGTCGATTTTTGTTTCCTGTTTATTCTTTTGGTAGAATAAGGGAATTAAGAGTTAAAAAAACAACACAAAATAACCCCTTAAACTTTTTTGTTTTTGGTGTTTTAATAAAATAGTCACCCAAGCGGTAATAGAAGACATAATGGATAGATTTTCCTTTTTAAATGCAGCACATACAGCATACTTTGCTGAGTTATATGATCAATATTTAGTTAGCCCAGATAGTGTAGAACCAAGTTGGAGAGCCTTTTTTCAAGGGTACGACTTTGGAGCAGAAGAATCAGGATTAAATGGAGAAGTTAACTCAGTTGTTATACCAGAAAATGTTCAGAAAGAATTTCAAGTTGTTAAGTTAATAGATGGCTATAGAACAAGGGGGCATTTGTTCACTAAAACCAATCCGGTTCGTGAACGAAGAAAGTATGCTCCAACATTAGCATTAGAAAATTTTGGTCTTTCTCAATCTGATTTAAATGAAAGTTTTGATGCAGGGTCAATACTTGGTTTGGGAAGAACAACATTAGCAGAAATAATAAAACATCTAGAAGCTATTTATTGTGATGCTATTGGTATTGAGTATATGTATATTCGTAAACCAGAAGAGATTAAGTGGATTCAAGATTGGTTAAACGTAAACGATAATCACCCAGCATATTCTGCAGATGAAAAGAAGCATATACTTAAAAAGTTAAATCAAGCTGTTTCATTCGAAACCTTTTTACATTCAAAATATGTAGGTCAGAAACGTTTTTCTGTAGAAGGGAATGAATCATTAATACCTGGTCTAGACACTCTAATGGAGAAAGCTTCTAGAATGGGAGTGAAGCAGTTTGTAATGGGTATGGCTCACCGTGGTCGTTTAAATGTGCTAGCTAATATTTTTGGTAAAAATGCAGAAGATATTTTTTCGGAGTTTGATAGCAAAGAATATGATGAAGATGAGTTATTTGACGGAGATGTAAAGTATCATATGGGGTGGACTTCTTTTAGAGAGGCAGACTCTGGAGCTAAAGTTAGAATGGATTTAGCACCAAACCCATCTCATTTAGAAACAGTTAATGCCGTAGTAGAAGGTATTACTCGCGCAAAATTAGATAATCACTTAAATGGCGATGAAAAAGCTATTTTACCAATTTTAGTACACGGAGATGCAGCTATTGCTGGTCAAGGTGTAGTTTATGAGGTGATTCAAATGGCTCAATTAGATGGTTACAAAGTAGGTGGTACTATTCACGTTGTAGTTAATAACCAAGTTGGATTTACTACAAATTACCTAGACGCTCGTTCAAGTACCTATTGTACAGATATAGGTAAAGTAACATTGTCACCAGTATTGCATGTTAATGCAGATGACGTAGAAGCCGTTTGTCATGCTTTCACCTTTGCACTAGAATTTAGAATGAAATTTGGTCGAGATGTATTTATTGACTTGTTAGGTTATCGTAAATATGGACACAATGAAGGAGATGAACCAAAATTTACGCAACCAAAACTATACAAAGCTATTGCTAAGCATCCTAATCCTAGAGATATTTATGCAGATAAGTTGAAAGCTGCTGGGGTTATAGAAGAAGGGCATGTAAAGCAAATAGAAAAAGAATACAAAGCAGATTTAGAAGTTGGATTAGAAGCTTCTAGAAAGCACGATAAAACAGTTATTACCGAAATTATGGCCGATGATTGGGATGGTTATGAAATTGGAAAATTGGATGATATTTTAGCTGAAGTAGACACTACCTACGATGTTAAAAAATTAGATAAAATAGCTAAAGGGATAACCCAACTACCTGATGGCAAGAAGTTTATCAGAAAAATTGAGCGTATTATAGCAGACCGCTATGCGCGTTATTTTGATAAAGAATACAAGTTGTATAATCAGTTAGATTGGGCTATGGGTGAGCTATTAGCTTACGGTAGTTTAATGGAAGAAGGATTTGATGTTCGTATAACTGGTCAAGATGTAGAAAGAGGTACCTTCTCTCATCGACATGCTATAGTGAAAACAGAAGACGATGTAGAAGAAATTAATTTACATAACACTTTAGGTTTAGATGGTTATTTCCATATTTACAATTCATTATTATCAGAATATGGAGTTGTAGGTTTCGATTATGGTTATGCAATGGCTAGCCCTAAAACCTTAACAATATGGGAAGCACAATTTGGAGACTTTAGTAATGGAGCTCAAATTATGTTAGACCAGTATATTTCTGCTGCAGAAGATAAGTGGAAAACACAAAACGGATTGGTGATGCTGTTACCCCATGGTTATGAATTTCAGGGTTCTGAACACTCATCTGCACGTATGGAACGTTATTTACAACTGTGTTCTAACCACAATATGATAGTAGCAGACTGTACTACACCAGCCAACTTCTTTCACTTGTTAAGAAGACAAATGAAATGGAACTTTAGAAAACCATTAATAGTATTTACTCCTAAACGTTTATTGCGTTTGCCAGAAGCGGTATCTACTATAGATGAGTTAGCTAAAGGTAAATTCCAAGAAGTAATAGACGATGCTAGTGTAGATAAGAAAAAAGTAACATCGTTAGTTTTCTGTACTGGAAAGATTTACTACGAGTTAGTTGAAAAACGTACTGAGTTAGGTAGAGAGGATATTGCTTTTGTAAGAGTAGAGCAGTTATTCCCATTACCACAAAAGCAATTAGATGATATAATAGCTAGTTATCCTAATGCTACCGATTATGTTTGGGCACAAGAAGAGCCTAAAAACATGGGGGCTTGGGGTTATATCTTAATGAACTTTGAATCGGTTAAACTACGTTTGGCTTCTAGAAAAGCTTATAGTGCACCAGCAGCTGGTAGTTCAACAAGGTCTAAAGCTAGACACCAACGAGTAATAGAGAGTGTATTTAACGCACCTAAAAAATAACAACACACAAAAATTAAAAAACAGACTAAAAATTATATATCATGATTTTAGAAATGAAAGTTCCTTCACCAGGGGAATCAATTACAGAAGTAGAAATTGCAGAATGGTTAGTAGAAGATGGTGATTATGTAGAGAAAGATCAAGCCATTGCTGAAGTAGATTCAGACAAAGCAACTTTAGAATTACCAGCAGAAATGAGCGGTATTATTACGCTTAAAGCAGAAGAAGGTGATGCTGTTGCTGTAGGTGAAGTAGTTTGTTTAATAGACACAAGTGCAGAAGCACCTGCTGAAGGAGAAGCTAAAAAAGAAGCTCCTAAAGCAGAAGAGAAAAAAGCTGAAGCTCCTAAAGCAGCTCCTGCAGCCAATACAACATACGCAACAGGTACTGCAGCTCCTGCAGCTAAAAAGATTTTAGACGAAAAAGGTATTGCTGCTAATGAGGTTTCTGGAACAGGTCGTGACGGAAGAATTACAAAAGAAGATGCTATAAAAGCAGTGCCTTCTATGGGAACTCCAACTGGTGGAGTAAGAAGTACAGGGCGTAAAAAAATGTCTATGCTGCGTCGTAAAGTAGCAGAGCGTTTAGTTGAAGCTAAAAATACTACAGCTATGTTAACAACGTTTAACGAAGCTGATATGAAACCTATTTTCGACTTGAGAAAGCAATATAAAGAAGAGTTTAAAGCTAAGCATGGTGTAGGACTTGGATTTATGTCTTTCTTTACAAAAGCAGTTACTAGAGCATTAGAGTTGTATCCAGATGTTAACTCTATGATAGATGGTAAAGAAATGATTACATATGATTTTTGCGACATTTCTATTGCAGTATCAGGACCTAAAGGATTAATGGTTCCAGTAATGCGTAATGCAGAGTCGTTAACCTTTAGAGGAATAGAATCTGAGATTAAAAGATTAGCTTTAAGAGCTAGAGATGGTAAAATTACAGTTGATGAAATGACAGGAGGTACATTTACAATTTCTAATGGAGGGGTGTTTGGATCTATGTTATCTACTCCAATTATCAACCCTCCTCAGTCTGGTATTTTAGGAATGCACAATATTATTGAAAGACCAGTTGCTGTAGATGGAGAAGTGGTGATACGACCAATGATGTATTTGGCATTGTCTTATGATCATAGAATTATTGACGGACGTGAGTCTGTTGGTTTTTTAGTTGCAGTTAAAGAGGCGTTAGAAAACCCAGTAGAGTTACTAATGGGAGGAGATGTTAAGAAGGCTTTAGAATTGTAATAATTATCATAACATATAAAGACTAAAAAAGCTCGAATTTAATTCGAGCTTTTTTAATTTTTATATGCTTCAATGTTTCGAGGACCTTCTAAGATTTCTCTTTTAATTTGTAGAGTTCCGTCTTTTTTTGTGTCTATATACCATTTTATCAAGCTAATTTCACAGTTTTTAATTTCAATTCCAGTTATGCTTCGTGGGTGAACACAGCTACCATCGTTAAAAAAAGGAATCTCTTTAGGTTCAGGAAACCGAGGTCTATGTGTATGTCCTACTATAGTGATTATATTTTTATTCTCATGAATCCATTTTTTGATTTTGCGTTCTATTTTTATCAATTCTTTGTAGTTCTTGGCAGGGCTTGTAGGATCTGATATACCCATTACTTGCAATGGTTTCCATAAAAATCTAACAAAAAAACGACTCCATTTCCAGAATAAATAATTCCACCAATCTGCTTGGTGACCATGAGTTAAAAATAATTCTTGACAGGTTTCGCTATTTCTTAAAATAATTGCTTCTTCATATTGTAAACCTAAAAATAACGTAGTGTCTTTTCCAGTTTTAGGGTCGAAGTAATTAGATAGGTGTCTTGTAACATATTTAGGGTTCTTGTAAACCATGTCGTGATTCCCCCAAATAAGATGTAACCGTTTTTCTAAGTGGAATTTTTTAAGTAATAAAAAAATATTTTTATGGGCTTCAAATATAGATTTAAAAGAGATGTTCTCCCATAGTTCATCTCCGTCACCTAATTCACAGTATTGATAACCATTTTCAAAATAATGTGATAAAGCATGAAAGTAAATATTTCTATTTCTAGCAAAATCATCTGCAAAACTATTATCACCTCTGTGACAATCACTAAATAAGATGAATTTATCGTCTTTAGAAAACTCTACTACTTTTGCCTGTTTGTATGCTCTAGTAAGTCTTTTTTTAGAGGACATAATTGGTTTTGTTAGATTAGGAATAAAGATATAAAAAAGCCTCTCAAAATGTGAGAGGCTTTTTTATTATTATAGCTTTTAAATATTATTTAAAAGCGTTTAATCCTGTAACATCTAAACCAGTAATTAATAAATGAATGTCGTGAGTACCTTCATATGTAATTACAGATTCTAAGTTCATCATATGACGCATAATAGAATATTCTCCAGTAATCCCCATTCCTCCTAACATTTGTCTAGCTTCGCTAGCAATTTCTTTGGCCATAGCTACGTTATTACGCTTTGCCATAGATATTTGAGCAGAAGTAGCTTTACCTTCGTTGCGTAAAACTCCTAAACGCCAAGTTAATAATTGAGCTTTTGTGATTTCGGTAATCATTTCAGCTAATTTTTTTTGCATCAACTGAAAACCTCCAATTGGCTTACCAAATTGAATTCTTTCTTTACTATAACGTAAAGCAGTATCATAACAATCCATAGCAGCTCCAATAGCTCCCCAAGCAATACCGTAACGTGCAGAATCTAAGCAGCCTAATGGTGCTCCTAATCCAGATTTATTAGGTAATAAGTTTTCTTTAGGGACTTTTACGTTGTCAAAAATTAATTCGCCTGTGGCAGAAGCTCTTAACGACCATTTTCCGTGAGTCTCAGGAGTAGAGAACCCTTCCATTCCTCTTTCTACAATTAGTCCGTGAATTCTTCCTTCTTCATTCTTAGCCCAAACTACAGCTACTTGTGCAAAAGGAGCATTAGAAATCCACATTTTAGCACCGTTTAATAAGTAATGGTCTCCCATATCTTTATAATTGGTAACCATACCTCCTGGATTAGATCCGTGGTCAGGTTCAGTTAAACCAAAACAACCAATCCATTCGCCTGAAGCTAATTTTGGTAAATATTTTTGACGTTGTTCTTCGTTTCCGTATTTCCATATTGGGTACATTACTAAAGAAGATTGAACAGATGCTGTAGAACGAACTCCAGAATCTCCTCTTTCAATTTCTTGCATAATTAAACCGTATGAAATCTGATCTAAACCAGCTCCACCGTACTCTTCAGGAATATAAGGTCCAAAAGCACCAATGCTAGCTAGTCCGTCAACTATTTGAGTTGGGAATTCGGCTTTTTGAGCGTAATCTTCTATGATTGGAGATACATCTCTCTTTACCCATTCACGGGCAGCATCTCTAACTAACTTATGTTCTTCTGATAAAAGCTCGTCTAATTGATAGTAATCTGGAGCTTGAAATAAATCTTGTTTCATGTGTTTATTTTAAGTTTTTATGTAAAAGTATAGTCTTTTACAAAAGAGGTTGTTTAAACTAGGTTAACAAATGTATGTAATGAATTGTAACAAAACAACTTGAATAGGATAAAAACCTAACAAGTTTATTTACATTTTTAAGTAAAAGTCTTTCACTAAATTGATGTATTCTGTAGTGTATTGATGTCTGCTAATTTCAATTACAAGTTCTGTTTCAATGACTGAGCGAGAGGGGGTACAAGATAACTCTAGTAAACTACGTTTAATTTCACTCGTTAAATTACCTCTAACTCTCGTAATTGTATTGGTATGTAGGTTGAATTGTGACGCTATGGTAATAAACTTTTTTTCTTCTGAGAAAGGAATGATAAAGCAGGCTTTTCCGTTTTCGGAAAGTAACTTAGCTGTTCCGGCTAATAAATGATCAAACGGTAAAGCATCAGCAAAACGAGCTAAATCGCGTTGTTCGTTATTAGTTTTGTAGTTCTCTGAATAAAAAGGCGGATTAGATACAATTAAATCGTATTCGTCTTCAATTTCTGATGCAAACTCTAAAAAAGAAGCATGATAGCAAAAAAGTCGATCGCCCCATGGTGATATTTCAAAATTACTCATGGCTTGTTCGTAAGTTTTATCGTCTATTTCTAGGGCATCTACTATTTCAGCATTGCTTCTTTGTGCTAATTGTAAGGCAATTATACCTGTTCCTGTACCGATATCAAGAATGCTATTAGGAGAATGGTTAAGTGTTGCCCAGGCACCTAGTAATACACCATCAGTGCCTATCTTCATAGCGCATTGATCTTGATGAACAGTAAATTCTTTAAATTGAAAAGGTTTATTCATTAGTTTCTCTCTTGTGTTTTTGGGCTAATAACTTTTTTTGATACCTGCCTTGTACTAGATCAATTAGGACTAAAGTGATAATTATAAAGTAAAAAGTGGTTTTACTCATAGGTGTAATTTCATTACCAAACAAATGTAAATGAGCTAAGTGTCCACCTTCTGTAAGTAACATGATACCCACAATTAGTAATATGAACAGGCCTAATACTTCGTACATTCTATTTTTTTGCAAGAATTTAGACACTTTATCTGCCATTACAATCATTAAAACACCACCTAAAATAATAGCAATAGTCATTAATGTTAGTTGGCTTGTATACTCCATATGACTTGTTAAAGCCATTGCGCTTAAAATAGAATCAAAAGAAAACACCAAGTTCATGATAACGATCCAAGTGATTACAGTGTTAATTGACATTTTTTTCTTTTCTGTTTCTTCATGTTCTTTTATTAGCATCATGTGCCATATTTCTTTTATGGCTGTATAGATAATAAAAACACCTCCAAGAAGAACAATTAAACTGTGAACATTGAAATTAAAAGCTATAATGTCATTATGGGTGCTTAAAAAAGGATTCTGGAAATATTGAATTAAAGACATTAGAGCAAATAGTAAAACTATGCGTAAAACAATAGCAAGTCCTACTCCCATTTTTCTAACAAAACTTTGTTTTTCTATAGGAGCTTTTTTAGACTCCAAAGAAATATATAATAGGTTGTCAAAACCTAAAACAGCTTGAAGTAAAACAAGCATTAATAAAGTAAAAAGGCTATCTAATGATAATAATTCAGTCATGATTATGAAGTTTGACAAACGAAGATAATTATTCTATTATAGATAACAAGTCACCATGGTGTAAATAAGTTATATATAGGTTTTTAATATTGTTCTAAAAGCCAAGAAAAGATTATTGTTTTTAATAGAGCTTATTGATGCTAACTGACTCATATAAGAGTAAGAAGATAAAATTTAAAGGGAGTAAGAGGTGTAAATACTTCATAACAAGGGTATTTTGATAGTGAATTAATGAATAATCTAGAATATTTAGCTGTATCTTTGCCGAAAATTTTTAAGCTATGTCAAGAGAAAGACAAGAAAAAGGGAAAAGACCCTTTACGAAAGGACCAAAGAAAAACGCTTCGGCAAACAAGCCTAAGCCTAATAAAAATTCGAACGAAGTACGTTTAAATAAATATATAGCTAATTCGGGTATGTGCTCTCGTAGAGAGGCAGATATGCATATTTCTATAGGAAGTGTTACTGTAAATGGCAAGGTAGTAACTGAAATGGGGTATAAAGTAAAATTAGATGATGAAGTTCGTTTTGATGGTGCAAGAATTAACCCAGAAAAAAAGGCTTATGTTTTATTAAATAAACCTAAAGGGTTTGCCACAACTACAAGTGACGCTAAGGGAAGAACTGTAATGGATTTAGTAGCTAACTCTACGAATTCTAGAATTAAACCTATTGGAAGATTAGGAAGGAACTCAACTGGGTTAATTTTATGTACGAATGACGATGAGTTAACACAAAAGTTTACAAACTCTAAAACAGGAGTGAAGCGTTTATTTCATGTTGAACTAGATAAAAACCTAAAACAAGAAGATTTAAAACAAATTCAAGAAGGAATAACCGTAGACGGAAAAAAGATAACTGTAGTTGAAGCTAGTTATATAAAAGGAGCACCTAAAAAAGAAGTTGGTATTAGTATTTTAAATATAGGAAATAGTGTATTAAGAACTATTTTTGAAAAGTTAAATTACGATATATTAAAGCTAGATTGTGTGATGATTGGTGAACTAACCAAAAAGGATATCGCAAGAGGAAGATGGCGCCATTTAACAGAGCAAGAAGTGATAAATTTAAAACACTTTAAATAATTTTAAGCTTATAATAACCAAGAAGAATCCTGCTTATGCGGGATTTTTTTTTGTGGTAAATTCATACATCATATAACCAAATACGATTGCATATTCTAAAAATAATAATAAATAATTGTTGGAGAAATTTTCATCTCGGTAGAAAGAATAACTAAGCATAATACTAAAACTCCAAACTAACGGAAAACGATATTTTGTAAATATAGAAAGAGCTAATAACATAGCTACATACCATGGGTGAACAGTAGCAGTAGTAAACAAATAAAAACTTAGGGTTAATACCATAAAAGAAATAAGTGTAATTGTGTTTTCTATTTTCCTTTTAAGGCTTAGGTAGATTACATATACAAAAACTAGTATTGGGGTTGTTTTACCTAAGATTTTAGTTATGTTAATCACATCAAATTGTTTGCCTATATATTTAATGAGATTGTGAAAACTACCATTAAATTCAAATTGACCAAACCATAAACCTATAGATTTTGAATAATTATGTATAAGCTCCTCTGATAAAAAAGGGATGAAGAAAATTATAGTTAGCCCACCAATTACGGAGTAAAACGTTATCAATTCATTTATTTTTAACCTAGAGAAAAATAAAGGTAGAAATAATAATGGAAGAAGTTTGATACTAATAGAACAAGCAATTAGTAAAGCTGCAATTTTCCATTTTCCTTTTTGGAATAAGTATATACCCCATAATAAGAAGAAAATCATGAATCCTTCAAAGTGTAAGTTACCTATTAATTCAATAATAATAAATGGATTGAGAAGATAAAAGAAAATAAACTTAGGGTTAAGGTTTAAGCTTATAAGTAATTTCTTTCCAATATATAATATGCCAATATCTGCTACTATTAGTAAGACTCTCATAACTATAATGCTACCTAGAATATTATTATTAAAAAGCAGAGCTGCTATTAAAAAACATAGCTGGTTAAGAGGAGGGTAATTACTATAATGACTAGCATTTAATTCTTGCATTCCGTTTACAAGTTCATTTGCTTGATTGGGAATAATGTAATTTCCTAAGATAAAATCTTGTGGTAAATATAAATACGGATTGAGCCCATTTAATAACATTCGACCGTCCCATATAAATCGATAAAAATCTTGAGATAAATTAGGAATAGCAAATAGGAATATTAATCTAAACGCAATAGCTATAAATACTAATAATTTCCAAGAGCTTATTTTGTTGAATTGGTATAAAAATAATCCGAATAAAAATGAAAATGAAAATATTAATTCATAGAAATTCCTTCGTTCTAATTGGTAAGCAAAAAAGCAAAAAATAATTACACTAGTTATTATGCTTAAAGTAATTGTTTTGTGTTTTTTTAAATAATGAATCATAAACAAAGCTAAAGTAGTAAAATTAAACATAAAAAAACTCGAAGGAGAACCTTCGAGTTTTAATTAATAAGCTTGGTTAGTTATTAGCGCTTAATAAATTGTTTAGTTATTGTTTCTTTTGAAGTTGAGATAGAAATAAAGTATACACCAGTTTTTAATTGGTTAACATTTATACTCGATTTCATATCCTTGATTTCTCCAGACAATAATTCTTGTCCAATATGGTTTACAATTTTATAGCTAGCATTATGGTCGCTTTCTTTCACAATATTTAGAGTTCCTTCGCTAACTGGGTTCGGGAACAGTTTAATACCAAATGCTTTTCTAGATGTAGGAGCTTCTTCAGTAAGTAACATATCATTTCTAGTTGTTCCTATACAGAAGTTTTTGGTTATAGTAGAATTAAATGAAGCACCTGAAGCTAAAACAGCACCAGTAGACACATTAGTAAGTCTAAACGAACCGTTACCATAACTACAGCACATTCCGTCACCATAAGCATCTTTCATAACTAAAGAATAGCAACCTGCAGGTAAGCATTCAGTAATATTCAAGATACTTCCATCAGCTTGATTCGCGTATGTTCCTCCAGATGCTACTACAGTACCACTATTGTTTTTAATTTCCCAGCTAGTTTCTTCTGGATAATTATCAAATTTAAGTCTTAGTTTAACATCAGAACATGTAGGCTGGCAAGGAGCACAAGAACCACCACAATCTACACCAGTTTCATCTCCATTTTGAATTCCGTCTGAACAAGTTGGAGCTGTTGTACCAAAACAGAAGTTAGTAGCTTCTGAAGATGTAAATGATCCACCTGATTTAATTACGCCATTAGGCCCAGTAACGGTATAAGAACCATTTCCGTATGAACAGCATATTCCATCTCCGTAAGCATCTTTTATCGTAAAAGTATAACAATCATTTGGTAAGCAATACTTTTCTTCTACTGTTGAACCATCAGGGTTAGAAGAAGAGTATGATTTAGATGCTACAACTGTTCCACTATCATTTTTAATTTCCCAGCTAGTTTCTTCTGGATAGTTATCAAAAGTTATTTTTACAATTACTTCATTTTCATTACATCCAGTCTGACAAGGCTCACATGAAGAACCACCACAGTCTACACCAGTTTCATCTCCATTCTGAATTCCATCAGTACAAGTTGGAGGAGTATTACAAGGAGCACAAGAACCACCGCAATCTACACCAGTTTCATCTCCATTTTGAATTCCGTCAGTACATGTTGGTGTTGGAGCAGCCCCACATTTGTCTGATAAAGCTAAAGCTCTTCTTGATCCTCCTGGAGCTAATACAGCTCTCATTCTGTCTTTCTGCCCTTGAGTATATAAGTTCATACATGAATCATTACTATAATCCATATAGTTTTGTACCATATCTGTAGATCCACATGATGAATGACCTGTAGCACATCCGTAATTAGCGGCATCAGATTCAGGAGTGTCAGACACAAAATCGTCAGAACCACATGGTCCATCACCCCAAATATGTCTTAAGTTTAAATAATGACCAACTTCATGAGTTGTAGTTCTACCCAAATCAAAATTTGCTGCCAAATAAAATCCAGTACCTTTGTTTTTGCTACCAAAATATTGTGGACTCATTACAACACCATCTGTTGCAGCGCTACCACCTGGGAATTGTGCATATCCTAAAATACCACCACCAATATTACAAACCCACATATTTAAATACTCTGCAGTATTCCATGGATTTACTCCTCCTTGTGAGGCTTTCTTCATGTCATCAGATGTACCCCAAGATGCTTTGCTTGATGACTTACGTGTTATACCGTTAGTAGCATTACCGTTAGGGTCTACAGATGCTAAACAGAACTCTATTTGAGTGTCTGCTGCTTGAGACCAAGTATTGTCTGCATCACTATTAGTACGTCTAAAATCTTCATTCAATACATCTATTTGAGATTGAATTTGTGCGTCACTGATGTTTTCTTCGGTTTTAGCACTGTTGTAAATAACATGTACTACAACTGGAATGGTTATGATATCTCCATTAATTTTTTGACTTGCGGGTGTGTTTTGAATATGCTGCTTGGTAAAAGCTTCAATGTTAGCCATTCGTTGTTTCAGCCCAGGGTCATTTGCTTCTCTGTATTCCAGGTTTTCCATAGAAGCACAGTTACGCTGTTGTGCTATTCCTATACTAGCAATAAATAAGCATAGAATAAGTACAATTTTTCTCATAATTAATAATTATTTTTGGTTAATAGGTAGGTAATATACTACAAAAAAATATAAGTACAAATAATTATTTGTGAGAAAAATTATTGATAGTAATGTAAGATAACTAAAAAACCCAGCAAACACAATGGTTTGCTGGGTTTTATATGTTTTTGATATTTAGGTAATTACATACCCAGTTCTTTTTTTACATCTGCAGTTAAATCTGGTCCGTCTGCTAAAATTAGTCCAGAACCAGCAGTAGCATCGATTACATATTGATAACCTTTTGCTCTTGCTACTTTTTGGATAGCTAAACGAGCTTTTTCCATAATAGGCTTAATCAAGTTTTCTTGTTTTTTACCCATTTCTTGTTCTGCGTTCTGGCGATATTTTAAAATGTTATCTTGCATTCCTTGAACTTCTGCACCACGCTTTTGATTTTCGGCATCTGTTTTTGTAGCTGCTTCAGCTTGGTACTGTTTCATTTTATTTTGAAGCTCTGTAGCCATAGTTTGTATGTCTGCTTCATAAGTTTTTTGCAACTTTTCTAATTGATTTTGAGCAGCTTTCATAGCTGGCATATCAGCAATTAACTTTTGCGTATCAATATGTGCAACTTTACTTTGTGCTTGAGTCATGCTAACAGCTCCTAAAAATGTTACAGCTGCTAATAAAAGAGTTTTAATTTTCTTCATCTTCTTGGTATTAATTATTGTTAAATTTTATTTATTTAGGTTCGTTTTCTTCGTTATTCTCTTCTGCTGGGGCTTGAGGAGATGAGTTGGAATTTTTATTCTTTTTAGCTTCTCTTTCTTCCAACAGTTTTTTTCTTCTTTCTTCAAAAGCCTTTCTTTTCGCTTCCCTTGCTTCTAAAGCTTTCTTTTTTCTTTCCTCTAATTCTTTTTGTCTTTTCGCTTTCTTTTCGTCTAATATGCGTTGTCTTTCATCTTTTTCTTTGTTGATAACAGGTATCACATCTTCTTCTTCTGCATTTTTTTTAGACTTTCTGTTTTTAGCTTGCTTTCTTTTTGCAGCTCTAGTAATACTTCTAACTATATAATCGCTTAAATCATGTCTTTTGTTAGAATACAGCATTACTATGTCTGCAGATTTATCGAATATAAAATCGTATTTCTTAGCTTTAGCCAATTCTTGCACAGCTGTTAAAACTTGGTCTTGTACTGGCTGAATTAATGTCTTTTTTTGAATAATTAAGTCGCCATTTGGTCCAAATCGTTTTTGTTGATAGTCAAAAATTTCTGCCTCTTCTATTGCAATTTCTTCTTCTTTTTCTTCTATTAATTCTTTAGTTAATAAAACACGTTCGTTTCTTAAGTCTTCTTTTTTCTTTTCAATATTACGAAGTTTTAAGTCAATTTCACTTTTCCACTTCTGTACCTTTTTGTCTAACTGCGAAAGTGCTTCTTGATACTCTGGAATATTTTCTAAAATATATTCTGTATCAATATATCCTAATCTAATATTACTTCGTTGAGCCTTTACACTTACAGTTGTAGTAAGTAAAAAAAGAATAAAAAGAACTTTTGTTTTCATAATCTAAAAGGTTAATTGAAAATATCGTGCCAAAATTTAAAATTGCTGACCTAAGATAAAGTGAGTTTCCCAACCGTTACGTTTTGGTTGACCTGGTAAAGTGTCAAATCCGTAACCAAAATCGATACCCAATAATCCAAAGGCTGGCATAAATATACGAATTCCTGCTCCAGCTGAACGATAAATGTCAAATGGATTATAATCTGAAAAAGTATTATATGAATTACCTCCTTCCATAAAAGCTAGAGCAAATATACTAGCAGATGGATTCATAGTAATTGGGTGTCTTAGTTCTAAAGAGAATTTGTTAAAAATGGTTCCTCCATCTGTGCTAGATAATGATTGGTTTGGATAACCTCTTAAGCCAACAGCTTCTCTACCATCTAAACTAAAAGCTCCTAAACCATCACCTCCAACAAAGAAACGCTCGAAAGGAATGATACCTCTATCATTGTTATAAGCTCCTAAGAACCCAAATTGCATATTAGAACGTAAGACTAATTTTTTGTATAAGGTATTATACCAATCTCCGTCGAATTTAATTTTGTAAAACTCTAACCATTTGTATTTTTCTTGATCTATTCTAGCTAGAGCATTTCTGTTGTTATCTTCAACAGCAATTTCTCTTTGACGCTCTAAATCTGCATAATCTACACCATTAAATAAAGAGTAAGGAATACTAAATTTTCCGGTTACTCCAAACTTAGAACCTGCAGTAGGGAAAATAGGGTTGATAGATAAACTGTTTCTAGATAAACCTACTGTAAAGGCTAAGTTGTTAGAAAAACCATTACTAATATTTTGAAAAATACCTGTTTGGTAGTTCTTTAAATTATAATGCTGAAAGGAAACAGCAGTGCTAAGTGTAAAGTAATCGTCAGGTACTTGTAATCGTCTAGCTAAACCTACTGTAACACCAGTAATTAAAAAACGTTGATCTCTATCTACATCTCTAGCTACAGGATCGAATCTAAACTGACTGGTTTGAGATAGTGAAACAGAAAATTGTTGAGGTCTTCTTCCTCCAAGCCATGGCTCAGAGAATGAAAAGCTATATGTTTGAAAAAATCTACTAGCTTGAGCTCTTAAGGACAATCTTTGCCCGTCACCCATTGGTAGTGGCTTATATGCTTCTTTGTTAAAGATATTTCTAATAGAGAAGTTGTTAAATGATAGACCTAAAGTACCAATGAATCCACCTCCACCAAATCCACCTTGTAATTCAACTTGACTAGATCCTTTTTCAACCACAGAATACTCAACGTCAACTGTACCTTCATTAGGATTTGGGTTTTTGATATTAGGAGAAAGCTGTTCAGCGTCAAAGAAACCTAATTGTCCTAATTCACGTAAACTACGAACAATTTTTTGTTTGCTATAAACTTGACCAGGTTTGGTTCTTAATTCTCTGTATATAACATGATCGTTAGTTTTATCATTACCAACAACCGATATGTTTTTAAAGTGTGTTAATTTACCTTCAGAAATTCTTATCTCGAAATCGATAGTGTCGTTTCTAACGCCCACTTCAACTGGTACAATATTAGAGAATAAATACCCATTGTTTTGGTATAAGTTTGTTAAGTCATCTGCATCTGGATCTGATGCATCTGCAATTTGCTTTTCAAGTAAAACACCATTGTATATGTCGCCTTTGTATAGACCTAATTTTTGCCTTAAAAATTTGTCAGGGTAAACGGTGTTTCCGGTAAAATTAATATCACCTATGTAATATTTTTTACCTTCTTTGATGTCAATATTTAAAGAAATAGTTTCGTCTTCATTATAGGTAGGGTCACTACTGGTAACTTTAATGTCTCTAAATCCGCTTTCCTTGTATTTAGCCTCAATTTTTTTTAAGTCTTCCTGGTAATCTTTCTCAATAAATTTAGACCTCTTAAAGATTCTAATTGGGTTGCGTTGTTTAGTGTTTTTCATAGCTCCTTTTAGTTTAGAGCTAGCAAAACTTTCGTTACCAGAAAAGTTGATGTTTTTTATTTTTACTTTATCACCACGATCAATATTAACTACTAAATTTACCAGTTCTTTGCCAGTAGAATCTTTTGTAGTTACAGGGTTTAAATAAACTTTGCTTTTTAAATAACCTTCTTTAGCATATTTATTTTCTAAGTAATTTTTGGTGGTTGTTAAAAGGTTTTCTGTAACACGTGTTCCCTTTTTTAGGTTGTTTTCTTTGATAATATCATCGTGTTTTCCTTTTTTAATCCCCGTTATTTTAACTTCGTTTAAAGTCGGTAATTCAGTAACTTCAATATCTAAATAAATAGCATTTCCGTCTACTTTTGTTACATAGATGTTTACGTTGCTAAAAAGGTTAGAAGACCATAGTTTTTTAATGGCATTACTTGTTTTTTCTCCCGGAACAACAAGGCTTAGCCCTTTTCTTAATCCAGAGTAGGTAACAATGGTTTGCTTATTAAAGCTTGCGTTTCCGGAAACAGTTATATCTTCAATTATATATTTAGATCCTGGTGTATAGTTGCCTTCTTGTGCATGAACAGATGCACCTAAAACAAATAGAATAAATAAAAAGCTAAGTTTCTTACTTAAGTTGTTCACTTGTTTTTCCAAATCGTCTTTCTCTATTTTGATAATTTATAAGCGCCTTAAAAAGGTGCTCTTTTTTAAAATCTGGCCAAAGTATATCAGTAAAATATAATTCGGCATATGCTATTTGCCATAACAAGAAGTTACTTATACGTTGTTCACCACTGGTTCTAATAAGTAAATCTACATCTGGTAAATTTTGCGTGTAAAGATGCTCATTAATAATTGATTCGTCAATATTTTCGACAGAAATTATGTTATTTTTAACTTTAGTAGCAATATTCTTAACAGAATTTAGAAGTTCTGCTCTAGAACCATAGCTTAAAGCCAAAGTTAAAGTGAGGTTTTCATTATTTTTGGTCTTTTCTATGACTTCTTTTAATTCATTTTGAGCTTTTTGAGGTAACTCGTGTAGGTTGCCAATAGCATTTAACCTAATCTTATTTTTATTAAGTGTTTTGAATTCTTTTTTTAGTGAAGAAACCAATAAATTCATTAGTTTATCTACTTCTTCTTTTGGACGGTTCCAGTTTTCAGTAGAAAAAGCATAAAGTGTTAGGTGTTTTATACCTGCTTCTCCAGCTCCTTTTATAGCTTCTTTAACGGCATTAGCTCCTTTTTCGTGTCCTAGTACTCGCAAAAGTCCTCTTTTTTTAGCCCATCTACCATTGCCATCCATTATTATAGCAATATGGTTTGGAATACGATTTTTGTCAAGTTGATCTAGTAGTTCCATTTATTCGTATTTACAAAAGCATGGGTTTTCGCCAAAAGTATAAGTTAAAGTAAAGCCAGTAAAAACATACCAGTCATTACTGTTGATGTTACCAAACTTTAAAGATTCAAATTCTTCTTTGTCTCTAACAGGGTTGCTCCCATCTAGGTCGTCGGTAAAAGAGTATCTTGCGCTTATCTCGAAAGCTAAAATAAACCTCCTAGATAAGGATGTTTTAATCCCTAAAGACATTGGTATAGCAAATGTGCTATGAGTATTGTATTTTTCAATAGAACCATTTTCTAGTACAAGGGCATCGTACTGGAAATAAGAAATACCGGTATAAAGATAAGGTGTGGTTTTTACAAAAGAATGATGTTTGTCATGCAAGTCAAAATCCCAAAAAGTAAATTCTAAACCAGCCGATAATTCTTTAATAGTATTTTCAAAAGATAAGTTTCGTATTTTTCTTCTAGGATCAGAAGAGTTGGCATCATCATCCTTTATATTGGCGTAAATTGCTGTAAAACGGTATGAATGTCTTGGACTTCTATTCCATTTATAAATACCACCAAAAGCAATATCGTTAGGGTTTATATATTTTGCAGCTCCAACATCAGCAATTGCATTGGTACCTCCTAAATATAAACCAACCTCATGAATCTGTGCAAAAGATATACCGCTGAATATTAATGTAATAAAT
The DNA here is from genome assembly GCF_042675745.1 of Pseudofulvibacter geojedonensis. NCBI lineage: Bacteria > Pseudomonadati > Bacteroidota > Flavobacteriia > Flavobacteriales > Flavobacteriaceae > Pseudofulvibacter > Pseudofulvibacter geojedonensis. The sequence continues at coordinate 59,287 of NZ_JBHTJM010000011.1, read as the reverse complement.
AAGGTTAGACGTTGCATGGTTTTTGTAAAAGAATGCAAATATAATAAAAATGATGGCTCCACAATGATAAGTTTTATCTGTATAAAACAAGATTATAAACTTTTTATTGTATTAATTTCTTTTGTCTTCTCCCCACAATAGTTTGTTTCGTAATGTTTTTAAAAAATTTTCACCTTTTGGGGTAATCATTTTAATAGTAAATGGGGCTTTTTTAATGATTAATTCTGTTTCGTTTTTAACAGTTAGTATTCTTGAATCTAATGATACTAAATGAAACTCTTCTCGGCCACTTACTTTTAGTGTAATAGTTGTATCGTCTGGAATAACTAGAGGTCTTGCATTTAGGTTGTGCGGTGCAATTGGGGTTAATACAAAGCTTTTGGCACTAGGAGATATAACAGGGCCTCCGCAACTTAATGAATATCCGGTAGACCCAGTGGGTGTAGCAACAATTAGTCCGTCTGCCCAATAGGATGTTAAATGTTGTGAGTTCAAGAATGTTTTTACAGTTATCATAGAGGTGGTATTTTTTCTACTTACTGCAATTTCGTTTAATGCATAATTAAACGGATCTTCATTTTCGTTAAGAGGAGTTAAAGTTTCTAAAGCAAGTATACTTCTTTCAGAAATAGTATACTGGTTGTTAAGTATGTTGTTTAAAGATTTTTCTATATTTTCTTTTTGTATAGTGGCTAAGAAACCTAGTCTTCCAGAGTTGACACCAATTATGGGAATATTAAGGTCTCTAATAAAAGATAAAGCTCTTAGAATGGTGCCGTCACCACCAATGCTAATTAAAAAATCAAAACTATTATCTAAATCTAGATGAGAAGAAAAAGTGGCAAACGAGTTAGAGAAAATCTCTTTTATTTTTTCTGCACACTTAGATTCTAAATATATTTCTAGATTGTGTTTTAGTAAATGATTAATAACTAAAGACACGTGCTCTTTGGGGAAATTATTGTCAAACTGACCAAAAACAGCTACTTTAATCATGATTAAATATTTAAGTATTTGCGTAAATATTCAGAGCGATCTTTTAAACTTTCTATATAACTGTCTTCTTCATGACCAGCTATTACATCGTAACTATAACGTCTAAAAGTTTGCATAATTTCAGATAAACCAGAGTTGGATATCTTTAAAGTTATTTGAACGAGGTCGTTGTCGTATTTTGTAATAAAAGCTCCTAAAAGCTTAACGTTGTTAGATTCGACTATTTGAGAAATTTCACTAAAAGAATAATCTTTAGCACCTTTCTGAACAATAAGTACAGCTCCAGCTTCATAGAAGAATGGTGTCTGGTCAAAAAGACTAATAATGTCTTTAAGTTCATAATATCCAATATACTTGTCTTCTTTTAAAACAGGCATAATGTTACTGGCGTTTTGAGCAAAAGCCTCTAATACATCAAGCCAATTGGTGTGAGGTGAAACAAAAAAACGTTCTATAGTGTACAGGTATTCTTCAATTGTTTTGTTGGCATCTAAGCAATGAGTGTCATTTTCAGAAATACAACCAATAAAACGACCGTTTTGTTCTACAGGTATATGCGAATAAGTTAGTTGGTTAAAAGATTTTTGAATATGATTAATCGGTTGATTTATATCAACCGGAGGTACATCATTTATAATAAATTCGCTTAGATTCATAATTAGAAATTATACTGCAAATTAAATAAAATATAGCAATTAAGGATTACATTTGTAGCTCAATTTTAAGCAGATGACAAAACTTAGTGTAAACATAAATAAAATAGCTACCTTAAGAAATTCTAGGGGAGGTAATGTGCCTAATTTATTAAAAGTAGCTCAAGATGTTCAAAGATTTGGAGCAGAAGGGATTACAGTTCATCCAAGGCCAGATGAGCGTCATATACGTTATCAAGATACAAGAGACTTAGTTTCAGTTGTTACAACTGAATACAATATAGAAGGTAATCCTATACCAAAGTTTATAGATTTGGTGTTAGAAACTAAACCAACTCAGGTAACTTTGGTGCCTGATAGTATTGATGCTATTACATCTAATGCGGGATGGGATACAATAAAACACAAAGACTTCTTAATAGAGGTAATATCTGAATTCAAAAGAAATGGAATAAGAACTTCTATTTTTACCAATCCAGACTTGAAGATTATAGAGGGGGCAAAACTAACTGGAGCTGATAGGATTGAATTGTATACAGAAGAGTTTGCTGAACAATATGCTAAAGGGAATAAGTTGGCAATTGAGCCCTATGTAAAATGTGCAGAGTTGGCTAATGAATTAGGTTTAGGTGTAAATGCAGGTCATGACTTAAGTTTGGAAAATATTAAGTTTTTTAAGGAAAATATACCGGGTTTACTAGAAGTGTCTATCGGTCATGCACTTATATCTGAGTCAATTTATTTGGGTATAGAAAATGTGGTAAGTATGTACTTGAATAAATTAAAGTAAATGAATCCAGTTTTACATTCAAAAATTTTAGGAGAAGGACAACCGTTATTAATCTTACATGGTTTTTTGGGTATGTCAGATAACTGGAAAACCTTAGGTAATAAATTTTTAGAAAATTTTCAGGTGCATTTAATAGATCAGCGAAATCATGGAAGGAGTTTTCATCACGAGGATTTTTCTTATGATGTACTTGTTCAAGATTTAAAGCAATACATAGATTTTCATCAATTAAAAAATTGTATTCTTTTGGGGCATTCAATGGGGGGGAAAACCGTAATGCAGTTTGCTTTAGAATACCCTGATTTAGTAAGTAAGTTAATTGTAGCAGATATAGCTCCAAAAGTATATCCGGCACACCATCAATATATTTTAAAAGCATTATCCGAAGTAGATTTTTCAATTCAAAAGTCTAGAAAGGAAATAGAAGTTGTTTTAAAAGAATACATTAAAGATGCTGGTGTGGTTCAATTTTTAATGAAAAACGTTTATAGAAAAGAAAAAACGGAATTAGCTTATCGCTTTAATTTACCAGTTTTGATTAATAGATATGAGGAAGTGATAAAAACTTTTGAAGTAGATAAGTTCTTTAATAAACCAGTATTGTTTTTAAAGGGAGGAAATTCTAATTATATTAATTCTAGCGATGAAATAGAGATTGAACGCAGTTTTTTACAAGCTGAAATAGCTACGATTCAAGGCGCAGGTCATTGGCTTCATGCAGAAAAGCCTCTTGAATTTTATGAAAAAGTAATGCAATTCTGTTAAAAAAATCGTAATATTGCTATGTTTGCATAGTAATAAACACAATCAATTTTAAACTTTTTTTTAGAAAACAAACAAAACAATTATGAGGAAATTATTATCATTTGTGCTGTTTTTTCTTGTAGGATCATCATTGTATGCCGGAGGGTATAGAGTGTCTATTCAAGGTCAAAAACAGTTAGCCATGGGGCATACAGGTGTTGCTGTGATTAGCAGTGCAGAGTCAGCATTTTTTAATCCAGCAGGATTATCATACCTAGACGGTAAATTAAATGTTTCTATAGGTGGTAGTGCTATCTTTTCAACTGTTAAGTTTCAAAACATTGGAGATAGTTATGAAGCAGAGACTGATAGTCCTTTAGGTACGCCATTAAATTTATATGCTTCATATAAAATCAATGATTGGTTAACAGCCGGTATTGCTGTGTATACTCCTTATGGAAGTAGAGTAGAATGGGAAAAAGATTGGGCTGGTTCTCATTTAGTAAATAACATTAATCTTAAGGCTATTTTTGTTCAACCAACAATATCGTTAAAAGTTAATGACTATTTAAGTGTTGGAGGTGGACCTATTTGGGTTAATGGTTCAGTTGAATTTAATAGAAATTTAAATACAGGAACTACCTCTGTTGGAACTGGAGGAAGATCTAATGTAACTATCGAAAAGACAGGTATTACAGCTTGGGGTTATAATGTGGGGTTAATGTTAAAGCCTACAGAAAAATTGAACATTGGATTTAATTATCGATCTAAAGTTATCATGGAGGCAGAAGATGGAGATGCAGATTTCGAAAATATAGCAATCTTACCAGACGGTAAATTTGATGCAGAGTTACCTTTACCTGCAGAAGTAACAATAGGGCTTTCATATAAGTTCTGTGATAAGTTCTTATTTGCTTTCGATTATAATTTTGCTCAATGGAGTGAATATGAGGCTTTAGTTGTTGAATTTGATAATGCAGCAGGAACTTCTACTAATTTAAGAAACTATAAAGATTCTAGTACTTATAGATTCGGGTTACAGTACGAGGCACATAAAAAGTTCACTGTTAGAGGTGGAATTTATTTTGATGAATCGCCAGTTCAAGATGGATACTTTGCTCCAGAGACACCACGTAACGATTCTGTAGGTTATACTGCAGGGTTGTCTTACCATGTAAATGATAAATTATCTATAGATGCATCTTTCTTGTATTTACACTTTAAAGAAATAGATAATTCTTACGATTATATTGATAACGGAAATGGAACGTTTTCTTCTTTTGGAGGAACGTATAAGTCTAGTGTATTTGCACCTGGTATTGGAGTGTCTTACAAATTATAATAAAAGAAGAATATGAAAAAACTATCATATATAGCAATAGCGGCTTTAGGTTTGATAGCCTGTGAGCCAGAATTCGATAATACGATTAGCGATAATCAAGCAACTTTTACTGCAGGTGATGCAGATTTCTCTAAATTTGTTTCTATTGGTAATTCACTAACATCTGGTTTTGCAGATGGAGCTTTGTATATTCATGGGCAAGAAAATTCATTCCCAAATATATTAGCTGGTCAATTTTCATTAGTAGGAGGTGGAGATTTTACACAACCTTTAATGAATGATAACATAGGAGGGTTACTTATAGGGGGATCTCCGGTTTTAGCAGATCCTAATAATCCAGCTACAAATCAATTTCCTCCAAGATTAGTTTTAAATGGGCAATCATCTCCTGTTTGGGTTAATGGAGCTTCAACTACAGAAACCACAACAGTGTTATCAGGTCCTTTTAATAACATGGGGGTTCCAGGAGCTAAATCTTTTCATTTAGTAGCACCTACAGATCCTAATAACCCAGCAAGTGGTTATGGTAACCCAGGAGGGTTAGTAGCAGGAACGGCAAACCCTTATTATGTGCGTTTTGCTAGTTCACCATCGGCTACAGTTTTTGGAGATGCTTTAGCCCAAAATCCAACTTTCTTTTCTCTTTGGATTGGAAATAACGATATTTTAAGTTTTGCGACTTCTGGAGGTGTTGGAGTAGATCAAAATGCTGCAGGAAATATGAATGCTGCTACTTATGGAAGTAATGATATATCTCATTCTAATGTAGTAGCGGGTTCTATTCAGAACATGATAAATGGTTTAACAGCTGCTGGAACTAATGATGTTAAAGGTGTGGTGTGTAATATACCAAGTGTTACAGATATTCCTTATTTTACTACAGTTCCTTACAATGCAATTCCAATGGATCAGGCAACCGCAGATGCTACAAATTCATCGTATTCTGGTTACAATTTAATTTTAGGAGGTTTAGCTCAAGCAACTGTAATCTCTTCTCAAGAGGCAGCAGCTAGAATGGTTTCTTTTTCAGCGGGGCAAAACCCAGCTTTGATAGTAGATGAAACACTTACAGACATAAAGCCACAATTGGAAGCTAATGGTGTTCCAGAGCCGCTGGCAGAGTTGTTAAAGAAGTTAAGGCCAGCTACTCCAGAAGATTTATTGGTACTTCCTTCAAGAACGGTGTTAGGGACATTAGCAGATGATAATAACCCAGCCTCAGTAATTGGAGTGGGGGTTCCTTTAGAGGATAAATATGTATTAATTCCTTCGGAGCAAAATGCTATAGCGACTGCACAAAATCAGTATAATGCATCTATTTCGGCTATTGCGGCTGCAAATAATAATGTAGTTTTAGTAGATATGGCTTCACATTTAAACACATTAAATACTAGCGGAATATCTTATAACGGAGGTACTTTGTTTTCAACATATGCTACCGGAGGAGCTTTTTCTTTAGATGGTGTGCATCCAACAGCTCAGGGATATGCTGTGATTGCTAACAAGATTATTGATGTTGTTAATGCAGAGTTTAACGCTAATATACCAATGGTTAATCCTGGAGAGTATACTTCAATATTCTTTGAGTAGTATTGTAGTTTTTAAAATAAATAAAAAACGCTGCCAGACTGGCAGCGTTTTTTTTGTTGGTATAGTTTTGGTGGTGTAGCTAAATAAAGAATAATGAATTATATACTAAGAATATTATTATCTGCCTTAGCAGTTTTTGTTTTGGCGCATATTTTGCCAGGTATAACTGTAAGTAGCTATATATCTGCAGTTGTTGTTGCAGTATTATTAGGTTTTCTAAATACAATAATTAGACCTGTTTTAGTAGTGCTAACTATACCGGTTACTATTGTAACATTGGGTTTATTTTTGTTGGTTATTAATGCAATAATTGTAATGTTAGCTGGTTATTTTGTTAGCGGGTTTACTGTTTCTGGGTTGCTTCCGGCAATTGTGTTTAGTGTGTTACTGTCTATTTCACAATCTATTTTACATAAATTAGTAAAAGAAGATAAGAAAAGCTAAGTAGGTAAATAATAACATTTAGATTAATAAATATAAAATAATTTATAAAATTCAGGTAAATATCTGATTATGAATTCTGTTGCAGGGAATCAAAAATTTGTTAGGTTGTAAAAATGTATTACTTTTGCACTCCTAAATTTTACCTATTTAATAGATAAACAATGAATATTACAAGAGAAAACATTGATGCACTTAATGCAGTAGTTACAGTAGCAATTGATAAGACTGATTATCAAGAGAAAGTTGAAAAAGTGCTAACAGATTATCGTAAGCAAGCTAATATACCAGGTTTCCGTAAAGGACATGTGCCAATGGGAATGGTGAAAAAGCAATATGGTAAAGCAGTATTGGTAGATGAGGTTAATAAACTATTACAAGAAAACTTAAACAAATTTTTAGTTGAAGAAAAAATAGATTTATTAGGAAATCCGTTACCTAAAGAACAAGATGATTTTAATTGGGATGCAGAAGATTTTTCTTTTGAGTTTGAATTAGGTTTGGCGCCAGAATTCGATATAGACTTAAAGAATAAAAAGGCAATTACTCAATATAATATCGTTGCTGATGACGAGACTATAAATAACCAAATAGAAAACATCAGAAAGCAGTACGGTAAAATTTCTCCAGCCGAAGAGGTAACAACTGAAACAGAAATTACAGGTGTTTTTAAGAGTGTAGAAAAAGGAATTGAGAATACAACTACTTTTTCTTTAGATAAAATTAAAGGTAAGCGTAATAGCGATAAGTTTTTAGGAGCTAAAGTTGGTGATGTATTAAACTTAAAGACCAAAAACTTATTTAACGAAGATCATGATTTAATGAGTTTCTTAAAAGTTTCTCATGAGGATGCTCAAGGCTTAGAAATAGAAGTTTCTTTTGAAATAACAGAAGTTAATACTAGAGAATTAGCTGAAATGAATCAAGAGTTTTTTGATAAGTTGTTTGGGCCAAATGCTGTTAGTTCAGAAGAAGAGTTAAAAGACCGTTTAAAAGAAGATGCTGCTAAACAATTTGCTCAACAAGCAGATCAGCGCTTGTTAAATGATGTAACGGAGTACTTAGTAGAGAATACAAAGTTTGATTTACCTCAAGCTTTCTTAGAAAAGTGGTTAAGAGTAGCAGGTGAAAACCCATTAACAGAAGAAGAAGCTAAAGAAGAGTATCAAAAAGCAGAGAAAGGATTGCGTTATCAACTTATAGAAGGTAAATTATTAAAAGATAACGATATTCAAGTTCAGTTTGAAGACTTAAAAGCTTATGCTAAAGATATGGTCAAAGCTCAAATGGCTCAATTTGGTCAGACTAATCCAACAGACGAAGAGTTAAATGGTATAGTTGCTAGAGTTTTATCTAATCAAGAAGAAGTTAAGCGTTTACAAGAACAATTGGTTAGCCAAAAGTTATTGGCTTTCTATAAAGAGAATGTAAACTTAAAAGTAAAAGAATTAAACTACGAAGCTTTTGTAAAAGAAGTATATAGTTAATAAACGATAAAATTGATTATATTTAAGGCGTTTTAAACACTAGTTTTTAACGCCTTTTTAATATTAATAAGCGAATAAAAGCTTATATTAACCAGATATAAAAGAATTTATAAAAATATGGATTACGGAAAAGAGTTTGAAAAATACGCTATAAAGCATCAGGGAATAAACAGTATGTACTACGATAAAATTATAAGTAGTATGTATCCGCAAGGAATGACTCCTAATATTGTAGAAGAAAGACAACTAAATGTAGCAATTTTTGATGTATTCTCTCGATTAATGATGGATAGAATTATCTTTCTAGGAACAGGGATTAATGATCAGGTTGCCAATGTTATTCAGGCTCAGTTATTGTTTTTAGAAAGTATAGATGCATCTAAAGATATACAAATTTATATCAATTCTCCAGGAGGTAGTGTGTATGCAGGATTAGGTATTTATGATACAATGCAATTTATAAAGCCAGATGTAGCTACAATTTGTACAGGTATGGCTGCATCAATGGGAGCAGTTCTTTTATGTGCAGGTTCTGCAGGAAAACGATCAGGTTTATCTCATTCTAGAGTAATGATACACCAACCGTTAGGAGGAGCTCAAGGTCAAGCTAGTGATATAGAAATTACAGCTAGAGAGATATTGATATTAAAAGAAGAATTGTATCAAATTATAGCAAAGCATTCTGGACAGTCTTATGATAAGGTTTATCAAGATTCAGACCGTGATTATTGGATGAGAGCAGATAAGGCCAAAGAATATGGTATGATAGATGAAATCTTGGTAAGAGATAAATAAAAGAGAAATCTGAATTAATTATGGCGAAGGAAGAGTTAGAATGTTCATTTTGTGGAAGGAAAAAGTCTGAAACAAGTTTATTAATAGCAGGTTTAGATGCACATATATGTGATAGGTGTATAGAACAAGCTCATGGTATTGTATTAGAAGAGTCTAAAGATACTGGAGATGATGCTTTATCTGCAGAGCTTAGTCTGCGTAAACCGGTAGATATAAAAGCTTTTTTAGATGATTTTATTATTGGTCAAGAATACAGTAAAAAAGTACTTTCTGTAGCTGTTTATAATCATTATAAAAGATTGTTACAACCAGTAACAGATGATGATGTAGAAATACAGAAAAGTAATATTGTAATGGTTGGTCAAACCGGTACCGGAAAAACGTTAATGGCTAAAACCATAGCAAAAATGTTAAACGTACCCTTGGCAATTGTTGATGCTACAGTTTTAACTGAAGCGGGATATGTTGGAGAAGATGTAGAAACAATTCTTACTCGTTTGTTACAAGCTGCCGATTACAATTTAGAAAAAGCCGAAAAAGGAATTGTTTTTATAGATGAGATAGATAAGATTGCTCGTAAGAGTGATAATCCATCAATAACCAGAGATGTGTCTGGAGAAGGTGTTCAGCAGGCTTTATTAAAGCTTTTAGAAGGTACGGTAGTTAATGTGCCACCTAAAGGAGGAAGAAAGCATCCAGATCAAAAGTTTATAGAAGTAAATACAGAAAATATCTTATTTATAGCAGGAGGGGCTTTTGATGGTATTGAACGCGTTATCACCAAGCGCTTAAATATGCAGGCAGTAGGTTATAGTGCTTCAAAAAGTGAAGATAATATAGATGAAGAGAACTTATTGCAATACATTATTCCTAGAGATTTAAAAGATTTTGGTTTAATTCCTGAAATTATAGGAAGATTACCAGTCTTAACTCATATGAATCCATTAGATGCTGGTACCTTAAGGGCTATTTTAACAGAGCCTAAAAATGCAATTATCAAGCAATACAAGAAGTTATTTTCTATGGATGATATTTCTTTTGATATTACAGATGATGCATTACAGTACATAGTAGAAAAGGCAATAGAATATAAGTTAGGTGCAAGAGGTTTACGTTCATTATGTGAATCTATTTTAACAGATGCTATGTTTGAAATGCCTAGTAGTGAAAACAAAGAGTTAAAGGTCGATAAAAATTATGCTGAAAAGAAATTAACCAAAGCAACACTTAATAAGTTAAAAGCTGTTTCATAACTTAAGAAATATTATATTTAAAGCCATTGCTAAACAAAAGCAATGGCTTTTTAGTTCGTAAATAAATGAATAATCATCCCATTGGTATATTTGACTCAGGAATTGGAGGACTTTCTATATGGAAAGAAATTCATAGCCTCATGCCTTATGAAAAAACTATTTACTTAGCTGATAGTATAAATGCTCCCTATGGTCAGAAGACAAAACAAGAGATTGTAGAATTATGCATTAAAAATACAGAATTTTTAATTTCAAAAGGATGTAAAATAATAGTGGTGGCTTGTAATACCGCTACAACTAATGCTATAACATATTTAAGAGATAATTATTCTGTACCTTTTATAGGAATTGAGCCAGCTATTAAGCCTGCAGCATTGCAAACCAAAACAAAAGCTATAGGAGTTTTAGCTACTAAAGGAACACTTAGTAGCGAGTTGTTTCATAGTACATCTGAAATGTATGCGGAAGACATACATATTGTTGAGCAAATAGGAGCTGGTTTGGTTGAGTTAATAGAATCGGGTAACTTATTAAGTAAAGAGTTAGATGAATTGTTAGAAAGCTATATGCAACCTATGTTAGCCAATAATATTGATTATTTGGTTTTAGGCTGTACCCATTATCCTCTTTTAATACCTAAGTTAAAAAATATCTTACCTAAAGATGTTAAAATTATAGATTCAGGCGAAGCCGTAGCTAGACAAACATTGAAAGTTTTGAAGGCTAAAAATTTAACAGCGAATGATTCTATTGAGATGTTGAATGATAATTATTTGTTTTATAATAATAAAGAAGTAGAAATAATGAAATCAATTCTTGATAATAAATATCAAATTTCTTTTTTAAAGTTTTAAAAGTGAATGAAGATAAAATGAAAAGGCCTGCTTTAAGTAAAGCAGGCCTTTTTTATATATTTAAAAAGTATTTCTTTGGGACTTAAAATTAAGGAGTTACTAAAGCAGTTTGCTGAGTGTTTAATACTTCTGTCTTAGCTTCTTTAACTTCATTTGCACAATAACGTTTTTTACAACTCCATCTGCTTCCACCACATGATACTAATAAGAAAGAAACTGCTCCTAATACGATTATACTTTTTTTCATCTTTATGTCTTTAAAAATTATGGGTTATTTTGATAAGACAAACATATGTTAATAAATTAGAATATAAAAACTGTTAAATCTTGTTTTTCAGCTACTTATGTTTTTTGAGTTGTGTAAAATCTAATGTAATGTTAATATTGTTGTGAAATATTCTTTTTTTGTTGTGAAACATTCAATAATTCTTAATAAATGTTAACTAAAGATAAACGGTAGATATTATCGACGAAATGCACGTTTCTTGTTTTTTTTCGATGAAATGTATATGTTTCAAAAAAGAATACTATATAGTTGATAGTGAATAGATTTAGGTTTGATATAAAAAAAGGAGATCAAAGTAATTGATCTCCTTTTTTAAAGAATGTTGTTAAGAAAGATTATTTAATAACAACAAATTCTATACGTCTATTTAGTTCATGTTCTTCGTCAGAACATTCTTTAGAAATACAATCAATTATTGTTTGAGTTTCTCCAAACCCTTCAGATATTAATCTATCTGCATTAACACCTCTAGAGATTAGGTATTTCATGGCAGAAGCCGCTCTTCTTTTAGATAAACCTAAGTTATAAGCAGCACTACCTCTTATGTCTGTATGAGCATTTACCTCAATTTTCATATCAGGATTATCTTCTAAAACTCTTACAATTTTATCTAACGATATTTTAGAATCATCTTTAATAGTTGCTCTGTCAAAATCAAAATAAATGTTTTCTATTTTAATCATTGTTTTATCACCTTCCTCTACTATTTCAGGCTGAGTTTGTTCTAGGTTTACTTCAATGTCAAAATAGCGATCTGTAGCAGAATTGGTTTCAACATCCATAATATTTTCAATATAGCCTTCTTTGTTTGAGCGAATAGTGTATACTTCGTAAGGGTCTACATAAACAGAAAATTTAGCATCTTTTCCGACTTTTTTAGTTGTAATTATATTTCCATCCTGGTCTATAACCTCTACTACTGTGTTAGGGGCGTTTAATTTAGTTAACGCATCTTTTACAGTACCTCTTATAGATTGTTTATTATAGTTTAAAATTACTTTGTATATATCAGAACCTCCTACACCATTTGCTTTTGCAGAAGTTACATAACCTCTCTTACTGTTAGCCATCATGAAAGCGTAATCATCTTGATCGCTATTAATAGTTGGACCTAAATTTAAAGGTCTAACAAAAGTACCATTTACATTTCTTGCTCTAAATACGTCTAAACCACCTATTGTGTTGTGCCCGTCTGAAGCAAAATATAAATATTTGTTTTTACTGTCTATATAAGGTGTCCTTTCGTTGTTAGGAGTATTTACTCCTTTTCCTAAGTTTATAGGTTTGCCAACACTACCATCAGCATTTACATCTGCATAATAAATATCAAAACCTCCAAAACCACCCGGCATGTCAGAGGTAAAATATAATTTTTTACCATCATTGGTCATATATGGATTTTCGATATTGTAATTGTTAGAGCTAAGGTCTATCTTTTCCTCACCTAGCCATTGACCATTTCCTTCAGCATCTCTAGCTCTAAATAATTGGTAATTATGAATAGAATCGTTTAAAATACTTCTTGTGTAATAAACAGTTCTTTCGTCTGGTGTAAATGTGATACTACCCTCGTTATCGTGAGTATTTAAAATACGTGAGTACAAGGTTGGATTATCTAAATTTCCAGTCTTTTTGATAGTAGAGCAGTAAATTTGAGTATGTGGCTCTCCTGTTAAAGGATCTTTTGTACCGCCTAACCCTCCAATTTTCTTAGCAGAAATAATAATATATTTTTGCTTAAAAAAACCAGAACCATATTCATTTTGTTTCGAGTTTACACCAGTATCTGTAACATCGAATTGAAAATTAGCTGTAAGAACGGTTACTTCAGGAGTTTCAACATTGTTAATAGAGACAGTTTCTGTATCTGTATTTTGATTGTTATCTTGAGCAAATGTTAATAAGCTAAAGAAAAAGAATAGAGTTGAAAAAAGAGTAGTCTTCATCATAATAATCTAACTTAAATTTGTTATCACTAAACAGTTCGGGTGTTATAAACCCTAATAAGTCTTTACGTTAATTGTATAAGTAGGTAGTTTTGGGAGGGCTAAAATAGTTTAAAAACAAATGTTAACAAACTGAAAGTCAGAACTTAACTTGTGTGTTTCAAAAGAAATTAAAATTAACAAATGATGATTTTTTAGTTTTTACGTCTAATTATTGTGTAAAGTGTAGTAAAATTAATTGATGTTTGGTTATTTTGTATTTTTTAGATCAATACTGTTTAAACTTAGTAAAAATCTATCTAAAGGTGTTTTTTCGACGAAATGCACCTTTTAGCGGAATAATTTTACCGTTAATCGTTAAAGTTGTTGCTTTTTAATAGTGTTTCAAGAAATTCTCGTGAGTTAGAAAGCCTAGGGATTTTATTTTGACCACCAAGTTTGTTGTTACTTTTAAGCCAATTATAAAATAATTTAGGTTTAGCTATGTGTAAAGTAGGTGGGTTTAAGGTCATATTGTTTAAACGCTTGGCTTCATAATCAGAATTTAAAGATTTTAAGGCATTATCTAATAGCTCTGTAAATTGGTTTATATTATTTGGCTGTTTTTTAAACTCTATAATCCATTCATGAGCTCCTTTTTCTTTACCATTCATAAAAATTGGTGCAGCAGTATAATCTATGATCTCACTGTCGGTTTTCTGGCAAGCTATTTTTAATGCTTCATCTGTATTTTCAATAATTAATTCTTCACCAAAAGCATTAATATAATGCTTTGTTCTGCCTGATACTTTAATTCTGTACGGACTAATAGATGTGAAACGAACAGTATCACCTATTTTATAACGCCATAATCCACCATTAGTAGTAATAATAACAGCATAATTTTTATTCAATTCTACAGCATCTAGTGGAATAACTTTTTGATTTATTGTGCCATAAGTATCCATAGGTATGAATTCATAAAAAATACCATAGTCAAGCATTAGCAATAATTCACTAGAGTTATTTTGATCTTGAATTGCAAAAAAGCCTTCTGAAGCATTATAAATTTCGTAGTATTTAAAAGAATTACTCGGTAGTAAGCTTTTATATTGATCTCTGTAAGGATTAAAGCTTACACCACCATGAAAGTATACTTCTAAATTAGGCCAAACTTCTAATAAGTTTTTTTTGTTGGTTGTTTCTAAGGTTTTGTTAAGTAGAACCAACATCCAAGAAGGCACACCAGCCAAACTGGTAACGTCTTCTTTTATGGTTTCTTCTACAATGGCTTGCATTTTTACTTCCCAGTTGTCCATTAAAGAAACTTTACTGCTAGGGGTAGAACTAAACTCTGCCCAAAAAGGCATGTTGTCTATAAGTATAGCCGATAAGTCTCCAAAAGAAGTTCCGTTATTTTTATACAATTCTTTACTGCCGCCTAGGCGTAACCCTTTTCCTGTAAATAGTTTAGAGTCTTCGTTGTTGTTTAAGTACAAACACAATAAATCTTTACTGGCTTTGTAATGACAATCTTCTAAAGAATCTTCGCTAACAGGAATAAATTTACTTTTAGCATTGGTGGTTCCGCTAGATTTTGCAAACATTTTTATAGGAGAATCCCAAATAATACTTTGCTTACCTTGTCTGTTTTTCTCTATTAAAGGTTCTACATCTTCGTAATTTACAATGGGTAATCTGTTGGCAAACTCCTCGTATGTTTTAATAGAAGCAAAATCGTACTGCTTGCCAATTTCTGTATGTTTAGCTCTTTGTAACAATCCAAATAATAACTCGTGTTGTACTTCGTTTGGGTATTTAATAAAGAATTCTATTTGGTGAATTCTCTTTTTTAAAAACCAAGAGACAACAGAATTAACTAACGGAATTGGCATAAATAATTTATCTTTAGCATAAAAATAACAGAAAAATCTCAATATGCAATACCAAGGTGTACTAAAGAAAATGCAAACCGGTTTACAAGATACAGTACAATACTATCTAGATTTTAATAATGATGTATTGAATATGAATCAGTTACTTAACAAATCGATCACTATTTCTTTTGAAAAGTATCAATGTATGAGTTGTGCAAAAGACAAACAATTATATAGGCAAGGCTTTTGTAAGTCGTGTTTTTATGATGCTCCACAGGCTGGTGAATGGATTATGCATCCAGAAAAATCTACTGCTCATTTAGGCATTGAGGATAGAGATTTAGAATTTGAAAAGCAAGCTCAGTTGCAACCACATATTGTATATTTAGCATTAAGCAGTAACATTAAGGTAGGGGTAACTAGAAAGAAGCAAGTGCCTACTAGATGGATAGATCAAGGAGCGAGTAAAGCCCTACCTATTGTAGAAGTACCGAATCGTTATTTAGCAGGTATTGCAGAGGTAGCTTTGAAAAATTATGTAGCCGATAAAACTAATTGGAGAGCTATGCTGAAGAACGAAGT
Source organism: Pseudofulvibacter geojedonensis (assembly GCF_042675745.1). Lineage (NCBI taxonomy): Bacteria > Pseudomonadati > Bacteroidota > Flavobacteriia > Flavobacteriales > Flavobacteriaceae > Pseudofulvibacter > Pseudofulvibacter geojedonensis. Next base: position 43,672 of record NZ_JBHTJM010000011.1, on the reverse strand, counting down.
TCCTGATGAAGATTTAATGGCTAAAAAAGAAGAACTGATTGGTTATTTGCCAGAAGAGATTAAAGAATATACTTTGGCACAAGAAAAAGAATACGTGCTAAATTTTCCGGTAGAGCAATATCCAGTTAAGTTAAAGAGTTTAAACCTTACTAAAACCCCTGAATATACAGGAGTGTTAAAAGGTATAAAAGGGCAATACTTAATTTTTGAAGATCAAACTGTTTTTAATGTTCGTAATAACGAAGGAGTGGTGGTTAGTTTGAGTGTGAATTAGTAATACCTTTGATTAAAGATAGAGTATAGTTAAAAGATGAGTATACCAAGAAAGCACCATTTTGTATCCGAATGTCAAATTAAGAATTTTTACAATGATGATTTGAATAGAATTTTTCTTTATGATAAAGAATGTGATAATCATTTTAGTAGAATGGCTCCAAAATCTATTTTTAGGGAAAAAGATTGTAATTCTAAAATTGAAAATGGTGTTATAGACCATGGAACTCTGGAAAAAGAGCTTAACCTAAATTTCGAAAATGATTTTTTAAAGCACTTTAATATAATTAAATCTATAATTAATAGTAATCATGCTAATTTAGAGGAGATAGAGGATAGTGTTGTTTATATAGCTAAATATGGTATCGCTGGATATTTAAGGCACCCAATAGATAAAAAAAATACAGACAATACAATTTTCAAACCTTTTTTTGAAGAATTAATGCCAATTGCAGCCCCAGATTTAAAGTGTGAGTTGAAGCTCCTAAAAGAAGAATTGGGAAAAGTTAACTATTCTAACTTAACTTCATATAAAGATTTTGTTGAAAGTGTGTTTGATAAGATGGGAGACATTAGATTTGATATATTACAAATAACTAGTGATGATTATTTTTTAATCGGAGACAAATCATCTTTCGTTCAAAGAAGAAAAATAAATGAATATTTTAACCCTAATATTGAAGAAATAGCAATAATAGATATTCCTCTTTCTAGTAAAGTCTTATTGAAAATAGAATCTAAAAAACTATCAAATAAACCAAGTCGTTTTATACAACTCAATAATAATGATAGCAAGTTTATATTTGATGTTAACTATGCTATATTGAAGTTGTCGTTTAAACAGGTTGGTTGTGAAAACGAGGAGTACCTGAATGATTTTATAGAAAAGCTTAGAAAAGATGAACTTCTATAAATAATAGTTTTTAGTTTACTTTTTCTCCGTACTATCTTTTTTCTTTTTGCCAAACAAACCACCAATTACATCGTTGGCCAGGTCTTTAACGGCTCCATTGTTACTATCTGAGCTATTACTAGTAGAATCGGTTTCTTGGTTGTTGTTTCCTCCTCCTAACAAGCCACCTAGAACATCCTTAACAGCATCTGTACCTTGACCTAATAATTTATCTTTTTGAATCTGTACCAATTGTTTGGTTAAATTGCTAACAGAGTTTTTTAAATCGGTTTTAACGCTTGGTTGGCTAAAAGAACCATTAATGTTAGCAGTTACAGGTACTTTTACATCTTTAATATCTTCTTCGTTTAATTTAGATAATAAACCACTTACCTCATTACCAAAATATTTAGCAGGAACATCAAAAGTAGCTGTATACCCTAAACTATTATCAAAACCATGGCCACCCGCTATTGTAATAGTAATATCATCGTACTTTACATCGAACGGACTAATGTTTACTTTGCCTTCTTTAAAACTAAGAGCAGATTTTAAGTTTTTTAAATCCAATTTATCTAAATCTATAAAAGGTAATTTATCGTTTAATAAATTCAACGCTTTAGAGTTTTCAGGAACAACTTTGGTTGTTAAAATTTCTGCCAAGGCATTACCAGTTAATGAGTTTAAGTCTGGAGAAAACTCCTTATTTAAATTACCCGATAACTTTAAATTGGTATTTAATTTTCCTTGAACCATTTTTGCAATAGGAGCTAAACTAGTTAACAAATCCATTCCTTTAAACGATTTACTAATATCGAACTTATCGATACCTAAGTCTAAAGCAAAGGTTGGAGTTTCGTTTTTGGTAGATATGTTTCCATCTATAGCCATTCTGCCATCAAACATATCTGTAGTTAAATTCTGTAAAGAGGCTGTTTCGTCTTTAATTACTAAGTCTCCTTTTAGGTTGTTAAGTGTTAGGTTGTCATAAATTACCTTTTTAGCATTAGCGGTAATTTTAGCATCTAAAAACGCAGGTATCTTTAAACCTTCTCCTTTTTCAGATTTTTTCTGAGTGTTTTCAGAATCATTACCATCTTCTGTATTATCAACCATAAAATCATCAACTTTAAATAATTGAGAGTTCACTTTAAAATCTCCTTTTAATTTTTTATCGCTAAACAAGAATCCAAACAAATTATCTATGGTTCCGTTGGCTTTAAAATCGCTACTGCCGCTAGTGGCATCGAACTTTTCTAGGTTAACAGAACTAGGCGTAAAATCAACTTTAGCTTCTGAAATATTAATTGGGTTTACAATATCTTTAGATGCGAATTCAAATCCAGATACACTAAAATTACCATTATTCTTAATTTTTTCATATTGGTTGTCTTCTATAGCTTTTTGTGAAAAAGCGGTTTGTAAATTAGCTTTTACAATTCCCTTTAAATCGTTTTCTAGAACAACCGGATAAGCTTGAGACAAGTTAGCTAAATTTAAAGTACCATCTAGTTTAGCACTTACATACCTGTTGTCTGAAGGTAAATTAGTTATCTTTCCTTGTGCATGAAATACATCTTGATCTATTTGTAAAGAAAGCTTTTCAAGATCTAAAAAGGTGTCGTTTATATTGCCTGTAGTATTGCTAATGGCGGCAATTAGGTTAATATTTTCTACCTTTTTAGGTAAATCAGGATATTTAAAAGAGGCGTTTTTAGAGTTTACTTGAATATTAAAATTAGGAATAGTAGTTTCTGTAATCTTTCCTTTTACATCACCATTAATAGCAAAACTTCCGTTTGTTTTTATGCTATTAATGTTTTTTGAGTACTGCTTAGGTAAAACAGCAATAAAGTTTTTAAAATCAGAAGTAGGAGTGTTAAATTTAATATCTACTTCGGTCTCTTCAGTGTTTTTTACAAAACCATTGAATTTTAAAGCCAGCTGGTTTAGTTTAAACGTATTTTCTAAAAAACTAATTTTACCAGTTTCTTGGTCAATGTCTAAATCGGCTTCTAATGAAAGTGAATGGTTGTCTAAATAATTACTAACTCCTTTATTTAAAGATATAGTGCCGTCTGTTAGGGTGTTGAGTGTAGTTTTAGCAGCAGATAGATCTCCTGCTCCCTTATGATTTAAATTTGCTAAAGCTAACTTTAAATTAGAGGATTCATCTATATAATTAACAGTACTGTTATTAATAGCATATTCTTCTACAGTAAAAGCAAAACCTTTTGCGTTAGTATCTTCTGTTTTAGTAGGTTGTTTGTTTTCTTTCTTTTTGGCTATATCGTAATTAGTAATTCCATTCTTATTAGAAATAATATTAACCAAAGCTTCATCAATAGTAAAAGCGTTTATAGTAATAGCATCTTCTGCTGTCTTTGTTAAACCAGATAACGGCATGGTTAAACCTATTTCTTTGGCATAAAATAAGGTGTCACCTTTAAAAGGTTCAAAGTTAGTAATGCTCAACCCTTCAATTTGTAAACTGGCTTTAGGAAAATTATTAATTAAACTAATATCAACATCGTCAAAATCTACTTGGGCGTTAATTTGTTTATTGATTAAGGTTTTAATCATGCCAGCAAATTTATCTTTAAATACAATAGGAGCAGCTACAGCAGTGATAATGAGAAGTAGAAATAAGATTCCGAATATTTTAAAAGCTTTTTTCATGAATTGAAAATAGTTATTTTATACTGTTAGTTTGAATTGACTAGCAACTCTAGCGAGTTTAATCAAAAGCGTTACTTGATTTATTTGATGAGGTCTTAAAACAAATTTTATATGACAACTCTGTAGTTACAAAAATAGCTTAAAATCAGTTGTCTAATGTTAATTCTTCGCCAAATTCTAGACCAAAATATTTTCTAAATAAGTAAGTAGATATGTATAGTAAAGGAGTATCTAGTATAGCAACCATTATTTTAAAAAGAAATCCGCTAATTAGCAATCCCCAGAAACGTTCCCAAGCAATGATATCGGCATTGCATAGTAAGAGTAAAATAACGAGAGTGTCTATTAATTGAGAACTAAAAGTAGAAAAGTTATTACGCAACCAAAGATGTTTCCCTTTGGTTAGTTTTTTCCAGAAATGATATAAGTGTACATCTATAAATTGGGCAAATAAATAAGCTAGCATAGATGCAAATACTGCTATGGTAGCGTTCCCAAAAACTTTATTAAAAGTTTCATTGTTAACTGGAGACCATGATACGGCATTAACAGACTGACTTATAAATACTATTAATAAAGAGAAGACAGAAGCAAATAAACCAGCTTTTACAAGATTGTTAGCTTTTTGTTTCCCATAAATTTCAGAAACAATATCGGTAATTAAAAAAGTTATTGGGTAGGGCAGTAAACCGACAGAAAGTTCGAATAATTCTTCTCCAAAGATGGTAATAGGAAAAGGTTTAAACGCAAAAAATTTCTGAAAAATAAGATTGCAGACAACCAAAGAGGTAATAAAAAGTGCTCCTAAATAAAGGTAGATAGTATATGCTTGTCTTTGCTTTTTTGAATTCATAAGAATAAAGATAATTTATTTTTTTGGTAAGAAATGATTAAAATTGTAACTAGTTAAACAACTTTAAATATTAAAAAATGAAAAAAGGAATTTTTACTCTATTTGTAGCTACAGCTACATTATTATCATGTTCTAGTGATGACTCATCTGGTAGCTCACAAGACCCAATTATAGGTAATTGGCGTTTAACAGCTCAATCTGTAGATGGAACTCCACTTAATGCCTCTGAATTAGGATGTGACTTAGAAGAAGATTTAATATTTAGTTCAAATGGCGAATATACTAGCGAAAACCTTGTTGAAAGTGGTAATGATTGTGTGTTAGATGAGTTAACAAGTGGAACTTGGTCTAGGATTTCTAGTGGTGTTTATGCAATCACAAATTCAGGAGAAACTAATCAAGTTACTCTATCATTTTCTAATAATAATAATACCTTTACAGTTACAGAAACTTATACAGACCCTGCTCAAACAGAAGTGAGTACGTATGCTCGCCAGTAAAAGTAAGGTTGTAAAATATAGATAAATGACAGAGCTACAAGAAAGAAAAATATACGTATTAAATCTTAAGATAGATAGAATAAAAGAGAGTACTGGTTTTTTAAAAAGAAACTTTGTAAAGGCATTGCTTTTTGGAGTCGCATTTTCGTTTTTATGTCCTATGTATTCTGGTTCTAGTCATTATGGAACACACCAAAATAGAAAAAGTATTATGGAAAGAGCAGGTACAGATTACCTTACTTTAGTATTGTATTTTTTTTTAGGATACGTATTTGTGTGCTTACTGGGGCATGTAGTTTTTCATTATCAAGATAAATTCAGAATAAGAAAAATGGAAGAGGAAATTAAAATGATAAAAGAGCAAGCCAAAAAATAAAATAAGAAAGCCGCTATTTAGCGGCTTTCTTATTTTTAAATTCGGTTACAATCATATAGAATATATACAGAAAACCTGCTGTTCGAGTAATTTGCTTAGCTGTTTCTGAATAGGGTAATTCTAAGTTAAAAAGCCAGCCAATTGTTCTGTATAATAAGGCAGCAATACCTATAATAATTAGAATCCAAATTACAGTAGGTTTATGAGTGTTAATTTTCATTTTTATAAAAAAAAACGCCTACTAAGGTAAGTGTAGTAGACGCTTATAATGTTTGTATAAATTTTTATTACTGAATATTTAAATCGTATGGTAGTAACATTTGCGCTCCTTCCATCTTAGTAATATTCTTCATTTTTTGCATGATTTCGTAATTACGAGCACCCAACTCTTCTTTTAATAAGCTTTCTTTTGTTTGAACAAATCCAAAACCAGATAGCATTTTTTCGAAATCTTTTTCATAATGAGGTAACTCTTTAACTTTATAATCTTCTAATTCTGCAGCTTCAGCAGCATATTTTAAAGCGATGTCTAGTCCTCCTATTTCGTCTACTAAACCAATGTTCAAAGCATCAGAACCAGTCCAAACTCTACCTTGTGCTATTTCGTTTACAGCTTCAGGAGTCATCTTTCTACCATCTGCCACTCGTTTAACAAATAAGTTGTAAATATCTACTACCCCTTCTTTAATTACATCGTGTTGTTCTTGAGATAACGGTTCGAAGAAACTGTAAGTTATAGCATTTTTGTTAGTTTGAACACTTTCTGCATTGATACCTATGTTATTCATAAATTCATGAGCATTAGGTAAGGTTCCAAATACACCTATACTACCAGTAATAGTACTTGGTTCTGCAATAATTTTATCAGCATTACAAGCAATGTAATATCCTCCAGAAGCAGCTAAGTTACCCATAGAAACAATAACAGGCTTAACAGCTTTTGTACGCTCAATTTCTCTCCAAATTAATTCACTAGCCAGTGCAGACCCCCCTGGAGAGTTAACACGTAAAACAACGGCTTTAATTTTTTCGTCTTCACGCGCATCTTTTAAAGCTTTGTTTATAGAACCTTGTCCAATCGTTTTCTCATCACCTTCACCATACATAATTTGACCTTGTGCATATATAACAGCAATCTTATCTTTAATTTTTGCTTTTTTGCTACGTATTTTTCCTGCAGCATATTTAGCGTATTTATATATGCTAACAGTTTCTACATCTTTATCTTCTTCAACACCTAATCTATTTTTAATAGCATCATTAAATTCATCTACATAAGCAACTTTATCTATTAATTTGCTATCTGCCGCTTTTGTAGCTGTACGGGTTAATAAGTTGTCGGCAATAGTATCTAATTGAGCTACAGAAACTCCTCTGCTTTCACTAATTTCATTTTTCATATTAGACCAAATAGAGTTTAAGAAAACAGAAATTTGCTCTCTGTTAGCTTCACTCATTTCTTGAGCTAAATAAGGTTCTACAGCACTTTTATATTTACCATGTCTGATAACTTCCATTTTTAGACCGTACTTTTCTTGAAAGTCTTTATAATATAGTATCTCAGACGATAATCCTTTAAAGTCTAAAGCTCCCACAGGATTTAAGTAAATAGAATCAGCAACAGAATTTAAATAATATGCTTTTTGGCTAATAATATCTCCATAGGCAACAATAAATTTACCAGTGTTTTTAAATTCTTTTAAAGCATCACGTAAGGCTTTAGTTTGAGCCATACCAGCTTGTAAGTTTAAGTTTTTTATACTGATACCCTTAATGTTTTCATCTTTAGATGCATACTCTATAGCTGAAATAATATCGAATAAATCATTATGGCCTTCTTTTCCAAATAGCTCGTTAAAGATTTTATCTTCTTCAGATTTAGGCTTGTAATCAGGAATAGCTTGGTCTAAATTTAATTCTAAAACCGTATTTTCTTTTATTTTCACTTTATCGTCACTTCCTCCACCTGCAATAGCTCCGATAATCATAAGCATTACAAAGCAAAGCCCTATAAATACAAATATTCCTACAATAGTTGCTAAAACTCTTTTCAAAAAATTCATTTGTTTTTTATTTAAGTTTAAAAAATTTATACGTTAAAAAATGGTAGTTTTGTGAGCTACTCAATTTTGTTAAACTGTAAGTCTGTCGTTTTTTGAATTTGTTACAAAAAATATTTCTTTCTTTAGGAACCAACCAAGGAAACCGATTGCAAAACCTGCAATTGGCAGTAGATAAAATATTTGAACAAGTAGGAAATGTTATTCAGGTTTCACCAGTTTATGAAACACCATCGTGGGGATTTGAAAGTGATGATTTTTTAAATTGTTGTATAGAGATTACAAGTTTCTTATCTCCTGAAGAATTACTTATTAAGTTTCAACAAATAGAAATTGAGTTAGGTAGAAAAGAAAAAACTACATCTGGGTATCAAGCTCGAGTAATCGATATCGATATTTTATTTATTAATGATAAGGTAGTAAGGACTAATAAGCTTTCAATTCCGCATAAAGATATAGATAAGCGTAATTTTGTGTTAACTCCTTTGGCAGATATAGCTAAAGAATTCAAACACCCTGTTACAGAGAAAACTGTATTAGCACTGAAAGAAGCTTGTTTAGATACGGATCTACCAATAAAACTAAGTGAGTGTTTAAACAATCCGCCAAATGATTTTAATCTTAGTAAATATAACTTTATTGCTATAGAAGGAAATATAGGTTGTGGTAAAACATCTTTGGCAACAATGATTTCTCAAGATTTTAAAGCCAAATTAATTTTAGAACGTTTTGCAGATAATGCTTTTTTGCCAAAATTTTATGAAGATCAGCAACGTTTTGCTTTTCCGCTAGAAATGAGTTTTTTGGCAGATAGATATCAGCAACTTTCTGATGATATTGCTCAATACGATTTATTTGCCGATTTTATGGTGTCAGATTACCATATCTCTAAATCATTAACCTTTGCTAAAGTAACTTTACCAGAAGATGAATTTGGCTTGTATCGTAAGTTTTTTAATGTGATTTATAAAGACATGCAACAACCCGATTTGTATGTGTATTTATATCAAAATACGGAAAGATTATTACAAAATATAAAAAAGAGAGGTAGAGAATATGAGCAAAACATACAGCCAGAATATTTAGAAAAGCTAAACAAAGGTTATGTTGAGTTTATGAAATCTCAACCCAAATTAAATGTTAAGGTAATAGATGTATCTGATTTAGATTTTGTAAAGAGTAGAGAAGATTACTTAAAAGTGTTGATTCAATTGTTAGGATAAATTGTATCTATTTGGTAATAAGTTTTTTAGATTATTAAAAACAATGATTTTGTTGTAAATTTGAAAGAAACGCTAAACAAAATCAATACAAATGAAAAACTTATCAGCTAACGAACAAAACAAATGCCCCTTTCTTAGTATACAAAAAAAGCCAGCCGGAGGAGGAACCTCCAATAGAGACTGGTGGCCCAATGAATTAAAGTTAAATATTCTTCGTCAAAATGCTTTAAAAAATGACCCAATGGGTAAAGGGTTTAATTATAAAGAAGCTTTTAATAGCTTGGATTATAATTCATTAAAGCAAGATTTAGTTAATTTAATGACAGATTCTCAAGACTGGTGGCCTGCAGATTATGGTCATTATGGAGGGCTAATGATACGAATGGCTTGGCATAGTGCTGGAACTTATCGTGTGGGTGATGGTAGAGGGGGAGCTGGATCTGGAACCCATCGTTTTGCACCATTAAATAGTTGGCCAGATAATGGGAATTTAGACAAGGCACGATTATTATTATGGCCCATTAAAAAGAAATATGGAAATAAAATTTCATGGGCAGATTTAATGATTTTAGCAGGGAACTGTGCACTAGAGTCTATGGGGTTTAAAACTTTTGGTTTTGCTGGCGGACGAGAGGATGTATGGGAATCAGAACAAGATATTTATTGGGGTAGTGAAAATCAGTGGTTAGGTAATGATGATAGATACGATACTGGAGATGGTGAGTTAGAAGGTCATTTAGGAGCAGTGCATATGGGATTGATTTATGTAAACCCTGAAGGTCCAAACGGAGAACCTGATCCATTAAAATCGGCTCATGATATTAAGATTACTTTTGGTAGAATGGCAATGAATGATGAGGAAACAGTAGCTTTAGTAGCGGGTGGGCATACATTTGGTAAAGCCCATGGTGCTGCAGATCCTGATAAGTATGTGGGGGTTGAACCACATGGAGCTTCTATTGAAGAAATGAGTACAGGCTGGAAAAACTCTTTTGGGACTGGAGTATTAGATGATACAATTACGAGTGGTCTAGAGGGAGCGTGGACTCCAAATCCTACTCAATGGGACCATGATTATTTTGATGTATTGTTAAATTATGATTGGGAATTAACTAAAAGTCCAGCAGGAGCGCATCAATGGACGCCTACGGCTGCTTCTAATGCTAGAATGGCACCTAAGGCTGGAGATCCAAACGGAAAACAAGCTTTAATGATGTCTACTGCAGATATGGCCTTAAAAATGGATCCTACCTATCGAGAGATTTCAGAACGTTTTCATAAAGATCATGCTGCCTTTGAAGATGCATTTGCACGCGCTTGGTTTAAGTTAACCCACAGAGATATGGGACCTATTGATCGTTATTTAGGGCCAGAAGTGCCTTCAGAAGAATTAATTTGGCAAGATCCGGTGCCAAAAGTAAATTATACTTTAAGCGAGACTGATATTAATTCTTTAAAGAAAATGATTTTAGATTCTGAATTGTCTATTTCAGAAATGGTTAAAACTGCTTGGGCTTCTGCTTCTACTTTTAGAGGTTCAGATAAGCGTGGAGGAGCCAATGGAGCAAGAATATGTTTAGAGCCACAGCGCAGCTGGGAAGTGAATAATCCAGAAGAGTTGAATAAAGTTTTAAATGTATTGGAAAGCATTCAAAAAGAGTTTAGTGAAACAATTTCTATGGCCGATTTAATTGTATTAGCAGGAAATGCAGGAATTGAAGAAGCTGCTAGAAAAACTGGATATCATGTAAATGTTTCTTTCTCACAAGGAAGGGGAGATGCTACTCAGGAGCAAACAGATTTAGAATCGTTCAGTCATATGGAACCATTGGCTGATGGATTTAGAAATTATCAGAATTCGAAACTTAATGTAGCTGCTGAAGATTTATTGGTAGATAAAGCTAATTTATTAACACTGTCTATTCCAGAAATGACGGTTTTAGTTGGTGGACTAAGAGTTTTAGGGGCCAATTATAATGGATCTAAGCATGGAGTGTTTACAGAAAATGTTGGACACCTAACCAATGATTTTTTTAGTAATGTTTTAGATTTTTCTCTAACCTGGAAAGCAGCAAATTCAGAAGATAATGAGTTTATTGGTAGAGATCGAGCTACTGGAGCAATGAAATTTTACGGAACAAGAGCAGATTTAATATTTGGTTCTAATACAGAGTTAAGGGCCGTTTGTGAAGTTTATGGAGCAGATGATGGAGAAGAGCGTTTTGTAAACGATTTTGTTGCTGCTTGGGCTAAAGTGATGAACCTAGATAGATTCGATTTAGAATAACGTTTATAATATTGTCATCTTTTTATTATTTAGTTAATGAAAAGATGACTTTTTAATTTTTTTTGAAGTAGTAAATTATATCTGTTAGAGCATCTGTAATTGTTAAAGAATCTCTTTTTTTAAGAGATCTAAAAGAAAGTAAAGAAACGTTTCCTGTTTCTACTTGATATACTAATTTGCCCATTAGATTGTTACTTTTATTGGTAGACAATTCTATTTGATTGATAGTTGTGTCTAATCCATTACTATAAAGACATCTAATTTTCCAAGATATGTTTGAATTGTCCTTAGATAAAATATTCAAGAGGTTAAGAATGGTAATCTTATTTTTCATAATATTCAATACTTTTATAGTTCTAGTCTAGAATAAAAAGATACGAAATATTCAAGAGAAATACGTGTTAAGTGTTTGTTTTTCAGTCGTTTGTTTTTTTGATAAAATGTTTCCGTAGTGTCGAAAAAATAGATTGATCATTTAATCTATTAATCATTTTTTTCTTCGATATTTATCCTGAACTAACTGATTTAAGAATACTTTTGATTCTATGTGTTCAAACTCTAGAGGGTTGTCTAACTCTCCAAATAAAGGGAAACCACCTCCTAATAAAATAGGAATGGTTGTTATAATTAATTCGTCTATTAAATCTTCCTTTAAAAAATTCTGAATGGTTCTTCCTCCGTCTATATATAAATTATGATACCCTTTTTCATGTATAGATTTCAGAATTTCGTTTAGTTTCCCATTTAAGATGGTTACTTTCTCGTTTAGGTTGTCTGGAATTTCCTTAATAGAATTGCTTAAAACAAAAACATGTTTTTGGTAGGGCCAATCGATATCAAATCCAAGAACTGTTTCAAAGGTAGTTCTACCCATGACTATTGCATCAACTTCATCCATTAAGTCAGAGTATCCCATTTCTATATTGTCTGGATTCGGGATTAAATCTAACCAATCTAACTCTCCGTTTTTATCAGCAATATAGCCATCTAAACTTCTTCCTATGTATACTATGTTTTTATGGTTCATAATTTGTTGATGACATGTACTTATTATGTTATAAAAATAAATATAAAAGTTTAGATGTTATATAAAAAGCTTATAAGTCAGTACAAAAGTCATTGTAATACTCCACTATTTCTTTCAGATCATTCCTGTTAAATTCGTTGGCTTTAATTTTTCGTACTAGTTCATCGCAATCACTAAAATATTCCATCATTTTTTTCTTCCAACCTACAAATGGATTTTTGTTAAAAGGCTTTGGGAATTTTTTGTTTATTAAATAAAGCGTAAAAAAATTAGTGTCAGAATATTGACCTGCTCCAAATGTGTTTAAATTAAGAAATAAAACACTCCAACTAGTTTTAACTTCTGCATAAAGAGTTACTTCACCTTCAGTCAATACTTGTAGTAAATTATATTGATTATTTAGTTTAACATATTCAAAGATAGCTTCAGTATATAGTCCATAAAATTCAACTCTAGAAATCTCATTAGACGAAAATTTTGTTGGTTCATCTTCTAAATTTAACCTGAATTTTATTTTGTTGTTACCAGTTATTGAGGCAAAACCTTCGAAAGTTTCACCGTCGTTAAAAAATATTTTTGCTTCTTGATTTTGAGAAAAACTCAAGAAACTAAAAAAAAAGACTAAGGTTAAATATTTCATGTAAAAAAAAATACTATTCTGAAAAAATAGAGTTGTTAATTAAATGGCCTAAAACATTAGAAACTGCATTAGCTCCGTTAGTATTCATATGGTGTAAATCGGTAAAATAACTATCCTGATAATTAGTATTGTCTAGGTAATTAAAATCGTAAAAAGGAATACTTAATTCGGTACACGCTTGTTGATAAAGAGTTGTGGTAATTAAATCTGTTTCTTTACTCATCTGTAATCTCGAATTTGGATATGGGGCTCTTAAACAAATGAATTTTACATTGCTTTCTTGGCACAGATTGGCAATTAAATTTAAAGAATATATAAGTTGTTTCTTTTCTTTTTTTAGGTCTTTAAAATGACTAATTTTTGAAAAGTTTTTTATAGATGCATCACTCACTACTTCTTTGCTGTTTAAAAAACCTTTAGTCCAATTACTCTTTGTTACTGCAACAGTATCATTAAATGAATTTAAAAGGCTATTTTTAAAATAAGGTTTTTGACTTATAAGAGGGAAAGTGTAATTAACCACTCCATCAAATCCAAAACCATTAATAATAAGATCTAATTTGTTGTGTGTAGACAAAAAACGAGCGTTTGATAATATATGGTAATAATCTGGAGAAGATTTGATTGAATTATAAAATAAATCGAAAAAAACGACTTTGGGTTTTTGATGTTCTAGAATTTCTTTTAGCAAATAATAACTTTCTGTAATATTTTGTGAACCTGTACACATATTGTACGAATTGCTATTTGTAATACTGTCTATAATAATAGGGTTGTAAGCACAATAACCTCGACTAGATCCTAAAAATATTATATCATATTTATTCTCAGTATTTTGTATGTCATTCCATTTTAAAAACTTTTTATGAGTTTTGTTTTTTATAGCGTTGCGCACAGGCTTTTCTAATATCCAATTAGCACCTTGGTTAATAAGAAAAACAACAAAAAAGAATAATATTAAACGAGTTACAAATTTACGCATAGTTAAAATTGAAAATAGATAAATTCTTGTTGTTGGCCGTTAAAAAAATAAATTAATACTATAATGGTTAAATAGAAAAACCACCTAGAAATTACATTCCATTTTAACTGTAAGTTTTCTAATGCATATTGTTTTTCTCTACCCAGCCATTCTATTATTAAAAAGAAAATAATTAAGTAAAAAAGCTCTATTGGTTTCTTTTGTGGGACTGATAAAAAAGACGATGAAAATATTTTATTTAAGATACCAAATGCATGAGAGATATTTTCGGCTCTAAAAAATATCCAAGCTAAAACTGTAATTGAAAATGTAATCACTATACTTAAGATTTCAGAAAATGTAGGTAATAGTTTTCCCTCAGCTACAATATTGGTATTTCTCCTATTCTTATTAAAAAGCATTAGTGGTAAAAAATAGAGAGCATTTATAGTTCCCCAGGCAATAAAAGTCCAATTAGCACCATGCCAAAAACCACTTACGATAAAAATAATAAACACATTGCGAATTTTTTTAACGGTACTCCCTTTACTGCCTCCTAAAGGAATGTATAAATAATCCCTAAACCAGGTAGATAAAGACATATGCCAACGTCTCCAAAACTCAGCAATGTCTCTTGAAAAATAAGGAAAAGCAAAGTTTTGTTTTAAATGAAAACCGAATAGCCTAGAAGTACCAATAGCAATATCTGAATAGCCAGAAAAATCACCATAAATTTGAAAAGCAAAAAAGATTGCACCTAAAAATAAAGTACTACCATTAAATTGCTCTGAATTGTTAAAAATGTAATTGGCATATTCAGCACAATTATCTGCAATAACTATTTTTTTAAATAAACCCCATAAAATTTGTCTAAGACCATCTATTGCTTTGTTGTAATTAAAAGTTCTTTTAAAATGAAACTGAGGTAGTAAATTAGTAGCCCTTTCTATGGGGCCAGCTACTAGTTGAGGAAAGAAACTCACAAAAGCAGAAAAAGCAAAAAAGTTTTTAGTTGGATTTAGTTTATTTTTATACACATCTATAGTATAACTCAAGGTTTGAAAAGTGTAAAAACTAATTCCTACTGGTAATATAATTTGTAAAGAAGTAATATTTAGTTTTATGCCAAATATTGAGAATACTTCAACAAAGTTGTCGATAAAGAAATTATAGTATTTAAAAACAGCTAAAAAGCCTAAGTTTACTATTATACTAAGCCATAATAAAGCCTTTCTTTTCTTCTTGCTTTTTTCGTTGTTAAGGTAGATACCTATAGTGTAGTCTAAAACAGTACTAAATATAATAAGCGATAAGAATCTCCAATCCCAACAACCATAAAAAAAGTAGCTAGCAAGAACTATAAATGCATTCTGAAGATTTATTTTTTTGCTAGGGATTAACCAATAAGTAATAAATACTATTGGTAAAAATAAAGCAAAATCAAAAGAGTTGAAAAGCATTTTTAGATTAGTAAATTAAAAATAAATAGATTTTTTAATTAGTTATTTTATTAAACAAATCCCACAATACAATGCCACAACTAACAGATATATTTAAAGAGTGTTTAGTTCCTAGTTGAGGTATTTCTATACAGGTGTCAGAATTACTAACTATTTCTTGTTGTACTCCTTTAACCTCATTACCCAATACTATGGCAATTTTTTGGCCTGATTCTGGACTAAAATTATTTAGCATTACTGCATTTTCTGCTTGTTCTATTGAAGCAACAAAAAAACCTTCTGACTTTAATTTCTCTACAATAACTAGGGTGTCTTTTGCATATTCCCATTCAACAGAATCGGTTGCTCCTAAAGCGGTTCTTTGAATATCTTTATTAGGTGGAGTAGCGGTGATACCACATAGATAAATCTTTTCAATTAAAAAAGCATCACTAGATCTAAAAACAGAACCGACATTATTAGAGCTTCTTACATTGTCTAAAACAACGATGATAGGAGTTTTTTTAGCATCCTTAAATTCAGCAATATTTTTGCGACCCAATTCATTGTTTTTTAATTTTCTCATATCAAATAGTATTTATGATGCTTTAATGGTAATCAACCCAACATGCTTGCAAAAATCAGTAAAAAAGAGGAATAAAAAAAGCGCTCTATTTGAGCGCTTTGAATTTATATTACTAATTTAATTAGTTTACAGCTTTAGCAGGTGCTTTAGTAGCAGGTGCTTTAGTAGCAGGTGCATTCTTAAGTGTAACCTTGTTAGGATTAGCTAAAACTTTACCTTTAATTTTTACAACTTTAGTAGGTGTGTTTACAGCGTTAGAGTAAACGGTAATAGTTTTAGAAAAAGGTTGACCTCCTCTTTTAGTATCGTAACGAACCTTCATAGTAGCAGATTCACCAGGCATAATAGGTTCTTTTGGAGCTACAGGAACAGTACAACCGCAAGAACCTTTAGCTCTTGTAATAATTAAAGGTTCATCACCTTCGTTTATAATAACAAACTCACGTTCACCGTTAGAAGCATAAGCTACTTCACCGTAATCAATCACCTCCTGTTCAAAAGCAATTTTAGCTCCTTTTTCAGGAGTTTTCTTTTCGGTTTCTTGAGCAGTAACAGAGAAGCTAGTAAATAGAGTTATAGCCACAACTAATGATAATAATTTTTTCATCTTTTATTATTTGTTTTTTGTTTTACAATGTTGACAAAAACAATGCCAAAGGACATATAGGGTTTTTGAGGTTTCCAAATGTAGTAAAATTTAATTCAATTTAGAAACGATTAGAAGCGTAAGAATAGGTAAATGTGGTGTTTAACACTAATTTTAAGGTTGGTATACAAAAACAATTCATTCAAATTCATAATATGAAGTAGAATAGTTAAATTCGCATTTTACGAATTTAAATCATATTCTCTTGGCAACAAAAGCTAAAAAAGTCACCCCGTTAATGCAACAATACAATACCATTAAGGCTAAATATCCTGATGCAATGTTGTTGTTTAGAGTAGGTGATTTTTATGAAACTTTTGGAGACGATGCTGTTAAAAGTGCACAAATTTTAGGTATTACATTAACACATAGAAATAATGGTGGAGATAAGACTGAATTGGCAGGTTTTCCGCATCATTCTTTAAATACGTATTTACCTAAATTAGTAAAGGCGGGCTTACGTGTTGCTATTTGTGACCAACTAGAAGATCCTTCTAAAACTAAAAAGATAGTAAAAAGAGGAGTGACAGAATTAGTGACTCCTGGTGTAGCATTAAACGATGAAGTGCTACATGCTAAAAGCAATAACTTTTTAGCGGCTGTTCATTTTACCAAAAGGCATATAGGTATTGCTTTTTTAGATGTTTCAACAGGAGAATTTTTACTTTCTCAAGGAAATGAGGAGTATGTAGATAAATTACTTCAAAACTTTAAACCTAGTGAAGTGTTGGTGCCAAAGCAATTTAAGCTGCCATTTAGAGAAGCTTTTGGCGAAGATTATCACGCATTTTATTTAGAAGATTGGGTTTTTAACGACGATTATGCAGAAGAAACACTAACGAATCACTTCAAGACAAATTCTTTGAAAGGTTTTGGAGTAGCACATTTACAAGAAGGTATTGTTGCTTCTGGAGCTGTACTATACTATTTGTCTGAAACCCAACACAATAAATTAGAACATATCACAACTATTAATAGAATAGCAGAAGATGAATATGTTTGGATGGATCGTTTTACAGTTCGTAATTTAGAACTATATGGTTCTCAGTCTGTTAATGCAGTTACTTTATTAGATGTAATAGACAAAACTATTTCACCAATGGGTGGAAGGCTGTTAAAACGTTGGTTAGCATTGCCTCTTAAAAATGCAACAAAGATACAACAGCGTCATCAGGTAGTAGAGTATTTAATTAAAGAGCAAGATACTTTTGATAAAATAAGAAGCTACACCAAACAAATAGGAGATATTGAACGCTTAATATCTAAGGTAGCTACTCAAAAAGTGAGTCCTCGTGAGGTAATTCAATTAAAAAACTCGTTAGAAGCTATAGTCCCTATAAAAGCTTTAGCATCTAATTGTAAAAATGAAGCTTTAAGAGTTATAGGTGATAATTTACACGGTTGCGATTTATTAAGAGCAAAAATAAAAGAAACCTTAAATGAGGAAGCTCCAGTAAATATTTTAAAAGGGAATGCAATTGCTTCGGGTGTTTCTAAAGAGTTAGATGAATACAGAAATCTAGCCTATTCTGGAAAGGATTATTTAGATAAAATGTTAGCTCGCGAAACAGAAGCTACTGGTATTACGTCTTTAAAAATAGCTTCTAATAATGTATTTGGCTATTATATAGAAGTAAGAAATACCCATAAGGATAAGGTTCCAGAAAGTTGGATTCGCAAGCAGACTCTGGTAAGTGCAGAACGTTATATTACAGAAGAGTTAAAAGAATACGAAGCTAAGATTTTAGGGGCAGAAGAAAAAATAGGTGTTCTTGAACAACAATTATTTACAGATTTAGTATTATGGATGATGAACTATATAAAATCTGTTCAACAAAATGCAAATTTGATTGCTCAATTAGACTGTTTATGCTCTTTTGCAGAATTAGCCCAAACAAATAATTATGTGTTACCAGTAATAGACGATTCATTTGATTTAGAAATAAAAAATGGACGTCATCCAGTTATAGAAAAACAGCTTCCACCGGGTGAAGCGTATATTGCTAATGACGTTTTTCTAGATAGGGATCAGCAGCAAATAATTATGATTACTGGACCAAATATGTCCGGTAAATCGGCAATACTCAGGCAAACAGCATTGATTGTATTACTAGCTCAAATGGGAAGTTTTGTGCCAGCCGAAGCGGCAAGAATTGGTTTAGTAGATAAAATTTTTACCAGAGTTGGTGCTAGTGATAATATATCTATGGGAGAATCTACTTTTATGGTAGAAATGAACGAGACAGCTTCTATATTGAACAATGTTTCAGAACGTAGTTTAGTATTACTAGATGAAATAGGTCGTGGTACCAGTACTTATGATGGTATATCAATAGCTTGGGCGATATCAGAATACTTGCATGAGCATCCGTCTAAGGCAAAAACATTGTTTGCGACTCATTATCATGAATTAAATGAGATGACAGAGACTTTCGATAGGATTAAAAACTTCAATGTGTCTGTAAAAGAAACTAAAAATAATGTGCTGTTTATTCGTAAACTAGTAGAAGGAGGAAGTCATCATAGTTTTGGTATACATGTAGCTAAAATGGCTGGTATGCCTCAGCAAGTAATACGCAAGGCAAATAAGATTTTAAAGAAGTTAGAAAAATCTCATTCTTCTGAAGAGTTAACAGACAATCTTCAAGCAGCTCAAGACGAAATGCAGCTAAGCTTTTTTAATTTAGATGATCCGTTGTTAAACGATATAAAAGAAGAAATTATTCATACAGATATTGATACATTAACTCCGGTTGAAGCTTTAATGAAGCTTAATGAGATTAAGCGAATGTTGGTAAAAAAATAAGGTTATCCTATTTAAGGGTTTTAGAGATATAACTCACTATTTCATTGGTAGCTCCAGACTGTTGTTTAATAAAACTAGCATTGATATTACCAGTTTCTTTTCTGTAATCTGTATGGGTAATTAATTTTTGAATAATGGTTTCATATTCATTTTTAGAATTAATAGAAATAACTCCTTTTTGATTTACCAAATCTACGGCTTCTTGGAACTTATTATATTCAGGTCCTATTATTACAGGAATGCCAAAAACAGCTGGCTCTAATACATTATGTAGTCCCGTTTTAAAAGCTCCACCTACAAAGCCAATATCAGCATAACTATATATTTTAGTTAATAAGCCAATTGTGTCTATAATGAAAACATCATAGTTTGCTAAGTTTTTACCTTCTTTTTCAGAATATAAAACAACTGATTTTTGAATACCTTTTTTTAATTTTTCTATTTTACGTGGTTTAATATCATGAGGAGCGATAATGTGTTTAATACCCGTTGAGTTGTTTAAGAAATCTAAATAAATAGCTTCGTCATCTTCCCATGAACTGCCATAAACTATAACAGTTTTATTTTCTTTGAAATCAGCAATAAAATCTAAAGAGTTGTCTCGCTCTAAAATTTCCGAAACCCTGTCGTAACGAGTATCGCCAGCTACAGCAACATTTTTAAAAGAAATAGAGTTTAATAATTCTTTAGAATGTTCATTTTGAACAAAGAAATAGCTAAAAGCATGTAATGATTTTCGCATCCCTTTACCAAATGGTTTAAAGAAAATTTGATTCTTTCTAAATATACCAGAAACTAATAATGTTGGGATGTTTCTTTGTTTGAGTTCGTTTAAATAATTAGGCCAAAATTCATATTTAACAAATATTGCAAGATCAGGTTGTGCTAAATCTAAATATTGAGTTACATTCTTTTTTGTGTCCAAAGGCAAATAAACAATACAGTCTGCTATAGGGTTATTTTTTTTTACCTCGTAGCCAGAAGGAGAAAAGAAACTAACTATAATTTTATAAGTCGGGTATTGCAATTTTAGTTTTTCTATTATGGGTAATCCTTGTTCAAATTCGCCTAAGGATGCGGTATGGATCCAAATAGTTTTATCAGAAGTAGATATTGTATTTTTTAAAGTTTTAAAAACATGTTTTCTCCCTTTAACAAATAGTTTAATTTTAGGATTGAATAAAGCAATGACCTTTAAAATGTATTTGGTTATATGAGTTAATATGTTGTATAGAAAAAACAAAACGGCTTGTTAATAAGTTTCCAAAGCTAAAATACATTTCTTAATTCAAATAGCTGTTTAAAACAGATTGCTTTTTGTATTTTTGAACGAATTCTTATAAGAAATTAGACATAGGATGAGAAAAATTCAAATGGTTGACTTAAAGGGTCAATATGAAGGAATAAAAGAACAAGTGAATACTTCTATTCAAGAAGTTTTAGATAATACAGCCTATATAAATGGTCCTCAAGTAAAAGCTTTTCAAGCTGAACTTGAAGAGTACCTTGAGGTTAAGCATGTTATTCCTTGTGCGAACGGTACAGATGCTTTGCAAATAGCTATGATGGGGCTTGGGTTAAAACCAGGTGATGAGGTTATTACGGCCGATTTTACATTTGCAGCCACCGTTGAGGTAATTGCTTTGTTAGGATTAACACCTGTTTTAGTAGATGTAAATCCAGATGATTTTAATATAAATGTTGATGCTGTAGAGAGAGCTATTACACCTAAGACTAAAGCAATAGTGCCTGTTCATTTGTTTGGTCAGTGTGCTAATATGGATGCTATAATGCAATTGGCAGAGAAGCATAATTTATATGTTATAGAAGATAATGCCCAAGCAATAGGAGCTACTTATACGTCTAAAAATGGAACTTCTAAAAAAGCAGGAACTATTGGTCATGTAGCATCAACTTCTTTTTTTCCATCTAAGAATTTAGGTTGCTACGGAGATGGTGGCGCTATTTTTACAAATGATGATGAATTAGCACATATTATTAGAGGAATTGTAAATCACGGTATGTATAAACGATATCATCATGATGTTGTGGGGGTAAATTCTCGTTTAGACTCGATACAAGCAGGAGTTTTACGTGCTAAATTGCCTAATTTAGATAAGTATAACGCGGCAAGACAATTAACGGCTTCTAAATATGACAAAGCATTTGAGGCTATTGATGCTATAGTTACACCTGTTAGATCTGGAGACCATGTATTTCACCAGTATACTTTAAAAGTAAAAGGAGTAGATAGAGATGCTTTAGTTGAGCATTTAAATGGTAATGGAATTCCGTGTGGTGTGTATTATCCGATACCTTTGCATAGTCAAAAGGCATATGTTGATGATCGTTATAATGAAGAAGATTTTGTAGTTACAAATCAGTTGGTAAAAGAGGTTATATCTTTACCAATGCATACAGAGTTAGATGATGAGCAAATTAAATTCATTACAGGTAAAGTAATAGAGTTTGTAACAAAATAATTGTATATTTAAAATACTTTTAGAGCCTTGAAATTTCAAGGCTTTTTTAATTAATAGGAAATTATGAAGGTACTTGTAACAGGGGGATTAGGTTTTATAGGATCTCATACTGTAGTAGAATTGCAGCAAAAAGGATATGAAGTATTAATAATAGATAATTTGTCTAACTCTTCTTTAGAGGTTCTAGACGGTATTGCAAAAATAACAGGTGTAAAGCCTTATTTTGAGCAGTTAGATGTAAGAGATAAAGCTGCTGTTTTTTCTTTTTTTGAAGTTCATAATGATATTCTAGGTGTTATTCATTTTGCGGCAAGTAAAGCTGTTGGTGAGAGTGTAGAAAATCCGTTATTGTATTATGAAAACAATATATCTAGTTTAGTTTATATATTACAGGCGTTAGAAAAGTATCAAATTCCCAACTTTATTTTTAGTTCTTCATGTACTGTTTATGGTCAGGCAGATGAGCTTCCTATTACTGAAAATGCTCCTGTAAAAGTAGCAGAATCGCCTTATGGAAACACCAAACAAATTGGAGAAGAAATTATAAAGGATTCAGCTAGAGTATCTAATAATTTAAGGTCAATTGCTTTGCGTTATTTTAACCCAATAGGAGCTCACCCTTCAGCAGAAATAGGAGAATTACCTATAGGTGTTCCGCAAAATTTAGTTCCTTATATTACCCAGACAGCTGTTGGAATGAGAAAAGAGTTAACTGTTTTTGGTGATGATTATAATACTCTAGATGGAACTTGCATACGCGATTATATTCATGTGGTTGATTTAGCCAAAGCTCATGTTGTTGCTTTAGAGAGATTGATAGGTGGTAAGCAGAAAGAAAATTATGAAGTATTTAATATAGGTACAGGAACAGGAAGTACAGTCTTAGAAGTAATTAATTCTTTTGAGAAAGTTTCTGAAAAAAAATTAAATTATAAGATAGGAGTAAGAAGAGCAGGAGATATTACGGCAGCTTATGCAGATACTTCAAAAGCTAATACCGAATTAGGATGGAAAGCTTTATCTACTTTAGATGAAGCAATGCTGTCAGCTTGGAAATGGGAGCAAAAGATAAGAGGGTAATTTTTAATTGCGTTCGTTTTTCTCTATATTTAATTGATTGTTAAATAAGTAAGTACAATAAAAATGAACCTAAGTCGTTTTAAAAATGTCCTCAAAGCTAAAATGAGCCTATTAAAAACTGTAGGCGTACTTATGATAGTTTTAGTATCAGCCTCATCATGTAATGAGGCTGAGCTTTTTAGTAAATCTTTTGATGATTTTCCTGATAATAGATGGGAGAAAACAAATACTTTAGAAACGAACTTTTCTGTAAATCAAGATAATACAGTAGCTAATTTAGAGCTTCAGTTAAGCTACGTGTACGGTTCTCAATTTTCTGAAATACCAATAGAGATTTATTTTACAGCACCAAATCATCAAATAGAAAAAATACCAATTACTATAAAGACAAGGGATGTGTCAGGTAATGAGTTGGGTAATTGTGCTGGTGATTACTGTGATTTAACTTATGAGGTTAAGAAAGAGTATGTTTTTACAAGTAGAGGAAAGTATAAAATTCAGATATTGAATAAATTCAATTATAGTTATTTGCCAAATATTTTAGCTATCCAAATAAGATTAAAAAATGAATAAGTATAAATAATGAGAGCTGACTAAATTTAATTATTTTTAGTCAGCTCTCTTTTTTTAATATCCTATTTATTAGGCTTCAATATTTAAACTAGCTCCAGAAGTTTCCATACTTCGGTCTATTTTCTTAACTAACCCTTGTAAAACTTTACCAGGACCAACTTCAGTAAAAGAAGTAGCACCATCTGCAATCATTTGTTGAACAGACTGAGTCCATTTTACAGGTGCCGTTAATTGAGCGATTAAGTTTTTCTTAATTTCATTTTCATTAGTAATAGCACTTGCTGTAACATTCTGATAAATTGGGCAATTAGGTTTGTTAAATTGTGTAGCTTCTATGGCAGCAGCTAACTCTTCTCGAGCAGGCTCCATTAAAGGAGAGTGGAAAGCTCCTCCTACAGGTAAAACCAAAGCTCTTCTTGCACCTTCTTCTTTTAAAGTCTCACAAGCTTTGTTAATTGCTTCTATTTCTCCAGAAATTACTAATTGTCCTGGGCAATTGTAGTTAGCTGCTACAACAATTCCTTCAGTTGTACCGCAGATTTTTTCAACTACATCGTTTTCTAGCCCTAAAACAGCGGCCATTGTACTAGGTTGAACTTCACAAGCTTTCTGCATAGCCAAAGCCCTTTTGGAAACTAATTTTAATCCATCTTCAAAAGATAAAGTTCCGTTAGCAACTAAAGCAGATAGTTCACCTAAAGAGTGACCTGCAACCATATCTGGTTGAAAAGAATCACCTAAGGTTTTAGCTAAAATTGTAGAATGTAAAAAGATAGCAGGTTGTGTAACCTTAGTTTCTTTTAATTGCTCGGCAGTACCTTCAAACATAATATCTGTAATGTGAAACCCTAAGATTTCATTAGCATCTTCAAATAAATGTTGAGCAATATCTGAGTTTTCATATAAATCTAATCCCATTCCTGAGAATTGAGCTCCTTGTCCTGGAAAAACGTATGCTTTCATAAGTTTATTTTTAATATTCGATATTAACCGAATGATAAGTTTATTTTTAGTGTTGCAAAATTACGGAAAATTAAGAATTTATTTCTCGTAAGTAATAAAGCTATAATCGTAATTATGTTTTTCGTCTTTGTAACAATCTTCTCTAGCTATCTCTCTCCATATGTTTAAATCTAATTCAGGAAAGAAAGTGTCAGCCTCAAAAGAGTGGTGTACACGAGTTAATTCTATTCTATCAGCTATAGATAAGCTTTGTTGGTATATTTCACCTCCTCCAATAATAAACGGTTGAGAGTCATCTTTCGCAACGGTTAGGGCTTCTTTTAAAGAATGAACTACCACAGCATTTTCTGCTTGATAATTGGTGTCTCTGGTAATTATTACGTTAGTTCTGTTAGGTAATGCTTTAGGGAAGCTTTCGAATGTTTTTCTACCCATAATAATATGGTGGCCAGAAGTTAATTTTTTAAATCGTTTTAAATCGTTGCTTAGATGCCAAATTAACTTATTGTCTTTCCCTAATTCATTGTTTTCTGCAGCAGCAGCAATTATAGTAATCACTTGTTGATCTTGTTTTCTTGAGGTTATTTCTTCTTGAATATGGTGCTCTTTTAACACCGTTTTTTCTAGTTTAGCTACTTTCTTATCGTGCTTGGCAAGTATTTTTTCAGTTTGAATGCGCTCCCATTCTTTGCCAAAAAATCGATTAGTAATAAATACATTTACAATGTGAAGCAAGAATAGAAAAGTCCAAATAGTAATAACAATAATGTACCAATTGGTAATGAAGTCTTCACCAATATGTAAAGCTTTATTTAAAACTGTTAGGATAATAGAGCCCAATACAAACACTACAAAATGAAAGTATAAGCGCTTCTTTTGTTTTACTCGCTTGCGAGCGTTTTCGTATTGTTCGTGTTGGTTTTGCATTTGATTATGTATTATACTGCAACAGCGCCTTTAATATGTGGGTGTGGATTATAATTTACTAATTCAAAATCTTCAAAAGTAAAGTCTTCTATGTTAGTAATATTCGGATTCATTTTAATAGTAGGTAGCCCCTTAGGTTCTCTAGATAATTGAAGCTCTAATTGTTCCATATGGTTGCTATAGATATGAGCGTCTCCAAAAGTATGTACAAAATCTCCAGCTTCTAAACCACAAACTTGAGCAATCATCATAGTTAATAAAGCATAAGAAGCAATGTTGAATGGAACTCCTAAAAAGATGTCGGCACTACGTTGGTATAGTTGACAAGATAATTTTCCATCAGCTACATAAAACTGAAAGAAAGCGTGACAAGGAGGTAAAGCAGCTTTTCCATTAGCAACATTCTCACTAAAAGAAATTGATGTGTCTGGTAAAACAGATGGGTTCCAAGCAGAAACCATCATTCTTCTACTGTTAGGGTTGTTTTTTATAGTATTGATTACTTCCTTTAATTGGTCTATATCATCACTATTCCAATTACGCCATTGATGACCATATACAGGCCCTAAATCACCATTTTCATCTGCCCATTCGTTCCAAATACGGACTCCGTTTTCTTGAAGGTATTTAATATTCGTATCTCCTTTTATAAACCAAAGCAATTCATATATAATAGATTTTAAATGTAACTTTTTGGTAGTAACCATTGGGAACCCTTTACTTAAGTCAAATCTCATTTGGTAGCCAAATACACTTTTAGTTCCTGTACCTGTTCTATCTCCTTTTTCGTTTCCGTTTTCTAATACGTGCTTTACTAAATCTAAATATTGCTTCATAAGTCTATCGTCTGTGTAATTACATTTAAAATACAAAATCAAAAATAAAGAAAAGCATCGTTGAATTAACAACAATGCTTTTTATTTTATTAATATTTATTAACTACTTAAAGTAGCTTTGTAAAAGAATTATGTTTCTGCGGTATAGAATGTTGGGTATTAAAAACAGTGCTTTTGGGTTATATCAAAAACATTGTTTTTTAACCAATTATCATGCCGGCAATAGTAGCAGAAATTAATGAAGCTATAGATCCTCCAATTAATGCTTTCATTCCAAATTTTGACAATAATGTTCTCTGCCCAGGAGCTAATGAACCGATACCTCCAATTTGAATTCCAATTGAAGCAAAATTGGCAAAACCACATAGCATATAAGTAGCCATAATAACAGATTTGCTATAATTTAAGTGAGTAGGATTAGCCATGTTTTTAAGTTCTGCTAATTGGATATAACCTATAAATTCGCTCGCAGCAATCTTAATACCTAATAATTGCCCCATCATCATCATGTCTTCTTTGGCTACTCCAATTAACCACATAAGAGGCGCAAAGATAGTTCCTAAAATAGCTTCTAATGATAGTTTTTGATAAGCGGAGTTAGCGGCAACCCATTCATTTAAACCGGTTACATTACCAATTAATTCTAAACCTCCGTTAATCATTGCTATAAAAGCAACAAAAACTAATAACATTGCACCAACATTAACAGCTAGTTTTAAACCTTCTGTGGTACCGTTGGCAATTGCATCTAAAATGTTAGATCCTATTTTTTCTGATGAAACTTTTACATCGGTATTTACTTCTTCAGTTTGTGGATACAATATTTTAGAAATAACAATAGCTCCTGGTGCAGCCATAACAGATGCAGCCAATAAGTGCTTGGCAAACTTAAGTCTTAAAACGGGGTCGTCCCCACCTAAAAATCCTATGTAAGCAGCTAATACAGCTCCCGCTACAGTTGCCATACCGCCAATCATTACTAATAAAATTTCTGACTTATTCATTTTTTCTAAATAAGCCTTTATTAATAACGGAGCTTCTGTTTGTCCTAAGAATATATTTCCAGCAACGCTTAAACTTTCTGCTCCAGATATGCCAAGCAATTTAGTTAACAATTTGGCCATTAACTTTACTATGAATTGTATAATTCCTAAATAAAATAACACAGAAGTTAAGGCAGAAAAGAATAATATGGTAGGTAGAACTTGGAAAGCGAATATAAAACCGAAAGATTTTACATCAACTAATCCGCTAAATAAAAATTCGCTACCAGATCTTGTAAATTCTAATATCTTTACAAAAAAACGACCAACATAGTCAAAAGCAGTTTGTATAAATGGAACTTTTAAAACACCTATAGCAATTATTAATTGAAAAGCTAGTCCAATTCCGACTGTTTTCCAGTTAATCTCTTTTCTGTTACTGCTGAATAAAAATGCGATAAATAATAGGCAGAACATACCTAAAGCACCTCTTAAAATACTATTTAAAGACATTCCTTCGCTAGGAATTAAAGTGGGTGTGTTGGAATTGATAATCTTTGTTGTGGCAACATAATCTTTAATGTTGTCTTTAGTAAAGAAAGCATAGTTTACGTTATTCTCAGTTATAACAAGTGTAGAATCTGTTTTTTGTGTAATTCTATATCTTCTTATGGTGTCTTTAGGTTGTTGATAATAGAAAACCAATAAGTCGTTTTGTAAAATATAATCTCCTTTGGCAACTAAGTTATTTTTACCTTCTAAACTATAATGGAATTGGTTATTTTTAAGTATAAAGAAGTCAGAATCTGAATTGATTGAGACTAGTGAACTATCGTTTTTTTTAATGGAATTAAATTTCCATTCTTGCTCAATGTTTTGTCCGAAAGTTAGTAGGCTTACTAGTATTAGTAAAGCTGCTAAAGTTTTTTTCATGTGTAAGTAAGTTTATCTAAAAATAAGGGTTAACCACTAAACCTTATAATTTTTCACGTTTTGAGATTTCATCTCTTATTTTGGCAGCTGTTTCATAATCTTCGTCACGAACAGCTTCTCCTAATAAATTGTTAAGTTCTTCTAAGCTCAAATGAGAGTAGTTTACATTACCTCCTTCATCATTGTCATCAACAGTTACTTCTTCTTGTAAAATAGCCTCTACTTCATTTTCATCATCTTCTTTCTTAGACATACTAAGGTAGATGCCAGCCTTGTCTAAAATGTTTTTGTAGGTAAAAATAGGAGCGTTGAAACGTAAGGCCAAAGCTATAGCGTCTGATGTTCTTGCGTCAATAATCTCTTCAATTTTATCGCGCTCACAAATAATACTCGAGTAAAACACGCCATCTACCAATTTATGTATAATTACTTGTTTTACTATAATATCAAACCTAGAAGCAAAGCTTTTAAATAGATCGTGTGTAAGAGGTCTGGGCGGTTTAATTTCTTTTTCTAAAGCAATAGCAATAGATTGTGCTTCAAAAGCGCCAATAACTATTGGTAGTTTGCGCTCTCCGTCTACTTCGTTTAAAATAAGTGCATAAGCCCCATTTTGTGTTTGGCTATATGAAATTCCTTTTATGTTCAGGCGTACTAAACTCATTTACTCCTCTTCAAATTACTGTCTATTCTCTATAAAAGCAAAAAGGCTATCTAAATTATGGACTGGAATGTCAGAAATTTAGATAGCCCTTTAGAGGCACAATTTATAAAAAATTATGCGTTTTGCGCTTTAAAAGCTTTTAATTTTTCATTTAATTTAGGAACTACTTCAAAAGCATCGCCTACAATACCATAATCAGCTGCCTTGAAAAATGGTGCTTCTGGGTCTGTATTGATAACAACTTTTACTTTAGAAGAGTTGATTCCGGCTAAATGTTGAATAGCTCCAGAAATTCCGATTGCTATATATAAGTTTGACGCTACAGGTTTTCCTGTTTGTCCAACGTGTTCACTGTGTGGTCTCCATCCTAAATCAGAAACAGGCTTAGAACAAGCTGTTGCAGCTCCTAAGGTTGCTGCTAAATCTTCTACCATTCCCCAGTTTTCAGGACCTTTTAATCCTCTTCCTCCAGAAACAACTATCTCAGCATCAGCAATAGTAACAGTTCCTGTTACTTTGTCTACAGATTCTACTTTAGAGGCTAAGTGAGCATCGTTTAAAGTTGGTTCAAAAGATTCTTCAGTAATAGTAACTTGGTTTTCTTGTAAACCGAAAGCATTCTTAGCTAAAGCAATAACCTTATTATCGCTAGTTAATTCAGTTATGTTAAAAGCTTTGTTAGAAAAAGCAGTTCTTTTAACTGTAAAAGGAGAAGTGCTTTCTGGTAAGGCTACAACATTAGATGCATATCCTGCATTTAAATTACATGCAACTAGTGGAGATAAAAATTTACCATCAGTTGTAGAAGACATTACTACTAAAGAAGCCCCAACTTTTTCAGCAGCTTGTTTAATAACATCTGCATAAGCTAAACCATTAAAATTTTCTAAAGAAGTATTGTTTACATTTAATATTTTTTCAACACCGTATTGAGCTAAAGCATCTGAGTCATTAGCGTTTATAGCAACTGCACTTACAGAGGTTCCTAAGCTAGAAGCTACTGCTTTAGCATAAGAAGCTACCTCTAAGGTTGCCTTGTTGAATTTTCCGTTATTGGATTCTGCAAAAATTAAAACAGACATAATATTTTATATTTAAAACTTCAGTTGTATTAACCAAAGTAGAAGATTATTATTAAATTACTTTAGCTTCGTTGTGTAATAAGTTAATTAACTCATCAATATTATCTGCGTCAATTAATTTTACAGCAGATTTAGGAGCTGGTTTTTCAAACTTAACAGCTTTAGAAGCCACATCAGAATTTATAGGTTCAACAACCTGTAAAGGTTTTTTACGAGCCATCATGATTCCTCTCATATTTGGTATACGTAATTCACTTTCGTCTACTAATCCTTTTTGCCCTCCAACAATTAAAGGTAATGAAGTTGCAATAGTTTCTTTTCCTCCATCAATTTCTCTAATAGCAGTAGCGTTAGTTCCTTCTACTTCTAAAGAAATACAAGCGTTAACAAAGTTAGAATTTGTTAAACTAGCTAACATGCCAGGAACCATACCTCCGTTATAATCTAAAGATTCTTTTCCTGCAATTACTAAATCGTAATTACCATTTTTAACTACTTCTGCCAACTCTTTTGCAACAGCAAATCCATCTGTAGCTGGAGTGTTTACTCTAATAGCACTATCTGCACCAATAGCTAAAGCTTTTCTTAATGTAGGTTCAGTTTCTGGTCCGCCAACATTTACAACTGTAACAGTTGCGCCTTGCTTTTCTTTCATAAACATGGCTTTGGTTAAACCAAATTCATCATTAGGGTTAATAACAAACTGTACGCCATTCGTATCAAACTCAGCATCACCGTTGGTAAAGTTTATTTTTGATGTAGTGTCTGGAACGTGACTAATACATACTAATATATTCATGATATAATTATTTAAATTCATTAAAAATTAAGTGCCGCTAATATACTTATATTTTTCGACTAAACTTCTATGCATGCATAATAAATTTTATCAATAAAACTAGTTGTTAAATTTTATGAATTGTCTATTTTTGTTTGCTATTAAAATTTGAATGAGAATTAAACAGATGCTTTTCAAAGTGTTTGTACAACAAATAAAAGTTAACAAATGAAAACAATTCAGTTTAGAGAGGCGATTTGTGAGGCCATGAGTGAGGAAATGCGTCGCGATGAATCTATATACTTAATGGGAGAAGAAGTTGCGGAGTATAACGGTGCATACAAAGCCTCTAAAGGAATGTTAGATGAATTTGGAGAAAAAAGAGTTATAGATACTCCTATTGCTGAGCTTGGTTTTGGAGGTATTGCTGTAGGTTCTACAATGACGGGTAATAGACCAATTGTAGAGTACATGACCTTTAATTTTTCTTTAGTAGGTATAGATCAAATCATAAATAATGCTGCTAAGATTAGACAAATGTCTGGTGGGCAATTTAAATGTCCGATTGTATTTAGAGGCCCAACGGCT
The DNA here is from genome assembly GCF_042675745.1 of Pseudofulvibacter geojedonensis. Lineage (NCBI taxonomy): Bacteria > Pseudomonadati > Bacteroidota > Flavobacteriia > Flavobacteriales > Flavobacteriaceae > Pseudofulvibacter > Pseudofulvibacter geojedonensis. The sequence continues at coordinate 12,534 of NZ_JBHTJM010000011.1, read as the reverse complement.
TCTGCGGGTCAGTTGGCTGCAACACACTCTCAAGCATTTGAAAGTTGGTATGCCAATACACCAGGTTTAAAAGTAATAGTTCCTTCTAACCCGTATGACGCAAAAGGCTTATTAAAAGCAGCTATTAGAGATGATGATCCGGTTATTTTTATGGAGTCTGAGCAGATGTATGGAGATAAAGGAGAAGTTCCTGAAGGTGAGTATGTGTTACCTATAGGAGTTGCTGATATAAAAAGAGCAGGAACAGATGTGACAATTGTTTCTTTTGGAAAAATTATAAAAGAAGCTTACAAAGCAGCTGATGAATTAGCAGAAGAAGGGATTTCTTGCGAGATTATAGATCTAAGAACTGTTAGACCTATGGATCACAATGCAATTATTGAGTCTGTTAAAAAAACGAATAGATTAGTAATTCTAGAAGAAGCTTGGCCATTTGGAAATGTTTCTACAGAAATAACATATCAAGTACAAAATCAAGCTTTCGATTATTTAGATGCACCGATAGAAAAAATAAATACAGCAGATACACCAGCACCTTATTCACCTGTTTTACTTGCTGAATGGTTGCCTAATAAAGATGATGTAATCAAAGCTGTTAAAAAAGTGATGTACAGATAAGAAATCAGGATTAAAAACCTATATTTGAAACTCCAACTTTAAAATGTTGGAGTTTTTTATTTTTATGAAAAAGCTATTATTCTTATTAACATTGTTAGGTACCACAATATTAGTTGCTCAAACTAAAGTTAGTGGAGTGGTAAAAGATGATACAGACTACCCAATAGCATTTGCTAACGTAATTTTTAAAGGGTCTACTACTGGGACAATTACAGATGAAAATGGACGATTTTATATAGAATCTGATGAAAGGTATAATGTGTTGCAAGTTTCTTTTGTAGGATACGATACAAAAGAAATAGATTTGCCGAAAGCTGTAACTTATAAAATGAATATTGTTTTAAGTGAAGGGAATGAATTAGATGAAGTAGTTATTTATACAGGTAAACAATCTAAAAAAAATAATCCGGCAATTGATATTTTAAGAAAGATTTGGGCAAATAGGAGGTCTAATGGAACGAAAAAGTTCAAGCAATATCAATACGATAAGTATGAAAAGTTAGAATTCGATTTAAACAATGTAGATAGTACAATGGTGCAAAGTAAATTCTTTAAAGGAATGGAATTTATTTTTGAGAAAATGGATACTTCTAACATTACAGGAAAAACATATTTACCTATTTTTTTAAATGAAGCTGTTTCTAAAGTTTACGGAAACAATGAAATAGATAAAGTAAGAGAAGATTTAATTGGTAATAAAAACTCAGGATTTAGTAATAATCAAACCATTATATCATTTATAAAAGATTTGTATTCAGACTATGATATTTATGACAATTATTTAAAGTTTTTTGATAAGAGTTTTGTAAGTCCTTTGTCTAGAACAGGAATCAATACTTATAATTATGTATTGTCTGATAGTGCATTTATAGGAGATAAATGGTGTTATAACATTATATATTATCCAAGAAGAAAAAATGAATTAACGTTTAAAGGTGATTTTTGGGTAAACGACACAACATGGGCTATAAAAGATATCAACCTTCAAGTGTCTAAAAGTGCTAATATAAACTGGATTAAAGATATTTATATAGAACAAGAGTTTGATGTTTTAAACGATTCGGTATTTTTAATAACGAGAGATTATTTTATGTCTGACTTTAGTTTGTCTAAAAAAGATAAATCTAAAGGTGTGTACGGAAAGCGTACAACATTATTCAATAATTATGAATTTGACCAAGACAAAGGAAGCGATTTTTACAAAGAAGAAGCCGATCCATATGCATTTGAAATATACAATCAGAATGATGATTTTTGGTCAGAAAATAGGCTAGAGAAATTAAATAAAGATGAGAAAGGTATTTATAAAATGTTAGATACCTTAAAAACGGTTCCAAAATTTAAGCGTATATATAATACGGCAAGTATTTTAGCCACAGGTTATATAGAAATACCTAAATTGAGAATGGATTATGGGCCTATATTTTCAACTTTTGGATATAACGATGTAGAAGGGATAAGAATACGTACAGGAGGAAGAACTTATTACGGTCCAAATGACAAGTTAAGAGTGCAAGGGTATACCGCTTATGGTTTCAAAGATAATCAGTTTAAATATGGTATTTCTGGAAAGTGGTTGTTTAGTCGAAAAAATAGATGGATAGCTTCTTTAGGAACTCGAAGAGATGTAGAGCAAATAGGAGTTAGTTTAACTACCTCGAATGATGTGTTGGGTAGAAGTTTTGCCTCCTCGTCACTATTTGCAACAGGAGATAATGATAGACTTACATCGGTAAATTTAACAGCTCTTGGTTTAAGTGTAGAACCAATTAAAAATATGGTTTTTAGTCTTAATGGGACTTATAGAACCTTAAAATCTGCATCTAATACTTTTGATCTAAGTTATTATACAGATGATACTTTTACTACTTCTAGTCCGAGGATTAAACAAACAGAATTAAATTTATCAGCAACCTATACACCAAAAAGAAAAACTACTGGTTATGGAGTTGAACGAACTACTGTAAATAGTAATCATGCAACTATTTTTGTGAGTTTAAGTCAAGGTATAAAAGGAGCATTAGATAGTGATTTTAATTATTCTAAGGCACAATTGTTTTACAGACAACCATGGCAAATTGGTGGATTTGGAAGATTGTTTAGCAATGTAGAAATAGGAAAAACCTTTGGAGAAGTTCCTTTAGGTTTGTTAAATGTTATACCAGGTAACCAGTCTTATTTTTCAATATTCAATACATTTCCATTGTTGAATTTTTATGAATTTGTAACAGATACTTATACTTCTGTTCATTTAGAGCATAATTTTAATGGTAGGTTGTTTTCTAGAATACCAGCCTTAAGAAAATTAAATCTAAGAGAAATTGTTGCTATTAGAGGTGTTTGGGGAGAGTTGTCACAAGATAATATAAATTTAGATGCCTCAGGATTTTTGCAAACAGTTGGAGCTCCAAATGAAAAAGTGTATTGGGAGTATAGTTTTGGTATAGGAAACATATTTAAAGTATTTAGAATAGATTTTAATTTTAGAGGGAATTATTTTGATAATCCAGATGCTCGAAAATTTGGAGTAACGGGTAGTTTTGGTTTTATGTTTTAAATGATTTATTTGTTATGAAAAAATATATTGTTATTTGTGCTGGCTTTCTATTGTTTCTAACAATGTCGTTTATTTTGCCTAACTCACCTAAAGAGGTAAACGATTGTGCAACTTATTGTGCTGGCTACGCAGATGTTAAAGTACCTAATAAAAAAGGAGATGAACAGCTAAAAAAATGGAGAAAGGTCTACTACGCTTGTATGAAAGCTAAAAAATGTAAGAAGACTAAAAAGGTAGACTCACTATCTAAAAAAAAGTAGTTTAGATTAATCAATCTAAAATCTTTGTTTTAATATTTTTGTAAAGGATTGAAGTCTATATATAGAATAATATATGTTTCATATTTTAATAATATAATAAGGTTGTCTAATCAGTTTCTTTTTGCTACTTTCGCGTCCGATTTTTTAAACAAACTTATTGAATATGAGTGCAGCAATTAAAAAAACGTTCGACGTTTTAATTGAGATTCCAAAAGGAAGCAGAAACAAATACGAATACGATTTCGAATTAAATAAAATCCGTTTTGACAGAATGTTATTTTCTTCTATGATGTATCCTGGTGATTACGGTTTTATACCAGAAACATTAGCATTAGATGGAGATCCGTTAGATGTATTAGTGTTGGGTACAGAGCCTACATTTCCTATGTGTGTAATGGAGGTTAAGCCTATAGGAGTTTTCCATATGGCAGATGAAAAAGGTCCAGACGAAAAGATTGTATGTGTACCAGTTTCAGATCCTATTTGGAATAAATACAACGATCTATCTGATTTGAATCCACATAGAAAAGAAGAGATCACTCATTTCTTTCAGGTATATAAAGATTTAGAGAAGAAGAAGGTAGATGTTGGAGATTGGGGAGATGCTGCAGAAGCGTATGATATTTTAGATAAATGTATTTTACGTTACGAAGAGAGCGAACACAAAACTAAAGCAAGCTTTACTATTTAAAAAAGCTTTCTGAGTTAATATAAAAAGGAGGTATTCAACTGAATATCTCCTTTTGTTATTTGAAACAGTTTTTTATCTCGCTGATTTTTAATACATTTAAGCAGCTTTGGATTAAAATTGTTTTATAAATGAAACCTATTATTTCAGATGGGGCTGGAAAAGTATTACCTATAAAGTAATTTTACAAAAGGCTATAATACTAACCTTTAATATTACTTTTCTATGGAATCTATAATGATTTACATGCCAATAGCCGCCGCTGCAATTGGACTACTTTACATGCTAGTGAAAAAATCTTGGGTAATGAAACAAGATGCTGGTGATGGTAAAATGAAAGAAATTTCAGATCATATTTACGAAGGAGCACTAGCTTTTTTAAACGCAGAATATAAATTACTTGCCATATTCGTAGTAGTGGTTAGTATTTTGTTAGCTATTGTTTCAATAATTGTCCCAACAACACATTGGATGATTGTAATAGCTTTTGTTTTTGGAGCTGTTTTTTCTGCATTAGCAGGAAATATGGGAATGAAAATAGCTACAAAAACAAATGTAAGAACCACCCAAGCAGCTAGAACGAGTTTACCTAACGCCTTAAAAATATCTTTCGGAGGAGGAACGGTTATGGGGCTAGGAGTTGCAGGTTTAGCAGTTTTAGGTTTAACAGCATTCTTTATCATTTTTTATCAGATGTTTATGGGAGGAGAATGGACTTCGATAAATGACATGACAATTGTACTAGAAACCTTAGCAGGGTTTTCTCTAGGAGCAGAATCTATAGCCTTATTTGCAAGAGTAGGAGGGGGTATTTATACTAAAGCGGCCGATGTAGGTGCTGATTTAGTAGGTAAGGTAGAAGCTGGTATCCCAGAAGATGATCCGCGTAATCCAGCAACAATTGCTGATAATGTAGGGGATAATGTTGGGGATGTAGCCGGAATGGGGGCAGATTTATTCGGATCTTATGTAGCTACGGTTTTAGCAGCTATGGTACTTGGTAATTATGTAATAAAAGATATGGGAGGAAGTATTGCAGATGCCTTTGGAGGAATTGGACCTATTTTATTACCTGTGGCAATTGCTGGTGCAGGTATTATTATTTCAATGATTGGTACCATGTTGGTTAAAATTAAAAATAATGAAGCAAAAGAAGCTCAAGTAATGGGAGCATTAAATATAGGTAATTGGACATCGATAGCTTTGGTAGCATTGTCTTGTTTTGTTCTTTGTAAATGGATGTTGCCAGAAACGATGCAAATGGAGTATTTTGGAGAAGGGCTACAGGAAATTTCTTCTATGAGAGTTTTTTACGCAACTCTTATTGGGTTGTTAGTTGGGGGATTGATTTCTTCAGTTACTGAATATTATACAGGATTAGGTAAAAAACCAATTTTAGAAATAGTACAAAAATCGAGCACAGGAGCTGGAACTAATATTATTGCTGGTTTAGCAACAGGTATGATCTCAACTTTTCCTTCGGTATTATTATTTGCAGGCGCTATTTGGGCATCCTATGCATTTGCTGGTTTTTATGGAGTAGCTCTATCGGCTTCTGCTATGATGGCTACAACAGCTATGCAGTTAGCTATAGATGCTTTTGGGCCTATTGCAGATAATGCAGGAGGGATAGCCGAAATGAGTGAGCAAGATCCTATAGTTAGAGAACGTACAGATATATTAGATTCTGTAGGAAATACTACTGCTGCAACTGGAAAAGGTTTTGCAATAGCATCAGCGGCATTAACTTCTTTGGCTTTATTTGCTGCTTATGTAACTTTTACAGGGATTGATGGAATAAATATTTTTAAAGCTCCAGTATTAGCTATGTTGTTTGTTGGAGGAATGGTACCTGTGGTGTTTTCTGCTTTAGCAATGAATGCTGTAGGCAAAGCTGCTATGGAAATGGTTTATGAGGTAAGAAGACAGTTTAAAGAAATAGCTGGAATAATGGAAGGTACAGGAAAGCCTGAATATGATAAATGTGTTGCAATTTCTACTAAAGCGTCTTTAAAAGAAATGATGCTTCCTGGTTTATTAACTATAGGGTTTCCATTAATAATCGCTTTAGTGCCTCTTTTATTTGGAATGGATAAGTTAGCTATTGCAGAGATGTTAGGTGGGTATATGGCTGGAGTTACAGTTTCAGGAGTGTTATGGGCTATATTTCAAAATAATGCAGGTGGAGCTTGGGATAATGCCAAAAAATCTTTCGAAGCTGGAGTAGAGATAAATGGAGAAATGACTTATAAGGGTTCAGATGCGCATAAGGCTGCTGTTACAGGTGATACTGTTGGAGATCCGTTTAAAGATACTTCAGGTCCGTCAATGAATATTTTAATTAAACTAACATGTTTAATAGGATTAGTAATAGCTCCTATTTTAGGAGGCCATACAGGAGATGTTCATCATGATGAGAAACAAAAAATAGAAGTTCATTCGGGTCACGGGCATTCTCACGACCATGATCATCAACATTAAAATGTCAGACTGAGCTTGTCGAAGTCAAATCAAAAATTAAATAGCAGGAAAGCAACTCTTAGGGTTGCTTTCTTATTTTTGTTTTATGAAATTGTATAAGAAAATTATCAAAGGCGTTTTTATAGCAATTACAGCTATTGTATGGTTGTATTTTTTATATGAGTTCTTTATTAAAGACTATGTGAAGAATAGGGAGGACTTTATTGATGACCCATCTATTTTTATAGGAATTGCTTTTATGTTGGTTTTGTTACTTGCGATAGTGTATCATGTAAAGTTTTTTAATGTCTATAAAACGAGAAAGATATGGGCTGATACTACAATGATTGATATTATGTTAATAATTTCAAATTTTGTTTTTTCAGGCATTGTTATAGTGTTTGGGATGGGTGGATTGATTTCTTTGTTGAATATGGACAATGTTTTGGTGGCAATTATAATGCCAATACTTATGCTTACTTATGGTTTGTATTCTTTTATAGAAGGATTAAAAGTCAATCAGTACTTAAAAAGGGATTTGAAATTTGAGCTCGAATCTCCAATTGATGATTTAGGCAAGGAATAATACTCTCTCTTAAAAAGAAGTGATAGAGGGAGGTTTTTTACAATTGATAAATCAATACATTATTTCCTTCGCCTTGAACCGCAAATAAGTTTTTCTTTAGAGTAATATTGCTTTTTCCGTAAACAGGGAATTTAGCAAAAGATTTACCATTGCTGTCAAATAAGTATGTTTTTTGACTATCTAAATCTGTGGTACTGATGTAGTACTTTTTATTTTGGTAGAATATTTCTGGAGCTGTATAGTTTCCATATTCTAATTCAACAGTATTGTTTTTAATGCTTAAATTTTGGTCTTCTAATTTTACTTTTAGATTGTCGTTTTGGGTAAAATGGGTAATAGTTCCTTTAAGTAAATCTACTTTTTCTGTTTTTCCAGTAGCTATATTTACCTTGTATATGGTGTTTTTGGTATCTCTAAAAATTAAACTATTTTTAATAGGTGTTATTGTAGTGTTGTTAAAATCAAAAGTGGTTTTAATCTTTGTTCTGTCTTTTCCTTGTCTGTTTAAAATGTTTAGTTTGCCATTGCTTTCAGTAATTACAATATAATCTTTTGTTCCAATACGAATATGTTTTGGTGATGCAGTTAAATTACTAGATGCTTTTTTAAAAGTAAATCCTTTAACAGGTTTCATTTTGTTGTCTAGCATATTAACTTCATTATTATACGATATTAGGAAACGATAATTTCTATTCTTGTCATAATCAAAAACAGCTAAAGGAAGTAAGTTGTGGTTGTTGTATTTCTTGTAAAAAGGATCTACAAGTTTTCCATTCCTATCAAGTACCATAAACTCATTTTCTGTGGTAAATGCAAATTGTAACTTCCTGTTTCTATATAAGTCAACCTGAGTGATATTTCCCTGGATAGGACTATCTAATTGTTTTTTCCAAAGAATACTTCCTTTTTTAGAAATAAGATATAAATTATTTTCAATGTCTTGTGCTAAAAGTTCTTGTTGTTTGGTTTTATGATTGGTTACCCATTGCTTAAAACTACCTAGGGGTTTGTCTAAGCTAACTATAGCTGCTTGAGTAACTCCAGAAGTGTTTTTTACAGGGCTAGCCTTTTTAATAACACTAGAAAAGTTGATGTAATTTTCTTCATAAGTAACCTGTTGACTTAGTAAAGGGTAATCGTCTATATTAACTTTAAGAATGCTTTTATCGTCAATAATATTAGCTATTGAGTTTAAGATATATTGATTCTTCTTTCCAGTTGTAACATGGCTATTTGTAAGTAAATCAGAAATGTTTTCTAAATAAAACTCCTGTTTATTTAAGGTAGTTTTATTTTGATAATGAGCTATACAGTTTTGTAAACCTTCTTTTGAGCTAGAAAACAAAAGAAAGTTGTCTAGTAAGCAAGCGTATTGAGGTTGAGGTTTGTTAATAAAAGGAGGTATTTTATAATGATCGTTTTGAAATATGGTAATGTTTCTATAAGTATCTAGTTCAGTCAGGTTGTCAATAATAGAGTTATCTATTAAGAGAAACCCTGAAACTTGTTGCTTTCCGTCGTTAAAAGAAACAATCTCGCTACTGTTGTTTTTTAATTCATTAAAGTTTTCAAATTTGGTGTCGATGTTTTCTACTTCTTCAAAAGCAAAAGATTTGTATTCAATATTATTCAAAGGAATAATTTTAGCAGCGATACTTTTTTGAGTGTTACTTTTACTAAGATTGTTTAGAAAAGAATCGGTTAAGGTTGTTTCAGTAACAGTTCCATTAATATTAATGCCATTATCGGTATTCACAGAAAAACTTGTCCATCCTTTTTTACTAATAAATGTAGTGGGTAAAATAGGCTTTAAAAACTCAATAGGTTTTTCGTTGTTAATATAAACAGATATATTATTAGTATTTGTTTTTATTAATTTGTTTAAACTGTTATTGTTATAGGTAATGTTGTTTTCTTGGTTTCTAATAAGGTTTTCTATTAATAGTTCAGAAGAACTAATAATTAAAACGCTATCTATAGTTGTGGTAAAAGCTTCATGATTTTTCAGCTTGTAATATTGGGTTTTGTTGTATAGTTTTGGAGTACTTTCTTTTTTGATTTGATTGTTGTTGCTTTTTGTAGCTAATAAGAAATCTAAGCCTTTTCCAATTGTGCTATAACTAATCAATACTTCTTGATTTATATTAAGGTCTTTGTAAAAAGAAAAGTCAGATTTTAACTTTTGATAGCTTTTAGTGTTTTTGAACTGCTGAATTAACTCACTAGAGTTAATAGTCTCTTTTAATTCTTCAAGACTTGAGCTATTTATAATTAAAGAAGGATTATTGGGTATGAAATCTACGAGCTTAGATGTTTGTTTAGGTTTTTTTTGGCAAGCAATAAATGAGATTCCGATAATTAAAAATAAGATAGTCTTTTTCACAACAAAATAGTTTAGCTGAACAAAAATATGAATAGAAAAATAATACTAAAATTTCTTTAGTTAAATAATATATTAAGATTAAAATAAACTAAGTTGTTCTGGTAGTAATCTAAATGATTTTCTGTGGTATTTCGTAATACCATATTTTTTAATAGCTTCTCGATGCTCTGTTGTTGGGTAACCTTTGTTTTTCTTCCAATTATACATGGGGAATTCTTTGTGAATTTTTTCCATATAGGCATCTCGGTAAGTTTTTGCTAAAACAGAAGCCGCTGCTATATTTAGGTACTTACCATCACCTTTTATAATGGTTTCGTATGGAATATCTTTGTAGGGTTTAAATTTGTTTCCATCAACAATAATAAACTCTGGCTCAGGGAAAAGTTTAGAAATTGATCGCTGCATAGCCGTTATAGATGCGTTTAAAATGTTAATACGATCTATTTCCTCTTCAAAAACATGGCAAACTCCAAAACAAGTAGCTTCGGCTTTTATAATGGGTTGTAGTAAAATACGTTTCTTTTCACTTAGTTGCTTAGAGTCTGTTAGTATGCTGTTTTGAAAATTTTGAGGTAAAATAACAGCTGCTGCGGTAACTGGACCCGCTAAACAGCCTCTTCCAGCTTCATCTGTGCCACATTCTAGTAAGGTTTTTTGATAACTTGCTAATAACATAACGCTAAAATACTACTTCAATAATCAATTAACATCACTTTATAAATATTTATAAAGTTAGTTTTTTAAAATCGTTTACATTTGTATTTTGTAATAGAATCCAAGATGAATAAAATACTTGCTTCAATTGTTGTTTTTCTTTTTTGTATAAATGCTCAGGCGCAAAAAGAAATAAGAGTTAATAAGAAAATTGACGGCAATGGAAATCAAGTAAAGGAAAATGGTAAATCTACAGGAAACAATAAAGTAAATACAGACGCTTCTCATTATAAGTTCATAAGTATAGATAAAGACACTACTTTAATAGATACTACTCTAAGTATAAAAAAAGAGTATAAATTCAATTATTTAAGAAAAGATTACTTTGAATTATTACCTTTTTCTAATACGGGTCAAGTTTTTAATGAATTAGCTTACAATTTTACAGAAAGCCAGCATACTTTTTCTCGCTTTGGCTCTAGAGCTAAACATGTTGCTTATGATGAAGTAAGAGATGTAAAGTATTATGAAGTTGCTACACCTCTTACAGAGTTGTTGTTTAAAACAACTATGGAACAAGGTCAGTTGGCAGATGGTTTTTTTACAATAAATACCACTCCACGATTTAATTTTTCTTTAGCATATCAAGGTTTGAGGTCTCTTGGTAAGTACAGGCACATAAAAGCTAACAGTGGTAAATTAAGAGCAACAGCTAATTACAGAACAAAGAATGATCGTTACTTTATAAGAGCTCATATGTTAGCTCAAACATTCGAAAATGAAGAAAATGGGGGTATTGTAGATGGTCAGGTGGTTGATTTTGAGAATGGAAACTCAGAATTTAGAGACCGTTCACGATTTGATGTAAATTTTGAGGACGCTAGCAATAAGTTGTCTGCTAAAAGGTTTTATTTAAACCATTACTACGATGTTTTTAAAAAGCAGGATTCTACTAGTAATTATGCATTAAGTGTTGGTCATGTGGCTAATTTAGAAGATAAGAAGTATCAATTTAATCAAACTACTGCAAACGCTTATTTTGGAGATGCTTTTACCTCAAATATATCAGACGAAGTTAGATTAGAAAGGTTTTATACAGAAGGGTATCTCTCTTTTTTTAGAAAAGATATAGGTGCTATTACAGCAAAAATAGGATTTACAGATTATAATTATGGCTATAATAGTATTGTCAACTTAAACAATAATATTTTTATCCCAAATAGAATTAAGAATGATTTTCTTTCTTATGGCTTCACTTATAAAAATAAATTGAAGAGAATAATGCTTCAGGCTAACTTCAATAGTAATATAACTAAAGATCATCAAGGAAGCTATTTAGATGGGAAAATTGGATACAATATATATAAGGATGTAAATTTAGAAGGTGAGGTTGTGGTTAAGGCTACTTTGCCAGATTTTAACTATAGGTTATATCAATCAGATTATAAAAATTATAATTGGTATAATGAAAATTTAGAAACGATTAAGAGTAAAGCTATAATAGGAAAGTTAAGCTCAGAAAAATACAAGGCAACTATTCAAGCAAGTTATACAACTATTCAAAATCATACTTATTTTGGTATAGATGCGGTAACTAACTCAGTAAAACCATTTCAATCTGCTAATTCTATTAATTATTTAAAGGTATTCGTTAATAAAGAATTTAACTTAGGAAGATTTGGTTTAGATAATAGGTTGCAATATCAATCGGTAAACCAAGATTCAGACATATTAAATGTGCCAGAATTAATTGCAAGGAGTACATTGTACTATACTAATACATTTTTCAGAAAGAATTTATATTTACAAACTGGGCTTATTGGAAGTTATTTTACAAAATATAAGATGAATGCATACGATCCTCTATTAGGAGAGTTTTATACACAAACAGCAAAAGAATATGGAGGCTTTCCTCGTTTAGATTTTTTTGTAAATGCTAAAGTAAGAAACGCTCGTATTTATTTTAAGATAGAGCATTTCAATTCAGGGCTTACAGGTAATAACTTTTATAGTGCTCCTAATTATCCTTATAAAGATAGAATTATACGTTTTGGTTTAATTTGGGATTTCTTTTTATAATTTTTGTGTAAGCTTTCAATGTGTAATAAAGACTTTAAAGAAAGTAAATAGTTGTAGGTTGCTTGCCAATTACAAGTGTTAAAAACTAGAATAATCATCTTTCTCAAATTAACTACACAAAAAAAGAAGTATTTCATAAGCTTAAAACGCATGTTATCAGTTGGTTCAAAAATACTTTGCAAAAAAGTTCAAAAAAAGGGTTAAAAAGTTTGTTCAGAAGAAAAGAAAGGTAGTATATTTGCACCCGCT
>NZ_JBHTJM010000010.1:0-390335 GCF_042675745.1 Pseudofulvibacter geojedonensis | reverse complement strand
ATCGTCGGTATCTGTACATCCATTAGATGTATCGGTAATCGTTAGCGTATAAGTAGTTGTTGTTCCTACCGTTGATGTTGGATTCGAGATCGTAGCATCATCTAATCCTGTTGCTGGCGACCATGAATAGGTAAACCCTGCAGCGGAAGCAGCTCCTATCTGCACACTGGTATTGGTACAAGTAATGGTTCCATCTGTTCCTGCATTGGCTGTTGGAACAGTGTTGTTTACTGTTACTGTTACATCATCAGTAGCGGTACAACCAGTTGCTGTTTCAGTAATTGTTAATGTATAAGTAGTTGTTGCTCCTACCGTTGATGTCGGATTCGAGATCGTAGCATCATCTAACCCTGTTGCTGGTGACCATGAATACGTAAATCCTGCAACAGAAGCAGCTCCTATCTGTACACTTGTTGTTGTACAAGTAATGGTTCCATCTGTTCCTGCATTGGCTGTTGGTAAACCACTATCTACTGTTACTGTTACATCATCAGTATCTGTACAACCAGTTGCTGTTTCAGTAATTGTTAGCGTATAAGTAGTTGTTGTTCCTACCGTTGATGTTGGATTCGAAATCGTAGCATCATCTAATCCTGTTGCTGGTGACCATGAATACGTAAACCCTGCAGCAGCTGCAGCTCCTATCTGTACACTAGTAGTTACACAAGTAATGGTTCCATCTGCTCCTGCATTGGCTGTTGGTAAATCATTATCTACTGTTACCGTTACATCGTCAGTATCTGTACATCCATTAGAAGTATCAGTAATCGTTACCGTATAAGTAGTTGTTGTTCCTACGGTTGATGTTGGATTCGAAATCGTAGCATCATCTAATCCTGTTGCTGGTGACCATGAATAGGTAAATCCTGCAGCAGAAGCAACTCCTATCTGCACACTGGTATTGGTACAAGTAATGGTTCCATCTGTTCCTGCATTGGCTGTTGGAACAGTGTTGTTTACTGTTACTGTTACATCATCAGTAGCGGTACAACCAGTTGCTGTTTCAGTAATTGTTAATGTATAAGTAGTTGTTGCTCCTACCGTTGATGTCGGATTCGAGATCGTAGCATCATCTAACCCTGTTGCTGGTGACCATGAATAAGTGAATCCTGCAACAGAAGCAGCTCCTATTTGTACACTGGTATTGGTACAAGTAATCGTTCCATCTGCTCCTGCATTGGCTGTTGGTAAACCAGCAATTACTGTTACTGTTACATCATCGGTATCTATACAACCTGTTGCTGTTTCAGTAATTGTTAATGTATAAGTAGTTGTTGTTCCTACCGTTGATGTTGGATTCGAGATCGTAGCATCATCTAAACCTGTTGCTGGCGACCATGAATAAGTGAACCCTGCAACAGAAGCAGCTCCTATCTGTACACTAGTAGTTACACAAGTAATGGTTCCATCTGCTCCTGCATTGGCTGTTGGTAAATCATTATCTACTGTTACCGTTACATCGTCCGTATCTGTACATCCATTAGATGTATCAGTAATTGTTAATGTATAAGTAGTTGTTGTTCCTACGGTTGATGTTGGATTCGAGATCGTAGCATCATCTAATCCTGTTGCTGGTGACCATGAATAGGTAAATCCTGCAACAGAAGCAGTTCCTATCTGTACACTGGTATTGGTACAAGTAATGGTTCCATCTGTTCCTGCATTGGCTGTTGGAACAGTGTTGTTTACTGTTACCGTTACATCATCGGTAGCGGTACAACCAGTTGCTGTTTCAGTAATAGTTAATGTATAAGTAGTTGTTGTTCCTACGGTTGATGTTGGATTCGAAATCGTAGCATCATCTAACCCTGTTGCTGGTGACCATGAATAAGTAAACCCTGCAACAGAAGCAGCTCCTATTTGTACACTGGTGTTGGTACAAGTAATGGTTCCATCTGCTCCTGCATTGGCTGTTGGTGAACTTACAACAACAGTTTCAGAATCTGTTAATGGCACAGTACAAGTAGTAGTAGCTATAGTATACTCAACACCGTCAACCCAAACAGACCCTCCTGTCCTATTTATTGTAATTGTATTTGTTGCAACACCTGTAGTAAAAGTAATTTGCTGAGAAACATCATTTGGTCCTGCATTAAAAGCCTGTGTATTTGTTCCATCTGTTATGTTTACTGCTCCTGCTCCAGTGTTTCTAGCAATACTAATAGTTACAGTTGTTCCTGCAGGAACAACATCTCCTAATGTAATTACTAAACTAGAATTTGCTCCTCCAGCTACTAAAGCAGAGTTTGTGTTATCTAAAGTAGTTCCAACAGCGACCATAGTTCCTACTGCATTAGCTGAATCAGTAGCACCTGTAGCAGACACACCATTTCCTACTGTCGGTGCTGCGGAAGTAACAACCGATATTAAATTTATAGTTTGATCTGTAGTAATACCAGATATAGTAGGTATTGTTGCATTACCAGAACCATCTAAAGTAATGGTTTGATCTGTCCCTCCGTTTATATTATAAGTAACTTCTGCATTAGGCGTACCTGAAATTGTAAAATTTGCGTCTCCTCCAGAACAAACAGGTGATGCTACTACGGAAGCATCTGCTGTAGCGCCTGCATTAACATCGATACAAACTTGATGATCATAAGAACATCCAAAACCATCTACCACTGTATAAGTATAACATCTTGTTCCTGTTGCTGTTGGCTGAACTGTAATAGTACTTCCTGATGTAGCAATTATATTTCCATTTCCATCATTAGCAGCCCATGAAGAAGAAGCTATCGTTTGCGTAAATGTTAAATTAGGATCTACAGGCGGTATCGATGAATCAAAATTAACATTCCATGAAAAAATATGCCCGTCATCAGATAATAAACTATCCTCTATAGTTAAGCACCAGTCTCCATTTAAAGGAGAACCAATAAATGCTGCAAAAGAATTATCTGAATCGTATGAACCTGGTTGCAATGAATTATTTCCAGTTCCATTAACCATTGTTGGTCCATTTTCCCAGTCTACACCAGTTGTACCTGTTTCAACAAAATAGTAATCCCATCCTGTACCTGGCCCTGTTCCATCGTTTTGATCTGGATCTCCAAGGTTTGTCGCTCCTCCAAATCCATCAGTATGTAATATAGCAGAACTACCATTTGGAGCAGTTAAGGTTAATTGCAAATCCCCCATATAACTATGCTCCATATTAAGAAATACACTTAATATATCTGAGGCATTACTTATTGTCTCAGAAGGTCCATAACAATCTACGGTAATACAAGTAGAATATGTTGCAGTATTACTATCTGGTAAAAAAGTAGTTTCTACCAATGGAGGGGCACATGTACCAGAAACAGTTTGTGGCGTTACCACTCCAGTTATATCGGTAGTTTCTCCTAAACAAATAGAACTAGAATTTGCGGCAGTACCTGTAAAATCTGGTGTTGGAGATACTTGAACTACTTGATTTAATTTATTTGTACTCTGACATAAACCGTTAGTAATTTCTAAATTAACTAGAAAAACTCCCACAGTATTGAAAGTATGTGACACATTTGTTCCTGAAGCAACAGCTCCACCATCTCCAAAATTCCAATCGTAAGAAGCTCCTGCACTACTTCCAGAAAAAGTACCACTACCTACAAAATCAACTGTATCTCCTTGACATATTTGAATAGCTCCTGATCCATTAGCTACTGGGTTTGTAGAATCTAAATTAGCAACAATAGTATCTGTACAAGGCGTTTGACACGATATAGCTGCTTCCCATCCAGCATATTCAAAAGAACCATCAGATTGAAATGATATTGTTAAACACCCAGATGAATGACTAGAAGAAATAACTCCAGGATTTCCTGTGAAAGTACCATATAATGGATCTCCCGTATCATCTCCGTTATAAACAGTTAAAAAATCAAAAGTACTACCCTCAATATTAAAAGTACCAGCATTAAAATCTAATACTATTTGATCTCCTGGTGTGTCAGGACAAAAAGTAACCGTATAATTTTCACTACTTGAATAATTACCTCCTGTTCCTCCTGAATCTACAAAAACTCCAGAACAATCATTTATAGTATTACCATTCTCAGTTGCAATATTGTACGTTTGTGAAAAACCTACAAAAGCAAACAATATTAAAAAATAAAATATATTCTTTTTCATAATTACTTATTTCTGCTAGGTTTAATTATTATTACATAATTACTATTATCCACTTTATACATTACAGTATTACTAGGAAAAATATCTAATTGATATTTTAAAGGATTGAATGTTGACGGATTAAAACTAGCGTCTCTAGCTAATCCACTATTATATTTATTAACTAAACCAACAGAAGATAGTTTAGTTAACCCTTTACTTTCATAAGCTTGTTTGTAAGTATCTATTTTAAACCTGTTATTAAATAAATCTTTAATAACACTAAGCCTTTTAGAATTAGAATTAAAAACAAATTCATCAGCTTTATTTTTGTACACTTCTCGAATGCAATTTTCAATAAACGCATCTGAATAAGTATTGCTTTGTGCAATACCCTTGTAAGAGCCAAATAAAACTAATAGGAATAACAAGCAACAAAACAGTTGCTTACTATCACGGGGAGATAGTAATTTTTTCATTTGTGTAATTATTAGGTTTAAATCTTTAACGCAGTCAAGCGTTTCTTTAAAAGAAACGCTTGACTGATTGCTTTACCCTACCCCCAAAATTTAATCTATATATAATTGTGTGTGATTTCTTAACAAATAAGGTTATCATTTTTAATTAGATTGGGTTTAATTTTGGATTTTGTGTAAAAACGAAGTGAAATTAACAAATGTTTAACTGTTTCAAAACATTCTAGTTAAATGGTAGATTTATTCGTCAAGAAACATTTTACAACAAAAAAATCTTGTTTCGCAACAAACCATAATCTTAAAAAACCACTAATTTTCTTTGCAATTGAATAAATTATAGTTTGTAAGTTTTACCTATCTTTGCTGTCTTAATTTATTAAAGGATAACCCCTTTATAATTATTGTTATGAACAAAGAACAAATTACTGTGGACGATTTTGATGAAATAGGTGAAAACCACATAGGAACATCGTACGATACTCCTTTACGTAAAGATGCTTTTGATATGGATAATAATGATAAAATTGAATCCATTAAAAAAGATGTTGAAAGCATTATGCATACACTTGGTTTAGACCTAACTGACGACAGCTTGAAAGGAACTCCTAAAAGAGTTGCTAAAATGTTTGTAAAAGAAATATTTGGGGGGCTACACCCAGACAACAAACCTAAAGCCTCTACATTTGACAATAAATACAAATATGGAGAAATGCTAGTTGAAAAAAACATCACTCTATATTCAACCTGCGAACACCATTTATTACCTATAGTTGGTAGAGCTCATGTTGCCTATATCTCTACCGGAAAAGTAATAGGTCTTTCTAAAATGAATAGAATTGTAGATTACTATGCTAAAAGACCACAAGTTCAGGAGCGTTTAACCATACAAGTAGTAAAAGAACTTCAAGAAGCTTTAGGCACAGAAGATGTTGCTTGTGTTATTGATGCTAAACATTTATGCGTAAATTCAAGAGGAATTAGAGATATTGAAAGTAGCACTGTTACTTCTGAATTTGGAGGACAATTTAAAAATGAAAACGTTAGACGTGAATTTTTAGACTACATAAAACTAGACACTGATTTTTAAAAATCAATAAAATGAAATTATATCAAACTCAAAAATTAAAAATATATAACTCTCTAAGCGGAGAAAAAGAAGTTTTTAAACCTATTACTGAAGGATTTGTTGGGATGTATGTGTGCGGACCAACAGTATACAGTAATGTACATATGGGGAACGTAAGAACCTTTATGAGTTTTGATACTATTTACAGATATCTTTTACATTTAGGCTACAAAGTAAGGTACGTTAGAAATATAACAGACGCTGGCCATTTAACAGATGATAATTCTGAAGATAAAATATCTACCAAAGCTCGTTTAGAAAAATTAGAGCCTATGGAAATTGTACAAAAATACACTGTAGATTTTCATGATATTTTGAAAGAATATAATTTCTTACCTCCTAGCGTTGAACCAACTGCTACAGGACATATTCTTGAGCAAATTGAAGCAACTCAAAAAATACTAGATAATGGATTGGCTTATGTATCTAACGGCTCTGTCTATTTTGACGTTCTAAAATACAATGAAACAAAAAATTACGGTATACTTTCCAAAAGAGTTATAGAAGACGCTATTGAAAATACCAGAACATTAGATGGACAGTCGGATAAAAAGAACCCACAAGACTTTGCTTTATGGAAAAAAGCAGAACCAGAACACATACAGCGATGGAACTCTCCTTGGTCTGTTGGTTTTCCTGGATGGCATCTAGAATGTACCGTAATGAGCACCAAGTATTTAGGAGAGCAATTCGATATCCACGGAGGAGGAATGGACTTAAAGTTCCCTCATCATGAATGTGAAATTGCACAAGCAGAAGCATGCAACCACAAAGCCCCTGTAAAATACTGGATGCATACCAACATGCTAAATTTAAACGGTAAAAAAATGTCTAAATCTACAGGAAACCATGTTTTACCGCAAGAAATTTATACTGGAAACAACAACGTACTATCTAAAGCTTTTTCACCAAGTGTAACACGCTTCTTTAGCATGCAAGCACACTACTCAAGCATTTTAGATTTATCTAATGAAGCGCTATTGGCGTCAGAAAAAGGCTTTAATAAATTAATGGATGCTATTAATCTTTTAAATTCTTTAGAAATAAGCAAAGAGTCTAGCTTTGGTATACAGTCATGGAAACAGAAGTGTTATGATGCTATGAATGATGATTTCAACACTCCTATCTTAATAGCTCATTTATTTGAAGCTGTAAAATTTATCAATCAGATTAATGATAAAACAGCTCATATAACTAAAGATGACCTTGACATCTTATCTAACACAATGAATGCTTTCGTTTTTGATATTTTAGGATTAGTAAACGAAAGTAAAAACAGTAATAATTCAGACAAACTATCTGGTACAATTGAATTATTAATTAAACTGCGTGCAGAAGCAAAGGCGAATAAAGATTATGCATTATCAGATCAAATAAGAGATGAATTAAAAGAACTTGGAGTTCAATTAAAAGACGGAAGAGAAGGAACAACTTTTTCTTTAAACTAACGAAATACTAGCGAAGCTTATAAGCTAGCTTCGCTTTTTTATTAATGAAAAAGCTATTTACATATCCATTTATTTTTATTATTCGCTTTTACCAAGTAGCTATTTCACCTTATACCCCAGCAACTTGTAGATATACACCAACATGCTCCAGTTACAGTCTAGAAGCTTTACAAAAACATGGTTTGCTAAAGGGAGGATGGCTAAGTATTAAGCGCATTGGTAGTTGTCATCCATGGGGGGGATCTGGTTACGATCCTGTTCCTTAAATTAACCATATTAACATCTTGTTAATTTAATTTTATAATCTATTGCATATTTCTATCTTTACGCAATACGTTATAGATTATAAAACATGACTACATTTTTACACATTAATTGGAACCCGAGCGACACTTTAATCAACCTAGGACCAATACCGATAAAATATTATAGTTTAATGTTTGTAATTGCCTTTTTAGTAGGATTACAACTCATGAAAAAAATCTATAAACACGAAAGTATCGACCTAGAAAAACTAGACACTTTATTTGTATATGGAGTTGTTTCAATTTTATTAGGAGCTCGATTGGGTCATGTATTTTTCTATGATTGGGCTTATTATAAAAACAACCTGCTAGAAATTATTCTTCCCTTCAATACTACCACAGGTAAATTTACTGGTATTGCAGGGTTAGCTAGTCATGGAGCTGCAATAGGTATGATTGTAGCCATGTATTTATACCATAAAAAATACCCAGATGTTAAGCTATCTTGGGTACTAGATAGAGTTGTTATCCCTGTAGCTTTTGGAGCCATATTTGTTAGACTAGGAAATCTAATGAACTCAGAAATCATTGGTAAACCAACAGGATCTGATTACGGCTTTAAATTTATTCAAAGACATATTAATCCCAGAACAGCAATTAAAGAAACAGGTATAAACGATGTTAACAAAGCATATGATGCCATAGTAAACAACCCTAAATTCAGTCATTTATTAGAGGCTGTTCCTAATACTCATCCAGCCCAATTATATGAGTCAATAGGGTATATTTTTGTATTCATAATATTGTATTTAACCTACTGGAAAACCAATAAATCGCAAAAACCTTTCTATATTTTTGGCTTGTTTTTAGTTCTATTGTGGTCGGTTCGTTTTTTAGTTGAATTTGTTAAAAATTCTCAAGGTGGATTTGAAGAATCTTTAGGACTTTTATCTACTGGACAATGGCTTAGCATCCCTTTTATAATTCTTGGCCTATATTGCATGCTTCGACCAGTTAAAACCGCTTAACATGAACTACAAATCTATTCTAATTAGCCTATTAACCGTAGGAACAATTTCGTGTAAAAAAGACACTACTACAAAAAACAATGTAAAACCACCAGAAATTGTTTTTAAACACGAAGCAAATCTATCTATACTTGACAGTCTAAAAACAACTAAAATAGACTTAGAAATTGAAATAGCCGATAATGATTTTGAACATCAAACCGGATTGATGTACAGAAAAAAAATGGAGCTTAACCGAGGTATGTTATTTGTATTTGATAAAAGTGAAATGAAGAGTTTTTATATGAAAAACACCCTAATACCTTTAGATATTATTTTTATTGACTATAACAAACAAATCATCAATATTGTTAAAGAAGCAAAACCATTAAAAGAAGAATCTATTTACTCAGAATCTCCAGCTTATTATGTATTAGAAGTTAATGCAGGAATGAGTGATAAATGGAACTTAAATAAAGGTGATTACATTAGCTTTACAAAGCTATAGATTTCACCTTATTGATAAAACCACTTATCGACATAAACCAATATTTCATCTATACCAATGCTCATATCAAAGATAAAGCTTTCAAGAAAAACATACTTCTCCTTAAATTTGATACTAACGATACGTATTGCACTTTATGTGTAAATTATTAGCAGTTTCAAATCGACTTAATATAGAGTAAGTGATTAGTTATTCCTGATAATGTATGCAAAATATAAACCAGTGATTTTAAATACTGTTATTATATTTTAATAAAAAAATGCTTTGGAATATATCCAAAAAAAGGCTCCGATTTCTCGGAGCCTTTTTAATATATATAAAAGTAAAAACTTATATAACTAACACTTACATTTAAGCTTCTTGAACTTCTAATTCTTCTTCCTCTTCTTCTACTTTTTCTCTCTTTAATTCCTTTTTCCCTACCGTATCAAACATTACAGGGGTTGCAATGAATAAAGAAGAATAGGTACCTACTAAAACACCAATAATTAAAGCAAAGATAAATCCTCTAATTGACTCACTACCTAGTGCAAATATAATTACCAATACTATTAACGTAGTTACAGATGTATTTAACGTCCTACTTAATGTAGAGTTTAAGGCACTATTTACAGTTTTTCCGAATGGCCACTCTTCATGGTTTCTATAATACTCTCTAATTCTATCAAATACAACAACCGTATCATTTAACGAATAACCTATTACTGTTAAGATAGCCGCAATAAATGCTTGATCAATCTCCATGTTAAATGGCATTAGGTTATATGTTAAAGAGAATATCCCTAATACAATAATAACATCATGAAAGACAGCTGCTACTGCTCCTGCACTAAATTGCCACCACTTAAATCTTCCTAAGATATATAAGAATACTATTAATAAAGAACCTATTACCGCAAAGTAAGAAGCTTTCTTTATATCATCAGCAATAGTAGGACCTACCTTCATTGCCTCTAAAATTCCGTACTCTTTATCATCTCCACCAGACATAAATTGCTCTAAAGTTATCTCTTTAGCAAAATATGGCTTTAACACTTCATATAATTTTCCTTGAATATCATTATCTACTGCTTCTCCACTTTCAGCAACTCTATATTTAGTACTTATCTTTAATTGATCATCACCTCCAAAAGTCTTTGCTTCTGCACTTCCTAAAACTTTTACTAAATTATCTGTTGCTTCTGTTGCGTTTACAGATTGATCAAACCTTACTTGATACGTTCTACCTCCAGAGAAATCAATACCTGGATTTAAACCTTTAGTAAAAATTGATCCTAAGCTTGCTATAATTAATACTCCAGAAATAATGTAAGCCATTTTTCTCTTTCCTAAGAAATTAACCTTCATATTCTTGAACCAGTTCTTAGTTACGTTTGTAGAGAATGGTAACGAACCTCCATTTTCAACATCTCTATCTACCAACAACCTTGTTATAAATATAGCTGTAAATAAAGATGTTCCAATACCTATCATTAAAGTAGTTGCAAAACCTTGAATTGGACCTGTACCAAATAAAAATAATATCAATGCAGTTAAAAAGGTAGTAACATTTGCATCTAATATAGAAGATAAGGCATTACTAAAACCATCTTTAACAGCTTCTAATTGCGTTTTCCCTGCTGCTAACTCCTCTCTAATACGTTCGAAAATAAGTACATTAGCATCTACAGACATACCAATAGTTAATACGATACCTGCAATACCTGGTAAAGTTAACACCATTCCTGGCAAACCAGTTAAGAATCCGAATATTAATAAGATATTTAATAATAAAGCGATATCTGCATACAAACCTGCTTTACCATAATAAAACACCATCCAGATTAATACAATTAATAAAGCAATACCAAATGACATAATTCCTTTATCTATAGCTTCCTGGCCTAATGAAGGTCCTATCTCTGCCGATGAAATAATATCTGCTGAAGCAGGTAATTTACCTGCACGTAATACGTTTGCTAAATCTTTTGCTTCTGTAATTGTAAAGTTTCCAGAAATAGAAGTTTGTCCACCATCGATAGGACCATTACTACACATTGGATCTGAATAAACAATTCCATCTAGCACGATAGCAATTGTATTTTTAGCCTTAAACACCTCATCTGTTACCTTATACCACTGTTTTGCTCCTGTTGCATTCATAGCAACTCCAACAGAAATTTCTCCCGCATTTGTAAAATCCTGACGTGCATCTGTAACCACATCTCCTAACATTGCTGGATTACGATCCTTATCTGATTTCAATGCTAATAATCTTACATAATCATTAACATCTGTTTCTGCTAATCCGTAACGATCTTTTCTATCTTTATCAGAAACTGGTAAACTCCACGCAAACTTAGCGTATTTCAATTCTCCTTTTCTTAATGAAGCTGTCGATTTTAATATTGAGTTCACTGCAGAAGTATCTGCTGTTTTCACAATACCAATTGTCGCCATACTTGGCTGAATTTTAATTAAATCTAATAATGGATTTACTTCTTTTTCAGCATCCTCTCCACCTAATAACTCATCTACATTCTCATCTTGATTTACTTCAGTTGAGTCTACAGCAACTTCTTTCTCTTCTGTAGGCTTCTTAGCTTCTTTTAATTTATTGTTAGCATCAGCTAAATATTGAAAAACTTCATTTGCTAAGTGTGTTTGATAAAACTCCAATTGAGCAGTACCTGAGACTAACTTCTTAATACGAGCAACATCTTTAGCCCCTGGCATTTCAATTAAAATACGAGCTGAATTACCTAATCTTTGGATGTTAGGCTGAGTTACCCCAAACTTATCGATACGTTTTCTTAATACTTCGAAAGCCGATTCAATAGATTCATCTAATTTTCTTTCTAATACTTTTTGAACATCTTTGTCATCCATTCCTACTTTCACCTCTCCCTCTAAAGAACGGTTTACAAATAAACCTGGAGTAGCTAAAGGTGTTGGAGTAATTCCTTCATTAGCTTGATCAAAAGCTTTAAAGAAAGATTCTAAATAAGTATCATCTGAATTGGTTTGCATTTCATCTGCCAATTCTAATGCTTTTAAAAATGTAGGGTTTTTAGATTCGTTAGATAGTCCCTTTAAGATATCTTTAGTAGAAATCTGTAAAATTACGTTTACTCCCCCTTTTAAATCTAAACCTTTATTTAAAGCCTTTTTAGAAGCATGGTCGTAAGTAATTCCTGCAAAAACTGGGTTATTTCTTACCGAATCTAAATATTTAAATTCAACTTCATCTTGTGTCTTTCCATCCACCGGATTTGCCTTAGCAAATGCCTTTGCATCATCTTCTACTTTATCGGCTATAAATGTAAACGACAATTGGTATATGCTCACTGCTATAAACAGAAAAGCAAGTAATTTAAATAGTCCTTTGTTTTGCATTATAATTAATTTAGTTAATCTACATTTGTTTAAAAACGAGCAAATATAATTTTTCTCTATAGATTAAACAATATATTTAACTAGTTTATTAGCCTTTTAAACAAAAAAGTCAGCTAAAAATAACTGACCATAATTTCTTCTTTTAAAGGTAATATTACATTCCCGCCGAAACTTCTTGTTTTTCGTATCCAGCTGGAGGAGTCATATCAAATTTATCATCTGAAACTGCCTCTTTTTTTATCTCTGTCACTTCTGCTTTAACTATAATTTCTTTTCCAGCTTGCATTACTTTTGTTTCTGAAAACAAAGGAAAACCTTTAATTTTATTTCCCATCTGAGCTGCAGACTTACCCATACTCGGTAATTGATCTGTAGCATAAATAACAACATTGGCATCTACTCCTTGAACCTTCATTTTTACAATGTATTTTTTGCAGTTATAACCTAAAAACTCTTTGGTCTCTTTGGTCTCTTCTACAGATACATCTTTTAGTTTCTCTTCTGAGTTATCAATTTTCTGTAAAATATATTTTTTACCTACCATTGGATTATCCATAATTACCAACATCTCTTTTGTACCCATATTTAAAATAGATGTAGTATTTCCTGCCATTGGACTTTTTAACTCTGCCCTAGATTTTCCCTCCTTAAAATATGTAGTTGTAATCATTTCACCAACCATAGCCAATTGCATATTCATTTGCGCATCAGGACTAGACATAGTTTGTTTAGATATTATTTTTCCTTCTGTTATTTTTTCTTGAGCAATACCTAATGTACTTACTAATATGGTAGCTAATAATATTAATTTCTTCATTTTAATTTTGGTTTAAATTTTAATTTCAGCTTGTTAGACTCAACCTAGAACTATTTGTTACATTATTAAATAAAAAAAGTCATCTTTTTTAAAAAAGATGACTTTTACTTTATATATAAAATCTTATAAATCTAATAATCCGTTTGTTTTCTGCACACCTTCTGCAGATTCAGCTAATTTAGCCTTTTCAGCGTCTGTTAAACTAATTTCAACAATTTTTTCGATTCCATTAGCTCCTAAAACACAAGGAACACCAATAGACAAATCGTTTAAACCAAACTCGCCATCTAATAATGCCGAACAAGGGAATATTTTTTTAGTATCACAAGCAATTGCTTGCACCATAGCAGATACAGCTGCTCCTGGTGCATACCATGCAGAAGTACCTAACAGACCTGTTAAGGTAGCTCCACCAACTTTAGTATCCTGAACAACTTGATCCATTCTCTCTTCTGATAAAAACTCTGAAACTTTAACTGAATTTCTAGCAGCTTTACCAATTAACGGAACCATTCCTTTATCTGAATGCCCTCCTATCACCATTCCATCTACATCAGAAATAGGTGCTCCTAAAGCCTCAGCTAAACGATATTTAAAACGTGCAGAATCTAATGCTCCCCCCATTCCAATAATTCTATTCTTAGGTAAATTAGTAGCCTTATGAACTAAATAGGTCATCGTATCCATTGGGTTAGACACCACTATGATAATAGTATTAGGAGAATGCTCTATCAAACTAGCTGAAACTGTTTTAACAATACCAGCATTAATCCCTATTAATTCTTCACGAGTCATTCCTGGTTTACGAGGAATACCAGAAGTAATTACACACACATCACTACCTGCAGTTTTAGAATAATCGTTAGTAGAACCAACAATTTTAGTATCAAAACCATTTAAAGAAGCTGTTTGCATTAAGTCCATTGCCTTCCCCTCAGCATACCCTTCTTTGATATCTAATAATACTACTTCTGATGCAAAATCTTTAATGGCAATATATTCAGCACAACTTGCACCTACTGCTCCAGCTCCAACTACTGTTACTTTCATTTTTGTTAATTTATTATATTAATTTATTAATTGTGTTCTAATTTATCTTATAATGAAACGCCAGATTTACATTCGGGAATTCCCCAATTGTAAACATAGATGAGATATAGTATTTATTACCTATGTGATAATTTAAACCCACATCTCCTTTAAAATTAGTTGTTGTTTCTTCTAACTCTTCTAGACTAAGATTGAACAAGCTCAAAATTAAACTATCTTTCCCTCCTAACTCATAATTAAACTGATTTCTAGAAAGACCCAAAGAACTGTGTAACTCAAACTTACCAAACTCTTTAGACGCTATAAATTGAAACAACCATGAACTTGCGTCTACAATCACCGAATCTACTGTAGCAATTGGCTCTTCTCCTGGTTGAGGATTTGAAGATTCTAACCTAAATTCGTTAAAAAATAAGTCTAAATCGAATTTTGAATATGACAATAAAACGGCCACTTCTACACTATTTTCTTTCCTGTTATATTGAGTAAGATTATGTTTTAAAGCCAAACCAAAAATTTGATAATCTGACACGTCAATTTTTACTTTAGGTGAGTAACGAACTGTTAAATCTGTTTCTTTCCATAACCCTACAGAAGCTTGTAAAAAAGGGTGCGCTAAAACCTCTTGATCAACCCCTTCAAAAGCCTGCATTTCATAATCTTCTCCGTCTAAAGTAAAATCAAAAAAGGTACTATTTCCTCCTCCTAAAGCAGTTGGTATTACAACCGAATCATCTCCTCCTCTTATCTCAAAACTTGAAAAATCTGAATTAGAAATTGTATAACTTTTTTTATTGTTCGGAATGTATAAAGCATTTGCATGCACTGATACTTCAACTTGGAATTTATCTAAACTTTTAGCTGTAGAATACCAAGATGAAGTTGCCTGGTACATAGACGCATCTGCAGCTGGAGACACATATTCTCCAGAAAGAAAAATTAAATCATCTAACGTTCTTCCTAAATCCGCATTAAAAGTTTGAGAAAACGAAAAACTTCCAACAAAAAACAGTAAAAGAGAATAGTACTTAGGCATCAATATTTGCATATTTAGCGTTCTTCTCTATAAACTCTCTACGTGGTGGAACCTCATCTCCCATTAGCATAGAAAATATTCTATCTGCCTCGGTTAAACTCTCTATTGTTACTTGACGCATTGTTCTGAACTCAGGATCCATTGTTGTTTCCCACAATTGCTCAGCATTCATCTCTCCAAGACCCTTATAACGTTGAATTTTTGCACCATCACCATATTTCATCATTATCATATCTCGCTGATCATCATTCCAGGCATATTCACTCTTAGTTCCTTTTTTAACCATATATAATGGTGGAGTAGCTATGTAAATATGTCCATTTTCTATTAACTCTTTCATATATCTAAAGAAAAAAGTCAATATTAAAGTAGAAATGTGAGAACCATCAACATCGGCATCACACATAATAACTATTTTATGATAACGTAGTTTTGATAAATTTAAAGCTTTGCTATCTTCTTCAGTACCTATAGTAACACCTAATGCTGTAAAAATGTTACGAATTTCTTCATTTTCAAACACTTTATGTTGCATTGCTTTCTCTACATTCAATATTTTACCTCTTAATGGTAGAATAGCTTGGAAGTTTCTGTCGCGACCTTGCTTGGCTGTACCACCTGCCGAATCTCCCTCTACAAGGAACACTTCACATTTTGCAGGGTCTTGTTCAGAACAATCAGATAATTTCCCAGGTAAACCACCTATGCTCATTACTGTTTTACGCTGAACCATTTCGCGTGCCTTTGCAGCGGCATGACGCGCCTGAGCAGCTAAAATAACTTTCTGAACAATTGTTTTAGCATCGTCTGGGTGTTCTTCTAAATAATCGGTTAACATCTCAGAAACTGCTTGACTAACAGCAGCTGACACCTCTCTATTTCCTAGCTTCGTTTTAGTTTGCCCCTCGAACTGTGGCTCAGCAACTTTAACAGAAACAATCGCTGTTAATCCTTCACGGAAATCATCTCCTGAAATATCAAACTTAAGTTTAGTTAACATTCCTGAAGTCTCTGCATACTTCTTTAAGGTATGAGTTAAACCTCTTCTAAAACCGCTTAAATGTGTACCTCCTTCGTGTGTATTGATGTTATTTACATATGAATGTAAATTCTCAGAATAAGAAGTATTATATACCATGGCTACTTCTACAGGGATTCCATTCTTTTCTCCCTCCATGGCAATCACTCCAGCAGTTAACTGCTCTCGAGTTGCATCTAAATATTTTACAAACTCAGAAAGTCCTTCTGTAGACTGAAAAGTTTCCGATATAAAATTACCTTCTTCGTCTTTTTCTCGTTTATCTGTAATAGAAACTGTTATACCTTTATTTAAAAAAGAAAGTTCTCTTAATCTTGCCGCTAGAGTATCGTAGTTATAAACTGTAGTTTCTTTAAAAATAGAATCGTCTGGTCTAAAAGTAACCATTGTTCCATTTCTATCTGTTTCGCCAATTGACTTTACAGGATATAAAGCCTTTCCTCTTTCATATTCTTGTTCCCAAATTCTACCTTCTTTGTAAACAGTAGCTTTTAAATGATTCGATAATGCATTAACACAAGAGACACCTACACCGTGTAACCCTCCTGATACCTTATACGAATCTTTATCAAACTTACCACCGGCTCCAATTTTAGTCATTACAACCTGTAGTGCAGAAACTCCTTCTTTTTTATGAATTCCTACCGGAATACCACGCCCGTTATCTAAAACAGATATAGAATTATCTTCGTTAATCCAAACATCAATCTTATCACAGTGCCCAGCCATAGCCTCATCTATAGAGTTATCTACCACCTCGTAAACCAAGTGGTGTAAACCTCTAACCCCTACATCTCCAATATACATCGAAGGACGCATTCTAACATGCTCCATTCCTTCTAACGCCTGAATACTATCTGCCGAATAATTGTGATTTTTAGTCTCTTCGCTCATATATAAATCTTGATATTTTATTCTAAATTTTCTGAAACAGACAAATATAAAAAAAGAGTCGGTAATTATCACTAATCAACCCCCGCAAATACAAGAAGTTATCAACAACAATTAGTTAAAAAGGATTTCTGAAGTCACACTTTTTTAAGTTGTTGATTATTTCTACTGAACTTACAAAAAATCACATTATTTTAAAAATCGAACTTGTACTGCAAACCACCTAATACTTGGATTTGCTGAGTTGGGTAACTTAACCATCTTTGGTATTCTTGACTAGCTACATTATTAGCCTTTATAAAAGCTGTAAAACGATTAGACACATGATAACCTACATTTACATTAGCATCAAAGAAACCCTTTAAGGTTATTTCTTTACTAGCTAAACCAACTACGTTAGATTGCAACCTAGCATTTCTCTCTCCTATATAAAAGAAATTTAAACCTGCAAACCATTTATCATTAAACTTAAAATCTCCAAATAAACTAGCTTCTAATTGGGGGATATTGTACACCTTATCTAACTCATCTGTATTAAAACTACTATAAGCCACATCTAAACCTATAGAATAATTTTTATTTACCTGAGCTTTTAATTGAAATTCTGTTCTAAAAGTGCTTACATCATCATATACAACACCAAAAGAATTTGCCTTTTGGTAGTTTTCTGTTGCTACATTTACATCGTTAACAGCGTTCATTACGAACATATACTTATTCTTTTCTGCTCCATAAGCACCTTTAAGCGTATAATTTACTTTACCAGATAATTTTCCTTTTACTCCCAAATACGCTTCATATTGCCTATCTGTTGGAGCTACTCCTATTAATGGGGCTATATATTTATTCTCTTGAGCAAAACTATAATATGAGTTTTGTTGCAAGTCTCCATTTAACCCACCAATAGCTATCACCCTATCACCTAACAACCTATAAGAAGCCGCAACTTTTGGGTAAATAAAGAAATCTGACTCACTATTTTCTGCATCTAAGCCAAATACAAATTGTGCTCCTAAATTAAGCGTTAAATCATCTCTCAATAATTCTAAACTTGGCTGAACACCCGTTTTTAAATAACTATACTTTAAAACTGCTGATGATTGATCGAACTCTCCTCCTACATAATCTAACACCCCTTTAATATTCACCAATTTATCAGCAACATTTATTTCAAACTCTGGCATTAAAACTATGTTGTTTTCGGCTGCATTATAATCATCCCAAAATCGTCTATAACTTATATCTCCTCCTTTAAAAAAGGAATCATCAACTTCTACATGACCACCCAACAAACCAGTCATATAAGTATGAGAAGCATCGATATCTGCACGTTGAGCATCTGTTAACTCATAAGAGGTACCATACCAATTATAAAGCTGATGTTTAAAACCTCCTTCTATCTGATAAGACAATCCTTTATCTCTTTTTGCATATACTAAACTTAAATCTGTATCATAAAATTTATCATCTAACTGTACTCCATCAATTTCTCCTTGAGTTGAATGATGATTCAAACCAACCGTAAAGTTATCTGTATTATTAACTGGCAAGGTTGCATAAAACTCGCCTAAAACATTTAAATAGTTACCCACTGCTAATGAAGCATAATTATTATATAACTTTTTAGGAGCTTGCTTTTCTACGTTAGCTGCTTTTCCTTTAGCTGGTGTAAATGTTGAAGCTACTGGCACCGACTCTATCTTGTACTCTACATTCTTTTTAGTTAATTCTGTACTATCATTTACAGCTGGAACCTCTTTCACTTTAAAAGCGTCTGATACAGAAGGAGTATATGGCTTAACAACATTAATAACCTCTGTACCTATGTTTTCATCTTCTTGAGCAAAACCATTTGTTCCGACCAACACAAAAACGATATATATAATATATTTTGTCATACTTTCTTTTCTTGAATCAAAAATTATTCTTGGTTTTTATTATCTTCAAGAGGCTCAACATTAATAGATGAATTCCTTTTAGCCTCTAACTGCTTAATCCTTTGTAATTCTATTTGCGCCTCTTCTACAACATCTTCATATTGAGTGAAGTTTTCAATTACTCTTTCTAAAATATATGTTGCCTGATAAGAATCTTCCAGCTCATAAAAATTCTTAGCCATTAACACTAAACTCTTAGCCGCATAATACTTATAACCCGAATAGTTTTTAGTTAACTCTTGAATTGTCTTATTAGATTCCTCATAATTTGAATCTTTATTTTCGAAATAAGCCTCATAGTACAATGCTTCTGCAGCTAAAGAACCCTTAGCTATTTTTTGCACTTCTTCATAAGCTATTTTTGCCTTGTTCTCATCTCCAACTTTTATAGCAGAACGAGCTATAATTACTTGCGAATCGCTAATAATAGCATCGCTGTTTTTAGGGTTTTTCAACACTTTTTCTGCATAAACAACAGCCTGATCATACTGTGCTAATTCATAATTAACTCTCATTAAGTTAGACTGAGCAAATACTACATTTTGCGGAAAATCTGCCTCTGCTTCTAAACGCACTAATACTGGCTTAACCTCTTGCCAATTATTGTTTTCTAAGTACAACTGAGACAACCTTACCAAAGCCTGTTCTGTAAATTCATTTCGAGACTGATCTATTACAAATTTATAATGCGGAATAGCTTTCTCTTTATCATCTTTTTTATAAAGCATTTGTCCTAAATAAAAATGTGCTTGAGTAGCATGTAATCCGTTAGGAAAACTTTGCAAATAGCTTCTAAAACTAGCTATAGCCTGATCTGTTTTTTGTTGCAAAAATTGTTTCTCTGCTGCTTCATAAGTAGTGTTATCTAAATCTGCATCAGACACTTCAACAAAGTCCAATGTTTTTACCCAAGTAGCATATTCGTCTACCCTATTTAAATCAACATAAATTAATCTTGCGGTAGCTACTGCCTGATTTGCCTCTGCAGAACCTGGGTAATTGACAGCAACTTGTTTAAATTTATTTAAAGCCTGTTCATTACTGTCATTATTATAATGAACCAAACCTTGTTTAAGCATACCTCTGGAAACATATGAACTATTTGGATGTTTATACACTAGATCATCATATGTTTTTAATGCTTTTTCACTCTCATTAACTATTACATAAGTATTCCCTAATTCAAACAAAGCATCGTCTCTATATTGCGAATTAGCAAAATCATTTAAAAACAACTTTAGGTCGTTAATTTTCTCTTGATTTTTACCCACAAAACCATACGAAATAGCTTTTTGAAAGTGCGCATAATCTGCATCGATATTATTTAACTTTTTAGCTTCATTGTAAGCCTCCATAGCCTTCCAATAATCTGTAGTCACAAAATAACTATCACCTAAACGCAAGTAAGAATCGTTTAATCGTTGTATATCGTCTTTGCTTTTTTCTATATGATTTTTAAAACCATCTACAGCTTGAGCATATTCCTTTTGTTTAAAATAAGCATAAGCTATCTGATAATCTAAATTTTTAGCTTCAGCATATTTAGTCAAACTATCTTTCTGCTGAAATTGCTTAAAACCAATTAAAGCCTCTTGGTAATTATCTAACAAGTAATCGCATTCCGCTTTCCAGAATTGTGATCGGGCTGTTATGTT
The DNA here is from genome assembly GCF_042675745.1 of Pseudofulvibacter geojedonensis. Classification (NCBI taxonomy): domain Bacteria; kingdom Pseudomonadati; phylum Bacteroidota; class Flavobacteriia; order Flavobacteriales; family Flavobacteriaceae; genus Pseudofulvibacter; species Pseudofulvibacter geojedonensis. The sequence continues at coordinate 369,630 of NZ_JBHTJM010000010.1, read as the reverse complement.
TTTTGTTCTAGGCTCTTTTAATGATTTGTCAAAATGATTCTTAGCCTCATTAAACATTCCTTCGTTAAATAACTCTACACCTCTATAAAACGCTACTTTTTGATATGCTACTTTGTAATTATAACCTCCCTTTCCCTCTAATAAGACCAAGGCTTCCTTGTAATTTTTTGAAGTGATATATGAATCTATCAATAAGTTTTCTAATTCTTCATTATTTAGATCATTTGGATAAGCTTTCATATAAGAAGCTAATACTTCAGGAACTGGCTGATAAGGATTTCCTATTTCGTAACTTAACTTGGCGTAATTCAACCAAGCATCTTGTTTCATTTCAACACTAAAATCCATCTCCGATGCATTTTTAAATGCGTTTAAAGCCTGTTGCTTCTTACCTGTTTTAACATAACATTCTGCCAAATGATAATAAGCGTTTTGTGCTACTGAATTCTTTCCGTCAATTATTTTATTAAACTCAGATATAGCAGCTTCATATTCATGTCGTTGATAATAAACATATCCTAATTGATAATGATCTGTATTTGTCCACTTTCCTTTTTTTCCTTTGTACTCTTTTAAATACGGTAATGCTTTATTGTATTCCTTTAAGTTGAAATAACTCTCACCTACAATCTTGTTTAACTGAGATCTCTCTTCTGCATCTGAAGCCAAAGGAAGTCTTTGGCTAGCTAAATCTATCGCTTGTTGAAATTTACCTAGCTTGAAATTCATATCAGCCTGAAAATAAGCCATTTTCTCTTGGTATTTCTCTTGATCTTTTACTTGATCGAATAAAGTATTAGCCTCTTGGTAATCATCTCCTTCATAAGCAATGTACCCTAGATAATATTTAGCTTGTGAACCATAAACCTTAGAGTCTTCAACTAAATTAAAATACTTTTTAGAGGCTTTTTTCTGATTGGTATGAAACAACGCATAGCCCTTTTTAAAATAAAAAGGCTCTTTTTCTTTTTGAGTTAAATTAGATTCATCAACCTGATCGTACCATTTTAAAGCATGAGCATACTTACTATTTCCATAATAGTAATCTGCAACATCATTAAAAGCTGCATTTTTCTTAGTACTAGTTGGATATTCCTCAACAAAAGAAGTTATCAATTCATCAGCTCCTGATTGATTTAACCTTACTGCACAATTAGCTATATAATAGGTGCAATCTGCATCTATCAACTCATCTTCTGAATTATTTTTTATTTTCTGAAACAAAGCCTGAGAGGCCAAGTATTGTTCTGCTTTATAAAGCGACAAAGCCTTTAAGTACGGTGCAGAATCATGGGTGTAAATTTTAGTTTGTTGCCCCCAACTTAAGGCAAAAGCCCCAAAAACGAACAAACCTAATAAGGAATTCTTATGAATCATATAATGCTTTTTTAAACATTCATTGCATTGCTTTGTAAACACTAGTATAAAAATACATATTCACAGTTGTTATAACGCGCAATCTAAAAAGAAATTATGGCAACTTATTAAATATTTTGTTAACAGTACAAATCTAAAAACAGATAATTTATTTTAAGAATAATTCTTCTCTTATAATTCTTTGTACTTAACACTTAATGCTTATTTTTACTTTCAAAATTACCATTTTTATGTCTGAAACTGTTTTATCCTTAAAGGAGGCTGCTATATACCAAAAAGATAATTTAGTATTATCTGATGTTACCCTTAACATTAACAAGGGTGAATTTATTTATCTTATTGGTAAAACTGGAGCTGGAAAAAGTAGTTTTATGAAAACTCTTTATGCTGATTTACCATTAAAAGAAGGTGATGGCTCTATTGTGGGATATAACCTAGCTACTCTTAAAAATAAAGAAATACCACATTTAAGACGCAAGTTAGGGGTTGTTTTTCAAGATTTCAAACTACTATCAGACAGAACTATTTTCAATAATCTAGAGTTTGTATTAAAAGCCACAGGATGGAAAAACAAAGCAGAAATGAAAATGCGTATAGATGAGGTTTTAACCAAAGTAGGTATGAATTCTAAAGGTTTCAAATTTCCTCATGAATTATCTGGTGGAGAACAACAACGTATTGCTATTGCCAGGGCTTTATTAAATGACCCCGAACTAATTATTGCAGATGAACCAACAGGTAACCTAGACCCTCAAACCAGTATAGAAGTAATGGGTATTTTAAGAGAAATTAACCAAAACGGAAATACTATTTTAATGGCTACTCATGATTATGCTTTAATTTTAAAATACCCTTCTAAAACTTTAAAACTACAGGACGGGAAAATTTTTGAAGTTGTACAGAAAAAGGTTTAATCATTATCAGCCCTTAAAATGACCACATTTAAATCTACCAAAAGAATATTTAAACAAATATTTAATGAAATTATAAATGAATCTAGCATTAGTGATATTGACGAGGCTGCATTTCCGGCTTATGCTCATAAAAACATTTTAATTGATTATTTATTTTGGAAAAGAATTGAAGTTGCTTTTGATTATGCACAAAGAAACAATAACCCTAAAAAAATATTAGATTTTGGTTGTGGTTCTGGAGTATTAACTTATTTATTAGCCAACAACAAACATGAAGTAACTAGTACCGATATTGAATTTTCTCCTTTGAATCTAGTAAAAGAAAAAATAGACTTCCCTTCTGAGGTGCGTTTTATTGAAGGAGATATTATTTCCAACGAATTAAATCATAATTATTTTGATATTATTTATGCTCTAGATGTTTTAGAACACGTTGACAACATAGAAGAATATATAAAGCTATTTGAAAAACTTTTAACTCCAAATGGTGTTATTATTGTTTCAGGACCTACAGAAAACATATTTTACAAAGTAGGAAGAATATTTGCCGGAAAAAGATTTACCGGTGACTACCATCTTACAAATATTGCTAAAATTAAACAGGATTTTAAGCAATTTCTTAATGTTAATACTTTAAAAAAACTTTTCCCCCCAATTACTTTATTCGAGTTATTTACAGCAAGTAAACATTAACTTTTGTTCCTTTTACTAACAAAATTATTTATTCCTAAAAACAATAAAAATACAGCTATCCAATGGGTATAAAAAAAGTATCGGGTTAAGCCATGAACAGATACACTTATAAGCACCCTATTTACCAATACAACCAATAGTAAGAAAAAAGCCCATAAAACTAACTTATTCTGATTCTTGACATATTCTAGGAATAACAGAATTAGAGACAATACATATACTAAGACTATTGGCATACCACCTATTCCGGTTTTAAAACTTTGAAAAACTAACTTGAACCATTTCTTAAAAACATGTGGTAACAACTCAAAAAATAATTCTTTATGTGTTTTTTCAAGTTTAAAATGTGCCTCTAAAACATTAGGTAGGCTTTTCTCCTTATCTAATAAATAATAATCTAACACATCTCTTTTAACAGTCTGGTTACAAAGTGTTGGCAATTCATAATGATAAAAAAAGTAATTATAATCTATTGGTTCTTCATAATATTTATGAGAGGAATTATCTACCCCTTTAGCTTTAAACTTTGATTTAACTAAGTTAAATATTTCTTTTTGGTTTTCAGTTTCTAAATATTCTACATCAGTATCATCTGCAACAAATAAAACAGGAGTAACAAAGGCTGTCCAAACAAATGGTGTTGAAAAATATTGCTTATGAATTATTTTATGGTATACATTATCAATTACAAAGACAGACAAAGGAATCATTAAAAACACAATAATGTATTTTAATTTTAACTTTTTTGCGTAGAAACTTAAAACAAGTTCAGTTAACAAAAAGACTAAAATTAAAAATTGAAACTGCCCTCTAATAGTTATTAATATCACTACAAAAAGACACAATAACACAGCTGACTTAAACTTCCTTTGGATAAAGACTCTATAACTCAAATGAATTACTTGCAAGAACAAAGCAAAAGATACTCCTTCGGTTGAAACACTTGTTACCGTATAAACATTACTATCAAAAACAGGATAAAACAGTAATAATAGTATTGTTATATATTGATATATTTTTAAATGAAAGTGCTTTAAAAAACAAAAGACAAATACATATATGGATATGATTATAGCTATAAACTGAATACCAACAACAGCGTTTAAATAATTTTCTTTAAAAATAAAATGTAAACTTCTTAAGAAAAAAGGATAACCTGCAGAAACATAAGGCCTAAGACCAAAATAAGCATTTGTATCTAAATAAGTTATTGGCCCTTGTATTAACAAAAAAACAAAGGACATCAAGGTCAAAATCACAAAAACGCCTAGAACTAATTTGTTTTTAACTAGTATATTATTTTTAATGAAATTATTCACCATCCTTTTTTTTCGACAACTCTTTTTTTAATAAGCCTATTTCTTGGGTTAATGTTTTTATATTTTCTTTCAATAAAGATACTACTACCGACATTTGAATTAGTATTAACAATAATATTACAAAAGCTAAAATAAAAAGTAATGAAGGTGCATAATGTACTTCAAAAAAATCTGCAAGAAACCCTATACTATCTCTAAAAAAAGAGAAAAATATCATTACTCCAGATAACACTATCCACAAAATAGCATATTGCTCTTTTAACTTCCCTTTATAAATTAAAAAGAAAACCAAAAAACAAAATAATACTGAAAAAAATATACTAAAAACTGTTATCATTTTTTTGCCCGATTTTTAAACGAATATACAAAAATAAGGACCCTATACTTACTTTAAACATATAAAACAAAGCCTTTAACCCACTTATAGAAGACACTCCACCAGTTCTAGCTCTCATTAAAACCGGAACTTCTAATAATTTAAATTTATTATTTACAAAAAGAACTATTACCTCAGGTTCTGGGTAATTTTCTGGGTAATACTTACAAACTTCTTCTATAGCTTTAGAATCTAATGCCCTGAAACCAGATGTAGTATCTAAGATTTTTGTTTTAACTAGTATATTATTTAACAATGAAAAATACCGAATTCCTAGCCTCCTTAAAAAACTAGACTGAAAACCTTCTTTATTTAAAAAACGAGAACCAATTACCACATTAGCTTTTCTTTCTATAATTGGTTGTACTATTTTTGATATATAAACTGGATCATGTTGTCCATCTCCATCAAACTGTACCGCTATATCAAAATTATTTTTTTGAGCATATAAATAACCGGTCTGAACAGTTCCTCCAATTCCCAAATTTATAGGTAAATCTATATAGTTAACTTTTGCTTGTTTTATTATATCTAAAGAATTGTCTGTAGAACAATCGTTAACAACAAGTATTTCGTATTTTAGTTCTGAAGTATTGTTTAACACTTCTTTTAACTCAAAAAGTGTTGAAGCAATAGTTTCTGCTTCATTATAACAAGGAATAACAATTAATACTGAATAACTCATGTTACAAAGAACGTAAAAACAAAAACATTATCACCTCCTTATTTTTCATTATCCTTTTTATAAATATGTGGGTTTTTGCGAATCCCTTTTTTAAACAGTTTTCTTATTCCCATTCGCAATTTACCATCTATAGATAGCACAAAGTTTCTTAATTTTTGATTTGGTCTTCCTTTAAAAGAAGTAACATGAAAATTTGTATGCCTATCTAAAGGAACTTTAGAAAAGTAATAATTAGAAATACATTTTCTACCTACATCATTTTTTACTTTATTTACAGAATGCCAAGATTGATTGTGTGTAGCCATAACAACCAATCTGTTAAACTTACTAACTATTTCAATACTTTCTTTCTTTGGCCCTTTTGGCCATAATTCTAAGTTACCTCCGTATTGTTTTTCCCAATTATTAGTAACATAATATAATAAATTTAACACCCTCCATGACTCTCTATTACTATCATGTGAATTATCTAAATGTGGATTTAAAAAACAATCTTCTCTCATTAACGACAAACCTCCTGCGTACAGGCTACTGTCTGGCAGTATATTAGTTTCTATCTTACAAATAGACGCTATAAACTTCACTATTCTTTCATCTTGAAAAGCAAATAAAACCTCTTCTAAAAGAGGATCGTGTTTGTTCATTTGTGCAGATACATATTTGTACTCTTTCAAGCTTTTCTTTAGTACCATATCTTTTTCTAAAGGAAAGTATTTTTCGAGCTCTAAGGCAATTTCTTTAGGTAGTAAATCATCTACATAAAAGTATCCTATTTCCTTAAAAGAATTGGAAAACATATGCAAAAGCGACTGTTCATTTCTTTGTAATTTCTCTAAAATAATATTGGCTATTTCTGTACGTTGCACTATTTATATAAAAAATGATATATTGAACAAAAATAGTTATAAAATTGCACTATTGAATTTATTTTATGGTTTCTATTCTTATTCCTACATATAATTACGATATCACTGCATTAGTTAACAACATATTAATGCAAGCAAAAGGATTAAAAGAAGCTTATGAAATAATTGTCTGTGATGATTGTTCCAACAACAATATAAGCTTACTAAAAAACAAGTCTTTTTGTATTAAAAACCAACTCGTATTTTTAGAGAACCCCAACAACTTAGGCAGAACAAAAACTAGGCAAATTTTAGCTCAAAAAGCCAAATACAACTGGTTGCTCTTTTTAGATTCAGATGTATTACCTAAAAGCAATACTTACTTGTTAAATTATATTAAGCATATAACTCCAGAATTAGACTTAATATATGGAGGTTTTACTTATGAAAAACAAAAACCTGAACCGGACTATTACTTACGTTGGTACTATGGGAAGGAAAAAGAAGATATTGAAGCAAAATTAAGAAGCAAAAAACCATATAAAACTATTATTTCTGCAAATATCTTAATACGAAAAGAAGCCTTTTTAAATGTCAACTCTCATTTAACTGATAATAGGTACGGTTACGACAATTACTTTTCAATACAATTAAAACAACACAATTACAAGGTTTTACATATTAACAATGAAGTATTTCATTTAGGATTAGAAAAAAACGAAGTTTATCTAAAGAAAAAAGAGCAAGCTGCCGAAACTATATATCATTTATACCAACTAAACAAGTTTAAAGACCCACATATTAACGGGTTATTACACTCTTTCTTGACTTTAAAAAAATATCATTTAAAAAACATTTACCTGTTTCTTTTTAAATTGGTTAAACCTATTTTTACAAAGAATTTATTGAGTAAAACACCTTCTATACTTATATTAAATTTATATAGGCTTGGTTATTTTTGCTCTTTAACAAAACAAAAAAATGCCTAATTTCTCTATAGTCATAACCGTTTACAATAAAGAGTTACACATTGCAAATACTATAAATAGTGTACTAAGTCAAACTGTTAAAAGTTTTGAAATTATTATTGTTGATGATGGCTCTACTGATAATAGCAAAAAGGTATTGAACTCTTTTAAAGACCCGAGAATTACCATTTATAGCATCCAAAATAGCGGTGCTGCTGCTGCAAGAAATTTTGGGATAAAAAAAGCTACAAACAAATTAATAGCGCTGTTAGACGGAGATGACTATTGGCACCCGTTTTATTTAGAAGAAATTAGTTTGCTACACAAACTTTTTCCGAATGAAAAAATATATGCAACTGCTTTAGCTTTTAGAACCAAACACCATACCTATAATGCTAAATATGCAATTCCAGATAAAAGACACCAGATCATAAACTACTTTAAAGGCTCAAAAATAAGAACACTTTTAAGCTCATCAAGTGTTGTTATTCACCAAGAAGTTTTTGACAAAGTTGGTTATTTTGATGAAAAAATATATAGCGGACAAGATACTGATTTATGGATTAGAATTGGTTTACATTATCCTATTTCATTCTCTAAACGAGTTTGTGTTGACTATATTGATATTAACAATAGCCTTTCTAACACAACTGTAGACGTAAACAAAAAATGCAGATTTGATAAATTTGAAAAAGAAGAGAAACAGAATCCTGATTTAAAACAAATACTAGATTTCAATCGCTTTTCATTAGCTATTCTCAGCAAATTAAATAACGATTCAAAAAACTATCAATATTTTAAATCTAAAATAGATGTAACTAATTTAAATTGGAAACAAAGACTGTTATTAAAACTACCTTCTATACTTTTAGTTTATTTAACTCATATTAAAGAATACTTAAAGAAAAATAAAATTATACTAAGAGTTCTTGATTGATTTAAATTTTGCGAAATCTCTAATATAATCTTCTTCATCAAACATTTCTGAAGCTAACACTAAACAAACCGAACCAGAAGAAAAATTTGTTAGCTCTCTCCATATCCCCGGTACTATTAACAAGCCCTTATTAGGTTTGTTTAAAGTAATTATTTTCCCTTGACCAAAACCATCTTTCAACACTACATCAAAACTACCTGATAAAGGAACCAAAAACTGAAATAATTTTTTATGTGCGTGCCCTCCTCTGTAAGCATCTGAAGGAACATCATATAAATAATAAACCCTATTAATAGAAAAAGGAATGGTTCCATTTTCTATTACCGAAAGATTCCCTCTTGGATCTTGAATTTTAGGCAATTCAATTAGGTTTATATCTTCTAAGGTTGTTGTCTTTAAATTGTGTTGATCAATTCCTCCCATTGCTTAGCTATATTATTTAAACTTAAATGCTCAACACTAATTTTAGCATTCTTTTTGCATTTAATGTATAAGTCTTCCTCAAAAATAAACGAATTCATAGCATCTGCAAATGATTGGGACTCATAATTTTCTACTAAAAGCCCGTTTTCTTTGTGTTTGATAACTTCTTTTGGCCCTGATTTGCAATTTACACTAACTACTGGAGTACCGCATGCTAAAGATTCTGGAATAACCATCGGGAAACCTTCATATCTACTTGTTAAAACCGTAAATAAAGCCTTTCTGATATATGGATAAGGATTAGACTTAAACCCTTTAAAGATTACATATTTTTCCAACCCTATTTTTTTTGATAAGACTATTAGTTTTTCCTTATCTGGTCCATCTCCTAAAATAATTAACTTGATATTATTTTTGATTAAATCTGACTTAGAATATGCGTCTAATAAAAAGCTGATATTTTTATGATCATCATCTAACCTTCCAAAAAATAATATATACCTATCTTCTATTTCACACTTTTGATTAAATAGCAATTCTATCTCTTTTAAATCAAAAGGGTTATAAATAGTTTTTGCTTTAATTTTACTATATTCTTCATTTACTCTTAAAGCAATGCTTTTACTAACAGCAACCATTGCATGCGCCTTACTATAGTTGTAATTTACTAAACTCTTAAATTTAAAAAAAACATTCTTTAAATTATAGTTATGTAGCATATATACAACTTTTTCTTTCCTGTAAATTATTTGAGTAATAAGCAATTCTCTTACAGTTGCTACTCTTGCTCTATGATCTATTATACAGTCAAAATTGTTTGCTTTTAAATAATTATTAAATCTTATCAACCTATTAAGTCTACCTTTAACAGTGTTATCTTGATCTTTTAAAGCACCTAAATTCAACAACTTTCCCTTATAGGGGTATTTTATATGATTTAAAACTGTAACCACATGTACTTCATAACCCAAATTAGAAAACATTATAGAGTGGTTTGCCGCCACCTTCTCTGCCCCACCCCTACCTAATGAAGATGCTATTATGCAAATCTTTTTTTTATTAGTACTTTGCAAACTTTGATTATTTAAATTGTTTCAAAGATAATAAATGAGAGTCTTATTAATAGGAGAATATAATAGATCGCACTTTTTTTTAAAAGAAGGATTACAAGAACTTGGCCACGAAGTAACCGTTATTGGTTTAAATGATGGGTTTAAAAAGGTTGCTGTTGATATATCTCTAGACCAAAATTATACTTCTGGAATTAAAAAAAAAATAAAGGTCCTACTTCACAAACTATTTAATATTGATTTACATTCGAAAAGTATTAAAAAACAAATATTAAAAAATCAGAGTCAATTAAAAGGGTATGATATCGTTCAGTTTATAAATGAAAGTTCTTTTTTATGCACTCCAAAAATTGAATGTGAAATTTTTGACTTAATTAAGTCATGGAACAATAAGGTATTTTTATTATCATGTGGTACAGATTACATAAGCATAAAATATGCTTACGATAAAATTCCTAAATACTCTTTATTAACTCCATACTTTGAAGGAAAAGGAAGCAAAAATAACTATCAAGCTCCTTTAAAATACTTGCAAGAAGACTTTAAAAAATTGCATAAACATATCTATAAAAATATTGCTGGTGTAATTGCTTCTGATTTAGATTACCACTTACCATTAAAAAACCATCCTAAATATTTAGGTTTGGCACCTAATCCGGTTAAAATATTACCACCTAATCCTATAAAAGAAATAAAAGGAAAAATAATTATATTTCATGGTATCAACCTGTATAATTATTACAAAAAAGGAAATGATATTTTTGAAAAAGCACTTGAAATTCTTCAGAAGAAACACAAAAACAACATATCTATAATTACTGTAAAAAACATTCCTTACAATGAATATATAAAGAGTTTTGACGCTGCACACATTTTACTAGATCAGGTTTATTCTTATGACCAAGGATTTAATGCTTTAGAGGCCATGGCAAAAGGAAAAGTTGTATTTACTGGTGCAGAAACAGAATGGTTAAGTTTACATAATTTAAAAGAAGATACCGTAGCAATAAATGCAATTCCTGATCCACAACAAATTGCAAAAAAACTAGAATGGCTAATCTTAAACCCCGATAAAATAATTGCTATTTCAAACAAAGCTCAAGAGCATGTTATAAAAAACCATAACTATATAAAATCTGCTCATAAATATATCGATTTATGGAACTCTGCTAACTAATTTTAGGAAAACGCAACTCCAATGCTACTCTAGTTATATCTAGATTTTGATTAACTGCTGAACCGTGTATTAAAAACGGACTAAACAATAATGCCTCTCCTTGTTTAGGGTTTGGTCTAGTCATTTGAAAATCTCCTTCAGATGATTCTAATATACAAGGCACATTATACACATTACCATTTATTTTGGCCCCCTTAGCACTTGTTCTTAATATTTTGTTTTCTGGCAACATATGGCTACCTGACACTATTGGTAGTGATGACTTTTCGTTACATCCACTAATTGGAACCCATATATTAATAATATCTTCCCAGAAACTTAAATAACCATCTCTATGTGGTGGATTAATATCTAAAGAATTAGGTCTGCTTATTCTAACTTGTACATGGCTTTTTTGTAATTCTTCTACCCATGATGTTAATTTACAACCAAGAACAGCACCAAATTTTTGAGTGAGACTTTCAATATCAAAATCTAGATCAGATACGGTCAATTCCCTTGTTTTACTAATTACTTGAAAGTGCTCTTCATCTGTTTTTACAACTTCATGATATTTCTCTAACTCAAAACATTCTTCATTAAAAAAAATGCTTGAATCCTTTAATGCTCGAATAACGTTTTCTTTTATCGATTTTTGAAGACTTAAAAACTCATCAGCTCCAAAAGCTTTTACTATAGAGTACCCCTTATCTATCCATTTAACTTTAGATATAACATTGTTTTCTTTTTGAAACAGAGTTTCATCTTTCCCCCAAAAGAAATCTCCTTCAACCTCAAATTCAAAAGGTTCTTTATCTATATAAACTCTACATTTTTTTCTCTCCATATATCACAAAATCTTTTATACAACGACTCTGCTAACCTTTTATTGCATGATTCCCAAACAAATGTTTTTTTAACATAACAACCACTAATAAAAAATACAAAACAAACCTAATAAAATGAGCAAGTACAACTCCCTCTGCTCCTAAACTCTCAATAAAAAAAGAAGCTAAAAAGTAAAAAATTATTAGTGAAAAAAGTTCAGTAACAACAAACTGAATCACCATTTTTTTAGCAAAAAATTGATGGGCAATAATAACTGATGCTATCTTTATAAAATCACCTAACAATTGCCATTTAAACAACGGTTTCATTCCTAAAAATTCATCTGATTTTGCTATTAAAATAACCCATTCTCTACAAAAGAAAATAAGTAACATCCCTAAGGCAAAAAGCGGTAATACTGTTTTGTATATATTGAGAACTTCTTTCCTAAATGCAATGCTATTTTTTATTGTTGAAAACTTAGGCAAAACATATAATGTTAATATTGCCGAAATAAACATAATGTATTGTTTAGAAATATTGGTCATTCCAGTCCAATTTCCCGCATCATGAATTCCGATTTTATTTGTTAACTCGCCCCTTAGATACATCTCAACAAAATTTCCTAAAAATGTAGACACTAAAGACATTATTGTAAATGCAAATAATTCATTCTTATAAGGAATGGAAAAAGATAAATCTTTAAACTTTACATAATCTTTTATTACTTTAATATAAAAATAAGCTACAAGAGTAAATTGAACTATAGGAGATATAGCAATAGCTATTAATGCTCCGTTAATGTTTTTATAAAGTACCATTACTATTAACAACAAGATACTGCACACATAACTTATTAAATTAATAGTCACAAAAGACTTATAAGCAGACAGCCCGTTTACAACACCATTAAATATTCTTACTAAAGCTATAAAAGGTACCGAAATAGCTACTATTTTGAATACAAATGAAAACTCTTGATTAGGGAATATGTAATCATTTAATATTTCTGCACCAAAAAAAAGTACAAAGAAAGCGAACAAACTAGCACAAAGAATATATACAAAAGCTGTAGAAAACAATTTTTGCAATTCTTTTTCCTCTTCTCTATGTTCTGATACATATTTTACAATCCCGTTAAAAACCCCAAGAGTAGAAAAAGACTCTATCATGGGCAGGATGTTTCTAATATTTCCCAACTGAGCTACTCCAGAAGGACCCAATAATTCTGCAATTACTTTTTGAGATACGAATGCTAATACCAACCTAATTGAAACTCCCATAGAGTTAAAGGACGTTATCTTTAACAACAAGTTGTTTTTTATAAATGCTGGTACCTTCAATTCTAAAATTGATTAATGATATTAATTATTTTTTGAGTAACTCCCATACTCTGAACTGGACTTATTGGCAAACTTAACACTTGATTATGTAAAGTTTCCGACACTGGTAATTTTAATATATTAAGCTCTTCTAAGGCTTTTTGCTTATGAGGTGGTATTGGATAGTGAATAGCTGTTTGTACACCATTTTCAAATAAAAATTGCTGTAAATTATCCCGTTCAACACACCTAATTACAAAAGCATAAAACACATGAGAATTATCATTTTTGGGTAACTGTATTTTAGAATTTTTAATACCATCTAAATACTTTTTCGCTATTATCTTTCTCTTTTCATTATCAGCTTGCAGATATGGTAACTTGATTGACAAAAATGCAGCTTGTATTTCATCTAACCTAGAATTAACACCTATGTGTTCATACTTGTATTTGATGTTGCCACCATAATTACGGAGCTTACTAGCTACGGTATACAAGTCATAATCATTAGTTGTTATGGCCCCACCATCTCCTAATGCTCCTAAATTTTTAGTTGGATAAAAACTAAAAGCAGCAGCATTAGATAAATTACCGGCTCTTACTCCATATTTATCTGAAGAACCATGAGCTTGAGCAGCGTCTTCAATAACTAACAAATTATAATCTTGTGCTATTCTGTTTACTTGCTCCATATCAGATAATTGTCCATATAAATGAACTGGTAATACTGCCTTAGTTTTCTTTCCTATTTTAGATTTAAAATCTGAAATAGAAATGTTATATGTTTCAGTACAAGGCTCAACTAAAATTGGAACTAAGTTTACCTGCTTAATAGCTAAAATAGAGGCTATGTAAGTATTTGCTTGCACTAGAACTTCATCACCTTCCTTTAATTTACCCAAAACTATATAAGCCTTTAAAATAAGTGTTAAAGCATCTAGTCCGTTCCCCACACCTAAACAAAATTTTGTACCACAAAAATCTGCAAATTCCTTTTCAAATTGTTCTAACTTATCTCCAAGAATGAATTGCCCAGAATTTAAAAAAGATTTCAATGCTTCACTGTAATCCTTTTCAAAACGGGAGTTAATCTTTTTAACATCTAAAAAAGGAATCATATTAAAATAGAATTTAAAAAATCTTTATTTGCCACCGTTATTTTATATTGCTTGTAAACTTTTGTTCTAGCTCCAAATCCTTCTTTCCAATACAATAAACCTTCATTAATATTCTCTCCAAAATTTTCGTTTGATATTCCAAAATCAAAAATCTTTTTATCAGATAATACTTGTGTAAATAGATAATTATGCAAAAAATCTAGGCTTCCTAAAACATTTTTATTTTTATCAGCCGACATATATTGAGAATGCACTAAATGCTTATTCATAAACAATGTCGTTCCTGCTACAATCTTTCCATCTTTATAAACATTAAATTGCCTAATGTTATCAGGGAATCTTTTTTTTAACAAAGAAATTTCTTCACAAGAATGAGTTGGTTTTACTTGGTGTCTAAATGATAAATTTGGAATTAAAATATCATTCCAAAATTCTTCAAAATCATGTACCTCTCTTACTTCTAATTTATTTTTAATTCCTTTTTTTATTCCCGCGATACGATCTTTAGAAAAATTCATTTCTTCGGTTAATAAAAGACTAGAAGAAACATCTACTTTAACTAAATGAGACTTTAATATAAAATGCAAGTATTCTAACTCCTCATTAGGAAACAGCGAATACATCTCTGGCAACTGCTTAATGTACAAATGTTTTACATTCAAAAAATCACAAAAATCCAACACAGACTTTAGTGTTTTTAAAAAAGTTGTAAACTTGAGCTTTTCTGTTACTAACAAGCCTCCATATGTTAAACCTTGGTGAGAATACACATTGCCTTTATAAATATTTGCTGGTAAAACACCAATCAATTTATCTTCCTTAAAGCATAAAAGAGAAAAATCTTCAAATCTATCTTTATGGTAATCCATAAAGTCTCTCATAAATAAAAACGTAGCATTTTTACACTCTTTCACAAAAGTATCCCACAGTAATTTATCTTTTGGCTTGTATTTTCTAACTTTAAACAAAAATCATGTGTAATTTAGGTTAAAAATAGTACTTTTTAACCTAAAAAGATTCTCTTATAACAAGTATATCTTCTAGTATACATTTTTTTGTATATTAACCACCCTAAAATAAATACGAAATGAAAAAAATCATACTTTGCTTAAGCCTTATGTTTATTTTTAGCTTAAGTTTCTCTCAAAACTTACCCGTTGACCCAAAATCAAAAAAAATAACCTTTATGAAAACAGTAGATGCTACTGGTTTATCTGCTCAACAAATATATGATGTTGCTAAAGAATGGGGAAACGAACAGGCATTTATGGTTGAAGAAAACAAATCGGGATCTAAAATTGTTTTTAAAGGATCTTGTAAAGTTACATATCCAGCTACTAAAAGTGCTGAAAAGTTAGACGGAAACGTATCTTTTAAATTTCAAATTGGAGCTAAAGAAGGTAAGTACCGTTATATTGCTATAAATTTTTCTCATTCTGGAGCTCCAGATGATGGTGGAGCACTAGAAGATCGCGTACCTGACTGCGAGTTTACAAATATTTCTGCTAGATCTTGGACTGTTATAAAGCAACAGACATATAAAGAAATGAATAAACTCATTAAAAGTTTAACAGATAAAATAACTGCTGTACAAAACGACCCTACTAAATCTGACGATTGGTAAAAGAATGTAATTACAACCAAAACTAAGAAGTTTCGCTTCTAATTAGACCAACACAAAAGCCTTGACTCTCAAGGCTTTTTATTTTCTACACATTATGGGAGAATACCAAAGAAAAACTATACTAAAAAATGATTGTTCTATTGAAAAAACAATAAATGTAATTTCGGGAAAATGGAAACCTGCCATATTAAATGAACTTTTAAAAACAAATCTTAGGTTAAAAGATATACAGAAAGGATTACCAGAAGCCTCAAAAAGAGCATTAACTCAGCAATTAAAAGAATTAACAAAAGATGGTCTTATTAAGAAGAAAGACTTTAATCAATACCCTAAAAAAACAGAATATTCTCTCACTAGTTTAGGAACTCAACTGCGTACTGTTTTTACCGAACTTTCTAAATTTGGAGATAATTTATAATAGGGTAAAATTCACCCCTTATTTGATTCTTTTTTTAAACTCAGTAATTTTGTTGCATAACTAAAAACAACTATGAATAAAAAAGGTGTAATTATATTAGGTAGCTCAAGAAATAATGGTAATACAAATAAAGTTGTAAGCTTTGTAAAAGATAAAACTGGTTTTGATGTTATCGATTTAAGTTTAAAAAACATCAACCCTTTTGATTATAATTTTAGACATAAAGATGATGATTTTATTCCTTTAATGAACAAAATTGTTAGCAATTATAACACTATTATATTTGCAACTCCTGTATATTGGTATGCTATGAGCGCCACTTTAAAAATGTTTTTCGACAGAATTACCGATTGTCTAATTATTGAAAAAGAAATTGGGAGGAAATTACGTGGGAAAGAAATGGGAATGATTAGCTGTGGCTCAGATTCTGAATTAAAAAAAGGGTTTAAAATGCCATTTGTAGAAAGTGCCAATTACTTAGGTATGAATTATATTGGCGATGTTCATACTTGGATAGAAGATGATTGTATACCCGATTCATTAAAGAAAGAATTAACAATTTTTTCAGAAAAAATAATTGATTAAAAAAACCGGATTAAAATTTTAATCCGGTTTTTAACTAAACACCAATGCTGTTATTCCTTATAAATTAGCAACTTCTTTTTTGGCTATATCATACTCTTCCAACATTTCTTTTACAATTTCTGCTGCTGGTTTGATATCTTTTATTAGACCTGCAATTTGACCAATTTCTAATTCTCCTTCTTCTAAATCTCCTTCAAACATTCCTCGTTTAGCCCTTGCTCTACCCAATAACTTTTTAATTTCTTCTACTGTTGGTGTTGTTTTATACAACTCTTGTACGTCGTTGTAAAACTTATTTTTGATGAGCCTTACAGGAGCAAGTTCTTTTAATGTTAAATGAGTATCTCCATCTTGAGCATTAACCACTACTTCTTTAAATTTTTGATGAGCTGAAGACTCTTCACTAGCCACGAACCTACTGCCCACCTGTACAGCATCTGCCCCTAATACTCTAGCTGCAAGCATTCCTCTTCCGGTTGCTATACCTCCTGCTGCTATTAATGGCACACTTATTTTTTCTTTAACCATTGGTATTAAAGTTAAAGTTGTAGTTTCTTCTCGACCATTATGCCCACCAGCTTCAAACCCTTCAGCAACAACAGCATCAACACCAGCAGCCTCAGCTTTAAGAGCAAACTTTACATTACTAACCACATGTACAACAGTAACACCTCTTTCCTTTAACCAAGTGGTCCACGTCTTTGGATTTCCTGCTGAAGTAAACACTATTTTTACTCCTTCAGCAATAATTATATCCATAATTTCTGTAATATTAGGATATAACATAGGAACATTAACCCCGAAAGGCTTATTGGTTGCTTTTTTGCATTTTTGAATGTGTTCTAATAACACATCTGGATACATAGATCCTGCTCCTATTAAACCTAAACCTCCAGCATTACTAACTGCCGAAGCTAATCTCCACCCAGAATTCCAAATCATTCCTGCTTGAATTATTGGATATTCTATTTGAAATAAATCACATATTTTATTTGACATTTCTATCTATATTTTAAACTAAAAAACCTCCCTGCAAGATACAGAAAGGTTTTGTTTTTTTATTGATTCTTTTTTGTATTATACAAAGAATACTATCTATTACTCCTTTACGATTTTAAAAGTTTGAGTAGATTTTTCTGATTTTATTTTCACAAAATAAATACCTGAAGATAAATTATTAAACGTAACAGTATTCTTTTGTGCATGTATATTTTTACTGAATATTTTTTTTCCTAATATATCGTAACAATCCATTTCTGCTGTATATATTCCTGTTGGAAAATTTAGATATAGTAAATCTTGGACTGGATTTGGATAAACAGAAAATGTATTCTTTTGAAATTCAGATACAGTCAAGGCATTATTTAGAGCCAGTTCTAAATTTGGAATTCCATAACCCAATTCATAGTTAGGAGAAGAATATATAGAAGCTGATTCTTTTACCAATTGCATTATTTGAGCACTTGTTAAACTAGGTAACGCTTGCCACAAACACGCTACACCTCCTGCCAATATAGGCGATGAAAATGATGTTCCGTTAGATGTTGCTACAGCTCCAGAAGTATTGATTATATACGCAGCCTGCCCTTGAACTGAAACGTCTGGTTTTATTCTATTATCAGATGTTGGCCCTTTAGAACTAAAACTTGCATAGTTACCGCTTGCATTTACAGCTCCAATAGACAAAACTGTTTCTACATCTGCAGGCATACTAACTCTACCTCCCCATGCAGCATATGATCCATAATTTCCAGCAGAATTTACTACAATCATACCTTTAGATGCTGCCAATGTAGCCCCTCTAGATATAAAAGAATTAGCTCCTGTTAAATCTATATTATAATCGTAATTATATGCTGTGTTATCATAAAATGTGTAACCCAAAGACGAATTTACAATATCTACACCAAGCCTATCTGCCTCTTCAATTGCTTCTACCCAATAGCTTTCCTCGGCAGGTGTTTCACTAGCAACATCTTCTGTTATAAATAAATAAAAATCTGCATCTGGAGCAGTTCCAACAAATTGCCCCTCTAAGTAACCAGCTATATCAGACAATACATGAGCTCCGTGACTATTACTTACATAAAAGTTACTATTTCTATTAACAAAATCATAACCTCCTTTAATTTGATTATTATCTCTTATACGTTGAAAACCTGGATTGATATCTACATTAGGAAAACCTGCATCTAAAACGGCTATTAACATTCCAGATCCTGTAAAATTTTGCTCATGGAGTTTGTGTCCATTAAACATTTGTATTTGATTTACAGCACTGCCATAATCAAACACAGTATTCACCGCTTGCTCTGAAGCAAACTTATTTGTTATTCGATTACTTGCGCTATTTGCCCCTGAAAATCTACCTCCTGTGTTTAAATCATCATTGGCATATTCTATATGATCTACAAAAGACAAAGACAATAAAGAATTGATATCCGACTGTATACCGGTAACATGCAAGGCATTTAGCCATTTAGATTTTGCTTTAACAGTAATACCGGTTGCCGATTCTATTTCTGTAATATTACTTGGTGTAATTGGCACATCTGTATAGTCTAGAGATATTCCTTGGTTAGTTCTTCTATCAATAGCTCTTTGAGTTAACATTGTTAAAGGGTTGGCTAAATAGGTATCTACATTCTCTTTATTATTAAAAAACACCCATGCATGTTCCTCTTGAGAAAAACCTACAATAGAGAAAAACAATATATATACTAAAAGTAATTTTTTTATCATAATTAAGGGATTATAAATGCAATTTACGAAATTACTCCCGAACCAACTAACTCATCTTCAATATAAAAGGCTACAAACTGTCCTTCTGTAATAGCACTTTGAGCTTCTTCAAACAAAACATACATTCCTTTTTTTGTTTGATGCAAAGTTGCTTTTTGCAATGGTTGGCGATAACGAATTCTAGCATCTACTTCCATAGTTTCTCCTACAGATAACTGCAAATCTTCTCTAACCCAGTGTATCTCATCATTTGAAACCAATAGAGCTTTTCTAAACAAACCAGGGTGATTGCTTCCCTGACCTGTATAAATTACATTCTCTTTAACATCAGTATCTATAACAAATAATGGTTCTGGTGTACCTCCTACTGCTAAACCTTTGCGCTGACCTTTAGTAAAATAATGTGCTCCCTGATGTTTACCTACTTCTTTTCCGTCAGCTAAAGAATATTCAAATTTTGTTGAATAATAAGCTAACTCATCTTCTTTATTGGCGAAATCTGGAGTAGACATTTGGTATCCAACATGATCTTTAGCCACCTCAACAATAACCCCTTCCTTAGGAGCTAATTGCTGTTGTAAAAACTCTGGCAACCTTACTTTACCAATAAAGCATAAGCCCTGAGAATCTTTTTTATCAGCTGTTACTAAATCTTGTTCTGAAGCTATTTTTCTAACTTCTGGCTTTGTTAACTCTCCCACAGGGAACAAAGCTTTTGCTAATTGCTCTTGAGATAATTGACATAAAAAATAAGATTGATCTTTATTACTATCTACCCCAGCCTTTAATTGGTAAACAGTTTCACCATCTTTCTCTATACTATCTTTTCTACAATAATGTCCTGTAGCTACATAATCAGCTCCTAAGTCTAATGCTATTTTCATAAACACATCAAACTTAATTTCTCTATTACATAAAACATCTGGATTAGGAGTTCTTCCACGTTCATATTCATTAAACATATAATCCACTATACGTTCTTTGTATTGAACTGATAAATCTACTGTTTGAAAAGGAATTCCTAATTTTTCAGCAACTAGCATAGCATCATTACTATCGTCTAGCCATGGGCATTCATTAGATATAGTAACCGTATCATCATGCCAGTTCTTCATAAACAAGCCTATTACCTCATAGCCTTGCTCTTTAAGTAAATATGCTGTAACACTAGAATCTACACCTCCCGATAAACCTACAACAACTCTCTTCATTTTTTTATCCTTTCTTTTGGAGGCGCAAAGATAGGAATAAATGACATATTTATAAATAACAAAAGACTATACCGTTTAAGTATAGTCTCTTATTATTTTATACTTGAATTATTTTGCCTTTTTCTTCTTCGGATTATTTGACTTTGTATAATCTTTAGTCTCAATTAACTTTCCGTCTTTATAGTATTTCCAAACTCCTCTAGGCTTCCCCATAGCATACTTTCCTTCTAGAATTTTTTTACCTGCTCTATACTCTGTAAAATATCCATCTATACGCCCGTTTACATAATTCATATCTTTTACCAATACACCCTCATTTGTAAACATTTGCTTTTTACCATTTAACTTACCATTAGTATAGTTCTCTACCTGTAAAATTTTTCCGTTCTTATAATAAGAGGTTTTTTTTCCATTTAGCCTACCTTTCTCATAAAACTCGATTTCACTAATTTCTTTACTATTCTTATGGTAAAACTTCCATTCACCAACTCTTATCTTTCCGTTTAAAAAACCTTCGTTCAAAAGCACTCCGGTAGACGTATAATATTTTACTTCTGCTAAATCAGAATTTGGTTGAAACGTTTTTATTAAAGATGGATGTTTAGCTTTGGCTTCTTTATGATAGAACTTAAAAACTCCAACTTCTTTTCCATGTTCAAACTGACCAGTATATCTAACTTTCTCGGTTCCTGGAAAAAATTTTCTCCATTTACCATGTCTCTCCCCTTGTTTATCAAATTGATTGTATTCTTGCGCAGAAACAAAACCTACAATTAACAAACAAATCAATACTATTAAATTTCTCATAACTAATTAGGTGCTTTACTATTTAACGAATGTACTATAATTTTAGTATAACAAAAAAAATGCCTAACCATATTGATTAGACATCTTTTTATTTATACATATTTCTGATGTATCATTGCTCAGAAGTTATTTCTTCTTACTAGCTTTTTGTTGCTGCTCTGCTTGCTCCATCATTTCTTGCATTTTCTTCTGGAACTTATTTTGCTTTTTAGGCTTCTTTTTATGTGCTTTAATTTTAGCTAATACTTTTTCTTCATCTATTAAGAATTTCTTAATAGCTAACATAATACCTATGGTTAGTAAGTTAGAAACAAAATAGTATAAACTTAATCCACTAGCATAATTGTTAAAGAAAACCAACATCATTAATGGAGAGAAGTACAACATATACTTCATCATTTTTTGCATATCTGGCATTCCTTCTTGTACTGGCGCTTGCATATTAGCTTGTTGCGCCTGACTCATACGCATGTAAAAGAATATAGCAATAGAAGCTAATATTGGAAATAGACTTACGTGATCTCCGTAAAAAGGAATATCGAAAGGTAATTTGTACACACTATCATAAGCCGATAAATCTTCTGCCCACAAGAAGTTCTTCTGTCTTAAACCAATTTCTTTCGGAAAGAATTTAAACAAGGCAAAGAAAATAGGCATTTGTAATAATGCTGGTATACAACCCGACATCATACTTACACCAGATTCACGTTGAATACGCATGGTTTCTTGCTGGCGTTTCATAGCATCTTTTTTATCTGGGTACTTCTCATTCACCTTTTGCAGTTCTGGACGAATTACTTTCATCTTTGCACTAGACATATACGACTTGTACACTAATGGCGACATGATTAACCTAACAACAATCGTCATTAAAATAATGATCAATCCATAGCTACCTATAAATCCACTTAAGAGCTTAAATACAGGAATAAACAAGTACTTGTTTAAGAATCCAAAAACCCCCCATCCTAAATTGATATTCTCTTCTAGGTCTAAACCTTCGTAAGACTTTAAGATTTGATAATCGTTTGGACCATAATACCACGCAAAGTTGTTATTAATTTCTCCTCCAGCTATAGCAAGTGGTGTTTGTACTTCGAAACCTTTTAAGAACTCTGTTTCTTTAGTATCGCGCTCTACATAGTTTTCTTGCTTTAAATCTAATTTCTTGAACCCACTTTCCGCAATTAAAATAGATGAGAAAAAATGTTGCTTAAAGCTTACCCAAGTAGCCTCTTCTACAACATCATCGTTCTCTTGCATACCTAAACACTCCATATCACCATCTTCTAAATAGTGAATAGCCGTATTTTGATTTTCATAACTTAAAGCCTTTTCATTTGGAAACGCCTTTAACTTCCAGTCTAAATTGACAGGATTAGATGTATTAACAACTGAAGCTAATCCTTGAGAGCGTATAGTAAAATCTATTAAATAATCATTCTCTTTGATTTCATACCTATATTCTAAAAACTGAGTAGGAGAAGCTTGCAACTTCATTGAAACAACTTGATTGTTTCCGTTTTTTGTTACAGTTGGAGTAAAGTACAAATCTTTGGTGTTAAGTATTCTATTATCTGTAGTACTTAAAACTATATTTAAAGATGCATTATTGTCTTTTACTAAATAAACAGGTTTCCCGTCGTGAGTTTTATAGTCTTTTAACTTAGCTTCGTTTAAATAACCTCCCTTATTATTAAAACTTAATTCTATTACTTTATTACTAATAGTTGTACTTGCATCTACTGCAGATGGCAAACTTGCACTATAAGCAAACTTTCCTAGTTTGTTTTGTAACTCAATGTTAGCAAGAGAATCATTAACTGGTTCTACTGCTTCTACAACTGCTGTATCTTCTTTAGGCTCTTTATCTTTTTTAGCTGCTTCTACTTGCTCTGCTTTGACTTTTTCTGCTGCTATTTCTGCTTCAGTAGGTTTGTTCATATAGAACATCCAAGTCATTAAACCCGCTATAAGAATATAGCCTATTAACTTTTTAGCATCAAACTTTTTTTCTTCCATTTACTTTTGTCTTTACATAGAAAACACACTACTAAGAGTGTGTACTTTTCTACGTTCTTTTATTTATCAAAAAAAACACCAATTCTTCTTTACTGACGAATTGGCATTTTACTATTTCTACACTAAGCCATTACTGCTTTTTTAGCAACAGCTGCTTTTACTAAGTTTACAAATAAAGGATGTGGATTAGCTACCGTACTTTTATATTCTGGATGATACTGCACTCCCACAAACCAAGGGTGGTTAGGTAATTCTACTACCTCAACTAAACCTGTATCTGGATTTACTCCTGTAGCTTTCATTCCTGCCGCTTCTATTTGTTCCTTGTATGCATTATTAAACTCATAACGGTGTCTATGGCGCTCATCTATCATCGCTTCTCCATATGTTTCATATGCTTTACTTCCTTCAGAAAGCTCACATTTCCAAGCTCCTAAACGCATAGTTCCTCCTTTATCTACAACTGTTTTCTGTTCTTCCATTAAATTAATTACTGGATGAGTTGTAGCTTCATTCATTTCTGTAGAATTAGCCTCGGTTAAGCCTAGTACATTTCTAGCATATTCTATTACAGCCATTTGCATTCCTAAACAAATTCCTAAAAAAGGCACGTTGTTTTCTCTAGCAAACTGAACAGCAGTAATTTTTCCTTCAATTCCTCTTTCGCCAAAACCTGGAGCTACCAGAATTCCATCTACACCTTGTAGATCTGTTTTAGTAACATATTCTGAATGGATTGATTTTACTTTAACTTTTACTTCATTAGCAGCTCCTGCATGAATAAAAGCTTCTAAAATAGATTTGTATGAATCTTGCAATTCTACATATTTTCCAACTAAACCAATAGTAACTGTTGATTTAGGGTTCTTGTACTTATTCACAAAATCATTCCAAGCAGTTAAGTCAGGTGTTTCATTTAATGGCAATTCTAATTGCTTTAATACTACCTGATCTAACTTTTCTTCTAACATTAAATTTGGAACATCGTAGATAGTAGATGCATCTATAGACTGAATAACTGCTTCTTTTTTAACGTTACAGAATAAAGCCAATTTACGGCGAATATCATCAGATAATTCATGCTCTGTTCTACACACTAGTACATCTGCTTTTAAACCACTTTCCATTAAAGCTTTTACAGAGTGTTGAGTTGGTTTTGTTTTTAACTCTCCTGCTGCAGCTAAATAAGGAACAAGTGTTAAGTGAATTGTAATGGCATTTTCATCTCCCAACTCCCACTTCATCTGTCTAACAGCCTCAATGTATGGCAATGATTCAATATCACCTACTGTTCCACCAATTTCAGTAATAACGATATTGTAATCTCCAGATTTTCCTAAAATCTGAATACGTTCTTTAATTTCATTGGTAATATGAGGAACCACCTGAACGGTCTTTCCTAAAAATTCTCCTCTTCTTTCTTTTTGAATAACAGACTGATATATTCTACCGGTTGTAACATTATTAGCTTGAGAAGTTGGAACGTTTAAAAAACGCTCATAGTGACCTAAATCTAAATCGGTTTCTGCACCATCATCTGTTACATAACACTCTCCATGCTCGTACGGATTTAAAGTACCTGGATCTACATTTAAATATGGATCTAATTTTTGGATAGTTGTTCTATACCCTCTAGATTGTAATAATTTTGCTAACGATGCAGCAATAATACCTTTACCTAAGGACGAAGTAACTCCTCCTGTAACAAAAATGTACTTAGCGTTTGACATGTTAAAAGTGTTGTAGTGTGTTGTTAAAATATTTTGCAAAAATAGGCATTAAAACGGCAAATACAACAATATTTACCTTAATCTTATTGATAAGATTATCACTGATTTATTGGATACTTTCTCTTTATATTATGAATAATATCTTCTAGTCCATTTAATTTTAACTCATACACTTGTAACAACATATCTCCTAACTTTCCTTTTGGAAATCCTTTAGCATTATACCAAACTATATAATGTTCTGGTAAATCTATAAGGTACCTGCCTTTATATTTACCATAAGGCATTTTAGTATGCGCCAATTGAATAAGAAATTCTTGTGGATTCAATTTCGTTTTAAGTTTTTTAATCTTGAAGTGTTTATACGAACAATAAGCTCTATTTACTAGCAAATTCTTTTAAAGTATCTAATTCTTTAGCTACTTTAAGCTCCCATTCTTTTTGTTTTAACCTTATCTTAGAATGGTTTGTTTCTTCATCATACAGATTTTGATATGCTTTCTTTTCTTCATGACATTTTTCATATGCATTGCGCATTTCACTTTTTACATTCTCTGAAAAAGTCATTTCACTAAGTAATTTTCTTAATTTGCGAGCATATAACTCTGTAATATCAAAATGTAATTGCTCATGTGCTAATAAGTTTTCATCAGCTAAATACATCTTCATCCATGATTTATTGGCTACAAAAAAACATTCTACATTATAATCTACCGCTACTTTATCATTAACCACCTCTGCACTAAAACCATAAGACATACCTGAATACGTAATTGCTGCATATGGATGATTTTTATCTGGATTGCCCTCAAAATCACTATAGGTCAATTTAAAATCTTCACGCCAAGGTAATTCCTTATCTTGGGCAATCAATAATTGCACAAAACACAATAGTAATATGAAGATTCTTTTTTTCATTATTTCCAGTTAAAAACTACATTCTTTTTTATATCTGGGTGTATACTATACAAAACTGGGCAAGTCATAGCTGCTTTTTCTAAAATGGTTTTGGTTTTATCATCAAAAGAAAAAGGTAAATCGAACACTACATCTATCTTAGTAATTCTCCTTGGTTCCACCCCCATAGTTTTAGTTACTTCAGCATTAGCTCCTTCTATATTAACTTTCATGCCATTAGCCTTAATTCCCATTATAGTTAGCATACAACTTGCTAAAGCTGTTGCTACGGTATCTGTTGGCGAAAAGGCTTCTCCTTTTCCATTATTATCTACTGGAGCATCTGTAATAATTTCATTTCCAGATTTTAAGTGAACCGATTGTGTTCTTAATTGTCCTTTATAAGTAACTTTTGATGTTGCCATTTTATTGCTTATTCTTCTGTTGTAATTTCTTCTGTTTTATTTTCAATAATAACTTCTTCTAAACTAAATTCTGGAGTATAACGTAAAATGTAAACCGAATCGTTTATATAACCTCCTTTTACATTTCTTTTATAATTAAACTTAGCGTCTAAATACTTAGTCTCTCCTATTTGTAATACTCCATCTTCTAAAGTATTTGCTACTCCTTGCCTTAATAAGACATCTAAAGCTACATCAAAACCTCTCATTGCGTACTTATTAGGTAATTTACCATATGTATCTTCGTACTTAACAACAAAAGCATTATCGCTATCTAACTCTGCTGGTTTAGTTGCAGATGGATAATGATAATTTAATTTAGCTTTTAACCTGTTTTTAACTCCTTTTAGTTCAAACCATTTCTGACTACTAGTAGTAAACATGCTTATTTTATTCTTCTTAGTAAAAGTTTCTATTACACTTGTAACTGTTGATATTACATTTTTATCTACTCCCTCTACTATAACTACATTTTCTTTTCCTTCTTCTATTACATTTACAAAATCTTTGGGTATTAACAAACCACCTTTTCTAGGTATGACTAATTTTGCTTCTGGAAACTGACTTATTAGCTCATCTTTAACAGCTTTCATTTTATCGTCTGTTACTGCTGTTTCTTTTTTATTTTTTACCACTCTCCTTTTATCATCGGCCACAATTATTACTTTTTTACCTTTAGCATAATGCTTTAAATAAGTAATCATTGCTTTTCTTTGACTCGCTTCAGAAGTTTCTGTTTGATACAAGTTTTCACTAGCAAAGTCTTCTCTTAAGCCAAATGGTGCTATTAACGGTATATTTTTACTATTCAATACTTTAGCAGCTGTTATTACATTAGCAGAAACTAATGGACCTATTACTACTTCATTTTCTACAAACTCTCTATTTAAAACCTGCTCTATTCTTTTAATGTTGGCTTTTACATCTCCACTATATTCAGTGTCAATTACATTCAACCTTGTAGAGATACCAACTTGTTTTACTGAATCTAGCGCCATTAAAACTCCTGAATAAAAATCTAACGATTTATTCATTGCATTATTCTTTCTTACCAACAACTTTTTCATATTAGAAGTAGAATCTGTATGAATGATATTGTTCATCCTAAAAGGAAGCAAAAGCGTAATATTTCTAGTTTCTTTATTGATGATACTATCAATTAAATTATATGAAGGTCTTTTTAATGTTGATATGTTAGCTTTTGGGTATTTTAAAATCATCCCCAATTTTATTCCTTCTTCTAATTGAGGGTTTAGAGCAATTAAAGAATCTTTAGAAACCCCTAATTTTTTAGACAATCTAAAAAAACCTTCTTTGGGTTGTACTTCATAAAATGCATATAAATTACTTTTAATAGATACCGTTGTTGCTTCTATATTTTCTTCTTTAACAGATTTTATTGTTAGCAGTTGCCCCACTTTCAATCCGTCTACAATGTGCGGATTTAGTTCCTCTAGTTCAGCAATTGTAATTTCATATTGATGTGCAATACCATACTTTGTTTCTTTGGTTTTAACTATATGTTTAATTTCTTTTGGTTTTACAACAACCTTGCTTGAATCTCCAACTAAAAGACTTGCATCAAAAACTGGTATTTTAATTGTTTTTCCTTTTTTTATTTTTTCTGAATATAATTCAGGATTATATTTTTTAATATCTGCTTCAGTTACACTGTTATTAAAAGCAATTTCTTTTAAAGTTTCTTTTTTACCAACCTTATATCTTTTCATATCTACCAAAGTTGGATCATAAGGGTAGTTTTTATTACGCAAAAAAACCAATACTGCTCCAGCAACAATACCTTCTTTTGCATCTGGATTTAGTTCGTATAACTCATAAGGAGACACTTCATATTGCTGTACAATAGCAGCAACTGTTTCTCCCTCTTTTACTGTATGTTCAACAAAACCTTGTGCTAGTGTATTAGCAATAAAACCAAAAACAAATAATACTATAAAAGCTAGTTTTTTCATGTATGTATAAATTTATCTTATTATTCAAAGACAATATTCTTGCCAAAAATAATGGAACTCACAATATAGTACTAATATTATCATCTTAAAAATAGAAAGCCACCAAAATTGGTGGCTTTAACAATATATTAAAATCAATATCTATTCCCACTCAATGGTTGCTGGTGGCTTAGAACTAATATCATACACAACTCTGTTTACCCCTTTTACTTTATTAATGATATCATTAGATACTTTTTGTAAAAACTCATATGGTAAATTTACCCAGTCTGCTGTCATTCCGTCTGTACTCTCTACAGCTCTTAAAGCTACTGCTTTTTCATAGGTACGTTCATCTCCCATTACTCCTACAGATTGTACTGGTAATAAAATTGCCCCAGCTTGCCATACTTTATCATACAAACCATGCTCTCTTAAACCATTAATAAAAATAGCATCTACTTCTTGCAACATAGCAACTTTTTCTGGAGTAATATCTCCCAAAATCCTAATAGCTAAACCTGGACCTGGAAAAGGATGACGTCCCAATAAATTTTTATCTATTCCCATGGCAGCTCCTGCTCTACGAACCTCATCTTTGAATATCATACGTAACGGCTCTACAATTTTCAACTTCATAAAATCTGGCAAACCGCCTACATTATGATGAGATTTAATTGTAGCTGATGGTCCCCCATCTGCCGAAACAGATTCTATTACATCTGGATAAATGGTACCTTGAGCTAACCACTTAACATCTTCTATTAAATTAGCTTCTTGATCGAATACATCAATAAATACTTTTCCTATTGCTTTACGTTTAGCTTCAGGATCTGACAAACCTTTTAATTCATTATAAAACTGTTGTGAAGCATCTACCCCTTTTACATTCAGCCCCATTCCTTCGTACTGTTTTAATACTGAAGAAAACTCATCTTTACGTAAAAGTCCATTATTAACAAACACACAATATAGATTCTCACCAATTGCTTTGTTTAATAAAACAGCGGCAACAGTTGAGTCTACTCCTCCTGAAAGTCCTAAAACTACTTTATCGTTTCCTACTTTTTCTTTAATTTCAGCTACAGTAGCATCAACAAAGTTATCAGGAGTCCACTCTTGAGCAACTCCAGCTATATGTACTAAAAAGTTTTCTAATAATTTAGTACCATCTACTGAATGATATACTTCTGGGTGAAACTGAATTGCATATGTTTGTTCTCCTTCTATTTCATAAGCTGCATTTGCCACATCGTGTGTACTTGCAATACACTTATAATTATCTGGCAAACTCAATATAGTATCTGAATGACTCATCCAAACTTGAGAACCTGCATCAATTCCTTTAAACAATGGCGACTCATTATTGATATATGACAAATTAGCTCGTCCGTATTCACGGGTGTTTGACGATCCTACTTCTCCTCCGTAAAAATGCGCTAAATACTGAGCTCCATAACAGATTCCTAATAAAGGTTTTTTCCCTTTAACTGCAGATAAATCTACCTTTGGCGGATTCTCTCCTCTTACCGAATGAGGTGAACCAGATAAAATAACAGCTTTAAAATTATCAAAATTGTATTTTTTACTGTTGTAAGGATGGATTTCACAGTAAATATTTAACTCTCTAACTCTACGCGCTATCAGCTGCGTAACTTGAGAACCGAAGTCTAGAATAAGTATTTTATTTTCCATGTGCAAAAATAGCAAAATGCCTATTTAACAACCTAGAAAAAAGTTGATTTTGTTTCAGTAAAATCTAATTGACAATTCAGCTTCAAAAAACAACAACTCAGTCAAAGTCTTTTTATTAAACTGTATTAACCATATACCTTTGTTTTTAGAAATCAAAAAACGAACGAATTATGAAAACAATTGCTTTATTAATTACTATGCTTATATCTAGTTTATTTGCAAAGGCTCAAGAAAAAAACACAACTGGAATTACTATTACAGTAACCATTCCTAATGCTAAAAATGATAATGGAAAAATGCTTTTAGGACTACATAGCAAAGAAACTTTTATGAAAGCTAAAGCTTTAAGCAGCGCTAGTAGCATTATAAAAGATGGTAAAGTAACTATTACTTTTAATAATATACCTGAAGGAGAATATGCAATTATGGTACTACATGATGAAAACTTAAATAATCGTATGGACTTTGAACTTAACGGGATGCCTAAAGAAGCTTACGGTATATCTAACAACCCTATGAGCTATGGTCCACCTCAATTTGAAGAAGGAAAGTTTACAGTAGCCAATAAAGATTTAGATTTTGAAATTAGGTTATAGTTTTAATTTAAAACCAATATATTAATGAGCACTTAAAATTAAGCGCTCATTAATATAATTTAAACCATACTTCTTCCCTTTTTCAGTAAAGTTCATTTTAAAGTCTGAAGCATATGTTTTATCACTGGTAGGAAACCACTCTTTTTTCTTTTTATTATCTATTATTATAAAAAGACCTTCTTCATTCCCTACAGATAAAAATCGTTCAAAATTCCCAGAATAAATAGGAATATCTGATGCTTCTGATAAAGCATTATATACTTTTTTAATATTATTTGTAGGCAATCCAATTTCACTTATAGACAGTAAGGACTCCTCGCTAAAAACATTGTTAGAATAACTATCTAATGTTTTTCTAGCAATCAACTCAACAACATTATAATCAGGATCATAAAAATAAATTGCATACGCATCCCAGAAATCAAAATATTGAATCTCATTAGAATTGTGCTCTAAAACTGTAACTCTGTTTTTTAACCAGCTAAGAGCTTGCTCTATTTGGTTTGCAGGAATATTTATAGCATAATGATAAGGTGTTGCATCTTTTTGATAAGTAAATTTCACAATCGTATTACCTATTTGATAAGAGGCAGATTTATCGCTTTCTTCTATTTTTTTCAGACCTAAAGTACTGGAATAAAATTTTTTCTGCTCTATTAGTTTTTGAGTATATAATTCTAATTTTTTAATCTTCATTTCTTATTCCTTTAACCATGATTGCATCATCCAAATTGTCTTTTCTTGTTCTGAAATAAAATCACTCATTAACGAATTGGTTCCTTCATCATTAGCTTCGTCAGATAACTCTAATATTCTTCTCTCAATAATCAATAAATTCGATAATGAATTTACAATTAATAAAACCGATTCAGAATCATTTGTTATGTTTTTACCTACCTCTACCTTACTTGTAATTACATAATCTTGAAAAGTATGTATTGGTGTAACTCCTAAAGTTAAGATACGTTCTGCAATTTCATCGACTTTTATATTGGCATCATTATATAACTCTTCAAATTTTGCATGAAGTTCAAAAAATCGCTTCCCTTTTATATTCCAATGTATACCTCTTAAATTCTGATAATACGTTTGGAAACTTGCCAACAACACATTCAATTCGTTAGCTACTTCTACTGATAATTTTTGATCTAATCCTAAAATATTTGCACTCATATTATTGTTTATTTTTCTTAATCAAAAGTAATATCTATCAAAAACATTTTTATTATAAATTATATTGATAGTTTTTATATCTTTATCACCATAATTGATAACATATGACCATAACACAATTACAATACGTTTTAGCTGTAGCTGAACACCAAAACTTTACCAAAGCTTCTGAATTTTGTTTTGTTACTCAACCTACTCTAAGTATGCAAATACAAAAACTAGAAGATGAACTATCTGTACAGATTTTTGACAGAAGTAAAAAACCTATAGAGTTAACTGAGGTTGGGAAAAAAATAGTTTCTCAAGCAAAAAATATTGTCAACGAATCGGAAAGAATTCAAGACATTATAGATCAAGATAAAGGGTTTATTGGTGGTGAATATACTTTAGGAGTGATTCCTACAATTATGCCAACTTTATTACCTATGTTTTTAAAAACTTTTACAGAAAAACACCCAAAGGTTCAGTTAAAAATAAAAGAGCTAACTACTCCGCAAATCATCAAACAATTAAATGAAGGAAATCTTGATGCTGCATTAGCAGCTACACCATTAGAAGATGAAAACCTAATTGAACGACCACTGTATTACGAACCATTTGTTGCTTATGTACCTAAAGCCCATAGACTGGCACAACACAAGACAATTACCACTGCTGATCTAGACATTAATGATATATTGTTACTTGAAGACGGCCATTGTTTTAGGGATGGAGTTGTAAATTTATGCAGTGCTACAAAATCTAATAAAAATAACACGTTTAGCTTAGAAAGTGGAAGTTTTGAAACTTTAACAAAACTTGCTGATGAAGGATTAGGTATGACTCTTTTACCTTACTTACATTCAAAACAATTACAAGAATGCTACACAGATAGTATTATTCATTTTACAGATCCTAAACCTGCTAGAGAAGTAAGTTTGCTATTTCATAAAAGCGAATTAAAAATTCAAATAACAAAGGCTTTAAAAGATGTTATAGATGCTGTTATTAGAGGTGCTATTGCTTTTCATGATGTAAAAATTATTAGTCCGAAAAAAATATACTCAAATTAAATAGCATGAAAAAAATATTAGATCTCCTAAAAATATTACTACTTATTGTAGTGTTTACTAATTGCGCAACAGATAACGACGACACTTCTATAAGTGCTCCATCTGATTTTTACTACCCAGCTGGAGGCCCAATTCCTTTCTATACCAACGGTAGTACAGGAACTCCAAATATTGACTGGGGAAATGAAACAGGTACTTTTACTTTAAACAGTAATTACACAGGAGTCTCTATAAACAATACTACAGGAATTTTATCTTGGAATGAGGATTTACCACTAAACGAAAACATTATAGAAGTTACAGCCACTAATTCTGCTGGATTTGCAGTTACTACTGTTTTGTTTTTACATCAATTTAGCGGAACATTTAATGGTGGCTACAACAACAACCCATCATCTACAACTGTTAGCAACAATAATTTAAACATTGTTTTTAACACAAACGAAACTATGAGTGCAACAGATTCTGGAAATACTGTAAATGGAACTTGGTCTTTTAACAATGACGGAAAACTTATTTGTTTATACGGCTCTACCGAATTAGAATTAGACTTAACCTATTCGGTTAATGTCACACCTTTATTAGAAGGTTTTACCAGAACAACCGGAAACGCAACTAATAACGGATTTGTTCGTTTAAATTACCAAGAATAATAAATAGCACTATTTTATTGCAACAAAAAAGCCGAGTTTGAACTCGGCTTTTTTGTTATTCTTTTAAGTATATTAAACATTCATTTAATTCGGGTTTTTGTAAAGTAAGGGTTTTAATCCATATTTTCAATTCTTCAATTTCATAAGGTAATAACCTTTCAAAAGCTTTCTGAACTTCTTTACAAAAAAGATTAGCATCAAAACTAACTCTCTCCAGAACTGTCTTTGTGTAATCAAACATCGCTCGCGCCATATTAGTTGGGTTTGGTTGTTATTTCTACATAAATAAACGAAAAAATATTCATTTTATTAGCCATTAAGCCTTAAAAAAAACAATATATCGATAAAATTAACAAAATTTAACAACTATTAAAATCTATTATCGCCATCTAAAAGATCACCTAAACCTCCTAAAATACTTCCCTCTCCTTTACTATTTCCACCTCTTGGTATTGAGGCTACAACTCTAGATGCTAATCTACTAAAAGGCAATGACTGTATATAAACAGTTCCTGGTCCTCTTAAACTTGCAAAAAACAACCCTTCACCTCCAAAAACAGTGTTTTTTATGCCTCCAACAAACTCTATATCATAATCTACATCTTTAGTAAAACCTACTATACACCCAGTATCTACTTTTAGTACCTCTCCAGCTTTTAACTCTTTTTTACAAATAGTTCCTCCTGCATGAACAAAAGCCATCCCATCTCCTTCAAGTTTTTGCATTATAAATCCTTCTCCACCAAAAAAACCTCTACCCAATTTTCTTGAAAACTCAATTCCTACAGAAACTCCTTTAGCCGCACATAAAAAAGCATCTTTCTGGCATATAAACTTATTACCAAATGCTGCCAAATCTATTGGAACAATAGATCCTGGATAAGGAGAAGCAAAGCTAACTTTTCTCTTGTCGTGAGACTCATTTGTAAAAACAGTCATAAATAAACTTTCTCCAGTTAATAATCGTTTACCCGCCGAAAAAAGTTTCCCTAAGACCCCTTTATCTTGATTAGAACCGTCTCCAAAAATAGTATTCATTTGTAAACCACTCTCCATCATCATAAAGGAGCCTGATTCTGCTATTACCCCTTCTTGTGGATCTAATTCTACTTCAACATATTGCATTTCTTCACCATAAATATGGTAATCTATTTCATGTGATTGCATTTCTATTTTATTTTTTTGATTGATTACTTAGCTTTTATACTCCATTCATAAGTATACTTTCCTACTTCGTCTCCTTCATTATCTATACCTACAGAAGTAAGAGTAATTTTTTGTCCCTCTTTAGTTTCAATTGCTTTTTTAATTGCATCATTAATTAAATCACCATCAGAACAAGTAAAAGTTATTCTTCCTACAGCTTTTTTAGAATAGCTTCCTGTATTGTGAGTAACCAACATTGATATTTTGTTACCACTTTCTTGTATTTTTTTTAATACTAAAGCACCTGTAGACAGTTCTGAAGCCATTGCTTGAACAGCAAAATACAAGGAATTAAAAGGGTTTTGATTGATCCATCTATACTTAACAGATGTTACACATATGGCATTAGAAATACTTTTTAACCTAACCCCACATAAAAATGCAGAAGGCAACTTTGCTAATAAAAATAAATTGATTTTTCTAGGAGATATCTTCACGTTAAATAATCTTTTAATGATAGAAACACCAAATTACTTAAAAAAGAACAAATAGTACAATGCATAGCATACTACTCCTGTAAATACTGAGGTTGGGTGTAAAAATCACATCAAACACAATGTTAAAAAAATGTTAATTTAAGGTACTTTGTTTTGCATAGTACCTTTTTTTATTCATATATTTGCATAGGATATTACTATATAAGTCTAATCAACTTTAAAAAATTAGAATCATCCATCATCAAAAAACATCATAAATCATGAATCAAAAAACGAACAAAAACACAAATCAAGCCAAGGAGGAACTTGCTATTAGGTCAGTTTCACAATCTTATAATCAAGAATCTATTAGTTTAACCCTTGGCAATAGCTCTGCTATTAAACAAATTATTAAAGAATTACTATGAAGTTAGAAAACACAAAAGCACAAATGCGTAAAGGAGTGCTAGAGTACTGCATATTATCTATTTTAGATGGACATGATGCTTATGTAGCTGAAATTCTAGAAACGCTAAAAGACGCAAAAATGCTTGTAGTAGAAGGTACAATATACCCACTGCTTACAAGATTAAAGAATGCTGGATTACTTAACTACAGATGGGAAGAATCTACTTCTGGACCACCAAGAAAGTATTACACTTTAACAGAAAACGGAAAAACATTTTTAACAGAATTAACAAAAACTTGGGATAACCTACAACAAGCAGTAACAATTGTAACTAGCAAAAAAAACACTAACGATGAATAAGACAGTAAATATAAACTTAGGCGGTATGATTTTTCATATAGATGAAAATGCATACTTAAAATTACAAAACTACCTGAGTGCCGTAAAACGTTCTTTTGCTGGTGCGTCTGGTGAAGATGAAATAATTGCAGATATTGAAGCGAGAATAGCCGAGTTATTCTCTAATAAAATGCAAAATGAAAGACAAGTTATTGGTATAAACGAAGTAGATGAAATCATCAACATCATGGGGCAACCAGAAGATTATATGGTTGACGAAGATATTTTTGATGAAGTACCAAAAAGCAATACTTATAACAATAATAAAAGAAAATTATACAGAGATACCAATAATAAATATGTGGGAGGGGTTTCTTCCGGATT
The DNA here is from genome assembly GCF_042675745.1 of Pseudofulvibacter geojedonensis. Classification (NCBI taxonomy): domain Bacteria; kingdom Pseudomonadati; phylum Bacteroidota; class Flavobacteriia; order Flavobacteriales; family Flavobacteriaceae; genus Pseudofulvibacter; species Pseudofulvibacter geojedonensis. The sequence goes on along the minus strand of NZ_JBHTJM010000010.1, from coordinate 333,224 downwards.
GGGGCATTACTTTGGAATTAACCCAATAATATTTAGACTATTATTCTTTATTCTAACATTCCCTACTGGTGGAGTAACAATTTTAATATATATACTTTTATGGGTATTAATTCCTGAAGCAAGAACCACCGCCGAGAAGATTGCAATGACTGGAGACCCTATTAATATTGAAAACATAGAGAAAAAAATTCGTGAGGGTTTTGATTCTGCTTCAGAGACCGTAAAAAATGTAGATTACCATAAATATGGAAACAAAGCACAAGATGGAATTTCTAAATTCTTTGACGCTTTAGGCTCTTTCTTTTTAAAACTAATAAAGGTTTTTGGTAAACTCTTTGGGGCATTTCTAGTTTTTATAGGAATTACTACATTAATTAGTTTAGTTATAGGATTGCTAACAGCGGGGTCTTTTAGCGTATTTGGATTTGATTTTTCTAACCAAATAGAACTTTATGATCAAACCTCTCAATGGCCAATGTGGTTAGTTGCTATTAGCGCGTTTTTTGCTGTAGGAATTCCAGCTTTTGTTATAGCTTATTTAGGTTTTAAAATTTTAATTAAAAACTTAAGGTCTATTGGTAATGTTACCAAAATAATCTTGTCTTTTGTATGGTTTTTATCATTAATAGGATTAATTGGATTTGGAGTAAAATCTGCTATAAGCACATCTAGCCAAGCACAGGTAACTATAAAAGAGGATTTACCTGTTACTAAAAACGACACCCTAAAAATACAAATGATTACCAACGAAAACTTCCCTACAGAAATGTACAGAAGAGGTAATGAACAATTTGTATACGACGAAAGTGATGTTAAGCACATCTTAGCTCAGGATATTAGATTAATTGTTAAATCTACTAAAGACTCTATTGCTAATATTAAAATTAGAAAAGAAGCTTACGGAAACAATCATCAATCTGCTAAACAAAGAGCCTTAGATATTGATTATCAATACTCTTTAGAAAATAACACATTATCTTTAAACAATTATCTATTAGCTAGTCCTGAACAAAAATACAACGAACAAGAAGTAGAAGTTACCTTGTATTTACCTGAGGGTATGGTTATGATTGCTGATGAGAACACGTATTATTACCATAGAAATACAGATCACTATAATGATATTCTAGAAAATGGTGATGAAGGTCACTACTTAGAAGTCTTAACTGGAGAAACAAAATGTTTAGATTGCCCAGAAAAAGATATTCATATTGAAGAAACAGAAAATGGAAGAGTTATTATTAATGAGAATGGTTTAAATATTAATATTAGCGAAGGAGACGAAAAAGGAAAAGTTATTATTGATGGTAATGGAATTGATATAGATGTTAATAATGACGAAGAATCTGTAAAAGTAAAAATTGATGAAAACGGAATTAAAATAAAAAAAGATAACGATTAAATGCAGTCAAGTCTAGCAATTACTTACTAGGACTCATCAACCTAAACCAACTAAAAGAGTAGTAATTGTTAGACTTTTTAAATCCTAACTTAAAAAAATCAAAAAATGACAGCTCTAGCAAAATTTTTAATCACTTTAATACTTAGCGTTTTTTTAGTTGGTTGTAATTTCAACCTACAAATTGATCCAGGTGTTAAAGGTAACGGGAACGTACAAACCGAAGAACGAATTGTAAATCAAGACTTTTCAAGTATTAAAGCTTCAAATGGTTTAGATGTATACATCACTCAAAGTACTGATAACCTAGTAAAGGTTCAAGCAGACGAGAACCTTCTTGAAATTATTAAAACAGAAGTTGTAAATGGATGCCTTGAAATTTATACCACCGAAAAAATAGATAAAAGTGAATCTAAAAAAATATTAGTCAATTTTACTGATATTAATGCTATTAAAGCATCTAGTGCTTCTCATGTTGCCGCTACCAACATTTTAAACACTGAAAAATTATCTTTACAAGCAAGTAGTGCTGCAACAGTTAAACTTACTGCAGAAGTAACTAATATTAGTTGCAAAGCTAGTAGTGCTGCAACTATTAAATTAAACGGAAAAACCAATTACATTGAAGCTAAAGCTTCTTCTGCTAGTACTATCAATGCCAAAAACATGTTAGCAGAAAATTGTTTGACGGACGCATCTAGTGCTTCTAGTATTAACGTAAACTGTACTTCTTCTATAGATGCCGAATCAAGTAGTGCTTCTTCTATTAGGTATAGCGGAAATCCGGCTAATGTGCAGAAAGACAACAGTTCTGCTGGAAGCATTAAAGCTTATTAAGCTCTAACTTATAAACATTATTTAGCCAACTAAAAAGTTGGCTTTTTTTATGTGTAAACTTTCATGATTGGGTAATAATGCTTACTTTTTGGCAATGTTTTTGTTTTAAACAATTAAACCTTATTAAAATTAACAATATGAAACTAAAATTGTTATTAGTAACATTTATAATAGCTAGTGTAGGATTTGCTCAGAAAAAAGAAAAGATAAAAGGGAATAAACTAGTAAAAGTTAAACAACATGAGTTAGCCGCCTTTAACTCTCTATCTATTAATGAAGATATAGAAGTTTTTATTTTAAAAGGTACTACTCCAATGATTGAAATTGAAGCAGATGAAAATTTACACGATATAATTTTATTCGATGTAGTTGATGAAAATTTATCGATAAAAACATCTCACAATATTACATCAAAAAAGAAATTGAGTATTCGTGTTACTTTTACAGATGTATTTAATAAAATTGAATTACAAAATAAAGCCGTATTGAACTCTTTAATAGATGTAGAGTTACCTAGCTTAAAGATTTACACAAGAGATGCTTCTAAACTATTTTTTACGGCAAAAGTTGAAGATTTCAAGCTATTTGCTCAAAAAAAATCTAAAATTGAACTCAACCTAAGTGGTGAAAATTGTAACATAGAAATGAGCGAATCCAGCGACATAAAAGCCTTAATTAATGTAAGCACCCTAAAATTTGATTTGTACCAAAAAGCAAATGCAAGAATAGAAGGTGAAACTGGCAACTTACAGTTAAGAGCAGATAATGCTACTAACTTTAGAGGTGATAAATTAACAGCTCAAGATTGTACTATGATAGCTGAAGGAAGTAGCGATTGCCATATAGAAGTTAAAGATAATTTATCCTTAGAAGCTTCTGGTTCTTCAGAAGTATACATTTACAATACTCCTAAAATTGATTTAAGAAAGTTTGCAGATTCTGCAAGACTCTATAAAAAATAAAAATCTATTATATAAAAAAGCCTTCAAGTAACTTGAAGGCTTTTTTATTCTTATCTCTTTTCTTAAGAAACCATTTCTGCTTCTTTAGCAGCTAAATAACGCTCAGCATCTAAGGCTGCCATACATCCTGTTCCTGCAGCAGTAATTGCTTGTCTGTATACATGATCTGCTGCATCTCCTGATACAAATACTCCAGGAACATTGGTTTTAGAGGAACCTGGTTCATTAATAATATATCCTGTTTCATCAAGAGTTATATAATCTTTAAAGATGTCTGTATTTGGTTTATGCCCAACTGCAACAAAGAATCCAGTGGCTGGAATATCTTGTTCCTCTCCAGTTTCTCTATTCTTAACTCTTGCACCAGTTACTCCGTAATCATCACCTAAAACTTCAACAGTTTCAGTATTTAATAAAATTTCAATATTCTCTGTGTTACGTACTCTGGCTTCCATAATCTTAGAGGCTCTAAACTCATCTCTTCTTACCAACATGGTAACTTTACTACATAGCTTAGATAAGTAATGAGCTTCTTCACAAGCTGAGTCTCCAGCTCCTACAATAATTACCTCTTGGTTTTTATAGAAGAAACCGTCACAAACAGCACAAGCAGAAACTCCTCCACCCATTTTTAAATACTTTTGCTCAGACTCTAATCCTAAGTACTTAGCAGAAGCCCCTGTAGAAATAATTACAGTATCACAATGAATTTCTTTTTCATCGTTAATCCACACTTTATGTACATCTCCAGAAAAGTCAACTTTAGTTATCCAACCATCTCTAACATCTGTTTCAAAACGCTCTGCTTGATTGCGTAACTCTATCATCATTTGTGGCCCTGTAATTCCTTCAGGGTAACCAGGAAAGTTTTCTACTTCATTGGTTGTAGTTAACTGTCCACCTGGTTGAGAACCTTGATACATGACTGGTTTCATGTTTGCTCTAGCTGCATAAATAGCTGCAGTATATCCTGCTGGACCTGATCCTATAATTAAGCACTTTACTCTTTCTATTGCTTCTGACATATTTCTTTTTTTTAATTGAGTTGGGGTTAATACGAAAACAAAAATAAAACATTCTAAGAGAACTAACTCCCTAGACTAAATCAATAATAATTATTGATTGATAAAATGTTTTTATTTAGGCTTCTTTTTTAGCGAAAAATGAGTAATATCCATTAATTGCCATAATAGCAGCATTGGTTAAAATAATTGGCAAGCCTACTCTTAAGCTTTCCATCATCAACCCATAAATAACAAACAATAAACATCCTACTATATTTATCATTCGTAACTTTTTAACATCTTTCATTGTAAAAGATATCAATACACATAATGAAGCTAAATAACCTACTATTTCTATTAATGTTATATCCATTTTCTTCTATTTAAATAAAACCATAGCAATGATACAAAAAAAGCCATTGCGGTTAACACAATGGCTTTATATTTATTATCGCAATCTAATTACGTAATCGGATTACGTTTTCTTTCATTTTCTGTTAAATGAACTTTTCTTAATCGTAAGAAATTAGGTGTTACCTCAACATATTCATCTTTTTGTATGTATTCTAAAGCCTCTTCTAATGAAAACTTAATTGCTGGTGCAATCTTAGCTTTATCATCTGCTCCCGCAGAGCGTACATTTGATAGCTTCTTAGTTTTAGTAACGTTTACTACTAAATCATTTCCTTTAGAATGCTCTCCAATAACCTGACCTTCATAAATTTCTTCTCCCGGATCGATAAAGAAACGCCCTCTATCTTGTAATTTGTCAATAGAATAAGGGATAGCAGTTCCTTTTTCCATAGAAATTAACGATCCTTTTTGTCTTTCTGGAATTCCTCCTTTAATAGGTTGATATTCTTTATAACGGTGAGCCATGATTGCCTCTCCTGCTGTAGCAGTTAATAACTGATTACGTAAACCTATAATTCCTCTAGATGGTATTATAAACTCACAAATCATTCTATCTCCTTTTGCTTCCATAGAAGTCATTTCTCCTTTACGTAAAGAAACCATTTCTACTGCCTTTCCTGAAACAGACTCAGGTAAATCTATAGTTAATTCCTCTACTGGCTCACACTTAACTCCATCAATCTCCTTAATAATTACTTGAGGTTGACCAATTTGAAGCTCATATCCTTCTCTACGCATTGTTTCTATTAAAACCGATAAGTGTAATACACCACGACCAAATACTAAAAACTTATCTGCACTACCAGTATCTTGAACTCTTAAGGCTAAGTTCTTTTCTAACTCTTTAGTTAAACGATCTTTAATATGACGAGATGTTACAAATTTACCATCTTTCCCAAAGAAAGGAGAGTCGTTAATGGTAAACAACATACTCATAGTTGGTTCATCAATTGCGATAGTTTGTAATGATTCTGGATTTTCAATATCAGCAATCGTGTCACCTATATCAAAACCTTCCAATCCAACTAATGCACAAATGTCACCAGCTTGAACCTCAGCAACTTTTTTACGTCCTAGCCCTTCAAAAACATGTAATTCTTTAATTTTTGATTTTACAATAGAACCATCTCGTTTACACAAAGAAATTTGCATTCCTTCTTTTAAAGTACCTCTAGTTAAACGACCAATAGCTATTCTTCCTGTAAATGAAGAATAATCTAAAGATGTAATTAGCATCTGGGTATTTCCTTCTGGTACTTTGTATTCTGGAATATGCTCTAAAACCATATCTAATAATGGTTCTATATTCTCTGTTTGGTTTTGCCAATCTTCACTCATCCAATTGTTCTTAGCAGAACCGTATACAGTAGGGAAATCCATTTGCCACTCTTCGGCTCCTAATTCGAACATTAAGTCGAATACTTTCTCATGAACCTCATCTGGCGTACAGTTTTCTTTATCAACCTTGTTTACAACTACACATGGTTTTAAACCTAAATCGATAGCTTTCTGTAATACAAAACGAGTCTGAGGCATTGGCCCTTCAAAAGCATCTACCAATAATAAAACCCCATCTGCCATATTTAATACACGCTCTACTTCTCCTCCGAAATCGGCGTGACCAGGTGTATCAATAATATTAATTTTAGTTCCTTTGTAAGTAACCGAAACGTTTTTAGAAGTAATAGTAATTCCCCTTTCACGCTCTAAATCGTTATTATCTAAAATTAAATCACCTGTATTTTCATTCTCACGAAATAACTGACAGTGATACATAATTTTATCTACCAAAGTAGTCTTACCGTGGTCTACGTGAGCAATAATTGCAATATTTTTAATGGTACTCATTTGTATTCTTTGCTTTTAAGGGCGCAAAAGTAGGTATTTATTTTGGTTTTATAACTACAGTTTCTCTTTAAATTAAACCGCTAACAAAAAGCTAACATTCAGCATTTTACACTCTACCTATTGAGTTTAGAATTATTTAACTAAAAATTGAATGATTAATGCTTAGATTTGCATAAAATTTTGAGACATGAACTTATCTTTAATTCCGAACATAAAACATACTAACAGTAATAACTTCTTTTTATTAGCAGGACCATGTGCTATAGAAAGTGAAGAAATGGCTTTACGAATAGCTGAAAAAGTAATTGGTATTACTGACAAGTTAGAAATACCTTATGTTTTTAAGGGGTCGTTTAGAAAAGCTAATCGCAGTAGATTAGATAGTTTTACTGGAATTGGAGATGAAAAAGCATTAAAAATTTTAAAGAAAGTATCAGACACATTTAATGTACCTACAGTAACAGATATCCACGAAGCATCAGATGCTGCCATGGCTGCAGAATATGTGGACGTTTTACAAATACCGGCTTTTTTAGTAAGACAGACTGATTTAGTAGTGGCTGCAGCTAAGACTGGAAAAGTGGTGAACTTAAAAAAAGGACAATTTATGAGTCCGGAAAGTATGCAACACGCTGTAACTAAAGTAAAAGAATCTGGAAATGAACAAGTGTGGGTTACCGATAGAGGAACAATGTTTGGTTACCAAGATATGATTGTAGACTTTAGAGGCATTCCTACTATGCGTAAGTTTGCTCCTACAGTTTTAGATGTTACTCATTCGTTACAGCAACCTAACCAAAGTACTGGTGTAACAGGTGGTAGACCTGATATGATTGAAACTATTGCCCGTGCTGGAGTAGTTAACAATGTAGACGGATTATTTATAGAAACCCATTTCGATCCTGCTAACGCAAAAAGCGACGGCGCTAATATGCTACACTTAGATCATTTAGAAGGTTTATTAAGTAATTTGGTAGCTATTAAAAAAACAGTGAATAGTTTATAATAATTTGGTTCATTTTTTGATGAATGTAAATTATGAAAAAACATTTACCTTCTCTTATTTTTCTTTTTACAATTTTCTCTTGCTCAAGATTATAGTAAAGTTGATGCTATAGTTGCTAAATACCCTAAAAAGTTTTCATCTATAAATGATTTAGCTCAAAAAATAAAGGATGATTTCACTTCTGAAGAAGATCGAGTTAGGGCAGCTTATTATTGGGTTTCTAATAATATTAGTTATGACTTCAAATACCTTGATAGCGGTAAAACACCTTATAAATCTATTCCTGACGACCACCAATATTCATCAAAATTAGCTAAACAAAAAAGAAAGTATGCAAACAAATGCTTTTCTTCTAAAAAAGCAATCTGTGAAGGCTACTCCCTTATTTTAAACTACATATATAAATATCTCCAAATAGAGTCTATTGTAATAGTGGGTGGCACCAAACAATATACTCGAAAAATTGGTAGAGTTAGAAGCTCCTCTAATCATGCCTGGAATGCAGTTAGAATAAACAATGAGTGGAAACTAATTGATGCTACTTGGTCTACAGGTAACTCGAGGAAAGTTCCTAATAAATTTGATTTTTCTGACGAATACTTTTTTACTCCTCCTGAAAATTTTATTCTTACTCACTATCCAGATAAAAAAGAATGGCAATTCTTAAAAAAAACTATCTCAAAAGAAACTTTTTATTATAACCCTATTTTTCATGGGACTTATTTTAACTCAGGTTTAAAAATCAATCAATTTCATAAAGGGTTAATTAAGATTAAAGATAAAAAAAGTATTAAACTTAATTTTACTGAAATAGATTCTACTAGATATTACAGTTATAAATTTAACAACCAAAAGTTCTCCAACGATTTAACATTTAAAAGGGAGAAGAACAGTTATTTTGTAGATATTCCTTTACCATCGAAAAGACCAAGAGAATTAATTATATATGACGAGATTCATGGTATTATTGAATTTAAACTTATTCCTTAATACAAACTCTTTGTTCTTTCTAATACTTGAACCAAAACCTCAACATTAATATCATCTACGGAAGTATAACGTAGTGAAACCATTTTTTTACGCTTCTCTCCTATCAAGTATTCTTGGTGTACATCTATTAGTTTTCCTTTTACCAAACCTACATCTACATATTGTTTTTTATGGCTAGCATTGAAATAACAAAACGGTTTTCCCTCATAATAATAAAAAGGTATCTTCCATTTATATTTTAATTCTAACCCGGGAATTGTTTGCTCTATTATCAACTGCAATTGTAATAAAATAGTTCTGTACGGTTCTGGTTGTTTCAATATGTAATTCTCTGCTGGATTCAATTTTCATTAATTTTTAATTCGTTATTCCCCCCTCACCCTATCCCTCTCCCCTAGGAGAGGGAATTTGAAAATCTTAAATTTTTCTGAAAATTAGAAAAGAGATTTGGAAAATGATAAAAATCAATTAACTTTGTTTTTCAAAGTACTTTTATTATGACTCAACAAGACTACCTAAAAGACCTTTCAGAAATTAAAGATCTAATGAATAAATCATCTAGGTTTATCTCACTTAGTGGTTTATCTGGTATACTAGCAGGAACTTATGCTTTAATAGGTGCTGCTGTTGCCTATTGGTTGGTAACAACTTATAGTAATGGTGTTTTAATTCTTGATGGATGGATTTTTAGATCTTGTCTTTTAACCTTAGTACTAGTAGCTGTATTTAGCATTATCACAGGTATATTGTTAACCACCAGAAAAGCAAAACAACAAGGAGCTAAAATATGGGATAGTACTTCTAAACGCTTAGTCTTGAATTTTATAATTCCGTTAGTAGTTGGAGGTTTATATATACTAATTATTCTAAGTCAAGGAAAGTACGGACAGTCTGGCGGGCTAATGCTTATCTTTTATGGTTTGGCTTTAGTAAACGCATCAAAATATAGCATTGGAGATATTAGATACTTAGGATACATACAACTGGTTTTAGGATTAATTGGAGCTTGGCAACCAGGCTTTGGTTTTTGGTTATGGGTTTTGGGTTTTGGAGTAATGCATATTATTTATGGAAGTTGGATGCATTTTAAATATGACACTAAATAATTTTTATAGTTGTAGTATTACTATAAGTTTGCAAGATTATGTCTAAAAACATCATTCAACATATTAACAAGATTTTTGACCATAGAATACGCTTAGGTATTATGTCTATTTTGATGGTGAATGAGTATGCAGAATTCAATACTTTAAAAGAATTACTAGGTGCTACAGATGGTAATTTAGCTAGCCATATAAAAGCCTTAGAAAAAGCAGAGTTCATTAATATTGAAAAACAATTTATTGGTAAAAAACCCAATACTCGTTATAGCACTACTCCACTAGGTAGGCAAGAATTTAAAAAACACATTGCAGCAATTGAAAAACTAATAAAAGGGTAAAGATATTTTTTTGTCTTTTTACTTTGAAAAACAAAGTACTTTATAAATGAAATTTAGGAAACAACTCATTAATTGGCTATTTATTATATCTCAAAAGATATACACACAATTATTCAAAAAACATCAGCCGTGGAATATTCATAAAAAGGATCTTTTACAATTACCCAAAGATAGTTTTGGATATCATCTAGGAAGCTTTTTACAGAAAAACGGATTTGAACTCATACCTAAAGTAGAACGTCATGACGCTTACCATGTCTTAACAGGATACAGTACCAACGTAGAAGATGAAATTGCTTTACAATGGTTATGCTTTGGTAACGGAAAAAGAAGTAAGTATATGTATGGAGTCATCATATTAGGCACTGTAATCTTACCTGACTATTACCAATATTACAAAAAATCTTATCGAAAAGGTAAACAAGCTAATACCTTTCATCATTTAGACTATAAAGAATTATTGCAGACACCCATAGAAGACTTACGCCGTTGTTTTTTTACTAATGAAGAAGTTAAAAAACTTAGACAAACTCAATTAGACAACAGTACAATTTAAACATCAGTATTATGGAACAAACACCTATCACACAAAACAAATTCGGCCACTGGTTAAAAACATCTATCACAGCCAGAATGATTATGATTGCTACTATTATTCTTGTTTTATTAATTCCACTAGCTTTTGTAAAAGAGTTAATTAGAGAACGAGAATTTAGACAAACAGATGTAGTAAACGAAATAAATGAAAAATGGGGATCAGAAGTTACACTCTATGGACCTATTTTAAAAGTTCCTTATAAAACCTATAAAGAAAAATCGGTTTTTAACCCAGACACCAAACAGTATGTTGTAGAAAAAGAAAGTTTTATGAACTATGCTTACTTCTTCCCTAAGAAATTAGATTATAATGCTCAAGCCAAATCTAAAACTAAAAAAAGAAACAACTTCGAATCGGTAGTTTACGAAAGTAATATAACTATAACAGGTGCTTTTAACAAGCCTAATTTTAGCTCCAAGTCTATAAAAGATGAAGACATTATTTGGAATAAATCCTCAATAGTTTTTAAAACCTCTAACTTAAAAGGGATTAAAAGTCAAGTTGCCATTCAACTCAACAAACACAGTTATGATTTTGAAACCAATTATCATTCAGAGAAGCAAAACCGTTATGATTTAGATGAACTAGAAAGTAGTTATCTAAAATTAGAAAACCTCGATTTTTCAAAGCCTCAAAGTTTTACGATGAACCTAGCTTATAACGGTAGTAAGAGTATGAAGTTTATACCTATTGGAAAAACCACAACAGCGAAAATGACTTCTAATTGGGTAAACCCGAGTTTTACTGGTAATTTTTTACCTCAAGATGAAGGCGAAAAAGTAAGCAAAGACGGATTTAAAGCCAACTGGAAAGTACTTGATATTAACAGACCTTTTTCTCAACAATTCTTTAATCATTTACCTAACTTAAATGAATATGCTTTTGGCACTAACTTTATAGTTCCGGTAGATGAATACCAAAAAAGTGATCGTTCTACCAAATACGGTTTTATGGTAATTGGTTTAACCTTTCTTATTTTCTTTTTAATTCAGACTATGAGCAAGATTAACATACATCCGTTTCAGTATGTAATGATTGGTGTTGCCCTAGTTATGTTTTACACTTTATTAATATCAATATCTGAGCACTCAAGCTTTTTAAAAGCTTATTTAATTGCCGGAACAGCAGTAATTACATTAATAACATTATACTCTAAATCCATCTTAAAAAACATCAAGTTTCCTGTATTAATAGGTACTTGTTTAACTGTTCTGTACGGATTTATTTTTGTAATTATTCAATTAGAAAATTACGCCTTACTAGTTGGTAGTGTAGGTTTATTTACCATACTAGCCGTAGTTATGTTTGTTTCTAGAAAGATTGATTGGAATAACGGTTAGTTTATTTTGGGCGTTACCCCGATTCACTTCGGGGTCGCGCTTTCATTACTCGCTTTTTTACCAACCGTAAAAAGAGCTTAAACAAACCGTTCAATCGCTAACGCAAAACTTATACTTAAAATGAAAATCAAGCAATATTTAAAAAATTGGTATTCAAATTCAAGAATGCTACTTAACATTACAATATCTCTTTTTGCATTCTTATTATTAGAAATATTCAATTTAAGAACATTAAAGAGAATAGTATTCAAAGTTCCTTTCAAAACCTTGCTACTTATATGCACTTCAGTTTTATTATGCTTACTAATTTGTAATCACATTATTGAACAAAAAACGCAACTAAAAACCTATTCTAATGTTTGTGCTATTCCAAAAAACAAAGTCGGATTACTATTGGGGGCAAGCAAATATATAGGTAATGGACGTATAAATCCATACTACCAATACAGAATAGATGCTGCAATAGAACTCTATAATTCAGGAAAAATTACTCACCTGCTTATAAGTGGCGATAATAGCCGAAAAGGATATGACGAACCAACAGATTTTAAAACTGACTTAATAGCCTTAGGAATCCCTTCAGATAAAATTTATTTAGACTATGCTGGCTTTAGAACTTTAGACTCTATAGTTAGAGCTAAAGAAATCTTCAATCTTAAAAGTTTCACTATTATATCTCAAAATTTCCACAACAAAAGAGCCATCTATTTAGCCGAAAAACACGGATTATCAGTTATAGCCTTTAATGCTAAGGATGTTATAGGAAGACAAGGTGATAAAACGAATAAAAGAGAATATTTAGCTAGAGTTAAAGCAGTAATAGATATACTACTAAAAATAAAACCTAAGTATTTAGGCTCAAAAGTTTTAATTAAATAAATTATGTACACACCTGTTAACATTTCAAAATTAATAGCTGGTATCAGTTTTATTCTTGGCACTTTACTTTTAGTACTATTCTTATTTTTTAAATCCAAGGTTATAATTGGTATTGGCATATACTATGTTCTAGCTGCTTTAGTTATCAATTTACTTTTATTTATTGGTTTAATAGGTAATTTAATTACAAATCAAAAAAATAGGTTTAACACACTAAAAGCTATTGGAATAACATTAATTAATCTCCCGATTGCCATAGGCTATTTCTTTATCGTTTTAAACACTTTATAAATATGTTTTTATTTAATAAAAAATCATTCTTAATTGCTATCACCTTCATATTTATAGAGATAGCGATTGCTATATTCTTTAAAAATGGTTTTATAAGACATACCTTTGGAGATTACCTAGTAGTTATTCTTTTATATTTTTTACTAAGAAGTTTTTTAAATATCTCTAAAAACACCACTGCTTCAATCACTTTATTAATTGCCTTTGCTGTAGAACTTGTTCAGTTAACTCCATTTTTAAAAGCACTTGGATTACAAAATCATACACTTGCTAATTTAATATTCGGAAACACTTTTTCTATATCAGATTTATTAGCTTATACATTAGGTTACTTAACTATCTTATTTTTTAATTCTTCCATCTATGAAAACTTTATTCACCAAGCAAAACACCGTAGTTAGCATCAATATTATTTTTTGTATGATAATAATGTTATTACGCGTTAAATACACCCAAAGCATTACCTATATGTTTTTAATCTGGAACCTATTTTTAGCTGGAATTCCGTATGCTATTTCACAATTATTACGAATTAATTATTGGGTAAAACACAAATCGATTCTATTACTAACCAGTTTAAGCATTTGGCTTTTATTCTTACCTAATTCTCCATACATTATAACCGATTTAATTCACCTCAATCATATCAATTCTGGTATTATTTGGTTTGATGCTTTTCTTATTTTCTTGTTTGCAGCTAATGGTTTACTACTAGCGATTCTTTCTATGGTAGATGTTTATATAATACTGAAAGAAAAATGGAATACTACTTTCGCATCAATTAGTATTGTAATAATTTCATTCTTATCTGGGTTTGGTATTTACTTAGGCAGGTACTTACGCTGGAACTCTTGGGAGCTATTTACCCAACCCAATCATTTACTAAAAGATATTATCATCAGCTTACAAAATACCAAAGCAATAGGTGTAACTATCTGTATGGCAAGTCTGCTTTTATTATTATTCGTTTCGTACTTACATTTATTGCACAAAAAAAACAGCCTCTAATTAAGAGGCTGTTTTTTTATATTCCAAAATATTATTTTTATTCTTTACCGTCTACATAATCTTGCAAATAAGCATAACGCTCTGTTAACTTACCATCTGAGGTAGTCATTTTAGCTCTTTCTAAAACACCATCTTTATCACCATTATAAAAAGCAGGAATTACATGCTCTAAAAACATCTCCCCAAAACCTTCACTAGCATCTTTTGGCAGTTCACAAGGTAAATTATCAACTGCCATTACAACAATTGCTCTTTCATCCATAAAATCTATTTCAGATTCAGTCTCAGGGTCATACCCGTAAATAGGATCTGCAATGGTAGAAGGACGTATAGTACAAGCTACCGGCCCATCAATATCACAAGATACGTCTGCAACAACTTTAATATTAAAATCTTCTGATTTACAATCTTCTCTGGTGAATAAAAATGGAGCACTATTATCGTAAAAATGCCCTGCTATAAAATAGTTTGTTACTTTAGCAAAACGCATAAAATTAGACTCATATTCTCCTGCATTATTATAGAAGTCGTATTTATCTAATACTTGTCCGTCTTTACGTTTATTATAATCTAATACATCTATTTTACAATAAACGGCTTCACTAAACGAATCATTTAAATATTGCTCTATTGTAACTTCTTTAATCTTTAAATGATCAAGAATTTCTTTAGCTCCATGAGCAACTTTACCATTACCAGTTAAACAAATTTTAATGGCTGGCAATTCTAATTTATCTAATTCTTGTTTCATTTCACTTAGATTAGATAAATGCTCTGCCTTAGGCATGTTCCATAAATTATATTTCTTTCCGTATGCTATAAAACCATTATAAGCACCTACTATACCTGCATAGCGACCAAAACCAATCAATCTAGAACCAGAAGGTTTAGTTATTGTTTCATGGTCATACAATTCTATATTTTTTGCCAATACAGCTTGTAATAACTTTCTATTGTAAGGTGCTTTCTTAATTGTATGCGAAAAGAAAAAGTATTTTTTATTTGGAATTAAAGCATCAACCGGAACTTCTTTTACACCCAACATAACTTCGCAATCTGTAACATCAGTAATTGGCATAAATCCCTCTTGAGCATATTGTTCATCTTTAAAAAAACGAATATCTGAAGACTCTACTTCTATTGATGCATCAGGATATTTTTGCTCAACCTCCTTACACATTGCTGGAGGAAATACTACTCTTCTATCTGGTGGGTTTTTACGTTCTTTTATGATTGAAAACTTCATTACAAGCTCTTTTTAGGGTGTTTATTTCTGTTACAAATATAAAATTTTGAGCTAAATATAGCTAAATAAATAACAATACAACCTTCTAGGACCTTCTAGATTATACATTTTTATGAAAAAAATAATTTTAGTGTAACTTTTTATTTTATTTCTCTACTAATTTTATAGATTTGTATTCTGTTCTATGAAATAATGGGGTCGACCGGTTTTGACAGCGAGACCAATGAATTAATAAGCATGTCGAGCATTGATATACAGCTCGTAAATAATGATATCAACTTTTTTAAACGGCGAGAATAACTACGCTTTAGCTGCTTAATATCTGAATTATAGTAAGATCAAGCCTCGGTACACAAGGTGTACAAGCTAAATGTCTGCTGAAAGCCTTGGCTAACGGCGTTCTATTTACAGGCATCGTAAAAGTTGGCATAGAAACTTTAAAGCTTCGGTAAAGTTTCGAAATTTAGAAGATAAGGATAGTATTGGCAGTTTTTGGTCTAGTGCTATTTCGAAAATCAAACAAAAACTAAGCATGTAGAAAGTTACTTTATTGCTTGTTTGGACGAGAGTTCGATTCTCTCCGACTCCACTATAATAAATTCATAATAACTATTTAGTTATTTTCATGAAGTGGTTTATAATTAAGGGGTTAATAAAAACTACTTTAAAAGCATCTCGGTTAAAAGAGATGCTTTTTTTATGAATAAAAAAAGTGGTTTTAAAAAACCACTTGTAAATCATTTCTTTTTTTTCCAACTTGTGTAGCCACCATCTAAATCGTAAACTTCTTTAAAACCCATTTTATTTAATATATGGGCCGCTTTATTACTCCTTCCTCCAGCTTTACAATAAACTACTACTACTTTGTTTTTGTCTAGTTTGGCAACTTGTTGCTTAAAGTTCTTATCAAAAAAATTAATTTCAATAGCCTTGTCTATTTTTCCGTTTGCAACCTCACTAGGTGTTCTTACGTCTAGTATTTGAACATTTTCAGAATCAATCACCTCTGAAAACTCATTTACACCAACAACTTTAATCCCGTCTGATTGCTTTTCTTTACAAGAAAAGAAAATACAAACTACAGCTAAGAAAAACTTTTTAATCATGATTTTTAATTATGTGACACTTCTCCTGCCCACTCCATAAAACCTCCAACTAAATTAAAAGTATTAGGAATAGCACACATTTGATTCATTACTGCACAAGCCTGAGAGCTTCTTCCTCCTGATCGGCAATACACATAATAATTTTTAGATTTATCTAACTCGTTTATTTGATCTAAAAATTGTTGTGGCTCTCGAACATCTATATTAATTGCATTAGGAATAAAACCTTCTTCTACTTCTTCTTGTGTTCTTACATCTAAAACAATAGCATTGTCATCTTTTGCTAATTGTTCTGCCCATTCTTTCTGATTTAAATCGGTCATTTCTTTTTATTTGGGGTTAATTTATAATTCTGACGGACAAACATAGCTTGTCGTTTTTATGTCTGTTTTCTTTATGGCTCCAAATCCACCTTCTATATTCACTACATTTTTTATGCCATTACTTTTCAAAATAGAAGCATGAATTAAAGATCGGTATCCTCCTGCACAGTGAATATGATACCTTTTGCTAGCATCTAACTCTTTTACATGTTCATGTACTGTACTCAATGGTAAGTGAGTAATTCCTTCTATATGTTGTGCTTGATATTCTCCTATTTTTCTAACATCTAAAGGATTCTCTACTTTTCCCTCATTTATTTCTTTCTCAAAATCTTCAGCAGAAATTGATTCTGTAATATCAATAGCATACCCAGCTTCTTCCCAAGCTTGCATTCCTCCTTCTAAATAACCCAAAGAGTTATCATAGCCTACTCTAGCTAACCTTGTAACTACTTCTGATTCTCTTCCTTCTGGAGCAATAAATATTATTTTTTGGTTAAGATCTTCTATTAAAGTACCTACCCATGGTGCAAAACCTCCAGTTATACCAAAATACCAAGCACCTTCTATACTCCCTTTTACATAATCTTGGGGAGAACGAGCATCTATTACTAATATATCTTTTTGTTGTGCTAACTCAGCAAATGTTTTAGCATCTAATGCTGCAGTACCTTTAGAAATAATTGCATCTATCTGTACATTTACTCCTTTATTCATCGCTACATTTTTTGGAAAATATTGTGGTGGAGTAGCTAATCCAGTAGTTAATTCTTTTATAAAATCTTCTTTGCTTAGATCAGTTTGCAGAGCATAATTAACTTTTTTCTGATTACCCAAAGTATCAAAAGTTTCTTTACTCATATTTTTACCACAAGCACTTCCTGCACCATGAGCTGGATAAACAGTTACATTATCAGGCAACACCATTAATTTTGTACGCAAACTATCGTATAAATGTCCCGCCAAATCTTCAGTAGTTAGATTGCTTTTAACCGCTAAATCTGGCCTTCCCACATCTCCAATAAACAGGGTATCACCTGTAAAAACAGCTGTTTCTTTTCCGTTTGCATCCTTTAACAAATAACAAGAAGATTCCATGGTATGACCTGGAGTATGTAACAAGGTAAGTGTAACATCACCTATTTTAAACTCTTCTCCATCTGTACCAGAATGAATATCGAACTCTGTAGTTGCATTAGGACCAAATACAATTGTAGCTCCAGTCTGTTGAGCTAAATCTACATGCCCAGAAACAAAATCGGCATGAAAATGTGTTAAAAACACATATTTAATAGTTGCATTATCTTGTTTTGCTCTATCTATGTATGGCTGAGTTTCTCTTAACGGGTCTATAATTACTGCTTCTCCGTTAGACTCTATATAGTAAGCTGCTTCTGCCAAGCATTTGGTATATAATTGTTCTACTGTCATTTATCTTTCTGTTATTGGAAGGCAAATATACCTATTTTTTATGAGTTATTAAACATAAAAAACCGAGCGCATCACTCGGTTTTCCTATAGATATAGTGGATTACTTCTTAATTGAGCAACCAATTGCCTTGGTCTTTTTCACTACTACTTCCTCTCCTATTAACAATGCGTCTATTGCATTTGCTACATAATGTTCTGTTGCAGCAGAAGCATCTTGATAATTATTATCTATAGCTCCAATATACTTAACTACATTTCCTTTCTCTTGCTTTTGCAATACGAAAACATGAGGTGTTTTAGTAGCTCCATATTGTGGATATATTTTTTGACCATCATCAAATAAATATGGAAAAGTAAAACCTTTTTCTTTTGCTCTTACCTTCATTGCATCAAAACTGTCTGTTGGATAACTTTCTGGATTATTTGGATTAATAGCTATAACTGGGTAACCTTGTTTTATATATTTTTTATCTAGAGCTATTATTCTATCTTCATAAGCAACAGAAAAAGGGCAATGATTACAGGTAAATATTACTATAAAACCTTTCGCAGTATTATAATCTGATAATGAAACCTTCTTATCATTAACATTCATTAAAGAAAAGTCTGTAGCTAAATCTCCAATTTCATAACCTAAAGCTTTTTCTACTTTATTTTTATTTTCTTTATCTACTGCAACTGCTATTTCTTTTTGTTGACTAACTTCTTCTTTATTCTCATTTTTACAAGCTAACAACACAAAACATGCTAACAGACTTAATACTTTTATTTTCATGGTATAAATTGTTTGGTGATTTTTTCTAATTCTGAATAGGTGAATGATTTAGCATAAAACATGCGTCTATTTTTATTATATATTAAAGTAGCTGGTATAGCTCCATCCCAATGTGAATCTATTTTAGGTATCCAGTTGTTTTGATTAGGATCATTTAATAAAATAACTTGAGATTTCAACTTATTCTCTTTCACAAAAGGTTTTAATCTAGTTTCTAATTGTTTGGGCATATCTAAGCTAACTAGTAAAACCTTAACTTTGTCAGAAGCATACTTTTTATTCAATTCTTCAAAAAAAGGAAGTTCTTCTACACAAGGTTTGCACCAAGTAGCCCAAAAATTAACTACATAAGTTGTATCTGAAACCTTATTAAGAAAAGGTTCTAACTCTTCATAATTAACACTTATGATTTCTTGATTTTTAATTGACTTATCTCCTCTGTTCTTACAGGCTATTATTAGTGTTAATAAGATAAAATATTGATAAACTTTCATTTTACTAAGTTAATTAATATTAACAAACTAATAAACTTAAATTCTTGTTAAAAGTTTAATTCAATCTTAAATTAACCATATATTTGTACCTACAACTATTGTATATACATGAGTACTTTAAACCAGTTATTAAAATCAGATGCTAAACTACCTATTGCTAAAGAGGTCGTATTAAGTTTAGTGTTTACTAATAACTACATTACTGATCAGTTAAAGAAATTATTTAAAAATAACGACTTAAGTGGACAGCAATATAATGTGCTTCGTATTTTGAGAGGTCAAAAAGGTATTCCTGTTAATCAACAAACTATTCAAGAAAGAATGGTTCATAAAAACAGTAATACCGGTAGAATTATTGATAAATTAGTTGAAAAAGAATTGGTTAATAGAAAACAATGTCCTGAAAATCGTAGGCAAGTTAAATTAACCATTACCAATAAAGGTCTTAATATATTATTAAATTTAGACCCAAAACTAGATGGTATAGAAAGTAATATTGTAAACAAACTTACTCACAAAGAAGCTACTACTCTATGCTATTTACTAGAAAAATTAAGAACATAAATTAAAACTAAATACTTATAAAATGAAAAACAGAATAACACTTGGTCTAATTGCATTTGTAGCATTTGCATCGTTAGCATTTACTAACTTAGTAACTAAAGAAGTTAAGGTTAAAGAAAGTACCATAAAATGGACTGGGCACAAAGTAACAGGAAGCACACATTACGGAAGTATTAAATTAAAAGAAGGTACTTTAAACTTTGAAGGAGATAAATTAATTGGTGGAATGTTTGTAATGGATATGAACTCTATTCAAACAGAAGATATGGATGCTGAAAAAAATGCATATTTAACAGGACACTTAAAGAATGATGACTTCTTTGGAGTTGAAAAGCACCCAACAGCTACATTAAAAATAACTAATGCTAGGGGCCATAATCATCATTACCATGTATCTGGAGACTTAACCATTAAAGGAATTACTAAAATTGTAAGCTTTGAAATGACAGTGAAAGATAATACTGCCTCAACAAAATTTAAAATAGATAGAACTCAATTTGATATTAAATATGGCTCTGCTAGTTTCTTTGACAACTTAAAAGATAAAGCTATAAGTGATGAGTTTGACTTAGATGTTACTTTAAAGTTTTAACCCACAATAAAACAATAAGTTATAATAACATCTTCTTTACACCCCACTAATCTAGTGGGGTGTATTTTTATGATTATTTATTTGCACATTAAAAATTCTATTTAGATATTTGTAGCCAATAATAAGAACAAATGAATTTAATTTTAAACAATACTTGGTGGTGGAACTCTCGAAAATCAAATTTCGTGAGCTAAATTGCTATTGTATATTTAAAACCAAAATATCAAGGCTTGTCTCTCACGACAAGCCTTTTTTTATGTCAAAAAATGAAAACATTTCAATTACATACCACATCAAAAAAAATACTATCAGATACAATTACACCAGTTAGTATTTATTTAAAAATTAGAGATAAATTCCCTAATAGTCTACTGTTAGAGAGTAGTGACTATCATGCAAATGACAATAGTTTTTCATATATCTGTTTCAATCCTATTGCTAGCATTAAAATAGAGAATGAAATAGTTTCTACTCAGTTTCCAGATGGTTCTTCAAACAGAAAAGACATCACTCCAGAAGTAAATATTCCCCAGGTAATTCATGAATTTGCTGGGTCTTTTAAAGCAGATAAAAGCAACTTAAAGTTTATAAATAATGGTCTATTTGGTTACACCAGTTATGATGCCGTTAGATACTTTGAAGCGGTAAAAATCACTAAAAAAGAAAATGATTTAGTCATACCAGACATGTATTATGCGGTATACCAAAATATAATTGCTATTAATCATTTTAATAATGAAGCTTATTTATTCTCCCATAATTACAAGAGTGAAAACAACATAGCAGAAATAGAGCAATTACTTAAAAATACCACCTATGCACATTACTCATTTAACAAAGACGGTGAGACAACATCTAATTTAACAGACGAAGATTTTAAAAAACAAGTGGCATTAGCTAAACAACACTGTTATAGAGGAGATGTTTTTCAGTTAGTATTATCTAGAAGATTTTCTCAAAAATTTAAAGGAGATGAATTTAATGTTTATAGGGCCTTAAGAAGCATCAATCCTTCACCTTATTTGTTTTATTTTGATTACGGAAATTTCAAAATCTTTGGAAGCTCACCAGAGGCTCAATTAGTAGTAAAAGATAATCATACAGAAATACACCCTATAGCTGGAACTTTTAAAAGAACAGGTAATGACGAAAAAGATGCAGAAGTAGCCAAAGCATTGTTTGCAGACCCTAAAGAAAATGCCGAACATGTAATGCTAGTAGATTTAGCTCGAAACGATTTGAGCAGAAATGGTAGTAATATAAAAGTTACTACCTACAAAGAGCTTCAATTTTTCTCTCATGTAATTCATTTAGTTTCTAAGGTTACTGGTAAAAAACATGCAAATAGTACGACTATGCAAGTAGTTGCAGATACATTTCCTGCTGGCACATTAAGTGGTGCACCAAAACATAAAGCCTTACAATTAATAGAAAAATACGAAAAAACAAATCGAGATTTTTATGGTGGCGCCATTGGTTTCATGGATTTTGATGGTAATTTTAATCATGCAATTATCATTAGAACTTTCTTAAGTAAAAACCATGAGTTGCATTTTCAAGCTGGAGCAGGTATTGTAGCCAAATCGTCAGAAGAAAATGAGACCCAAGAAGTATATAATAAAGTTAGAGCCTTACAAACTGCTTTACAGTTGGCTGAAGAAATATAAAATAGTATGAAAAAGATATTAGTTATAGATAATTACGATAGTTTCACCTACAACCTAGTTCATTATTTAGAAGACTTAGACTGTGATGTTACCGTAAAGAGAAACGATCAACTTTTTATTGATGAAGTTGAAGATTTCGAAAAGATCTTATTATCTCCAGGTCCTGGAATTCCAGATGAAGCCGGATTATTAAAACCTATCATAGAAAAATATGCTTCTAGTAAAAGTATTTTAGGTGTTTGCTTAGGTCAACAAGCTATCGGTGAAGTTTTTGGAGGATCGTTAGAAAACTTAGATGAAGTTTACCATGGCGTGGCAACAAAAGTAAAATTAACCGTTCAAGATGAACAGTTATTTGAAAATCTACCTAGCGAATTTGAAGTAGGTCGTTATCATTCTTGGGTGGTAAAAAGTAACGATTTGCCAGATTGTCTAGAAGTTACCTCAACAGATAAAAACGGACAAATCATGTCGTTAAGACATAAAACATATGATGTAAGAGGTGTGCAATATCATCCAGAATCGGTTTTAACTCCAAATGGAAAACAAATATTAGAGAATTGGATTAACAATTAAAATCATTCAATAACTCTTAAAAACATAAAATGAAACAACTACTAAATAAACTTATTAATCATGAAACCATTGGCTATCAAAATGCTAAAGACATTTTGATAAACATTTCTAATGGGAGTTATAATGAAGCCCAAATAGCTTCTTTTTTAACGGTATTTATGATGCGACCTATAACTTTAGATGAACTAAAAGGATTTAGAGATGCCTTATTAGAACTTTGTATTCCGGTCAATTTATCAGAATTCAACACCATTGATTTATGCGGAACTGGTGGAGATGGAAAAGATACTTTTAACATCTCTACCCTATCTTCTTTTGTAACGGCTGGAGCTGATGTTAAGGTAACCAAACATGGTAATTATGGAGTTTCTTCAGCTTGTGGATCTTCTAATGTAATGGAACACCTTGGGATTAAATTCACCAATGACATCGATTATCTAAAAAAAGCTGTGGATAATGTAGGGATTTGTGTATTACACGCTCCTCTATTCCATCCAGCTATGAAAAATGTAGCCCCCATAAGAAAAGCTTTAGGCATAAAAACATTTTTCAATATGTTGGGTCCAATGGTCAATCCAGCTTTTCCAAAAAATCAATTAGTAGGCGTATTCAACCTAGAACTAGCAAGAATGTATGGTTATTTATATCAGTCAGAAGATAAAAACTACAGCATCTTACACGCTTTAGATGGTTATGATGAAATCTCATTAACTGGCGAAACTAAATTAATTCAAAACAACTCCGAAAAAATGTTGAGTGCAACAGATTTTGGAGTAGAATACCATACTCAAGAAGCTATTTATGGTGGTAACTCTATAAAAGAAGCTGCCTCTATTTTTGTTAACGTACTAGATGGAAAAGGAACCATAGCACAGAACAATGTAGTATGTGCCAATGCAGGCATGGCCATTGCAACCGTAAAAGGTTTAAAGCCAAAAGAAGGGTTTGAATTAGCTAAAGAAAGTTTACTATCTGGAAAAGCTAAAGAAAAATTAACTCAGCTAATAAATTTGAATTAAGATGCATATTCTAGATAGAATCATACAAGATAAAAAGAAAGAGGTTGATCTGAAAAAATCTATTATACCTACTTCTCAGTTAGAACAATCAATCTTATTTACTAAACCTACTATATCATTAGCTGACAACTTAAGAAATAGTAAATCTGGTATTATTGCAGAACACAAAAGACGATCTCCTTCTAAGGCTGTTATCAATCAAAAAGTTTCTGTACAAGATGTAGCTATAAGTTATGAAAACGCTGGTGTATGTGGAATGTCTGTTTTAACAGATGGAAAATATTTTGGAGGCTCTTTAGATGATTTACTTTTAGCTAGAGCTTCTGCTAATATCCCTTTACTTAGAAAAGAGTTTATTATAGACGAATACCAGCTATTAGAAGCCAAGTCTTATGGCGCAGATGTTATCCTTTTGATTGCTACTGTATTAACCAGACAAGAAATAAAACAACTATCTGAGTTTGCAAAAAGTTTACAATTAGATGTATTACTAGAGGTTCATAACCAAGAAGAGTTAGAGAAATCTATTATGCCATCTATAGACATGTTAGGAGTTAACAATCGTAACTTAAAAACTTTTGAAGTCTCTACTCAGATAAGTAAAGACTTAAGCGAGCTAATTCCAAATGATTTTGTTAAGGTTTCTGAAAGTGGTATTAGCTCTATTGAAGCCATTAAAGACTTACAGCAATATGACTACCAAGGTTTTCTTATTGGCGAAAACTTTATGAAAACCGAGAATCCTGGAGAGAGTTGTATCAACTTTGTAAAAGAACTGGAACAATCATGAACAGAAAAGAATCCATATTAAATACTTTTAACAACTGTGCTAAAGAATATGAAGCAAAGCTGATGAACATTGAGCAATATCATAGTGGATTTAATCTGTTCTGTGAAAACATAAATAACCATAACGCTTCACTTCTAGAGGTTGGGTGTGGACCAGGTAATGTAACAAAATATATACTCGACCGGCGTCCTAACTATAACATACTCGGAATTGATATTGCTAAAAACATGATTACACTAGCCAAAAACAATAACCCTTCAGCAGATTTTAAAATCATGAATGCTTTAGATATAGACAAATTAAACCAAAAGTTTAATGGAATTATTAGTGCTTTTTGTTTCCCATATTTATCTAAAGAAGAAGTATTTACATTTATTAAAAAATGTTCGGCGTTATTATTGCCAAATGGTTTACTCTACATTAGTACAATGGAAGATTTATATGCTAATTCCAGATATATAACTTCAAGTTCAGGAAAAAATACAGCTTATCAATATTTTCATGAGAAAGAATATATAAGAGACTATTTGAATCAAAACAGTTTCGAAATATTAAAAATGGTTAATCAAGATTATATTTCTGAAGGTAAAGTCAAAGCTAATGACCTTATTATAATTGCTAAAAAAAGAACAGATGAAGCTTAAAATCTGTGGTATGAAATATCAAGAAAATATCAATCAGGTTACAGAAATAAATCCTGATTTCTTAGGTTTCATTTTCTACGAAAAATCAAGTCGTTTCTTTGATGGAGAAATCCCTAATTTAACTAAAGAGATAAGCAAAGTAGGTGTGTTTGTTAACGCTTCTATTGAATATGTATTAGACAAAGTAAATCACCACCATTTAGATTATATTCAACTACACGGAAATGAAACACCCGAATATTGCAAAAAATTAAAAGCCAAAACTAACTCAAAAACCATTAAAGTTTTTTCTATAAAAGACGAATTTAACTTTACAGTTTTAAGTCAATTCGAAGTAATTTGCGATTACTTTTTATTTGACACGAAAGGAACTTTACCTGGGGGAAATGGATATTCCTTTGATTGGTCAGTTCTGGAGAACTATCCCTCTACCAAACCTTATTTTTTAAGTGGCGGAATTGGTTTAGAAAATGTAACCGATTTACAAGAGTTCTTATCATCTCCTGCTGCTCAATATTGCTATGCTATAGATGTAAATAGCAAGTTTGAAATAGAACCTGGACTTAAAGACACTACTAAATTAACTGAATTTAAAGAACTATTAAAACCGACATCAAATGTCTAATTATCATATTAACGAAAAAGGATTTTACGGTAAGTTTGGAGGAGCATACATACCGGAAATGTTATATCCAAATGTAGAGGAACTAAAACAGTCTTACCTTTCTATTATGCAAGACCCTTCTTTTCAAGAAGAATTTCAGCAACTATTAAAAGATTACGTAGGAAGACCTTCACCTTTATACTTTGCCAAAAGACTTTCAGAAAAGTACAATACTAAAATCTATTTAAAAAGAGAAGACTTAAATCATACTGGTGCACATAAAGTAAATAATACTATTGGTCAGATACTTGTAGCAAAAAAACTAGGTAAAAAAAGAATTATTGCCGAGACAGGTGCTGGTCAACACGGAGTTGCTACTGCTACTGTTTGTGCTTTAATGGGTATTGAGTGTATTGTTTACATGGGTGAAATAGATATTGCTAGACAAGCACCCAATGTTGCTCGAATGAAAATGTTAGGAGCTAAAGTAATTCCTGCTACTTCAGGTAGTAAAACCCTAAAAGATGCTACTAACGAAGCCATTAGAGATTGGATTAATAATCCTGTAGATACTCACTACATAATTGGCTCTGTAGTTGGACCTCATCCTTACCCAGATATGGTTGCCCGTTTTCAATCTATTATATCAGAAGAAATGAAATGGCAATTACAAGAACAAGAAGGGAGAGAGAACCCCGATTATGTTATTGCATGTGTTGGAGGAGGAAGCAATGCCGCTGGTGCTTTTTATCATTTTCTAGACGATACAAGCGTTAATTTAATTGCTGCAGAAGCTGCTGGCAAAGGAGTAAATTCTGGAGAAAGCGCAGCTACATCTGCTTTAGGTAAAGACGGTATTATTCATGGAAGTAGAACATTACTAATGCAAACAAACGATGGGCAAATTATAGAACCTTATTCTATTTCCGCAGGTTTAGATTATCCAGGAGTTGGACCCATGCATGCACATTTATTTGAAAGCGAAAGAGCTGATTTCGTATCTGTCACGGATGATGAAGCAATGGCAGCCGGACTTACCTTATGCCAATTAGAAGGAATTATTCCTGCTATAGAAAGCTCTCACGCTCTAGCGGTATTAGAACAAAGAAAGTTTGACTCAGAAGACATTGTTGTTATTAATTTGTCTGGAAGAGGGGACAAAGATTTAAATACTTACATCAACTATTTTAATTTGTAATGATGAATAGAATTAACCAAAAACTATCAGAAGATAAAAAGCTTCTATCAATATACTTTACAGCTGGCTACCCATCTATTAATGATACAGAAACTGTTTTAAAAAACTTAGAACAATCTGGAGTGGATATGGTAGAAATTGGCTTGCCTTTTTCTGACCCTTTAGCAGATGGCCCTACTATTCAGGAAAGTTCAACTATAGCCTTAAAAAATGGCATGACTACCGAATCACTTTTTGAGCAATTAGAAAACATTAGAGAATCAGTATCTATTCCATTAATCATTATGGGTTACTTTAACCCAATGATACAATACGGTATTGAAGCTTTTTGTAAAAAATGTAGAGAGGTTGGTATTGATGGACTAATTATACCTGATTTACCAGTAGATCAATATTTATCAGAATACAAAGAATTATTTGAGCAATACAATTTAAAAAATATCTTTTTAATTACTCCTCAGACTTCTGATGAACGAATTCGCTTTATAGATACTATATCAGATAGTTTTATTTACATGGTATCATCTGCAAGTACTACAGGTGCAAAATCTGGTTTTGGAAAAGAACAAGAAGCTTATTTTTCTAGAATAGCTAACATGAACTTAAAAAACCCTCAAATAGTTGGTTTTGGTATTTCTAACAATGAAACTTTTACTCAAGCAACTAACAAAGCAAAAGGAGCTATTATTGGCAGTGCTTTTATAAAACATTTAAATAAAAATGGAGTAAATAATATAAAAGCCTTTACAAAAACTATAAGGTAATTATGAACGGTCAAAACAGAAAAGACATTGCAATAGATTCAAAAGTTGCTATCGTTTTAAAAAAAGATCAACTTTCTGGCAATTTAACAGAAGGGATAGTAGTTAAAATATTAACCAAATCGCCTACTCATCCTCACGGTATAAAAGTAATGATAGAAGGTGGCGCTGTAGGAAGGGTTAAAAAAGTTTTTATACATTAGCCGCTCAATAATTGAAAACGTCAACATCTATTCACTATGAAAAAAAGTGACCTGTCACAATTTCTCAGAAAATTCAAATTAATTCATCTAGCAGATAAGACGAGGTTTTATATTGAAAAAAGGAAGAATAAAGCTGAAAATGAGGCGTTCAAAAAAGAGCATCCTTCGTTTAAGTTTCCACCAGATTACTTGATGTATGAATCTTTTCAAATGAGTTATAGAAAATACTATGAGTCTGGAAAAAAAAATGCAGAATGGCTAACAACTCTTTTCTGTAAACACATTGAACTAAAAAATAAAAAAATTCTTGACTGGGGATGTGGACCTGGAAGAATTATTAGACACTTACCAGAAGTTATTAGCAATAATTGCTCTTTTTATGGGACTGATTATAATCAAAAATCAATAAAATGGTGTTCTGAAAACCTATCACGTATCAGTTTTAACCACAATACAATTGATGCTAAATTACCCTATTCAGATAATGAATTCGATGTCATTTATGGTCTATCAATAATTACTCATTTATCCGAAGATAAACATTATGAGTGGTTTCAAGAATTATATCGAATTTTAAAACCAAATGGAATATTACTACTTACAGCTCAGGGCGACAACTTTATTTCAAAATTAACTACTGAGGAACAAGAATCTTATAATAATGGAGAATTAATAGTGAGAGGAAATGTTACTGAGGGGCATAGAGTTTACTCAGCCTTCCACCCAACACCTTTTATGCAAAAACTATTTAAAAATGCAAACATCGTTGATCACATTATTCAAAAACCAATTGACAACTGGATACCTCAGGATATTTGGATTGTTAAAAAAGATTAATTCTCCTTTTCAAAAGCTTCATTGATATAATTAGTTTAGCTTTGCACAAATTTTATACAAATGAGTGATCAAACACACAAAGTAATTACTGTAGATTACAAATTATTTAGAGATACTGCAGAAGGAGAAATGATTGAAACTACAGAAGGAAAGCAACCTTTAGTATTTTTATCTGGTTTAGGACAAATGATTCCTGAGTTTGAAAACAATGTTACTGCTTTAAACGCTGGTGACACTTTTTCTTTCGGTATTAAATCTGAAAACGCTTATGGAACTAGAACCGAAGAAGCTGTTATAGATTTAGCTCAAGATATGTTTATGGAAGATGGTAAATTAGTAGAGCAAGTTGCAGTTGGTAATATGTTACCATTACAAGATCAACACGGGAGAGTGATTCCTGGTAAAGTTCTATCAATAAATGAAACTACTGTTACGGTAGATGTAAACCATCCTTTAGCTGACCAAGATTTACATTTTACTGGTGCTGTGGTAGATGTTAGAGAAGCAACAGCTGAAGAAATTGATCACGGTCACGTTCACGGACCAGGTGGACACGAACACTAAGAACCAAATATTTTTAATATTACAAAGCATCTCTTTTAGAGGTGCTTTATTATTTAATAAGCTCTACATCTATACTTTTCCCCTATCTTTGTTTCGTATTTCTAATATCATTAAACCATTATGAATTTTAAAGAACTCAAACTAAATCGCCCTATTTTAAGAGCTATTGCTGAACAAGGTTATGATACACCTACTTTAGTTCAAGAAAAAGCTATTCCGGTTATATTAGAGAAACACGATTTAATTGCTTCTGCACAAACAGGAACAGGAAAGACTGCAGCTTTTGCTTTACCTATTTTACAGCAATTATTTGATAAACAAGATGCTCCTAAAAAAGGAAAAAAGATACGAGCATTAATTGTGAGCCCAACTAGAGAATTGGCCTTACAAATTGAAGAAAATTTTAAAGTATATAGTACTTATACCAACTTAAGAACAACTGTTGTTTTTGGCGGAGCTTCTATAGAACCTCAAAAAGACATCTTGAGAAAAGGAGTGGATATTTTAGTAGCTACTCCAGGTAGACTGCTAGACTTACACAAACAAGATATAGTTAACCTAGATTATATTGAGACTTTTGTGTTAGATGAAGCCGATTTAATGCTTGATATGGGCTTTATAGATGATGTAAAAAAGATTGAGCGTCTTTGTCCGTCAGAAAAACAAACATTACTCTTCTCTGCTACAATGCCTTATAAAGTAGAGCATTTAGCCAATAGTATATTAACTGATCCTAAAAAGGTGTTTGTTGCTCCAAACTCAGCTACAGCTAAAGGAATTCACGAACTACTTTATTTTGTTCCCAAACCTAAGAAAATCGAACTGTGTTTACATTTATTACGTAATACTATTAAAGGAACAATTGTAATATTTAGACGTACCAAATACGGCGTAGATAAACTAGAAAAAACTTTGTTGAGAAACAACTATAAAGCTGTTAGTATTCACGGTGATAAAAGTCAGAGCGGACGTCAAGAAGCATTAAACAGTTTTAAAAAAGGTGATGCTAATATTTTAATAGCCACAGATGTAGCAGCTCGAGGTATCGATATTGATAGCCTAGATGCAGTTATTAATTTTGACCTACCTAGCAAACCAGAAACTTATGTGCACAGAATAGGTAGAACGGCTAGAGCTGGCAAATCTGGAGGTGCTTATTCTTTTTGTTCTGCAGATGAAAAAGCTTATGTAGTTAGTATTCAAAAACTAATTAATAAACATATAACTGTTGAAGAAGACCACCCCTATCCTTTAGACCCAAAGGCTAAACCAGAAGTTCATAAAAAGAAAGGAAGTAAACACAAAAAAGGACGCAAATCTATTGCTTCTAAAAAGAAAAAGAAACGTTGGTATTAAACTAATTAAAAATGATAAATAAAGTTACTCTAATATTTATTTTATGTTCAATAACTTACTCGTGCAAATCAAACAAAGAAGATAAAGTCCCTGTACAGCATAACCCTTCAAGGCATATAAATCAAGAGATTTTAAACACGAATGCTTATTCATATTATTTGAAAGGAAGATATTTTTTAGAAGCCAATGATTTTGACTCAGCTACTTTTTATCTAAAAAAATCATTGAAATATGAAAAGAACCCAATTACTTACAATGAACTCGGAAGAGTTGAATTATCTAAAAACAATAATTTAGATGCGATAAATTACTTTAAACAAAGTAGAGAAGTCGACCCAACATATTGGATAAATTATATAAATGAATCTCGAGTATTTCTAATACTAAAAAAACACTCAGAAGCAGAAAACATACTAAATAAGTTAATTGAAAGATCAGATTCAGATTATTGGATATCTTATGCAAATTATTATTTAGCGTTAATAAATTACGAACAAGGCAATAATTGCAAAAAAATACAACAACTCATAGAAAAATCTAAAAACATGGAGCTTGACCCTGAAGTAAGCAAACAGTATTTAAAACACAAAAATATAATACTTCAAGATTGTATTTAAAATGAACATCACTTCACTAGTAACCGGAGGAGCAGGATTTATTGGCTCACACGTGGCAAAAGAGTTAATTAAATTAGGCCATAATGTTATCGTATTAGATGATCTATCTGGTGGTAATAAAGACAATGTTCCAACAGAAGCTAATCTTTATGTTGGTTCTATTTGCAATGAAAAATTGATAAATAGCTTGTTTAAAAAATATCTATTTACTTATGTGTATCATTTAGCAGCTTATGCAGCTGAAGGATTAAGTCATTTTATTAGGCGATTCAATTACAACAACAACCTTATTGGTAGTATTAACTTAATTAATGCTTCGGTAAACTATAATGTTAAGTGCTTTGTGTTTACTTCTTCTATTGCGGTATATGGAGAAAACGAATTGCCATTAAAAGAAGAGCAATACCCACAACCAGAAGACCCTTACGGAATTGCTAAATATGCAGTAGAACAAGACCTAAAAAATGCTAAGCAATTATTTGGTTTAGACTCTATTATTTTTAGACCTCATAATGTATATGGCCCTCATCAAAATATTGGCGATAAATACCGTAATGTAGTTGGTATTTTCATGAATCAACTACTACAAAATAAAGCCTTAACCATTTTTGGTGATGGAGAACAAAGCAGAGCATTTACTTATATAGATGATGTTGCTCCGTACATAGCCAACGCTGTCAATATTAAAGAGGCATACAATCAAACCTTTAATATTGGAGATGATACCGTTTATACCGTAAAACAACTAGCCGAAGAAGTTTCAGAATGCTTTAATAGTCAAACAAACATTCAATATTTAGAAAAAAGAGATGAGGTAGAACATGCCTATTCTTGTCATAAAAAATTTGAACAAGTCTTTCAACCTCAACCCTACATAAGCTTAAAAAATGGATTAGAAAAAATGGCTGATTGGGTTAAAGAACACGGTGCAAGAACCAGTAATTCTTTTGAAAATATTGAAATAGAAAAAAACTTACCTCCATCATGGAGAAACTAACAATATAATTTTATGAACCAACAACCACTTGTATCTATTATAATGGCAGTAAAAGATACTGCTCCATATCTTCACGCTTGTATCGATTCTATTATTAATCAGACTTATCAGAACTGGGAATTAATTGCCGTTAACGATCATTCTTCTGATGCGACTCCACAAATATTACAAGAGTATGCAAATAAAGATTCAAGAATTAAGTTTCATAATAGCGATAAACCTAAACTAATTCCTACTCTGCAATATGGTTATCAATTTGTAAAAGGAGAATTACTTAACCGTATGGACTCTGACGATAAAATGCCTGATTACAAAATACAAGTAATGGTAGATGAGTGGTTAAAATACGGTAAAGGAACTGTTATTGCTGGCGGAACAGAACACTTTGTAGACGAGGGAGAAGTTGGTGATGGATTTTTAAAATATGAACGTTGGTTAAACGAGGTTGCAAGAACCAATTCACACTATCAAGAAATATATACGGAATGTGTTATTCCGTCTCATTGTTGGTTATTACATAAAGAAGATTTTGATAATGCTGGCGCTTTTAATCCGTTAATATACCCTGAAGATTACGATTTGTGTTTTCGTTTTTACAGAAACAATTTAAAAGTAGTTGGCTTAGACAAAATTTTACATCATTGGCGAGACCGTTCTAATAGAATTTCTCGTACTTGGGACGAATACAAAGACAACCGTTACTTCGAGTTAAAAGTCCGCTTTTTTTATGAATTAGACCGAGATACAACTAGACCATTAGTACTTTGGGGAGCAGGTAAAAATGGTAAAGACATGGCCAAACATTTACTAACCAACAATGATACCTTTCATTGGGTTTGCGATAATGAAAAGAAAATAGGCAAAGACATTTACGATGTTAGAATGCAACATTATAATGAAGTAAAGAATCTAGATAACCCACAAATTATTGTAGTAACTGCTTCTCCTGATGGCAAAAAAGAAGTTAAAGAGTTATTGAACTCTTGGAACAAACAACCTGTAGAAGATTATTGGTTTTTCTTGTAATCTACAACTTTCACATAAAGCCAACACTATATATTAAGACATTACGTATATTTATTTTTTATATACATATGAAATATACTTTTGTCGCTTTAGGAGCTTTACTTTTATCAAGCTGTTTATCGTCTAACAGCCTGATTAACGAAGAACCGTATTTGTATACACTAGAATCTAAAGAAGGAAAAAAAACTTTCGTCAAAAGTCACAGTACAAATACTTTATCAAAAAATAATTTAGAAAACTTAAAGAAACATTTAACTGATATAAATCCTTCAGATATAGATTTTTCCAAAAAGATAGTTGTAAATTTTATAAACAATAACCCTTCAATAAGTATAAAAAACTATCAAGTTCCATGGGATATATTCTATGGGAATATGCAAAAAAAGTTAAATTCTATTGAGCCCTGTAACCATTTTTGGATTATAAATAAAGATGTCACAGATTTATATTATTACCACGGAAATAAAATAAACTGGATTATAGACAAACAAAACATAATTAAAAAATTATTCTTCAATTATGATAAACTTAATGGTGGTTTTTTAATATTAAAACCAAATGGAGAATATTTTATAAAAAAAGGAGAATACACAAAGTCAGATGTACTGGATATAATGAGAAGTTTTTAATTTTACCTTTGTCTACACCTTTTACAACACTCCTATTTAAACTATCTTTACCCTCTATTTAAATGCTTAAAATTATGCAAGACAACAATATCCTAAACTATATTAAAAATGTATTAGATAATATGCCATCAGACTGGCTAAATCTAACTACACATCGTTTAGATATTTATAATGAATCCCTAGCTAAAACTGAGTTTTTAGATGAATTCATAAACCTATATAAAAGCAATAATTCAGATGCAGAAAAGTTAAAAGAACTACCAACTGCTTACGATTATATTAGGCTAGGTCACCCTTTATCTTGTGTATTAGAATGGGCAATTGCTACAAATTACAACTTAGACGCAAAACATGTAATTAGTTTTTCGTCTAGCGTTACTCCAATACTAGCAGTATTAAGAAAGAATTTATTAGCTAATGAAGAAACTCGTATTGTCTATGCCAATAAGTTACCAGATTCTTTTAACACAGAACTAATTAAAACCGTATACGGATATTCTTTCAACCTAGTTAAACTAAATAATTTATCTGAATTAGACAGTTTTAATGGCAGTACTATTTTAGTAAGTCAACCTGAAAACATTTATGAGTTTGATATAATTCCACAAGTAGATTTTTACATCAACACACACAATGATTACGGTAGTATTTTATTAGCTACCCAAAATCAAAGCAATTATATTTCAGAAATTCAGCATGTAAGAAGACGAGAGACTATTGCTATGACTCCTATTAATTGTTTAGCCGTTTTAAACAAGTTGGTTGGGAATGATTTTTCAGAAAATTCAGTAAAAAACAGAGCTAACAATAAAGCTAGTGTTTTAGATACCATTCAATCAATTACTAATTCTAAGGCAAAAGCAGTAGTAGGTTCTAGCGGTTTATCTATTCAGTACGCTATTATGATGGGGTTAGTAGATCACGCTTTAGAAAATTATAAAGGAAAAGATATTCGTTTTATTGTTCCTCCAAATTGCTATGGTGGAACTAACGATCAGGCTAGAAGAGTTGCAGCATGTAGTGATTTAATTGAAGTAATGGACTTACCAGTTGATGGTGACCAAAATATGGTTGACAGTATTGATGTAGTTTTAAAACAAATAGCACAGGAAGATGCTGTTCCTTATATTATTGCAGAAATACCTACCAACCCTAGAGTTGAAGTTCCAGATCTAATCCAACTAAAAGAAGTATTAAGTAAAGAACGATTCACTAGTACCGAAGAAAAAGCTATTGCTCCAGTTTTTATATTAGATCAAACTTTTTGTCCGAATGTTCACTTTTTAGGCAATAACGACATATTAACTCAAGTACAAACCATTGCTTATGTAAGTGGTTCTAAATTCCCTAGTGGAGGAAAATGTACAGCTGGTTTCTCTATAGCAAACCAAAAAGCAGCACATTTAATGGATAAAATAGAAAACCATTTAGTATTGTGCGATAATGAAGCTACTAGCTTACAATATGAAATATTAGCAGAGCAATTACCATCTATGAATGAGCGAATTCAAAGTGCTTATGTAAATACGCGTGAGTTTGTAACTTATATTGAAGAAACTTTACCCAATGCAAAAATCAATTTTGTATCAGAAGAATTAGCAGAGCAAGGCTTTACTCCATCAGTTTTTTCTCTTGATTTACCAACTAAAGGGAATTCCGAAGAGGAGAGAGAAACTTACAAAAGAGCTTTAAACTTAAAACTAATTAATTTAATGATTAGTAAAATCCCACAAGAAAGTAAGTATTGTGTGAGTTACGGACAATTAAAAGGATGCTATTGGACTATTCCTGCTACCTCAACACAAGGAACTACTAAAGAAGGAGATAAAGATTATATTGCACGTGTAGCATTATCTGGCAACATGGATTTAGAGTTACATAAAAATGTTTTTAAGGAGTTTGTTGATAGTATTTAAGTCAATTTATAACTCTTATACTCAGCAACAATTAATGTATCTTTGTTAGATCAATGTAAAGTACGATTTTGAAAGACCTATTACTCATTACTCCACCTTTTACTCAATTAAATACACCTTATCCGGCTACCGCCTATCTAAAAGGTTTTTTAAACACAAAAGGAATATCATCCTACCAGATGGATTTGGGTATAGAAGTAATTCTTGACTTATTCTCTCAAAATACTTTTACATCTTTATTCGATTTTGCCTATGAGAATGACACTATTGTTAGTGAAAACTGTCAACGTATATATGCGTTAAAAGAGGCTTATCTACAACCTTTAGACGATGTTATAGCTTTTTTACAAGGCAAAAAATCAACTTTAGCTAGACAAATCTGTACAGATAATTTTTTACCAAGAGCTTCTCGTTTTAATCAGTTAGACAATTTAGATTGGGCTTTTGGTAATATGGGAATGCAAGATAAAGCAAAGCATATAGCTACTTTATACCTTGAAGACTTATCAGATTTTATAATAGAATGTATTGATGAAAATTTTGGATTTAGCAGATATGCAGAACGATTAGGGCAAAGTGCGAATTCATTTGATGAATTATACCAACACCTACAAGAACCGAATACTCTAATAGATGAACTTACTTTAGAAATTTTAGAAGAGCGTTTGAATACTGTAAGTCCTAAACTTGTTTGTTTTTCGGTTCCTTTTCCAGGAAATTTATACAGTGCCTTTAGGTGTGCTCAATTTATAAAAGAATATTACCCGAATATTAAAGTTGCTATGGGAGGTGGCTTTCCTAATACAGAACTAAGGTCTTTAACAGATATTCGTGTTTTTGAATTCTTTGATTTTATTACTCTAGATGACGGTGAATTACCCGTAGAATTGTTATACAAATCCATCACCTCTCCAAACAAAGAAAACACCACTTATAAAAGAACTTTTTTGTTAGAGAATAAAGAAGTAACATACAAAAACGATACTACTCAGCCAGATTATAAGCAAAGTGAGGTTGGCACTCCCAATTATTCAGACTTACTATTAGACCAATACATTTCTGTTATAGAAATTGCTAACCCAATGCATAGTTTATGGAGCGATGGTCATTGGAACAAGCTTACAATGGCTCATGGTTGTTACTGGGGAAAATGTACCTTTTGTGATATATCTTTAGATTATATTAAAATTTACGAGCCTATAGCGGCTAAGACTTTAGTTGATAGAATGGAAGAGCTTATTGCTCAAACAGGAGAAAATGGATTTCACTTTGTAGATGAAGCTGCCCCTCCTGCTTTAATGAAAGCCTTAGCATTAGAGATACTAAAACGTAAATTAACTGTTACTTGGTGGACTAATATTCGTTTTGAAAAAAACTTTACAAAAGACCTATGCATTTTACTCAAGGCTTCAGGTTGCATTGCTGTTTCAGGTGGTTTAGAAGTAGCTTCAGATAGACTTTTAAAGCTCATTGATAAGGGAGTAACCGTAAAACAAGTAGCTCAAGTAACTAGAAATTTTACTGAAGCTAACATAATGGTACATTCGTATTTAATGTATGGCTACCCAACACAAACAGAGCAAGAAACAATTGATAGTTTAGAAATGGTCAAGCAACTATTTGAAGTTGGTGTTTTACAATCTGGTTTTTGGCACCAGTTTGCCTTAACCACACATAGTCCAATTGGGGAAGCTCCGTCTGACTATGGAATTACTCCAAACTACAAAGACATAACATTTGCAAACAATGATATCGATTTTACAGACCATACAGGTATAGATCATAACAAGTTTAGTTATGGGCTAAAAAAATCGCTTTTCAATTTTATGCATGGTGTTGGGTTTGATTTCGACTTACAAGACTGGTTCGACTTTACAATTCCTGATACACAAATACATCCCGATTTTATTTACAACTGCTTAACTACAGAACCTAATTTTAAAGTAAAACCAACAGCTAAAATTGTTTGGTTAGGAAACGATCCTTTTGTTGAAGAGTTTACAAAAACCAAAAAAGGAACTACTTGGTATTCGTTACAATTAACTTTTCACAACAACACCGATAGTTTTTCAATTACTACAGATAAAGAAAAAGGAGAATGGTTATTAGGCAAACTAGAGGAACTCTTACCTACTCAAAACAAATCAGTTTCTTTTAACCAATTAAAAGCAGATTTTGAAACATATTTTGATGATTTTGATTTGTTTTGGTTTTCTAAACCTATTCAAACATTAAAAGAAAATGGATTGTTGACTTTATAATTTTATTTATTCATAATATGAAAGCCGTTAGCGTAAAAGAAATTAAAACAGCTTTATCTCATCATTCTCAAGATGAGCTTATAAAAATATGCTTACAGCTTTCTAAGTTTAAAAAAGAAAACAAAGAGTTACTTACTTATTTGCTATTCGAATCTGAGAATGAAGAACTTTTTATTGAGAGTGTTAAAAAAGAAATTGACG
Source organism: Pseudofulvibacter geojedonensis (assembly GCF_042675745.1). Classification (NCBI taxonomy): domain Bacteria; kingdom Pseudomonadati; phylum Bacteroidota; class Flavobacteriia; order Flavobacteriales; family Flavobacteriaceae; genus Pseudofulvibacter; species Pseudofulvibacter geojedonensis. The sequence continues at coordinate 294,810 of NZ_JBHTJM010000010.1, read as the reverse complement.
AACAGTTTGAAAACGTAAACACCAAAACCTATTACTTTATAAAAAAGAGTGTTCGTAAAATATTAAAAATACTTAAAAAGTATATACGTTATTCTAAACAAATAGAAACAGAAGTCACTTTACTTATTTATTTCTGTCAAAAACTACAAAGTTTTAATCCCAGTATTCAAAAAAACACTGTATTACTTAACATCTACAACAGAGAATTAACTACCATAAAAAAGAAAGTATTGTTACTTCATGAGGATTTGCAATATGATTATGGCTTAGAGATAAAAAAACTTGAAACAACATAACTATCTTTCTCTAAAACAACTTTTATTAGTTTGATTTTTTCATGGAACCCTGTAACATTTTTCGCTTTAAAAAGTCTTAATAATAAAAACGAATTTGAGGCTTACGAATACAATGTTCTTAGGAACTACTACAGATAAATATTATATAGATAATTGTTCTATTTCGATTGTTAATTACACTAAACCTGTATCTGAAGACTGGCACTCACATGAGGATATACACTTATCGTTAATTTTACAAGGTGGTAATTTAGAATCTAGAAAGAATAAAGATGTACAAGTTACTCCTGGAAAAATAATATCATACCATCAGGGAGAAAAACATCGAAATAGATTTACCGAATTTCCGTCTAAAAACTTGAATTTAGAGTTCAATAATGATTTTTTTACCCAAAACGAACTATCTGTAACTTCTCCTAACTTAACAGGAACAAAACAAATTGAACATTATTTAAGTTTAGTTAAAATTTATCAAGAGCTACATATTAATGACCTTTACACAAATGATTCTATTCTACTATCTTTAAAATCATTATTCACCAACAATAATATTTCAAAGTATCAACCCAATTGGGTTCCTACACTTAAAGAAATTATTGAGGATAGATGGGATGAATTTATACCACTAGATGAGTTAGCTCTTAACTTAAATGTTCACCCAGTTACTATTTCTAAATATTTTAAAAAATACTACAATTGTTCTTTAGGTGACTATATGAGAAAGATAAAAGTTCAAAAGGCTATTGATTTATTACTACACACTAAAATGCCCATAACAGAAATAGCATATGCTTGTGGGTTTTCTGATAATAGCCATATGACTCGTATTTTTAAATTATATGTTGGTTTTATTCCTAAAGAAATTAGGTTAGTATAATTTTTAAATGGCTAATTTCATTCTATTTTAAAAAAAAGAATAGATATAACTTGCACTTAAATTATCAATCAAAATAAAAACAATTTAAGTATGCAAAAAATCATTTTTAATTCAAACAAAAAAGTTCGCCCGCTATGGCGTTTAATATTATTTATAGCTATTACATTTTTAATTAATATTCCTTTACAACTAGGTCTACAAAAAATTTTAGATCAGAGTCTTATTAGAGGCTGTATCTCTGGCTCTATTTATTTATTTTCTGTTCTAACTAGCTTATACATTCAAATAAAGTATTTAGACAAATCATCTTTTAAAAAATACGGTTTAAAAATTAACAGGGTATGGCTTAAAGAATTTTTTATTGGCTTCGGTATTGCTATTATTCAATTATCATTGTTTGTTACAATTCTATATTTCACCGGTAATTTAAATGTCACTGATTTTTTTACAACTAGCTCAACAGATTATTCATTTATAGAAGGCTTTTTTTCTGAGCTATTTGGTCTAATAATAGGCAGTACTGTTGAAGAGATTTTCTTTAGAGCTTTTCTTTTTTACATTGCTTATGAAGCTTTAAAAATCATCAAAAAAGACGCTGCAAAAAGAGCTTTTATTATTTTAATAGTTATTGCTCCTCTTTTTGGAATTGCTCATATAAACAACGAAGGAGCTACAATAATATCTACTGTAAATTTGGGCTTAGATGCTATTATGATGTGTCTTCCTTTTTTAATTACAGGTAGATTAGGAATGTCTATAGGAATGCATCTTTCCTGGAACTTATTTCAAGGAGCTATATTTGGATTTGCTATAAGTGGTAATATTGCTAAAGCCAGCTTTTTAAGTGTTAGTACCCCTGACAATCTTTTAACTGGCGGCTCTTTTGGAGCAGAAGGTAGCATTTTGTTTATACTATTAGATATTGTTGCTGTATTAATGATATTATATTGGAAAAAAAGAAATCACTTTGATAACTTGGTTAACCCATATATTATAAAAAATGATCTTGCATAAATACCCACAAAATTAAATAAAGCCTTTATTTTTATTATCTGTTTCGAGATTTGCATAATACTTTTCTCGAAACAGTACAATTATTTACAGCCTATTTCTTTGTCTTAGATAACCATTCCAAATAAAGCTCCTCTACTTTCTTTCTTGCCCAAGGTGTTCTTCTTAAAAACTTTAAGCTAGATTTAATAGATGGATCGTAATTAAAACATCTTATATCAATTTTATACCCAAGATGTTCCCAACCATAATAATCAACAAGATCTTCTAAAATTTGAACTAACTTAACTCCATGTAATGGATTGTTTGGTTGCTGATTCATAAATAATTACTTAGAAGATGGATTATTATTTCTTGAATCACCATTCTTTCTATTATTACGCTTAGGTCTTCTCTTGTAATTATTGCTTTTATTGGAAGGTTTAGAAGAGTTTTTACGTCTTTGCTGCTGTTGCTTTGGAGTTGGTTTAGATCTTTCTAAACTTTCTGTTACCTCATAGCCTTCTAAAATTTCTGTTTTCATTTTCTGGCCAAGTAACTTTTCTATACCTCGCAAATAATCACGTTCTTCTGCAGAAACTAAAGACAATGCTTCTCCGCTAGCACCTGCTCTACCTGTTCTTCCTATTCTGTGAACATAATCTTCCGGAACGTTAGGCAATTCGTAGTTAATTACATGTGGCAATAATGGTATATCCAATCCACGAGCAGCGATATCTGTAGCTACTAACACACGAACCTTATTCGATTTAAATTCTTTTAATGCTTTGGTTCTAGCATTCTGACTTTTATTACCATGAATAGCAGCCGCTGTAATTCCTTTTTTAACTAATTTCTGAGTCAATCTATTAGCACCATGTTTGGTTCTTGTAAATATTAGTACTTGCTTCCATTTTCCATCAGAAATCAATTGAGTAACCAAGGCTGTTTTTTTAGCCTTATCTACTCTATAAGCCTTCTGAACAACCATTTCTGCAGTAGAATTTTCAGGAGTTGCCTCAACTAATACTGGCTCTTGTAAAATACCGCTAGCTAATGCTTTTATTTCTTTAGAAAAAGTAGCCGAAAACAACAAGTTCTGTCGCTTATCAGGCATTAGACTCATTATCTTATCAAGATCCCTTTTAAAACCCATATCTAGCATTCTATCTGCTTCATCTAAAACCAATATCTCTATTCTGGCTAAAGACAAGGCTTTTTGGCTATGTAAATCTATTAATCTCCCTGGAGTAGCAATTAAAATATCTACTCCACTGCGTAAAGTAGCTATTTGTGGTTTAGCCTTTACGCCACCAAAAATAACAGCAGAACGAATATCTACATATTCACTATAAGCTCTAACATTATCATATATCTGGGCAGCTAACTCTCTTGTAGGTGTTAATACCAAAGCACGAATAGGCCTTCTTTTCCATTTGCTATGAGAAGTTAAAATCTCTAACATTGGTAATGTAAAACCTGCTGTTTTACCTGTTCCTGTTTGAGCAGAAGCTAAAATATCTTTTCTTTCTAAAACAACCGGAATGGCTTTTTCTTGTATAGGAGATGGATTGGTGTATCCTTTTTTAGCAATAGCTTTTAATAAAGGATCTGACAACCCTAGTGACTTAAATGACATATAAATTGTTTAGTTGAAATGACAATTTATAGATATCATTCCTTATCTGTGGCAAAGATACAGTTAATTAGTTGAGTAATGAGTTTATATATCATTATCTTTAATACATGATAAAACTCTTTACTGCTCAACAAATTAAAGAATGGGACAACTATACCATTCTTAACGAACCCATTTCTTCTCTTGATTTAATGGAAAGAGCTTCTTTTACTTTTGTAGAGTGGTACCAAAAACATCATAAACACGACAAAACAATATATATATTTTGTGGACCAGGAAATAATGGTGGAGATGGTTTTGCTATTAGTAGGCTTTTACTAGAAAAAGGATATCAAGTTAGGCCCTTTCTGATTAGCAAGAGTTTAAAAAAGCTTTCTATTGACTGTAAAATTAACTATAAAAAAATAAAGCATCACATACAGATAATTGATGACTTAGAAAGCATAGAATCTTTAACAATTCTTGAGAACAGTATTATTATTGATGCGCTGTTTGGGATTGGTTTATCAAGGCCTTTAGAAGGTATTTATAAATTATTGGTTAATCAACTTAACTTAACAAGTAATTATAAAATATCGGTTGACATCCCATCAGGAATGTATTGTGATCGATTAAACAACATAAATGATCGTATATTTAAAACTAACAAGATTATCAGTTTTCAAACACCAAAAAGGGCGTTCTTTTTAAAAGAAAATAATATTTACTATTCTTCTTACACTGTTTTAGACATTGGTCTTTCTAAAGAGTTTTATGAACTTACCAAAAGTGAATGGCACCTAAATGAACAAAATCTAGTCCAAAAAAGACATCTATAGTATAATTAACTTTTATCATTCTCTTTATATCTATCTATAAAAACTGATGGAGTAACACCTACTTTCTTTTTAAACAATCTTGTAAAATACGATGGATCGTTATACCCTAACTCAAAAGCTATTTGTTGAATACTCATTTCACCATGAGTTAATAACCTTTTAGCTTCTAATAAAACTCTTTGATGAATTAAATCACTTGTTGATATATTCAAGGTATTAAAAACGACCCTATTTAAATGTTTTGTACTAACATGTAATGCTTTAGCATAACTACTTGGACTTTTATCTACTAAAAACTTTTCATTAATCAAGACCTCTAGTTTTCTAAACAAAATCACTTGAGAAGGAACTTTACCTACCTCAGTAGTATTATCTATTTTATACGCTCTAGTTGCATCTATATAAAGTAAGTCCACTAATAAACCTAGTTTACGATATTTCATTAAGTTATTCTGTTTATACTCCTGATAAATAGAATTAAAACGCTCTTTAAACTCAAGTATTAAATCTTTCTCTAACTGAATATAAGGTGAATTATATGATGAATAAAACACAGGATATTCATCTATGTTTTTGTTAGGAAAAAGTAAATTATAAAACTCCTTCGAATGAAAAAAAATAAACCCTTCAGCTTCTTCAGAAAATTCCCAATGATGAGTTTGCCCTGGTTTTAATAAAAACAACGCTCCCCTTTTTATTGGATAAGAATTAAAATCAACTTCATGTACACCTTTACCTTTTAAAAAAAGTACTATTAAATAAAAATTATGTTTGTGAGGTTTGGTGATAGATGAATGGTGCTTTTTTAAATGTGTAGAAAATATATTTGCGTAAAAATCATCTCTTTTAATGCTTTTAGAAAACTCTTTTATATGCAGTACTGGCAACAAACTCATATAACAATATTACAACAAAAGCGTGATTTGTCCTAATAATCAAGTTTTTCAGACTACTTACAATAACATATAATATCGAAATTTGCATAAAAAAGACATGAAAAGCCTAAAAACATTATTCAAACTAAAATGTCCTAAATGCACCAAAGGTGATGTTTTTGAAAACCATAAAATATTTAGGTATAGTAAAATGCATACTTATTGCCCAAACTGCAACTATAATAATATGATAGAACCTGGCTTTTTTTACGGAGCTATGTATGTAAGCTATATATTGATGGTAGCAGAAAGTATGGCAACGTTTTTAATTTGTCAAGTATTTTTTGACCAAAACTTTGATTTAAGAATTTTTCCTTTTGTTGTCGGTATACTCTTAATTCTTTCTCCATACAACTACAAACTTTCTAGAGCCATTTGGATTTTTATGTTCTATAAGAAAAAATTACCTAACAAAAACTAACTCATTTTTATCTAAGTTGGAATGTTCATCAGAAAAAGAATAACCCTCGTAATTAAATCCTTTTAAATCTTCTACAGAACTAGCATTTGTATCTACAATATAGCGTACCATTAGTCCTCTTGCCTTTTTAGCAAAAAATGAAATCACCTTCAATTTATCGTTCTTCCAATCTTTAAAAACTGGAGTAATAACATCTGTTTTTAAAGCTTTAACGTCTACCGCAGAAAAATATTCGTTACTAGCTAAATTCACAAACAACTCTCCTTCTTTTAATTCTTCGTTTAGTTTTTGAGTTACTTGCTTTTTCCAAAAGCTATGTAAGTTAGGAGATTTACCAACAGGAAACTTTGTTCCCATTTCCAATCTATAAGGTTGCATTAAATCTAATGGTTTTAACAAACCGTATAAACCAGAAAGAATTCGTAATGTATCTTGAAGCTGTTCTAATTTCCCTTCTTCTATAGTATATGCATCTAAACCATTGTATACATCTCCATTAAAAGCATACACTGCAGGTCTTGCATTATCAGGAGTAAAAGGCAAGTTCCAGTCTTGATTACGCTGCCAATTTAACTCACCCAATTTATCTGAAATTTTCATGAGTTTAGATAGGCTTTTAGGTGACTTTTTCTTTAACAGTTTATTTAAACGTTCTGCCTCTTTTAAGAAACAAGCTTCCGAATATTGACTGGTTGGCAATTCTGATTCGTAATTTAACGACTTAGCTGGTGATACTACTATTTTCATAAAATATTATTTCTACTTCAAATTTAGAAAAAGACATAAAAAAAGATGTACAAAAAGCACATCTTTTATTTATAAAGCTATAAAGAGTTCTTATAAATCTTGATGTTTAGCATAAGCTCGCCACTTTTCAAAACAAGCCTCCATATCTTCAGGAATATCAGAACTAAAGCTCATTTTCTTTCCAGTTGTAGGATGCACAAAACCTAATGTTTTAGCGTGTAATGCCTGCCTAGGTAATATTTTAAAACAATTTTCTACAAATTGTTTGTATTTAGTAAAAGTAGTTCCTTTCAATATTTTCTCTCCCCCATAGCGTTCATCATTAAATAAAGTGTGACCAATATGCTTCATATGAACACGTATTTGGTGAGTTCTACCTGTTTCTAACTCACATTGAACCAAAGTAACATATCCAAAACGTTCTATTACTTTGTAATGGGTTATTGCTGGTTTACCTTTATCTGCTTCATCATCTAAATAAACGGTATTCTGTAAACGATTTTTTGGATGCCTGCCAATATTACCTTCTATAGTCCCTTCATCTTCTTCTACATTCCCCCATACCAGTGCGTAATACAAACGCTCTGAAGTTTTATCGAAAAATTGTTTTGCCAAATGCGTCATTGCTTCTTCTGTTTTAGCAATCACTAGCAATCCACTTGTATCTTTATCTATTCTATGCACCAAACCTGGTCTGTCATCTGCATTTTTAGGCAGGTTTTCGAAATGATATATTAAGGCATTAATTAAGGTTCCAGAATAATTTCCATGACCAGGATGCACCACCATACCCGCTGGTTTGTTCACTACTAATAAATCATCATCTTCATAAACAATATCCAAAGGAATATCTTCTCCCACCAACAAATTTTCGTAAGGCGGATGAGCAAATAACACTTTTACAACATCATTTCCTTTCACCTTATAGTTTTGCTTTACCGGTTTATCGTTTACATAAATATTACCGTCTTTGGCAGCTTGTTGTATTTTATTTCGAGTAGCATTTTCAATAAAATTCATTAAAAACTTATCCACTCTCAAGGGCTCTTGTCCTTTAGTTGCAGTAAATGAATAGTGCTCGTATAAGCCGTCTTCTTGCTGTTCTACTTTATCATTAATTACTTTCGCCATTCTCGTTTCCTCCTTCTTGTTTTGGCTTATCACCATAATCTAACTTACCATCACCTAAAACTAAATCTATAACTGATGTATACGGCAACTTTTCTCCTGCTTCTACCTTTTTACCTTTATACTCTAAATACAAAACAGCATCTTTAGCAAAATGAGGTTTATAAGCAATTTCTCCTATTTTAAAACCCATTGCAGTTAAAGAAGTTACTGCCTGCCTTTTAGTTTTATTTTCTAAACTAGGTAAAGGAATCTTTCTATATTCAGATTTATTAATACTTAAATATATTTTACGTCCCGCTTTAACTTTAGCACCGGGTCTTGGTGTATGCTCAACTATCCCCTCTTTAGGGTACTTTGGATTGTAATCTTTATACTCAACATCATCGGCCAACACAAGACCTCTTTCTTCTAGCATTTTTTTAGCTATATCTAATTTCTTACCAACTAGGTTAGGTACTTCTTTAAACTCATCGTGATTTGTTGTAGCCGCCATCCACTTAGTAAAAGCAAAAAACAACAATAGAAAAATCACTGAAGCAATAACTAATTGCCTTAAGAACACTTTACTAAAAAGAAACTTAATAAGACTCATATTTTTTTATTAGAAGACAAATATAATAATAGTATTTTTGTTGAAGCTAATTAAAAGTCTGTAAGAATTTAAACTTTATAAAAATGTCTAAAAACATTGCCATTTTAATGGGGGGATATTCTAGCGAATATCAAATATCAATTAACTCTGGAAACGTTGTTTACAATGCCATAAAAGAACATTACAATTGTTATAGAGCTTTAATTTTAAAAGAAAAATGGGTATGTTTAGACGAACATGAAAATGAATTTTTAATTGACAAATCGGACTTTTCTATAACAATTAACAAAACCAAAATAACATTTGATTGCGCCTTTAACACCATTCACGGAACTCCTGGAGAAGATGGACACATACAAGGCTATTTATCACTTTTAGGTATACCACAAACAAGTTGTAATTTGTATCAATCTGCTCTTACCTTTAATAAAAGAGATTTATTATCTGTTTTAAAACCATACGGAATAGATATGGCCACCTCTATTTATTATAATAAAGGACAAGAAATTAACACTCGTAAAATTATTGACACTGTAGGTCTACCTTGTTTTGTTAAAGCAAATAGAGCTGGTTCTAGCTTTGGAGTTACTAAAGTTTATAAAGAAGAAGATATAAAAGCTGCAATAGATATTTCTTTAAATGAAGACAGCGAAGTATTAATTGAATCTTTTTTAAATGGTACCGAAGTATCTGTAGGGGTAATTACATATAAAGGAAAAGTAACGGTTCTTCCTATTACAGAAATAGTTTCCGAAACCGATTTTTTTGATTATCAAGCGAAATATGAAGGAAAATCACAAGAAATTACTCCAGCTAGAATTACTCAAAAACAAGCTCAAGAAGTAAGTAAAATAGCTAAGTACATATATGAAACTTTAAATATGAGTGGTTTTTCTAGATCTGATTTTATTTTTCACAACGGAAAACCTCATTTCATCGAAATGAATACAACTCCTGGATTATCTAAAGAAAGTATTTTACCTCAGCAGGCCAAAGAAGCAGGTATTTCTTTAGTTGAATTATTTAGTAATAGCATTGATGAAGCTTTAAAATAATTAAAGATTTACATGTTTTGATTGCTGATTGCAGAACTATTAAGTAACTTTACATAAACAAAAAGACTCCTAATTTTCTAGAGGAATAAATATGAAAAAAGCAGTTTTCCCAGGTTCTTTTGACCCTGTAACATTAGGTCATGTAGACATTATTTCTAGAGCTTTACCTCTTTTAGATGAGTTAATTATTGCTATTGGAGTAAATGATTCTAAAAAATACATGTTTTCTTTAGAAGAGCGTATTCAGTTTATAAAAGATGCTTTTAAAGATGAACCAAAAATTAAAGTAGAAACGTATAAAGGGTTAACCATAGATTACTGCAAAGAAGTTAATGCCGATTATATGCTAAGAGGACTGCGTAATCCTGCCGATTTTGAGTTTGAAAAAGCTATCGCTCAAACTAACAGAAAACTTTCTGGACTAGATACTTTATTTTTGCTAACCAGTGCAGACACCTCTTTTATTAGCTCTAGTATTGTTAGAGATGTTTTACGCAATGGTGGAGATTATACTGTTTTAGTTCCCGATAGCGTTAGGGTTAAATAATTTATACCTCTTATATACATTATAGTTTCTTTTTAATTTACATATTTGTAAAACCTAAAACTCGAACTCTAAAAAAGAGATATCTTTATAAAAAATAATATTTTACATTTGATTACGTTATCATAAAAAACTAACTCACTTTTAACCTATTTAAACATGAAGTTGGTTTTTACTTTTCTTACACTTATTCCATTTTTTATTTTTGGTCAGAACGACTTACCAAAGAGAGAGGCTTTTGAACTTAATTTACCTTTAGGTAACGGAAAGTTTTATCAGTATAAAGTTCCACAATCTAATTACTTTGTTTATAAAACAGATTTACAAATATACCCTACAGAAGAAATTTTTATAGAGATTGAACTTAACGGTTCTAGAATAATCTCTATGAAAACAGTTAAAGAAAAGCTCAATCCATCTAAAACCCTTATCGTTAGTTTTAATCAAGAAACCAAAAACGGGAAAAGTAATATTATGGTTTTAAAAGTTCACAATCCTTTTCCTTTAACATTAAACTATTCAACACTTATTCATTCTTCTGATTCAAAAAAATGGAAATTGCACAAGCCCTATAAAGTAAGTCCATTAAGCAATAGCTATGAAATGTTTAACACACCATTAGTAACTATAGTTTTAAAAAACTGGAAATTTCAATAAAAACTTTTAATTTGGCAATTCATCTATATTCTCTGTTTGAAAAAAAGGTATAAATACAGTTTAACACTATTAGTTCTTTTTGTTTTAGGAACGTGGTATGGTTGTCATCATATATTTCCTTACGCTATTATTAAACCATATAAAGCCATTAATAATATTCAAGCACAAGATTTTAACTTAAAAACTTCTGAACTGAATGTTATAACAAAAGATAGTTTATCCCTAAAAGGTTTATTTATTCAAACTCCATTACCAGAAAAAGGAATTATTATTTTAGTTCATGGTATTGGCAGCTGTAAAGAGCATCAATTTCCGTTAGCTGAAAAATTATCTAATCAAGGATATAGTTCTTATGTTTTTGACGGAAGAGCACATGGAAAAAGCGAAGGTGAATATTGCACTTTTGGTTTTTATGAAAAACAAGATATCTCATCCATCGTAACCTTATTAAAAAACAACAATCCAAATACACCCATTGGTATTTGGGGACATTCATTAGGAGGTGCTATTGCTATTCAGAGTTTAGCGATAGATAAACGTATCGAATTTGGTATTATTGAAAGTACTTTCACAGATGTAAACCAAGTGGTTTTCGATTATAAAAAGCGTATCTTAAAAGGTATTGGCATTCGTTGGCTATCAAATTATATATTAGAGAATGCCGCAAAAATTGCTCAATTTTCTCCAGAGAAAACAAAACCTATCAATGATGTACGTAATATTAGTCAGCCTATTTTATTTACTCACGGAGATGCTGATGATAGAATATCTATTCAATATGGAAAAGACTTATTTAATAATTGCTCTTCAAAAACCAAAAACTTTATTACTGTTCCTGAAGCTGGTCATAACACCTTACATTACATAGGCGGTAAGAAATACTTTCACAAAGTTTTCTCTTTTTTACAAAAAAACACGACAAAAGAACATTAGTCTAGTTGATTACTTCCTTTCATCTAAGAAAAACACCTATTAGACTAAAAACTTTTAATTATCATTCAAGATATACGCTTTTATTACTACCTTATAGTATATTTAAAACCTGAATTATTAGTCGCAAAAAAAACAGTAAATATGCCCCAAAAAATCTTTTACTTCTTTTTATTGCTAAGCTGTCTTGGGTATTCCCAAACAGTATCTGTAGATGATAGTACATATAATGCTACAGACTTAGCAAACTTACTACTTAACGGATCCTGTATAGATCCTGAAAATGCTGCGTATTCTTCTGCGCAATCTGTAGCTTACTTTAACAATAATAATGGTACTTTCCCTTTATCAGAGGGTATAATTATCCGATCGGGTATTGCAGCTCATACAGCTGGTATGTACACAGACACCAATTTAAGCAGCTCTATCAACAATGTGAATGACCCGGATTTAGATGCCATTGCTGATGCTGTTTCTGGACAAAATGGTACTATTACCGATACTGCTTTTTTACAGTTTGATTTTACACCTATATCAAGTGATTTTAATTTTAATTTCATCTTTGCATCTAACGAATACGGTCAGTGGCAATGCGGATTTAGCGATGTTTTTGCTTTTTTAATAACAGACTTAAACACTAACACCACCACTAATTTAGCTGTTATACCCGGCACTACAACTCCTGTTACTGTTACTACCGTTCGTGATAATGCACACAATAATGGTTGTACTTCAGAAAATGCTAACTTATTCGACACTTATAATGTAAACAACCCTGCCGCATCTACAATTAATATGAGAGGTTACACTACTACTATGAGTGCTTCCTCTTCTTTAATACCAGGCAACCCATATAGAATTAGATTGGCTATTGGTGACTTTAATAATCAAGATTTTGATTCAGCTGTTTTTATTGATTCAGGTTCTTTTACCACAAGTATAGATCTAGGAAACGATCAACAACTTTGTGATGGAGATCAATTAATTATAACAACAGGGCTAGACGAAAACGAATACACACATGTATGGACAGAAAATGGTAATCCATCTACAGAAACTTCTAATACGTTAACAATTACATCAGCAGGAACTTATGCCGTATCTGCCACCAAAAACAACACCAATTGCATCATTCAAGATGAGATTATAATAACTGACTTGAGCTACAACACTCCGTCAGATTTATTTAATTGTGATACAGGCGCCTCTTCATATTCATTCAATCTAACTCAAAACGATTTAACTTCTTTAGGGTTAGACCCCGCTATTTACGAAATTGAATATTATAATAACTCTACAAACACTTATCCAGGAAACCCAATCCCTGTCAACCAGGTTACCAACTATTCTAACAACGGTAACCCTGAAGAAATTATTATAAAAATTAAAAATATCAACAATAACAATTATTGTAATGCTAATTTAACTTTTGATTTATTATTAAGTGATGCCCCAGATGCCAATGACAATCCTGACGACATTGAACTTTGTGATGGAGTAACTGGTCTAATAGATTTAACTACTCAAAACAATCAAATATTAAATGGATTAGCACCTGCAGGCCATAATGTAATTTACTTTACATCTCAAACTGATGCTCAGAACAATCAAAACACTATAGGTAATTCTATAGACAGTACTTCTATAAACGGATCTATTACTATATGGGTACGAGTAGAAAACGCTAATAACACTTCTTGTTTTGACATCACTTCTTTTGATATTATAATAAATCCACTACCATCGGTAACCGAACAACCAGATGTAGTTGTTTGTAGCCAGTATACTCTTCCAGATAACCTACAAGCTAATGAATCATATTACAATGCTTCAGGAGGTCCTAATGGTGGAGGACAACAACTCAACCCAAACGATATAATCGATGTTGGAGGAACTTATTACGTTTACATTATTGATGATAATGGATGTGAAAATGAAAGTGATTTTTTAGTTCATATCATAGAAGATTATACTATTCCAATAAATTATTGTGACCAAATGGTAATTCCTCCTCCATTAGAAGGAGTTGATAGCAACTTTTACACAGAAGCATCTCAAGGAGGCACTTTAATTCCTGAAGGTACAGTTATTAGTATTAATCAAAATGGAGATTTAGAATACCAAGGACTTGGCATAACAGTTTCAGGAAACACAGATACTATTTATTATTACGCAGAAATAAATGGCGTATTTTGTGTAGAAATTCCTTTTCCTATTAGCATTTTTGCTAGCCCTCCGGTTGACGAGCCTGAAGATGTAACTACATGCTTAAGTTACACCTTACCTGCTTTAACTAATGGTACGTATAGTGGGTATAATGCGGGAGACAATATTACTAGCTCTCAAACTATTACTATAACCAACACTGAAGATAACAACACTACCAATTTAGCTGGAGATCCAATAATACATACTTGTACAAGTACGAGTAGTTTTGTTGTCACAATTATTAACAACCCTCCTAACTTAACGGAGTGTGGCTCATACACCTTACCTGATTTAGAAGTTGGAGAATATTACTTTGAAGCCAATGGGCAGGGAATCGTAATACCTCAAGGAACGACCATTAATTTAAATGAAAATGGTGATTTGGTCTTTGAAGGAATAAACATTACTATTACTGGCAACACAGACGATATTTACGTTTTTGCTCCCGATACAGAAAATACAGTTAATTGTACCACAAATATGTTTTTTACATTAACTATAAACCCTATCCCTCCTGTAGATACTAGTGATAACATAGTGAGATGTACTACAGATTCTTACACATTACCTACTCTAACAAATGGTAATTACTATACTGAAGCTAGCGGACAAGGAACCCTAATTCCTCAAGGTACTATAATTTCTCTTAACAATACTAGTGGAGACTTAGAATATAGTAATGGTTTAGGTACATTAAACCCAGGTACAGGAAATATAAACACTATACATATTTATAATCAAGTTAATGGATGTGATAGTCCCCCTAGTTCTTTTACAGTAGAAATAAGACCTCTACCAGCAATAGACAACTTAGCAGATGTTTACCAATGCGACCCTTATACTTTGGTTTCTTTAACAAATGGTAATTATTACACCGAGCCTAATGGCCAGGGAGACATAGTTCAAGCAGGAGAAGTAATAACAGAAATAACTACTTTATATATATTTAATGAATGGAATGATTTAGCTGGTTGTACAAATGAGACTACTCTAACTATAAATGTTTTAGGCGTAAATGTAGGTACTATAGAAGATGTTAATGAATGTGATAGCTATACACTTCCTCCTTTATCAATAGGTAGTTATTATTCACAACAGCAAACTTTTCCTCCTAACCCTGCAGATGAGATTGCAACTGGCACCACTTTTACTATCAACTCTCCAGCACCAAATCCAGTTTATGTATACGCATACAACGAAGACAGAGTAGTTTGTGAAAGTCAAACCTCATTTACCATAACCTTAACAGAGACTCCTAACTTACCAAGTTTTTCCAATGAAACTGTTTGTGGTAGTTACACATTACCATCCCTTGACAATTCTAGCTATAATGCTAGTTACTTTAGTCAAGCTAACGGAACATCTCCTATAACCAATAACACCATAATTAATTCTAGTAACGAAATAGAAACACACACAATCTATGTGTACGCTACTGCTTTTGGAAACACCAATTGTTCTGACGAAGAATCTTTTACTGTAACCATTCATCCTCTGCAAGACTTAGAGGTCCAAGGAGGAATTATTTGTGTTGATCCAGTTACTGGAATTGCAGCACCTGGAGATGAGTTGATTTTATCTTCTAATTTAAGTCCTGCCGAATATACTGTTAATTGGTATTTAAATGGTAATCTTGTTCACACTGGAGCAAATTACAGTGCTAATGAAGCAGGCACTTACACTGTAGAACCAATAAGAATAACACCTGACTCTCCTCCAGATTGTGGCTACAATACTACTACAGTAGATGTAGATCACTCTAGTGTAGCTATTGTTAACCCAGAAACCGATGTAATCATTTCTGATTACTTTGAAGATAATTCAATGGTAACAATAAATATCTCAGGAGGCTTTGGAGAGTATATTTATCAATTAGATAATGAACAGCCACAGATTAGCAATGTATTTACTAATATCCCTTCTGGAGATCATACTATTTATGTTATAGATACTAAAAATGGGTGCGGAACAACACCTGTAGATATTACAGTGGTTAATTACCCTAAATTCTTTTCACCAAACAATGACGGTGCCAATGACTACTGGAACATATGGGATTTATCTAGCCAACCAGATGCAGAGATATTTATATTTGACAGGTTTGGTAAGTTTCTTAAACAAATAAAACCTTCTGGTCCAGGATGGGATGGAACCTATAACGGAGCTCCTCATTTTTCTGATGACTATTGGTTTTTAGTAAAATACTTAAATAGACAAGGAGAAGAACGAGAGTTTAGAGCTCATTTTTCTCTTAAGAGATAATCAAAAAAGGCTAGTATATTTACTAGCCTTTTTTGATGTCGAGAATATTTTTTTTAGATAAAATCTCCTTTTGCCATTACATGGTATCGAGGATCATCTATACTATCTTCTATGGCATTCATTAATTTAGGAGACGCTTTTACCATTAAGTTTTTACAGTCTTCAGACAAATGTTTCATTTTAACTTGTTTTCCTGCTTTTTCATACTTCTCAACCAAATTAAACAAAGCTTCAAGTGCTGAATGATCTGATATACGAGACTCTAAAAAATCTATTTCTACTTTTTCAGGATCATTTTTAATATCAAACTTCTCATTAAAAGCCTGAATACTTCCAAAAAACAATGGACCATATATTTCATAAACTTTTGTTCCATCTTCTTTCACTTTTTTTCTAGCCCTAATCTTCTTGGCATTTTCCCAGGCAAATACCAAGGCTGAAATAATCACTCCAATAAATACAGCAATAGCCAAATCTACAAATACAGTTACTACAGACACAATAATTAATACTGCTGCATCAGACTTTGGTATTTTCTTTAATATCCTAAAACTAGACCAAGCGAAAGTTTCAATTACCATCATAAACATGACTCCCACTAGAGCAGCTATAGGAACCATTTCTATATACTTATCTGCAAAAAGTATGAACGATAATAGCGTAAGTGCCATCATAATACCAGATAATCGACCTCTACCACCACTATTAATATTAATAACTGTCTGGCCTATCATTCCACATCCTCCAGTTCCACCAAATAGCCCACTAACTATATTCCCAGCTCCTTGAGCTACACACTCTCTATTTCCATTACCTCTAGTCTCTGTTAATTCATCAACCAGATTCATAGTCATTAAGGTTTCTATCAAACCAACAGAAGCCGCTAAAAAAGCAAAAGGCAATATGAACATAAATGTATCCACATTAATTGGTAAGTTTTGCCACAACTCTAAATTAGGAGTTGGGAATTCACCTTTTAAACCAGTTCCTCCTCCTTCTACGATATACGATCCAACTGTGCTCACATCTAAACCTCCAAATACCACTATCAATGTTGTTATCAAAATTGCTGTTAAAGCAGCTGGCACTTTTTTTGTTAACTTAGGTAAGCCCCAAATAATCGCCATTGTTAGCAACACCAAACCAATCATCATATACAACTCGGTTCCTTCCATATAATAACTAACATACTTCTTCACTCCTTCTGTAGTAACCTCTAACTTTTTATGGGTAAACATTTTTACTTGAGCAATAAAAATGACTATCGATAATCCGTTAACAAACCCCATCATTACTGGGTGAGGTATTAAGCGAACAAACTTTCCTAGCTTAAAAACACCTGCTAATACTTGAATAATTCCCATTAAAATAACACAGGCCATTAAATAAAAGAACCCCATATTTTCAACTGGCTGATCAAACAACATTCCTTTAGTATGCCCGTCTGCAATCATAGACACAAAAATAACTGCTACGGCTCCTGCTGCACCAGAGATTAAACCTGGTCTCCCTCCAAATATTGCGGTTATCAAACCTATCATAAATGCACCCGACAAAGCCATTAACGGATTAATTTGAGCCACAAAAGCAAAAGCTACCACTTCTGGAATCATAGCCAAGGAAACAGTCATTCCAGCTAAAACATCGTTTTTAATTGTTTTCGAGTGTTTACGTATTAATGCATTCATTATAAAAAGTATTAGTTACCAAGCAGTTAACCACCTGTATCTTTTAAGCCTGCAAAAGTACGGTTATTTACAAACTAAACAATAATAATAAGTTAACAACTCTATTTTTTTAAGTATGTTTGGTACTTAAGATTTTTTTATGAAGAAACTCCTGCTATTATTATTCATTATTCTTTTGGCTTGTCAGCAACCAATAGAAGAAAATTCAAGCTATGATTTTAAAACTACTTTTGAAAAAAGTAATGGAACTGAAACGGCTACGTATAATGAAATCATTACCTTCTACAAAGAATTAGCAAAAAAACATTCTACAATATCTATTGATAGTATTGGTAAAACTGATAGTGGTAGACCTTTACACTACATAACCTATCAGCCAAACAACAATACTAAAAACACAATCCTTATCAATAATGGCATTCATCCTGGTGAATCTGACGGAATAGATGCAACAATGATGCTTTTTAGAGATTTTGCCCAAGGAAAAATTGAATCTCCTGAAAAAACTAAAATAGTTACTATACCTGTTTACAATGTCGGCGGTTGTTTAAACAGAAATACCGGAACTAGAACCAATCAGAATGGT
This sequence comes from Pseudofulvibacter geojedonensis, assembly GCF_042675745.1. Classification (NCBI taxonomy): domain Bacteria; kingdom Pseudomonadati; phylum Bacteroidota; class Flavobacteriia; order Flavobacteriales; family Flavobacteriaceae; genus Pseudofulvibacter; species Pseudofulvibacter geojedonensis. Next base: position 276,434 of record NZ_JBHTJM010000010.1, on the reverse strand, counting down.
CCTAAAGAATATGGTTTTAGAGGAAATGCAAGAAACTATGACCTGAATAGAGACTTTATAAAATCTGACACTAAAAACGCTAAAGCTTTTGCAAAGTTATTTCATAGACTTAAACCTGATGTTTTTATAGACAATCATGTTAGTAATGGCGCAGATTATCAATACACCCTTACTCACTTATTTACGCAACACAATAAACTAAATGGACCTCTAGGTGAGTTTTTAAATAAAACTATGATGCCTGAGGTTGAAAAATCTCTAGCTAAAAAAAACATAGACATTACTCCATACGTAAATGTTTGGGGAACTACTCCAGAAAGTGGTTGGTCTCAGTTTATGGACTACCCAAGATATTCTACTGGTTATACAACACTATTTGATTGTTTAGGATTAATGGTAGAAACTCATATGCTTAAACCGTATAAAGATAGAGTTCTTCAAACCTATGAACTTAATAAGTCTGTTATAGAATTTACTAATCAGTTTTCAAAAGAAATAACAGAACAACAGTTTAGACAATATAACTTTCTAGACAAGGTAAACCGTTATGCTATTGATTGGGAAATAGATTCTACCAAAATAACTCAACTCAATTTTAAAGGTTACGAAGCTAGCTACCCTACAAGCAAAATAACTGGTAAAAAACGATTGTTATATAACAGAAAGAAACCCTATACTAAAACCGTTAGTTATTACAATAATTTCAAGCCTAAGAATTCAGTTTATATTCCTAAAAGCTATGTAATCCCTCATAGTTGGAGTAATGTAATTGAATTGCTAAACATTAATCATATTGCTCTAACTCCAATCAAAAAAGATACTATTATTACTGTAACTTCGTATAAAATAGATGCTTACCAAACTCGTCAATCTCCTTACGAAGGACATTATCAACATTACAACACCACGGTTAAATCATCTAAAGAAAATATTCAATTTAGAAAAGGAGATTTTATAGTTCAACTCACACCCGAAAACTTGCGTTACTTAATTGAAACCTTAGAGCCCGAAGCACCCGATTCTTTTTTTAACTGGAACTTTTTCGATACTATTCTTCAACAAAAAGAACATTTTTCTGCTTATGTTTTTGAAGACAAAGCTGTAGAAATTTTAAATAATGATTTAGATTTAAAAAAAAAATTTGAGAATAGAAAACGTACTGACTCAAGCTTTTCTAACAACCCTTACGCACAATTAGATTGGATACATAAGCATAGTAATCATTACGAAACGAATCATATGCAATATCCTATTTACAGAATTGAATAAAATTACAAACTATCTAGATAAGCTTTAGTTAGCAACTTTACATTGGCATAAGAATTATCAAGTGCTTCTTGAGCTTCTCCGTTGGTTTTCCACACCGCTTTGGTAATTCCTTCTTCCAGTTGAGGAGCTAGTTGACCATTAAAGTCTGTACTCATTAAATACCAATAGGTTACTTTTAATTTATACTGCCCTTTACTTTTGTATATATGATACGTTTCTTGTAAAAAACGTTCTATCGATAAATTCTCTACACCTGTTTCTTCCTCAACTTCTCTCAAAGAGGTTGTTTCTATATTTTCACCTCCTTCTGCTCTACCTTTTGGTAAATCCCATTTTTTGTTTCTTTCAATAAATAACAATTCTCCTTTGGTATTCTTTACCAATCCTCCACCCGCATTAATATAACCTAGGCGTTTTTTAAACATTGGCAATAGTTTTTCTGCATCTGGATGATATAAGTAGGCTTCACTTAAATCATTTCGTTGTAGTTTTCTAATAACATACTCTAAATCAACACTTTTTAAAAGAAACATTTTAAAATTTTTTTCTTTTAAAACTGTATTTGTTAAAATGATGGGCCTATCATTAACAAAAATTTTATACATGTTATTGAGTTATAAAAGTTAGATTGTCGATAAAGGTAAGTTATTTTACTTTTTATACCAATTCTTAATTACATTCATTTATTTATAACTGAAAAAATATGTAGTTTTGCAGCATGATTTTAGACAACAACACCGCTAAGAAAACAGCTGAATTATTATTGCAAATAAACGCTATAAAATTACAGCCTAAAGAGCCTTTTACTTGGGCCTCTGGATGGAAATCTCCTATTTATTGCGACAACAGAATTACTTTATCTTTTCCAGAAGTAAGAACTTTTTTAAAGCAAAATTTAGCTCAACAAATAGAAAGTATTTATGGTAAGCCAGATGTAATAGCTGGTGTTGCTACTGGTGCTATTGGCATTGGTGCTTTAGTTGCAGAAGAACTAAATGTTCCTTTTGTTTACGTTCGCCCAGAACCTAAAAAACACGGAAGAAAAAACCAGATTGAAGGTTTTTTAGAACCTGAAAAAAATGTAGTAGTGGTAGAAGATTTAATTAGCACAGGTGGTAGTAGTTTAAAAGCTGTCGAAGCCTTAAAAGAAAATAATGCTAATGTTCTAGGCATGATTGCCTTATTTACTTATGGCTTTGCTATTGCTGAAGACAATTTTACAAATGCAAACGTTTCATTAAACACCCTAAGTAACTACGATGCTTTATTAGAACAAGCAGTAGACACAAAATATATTTCTGAAGAAGAAAGAAAAACTTTAGAAAATTGGCGTGTCAATCCATCAGAATGGAACACAGTTTGCTAATTAAAATCAAAAAACATTACACATGAACATAGAAGGAAACAAAATAATTGTAAATCAAGCTAAGGGAGACGTTATTTCTTTTTTAACGTCAGTAGAAAACTTTGAAAAATTAATGCCAGAAGGTGCTAAATTTGAAGTGCTGGGAGATGATATATTTTTATTTGCTCTTAAAGGAATGCCAGAAATAAAGCTTCGTTTACAGGAACAAACTGAAGATAAAGTTATTTTAGGAGCAGCTAGCGACAAACTACCTTTTACTTTAACTGCCGATTTAAAAGAAATTGAAACTACCAAAACAGAAGCACAATTGAGCTTTGAAGGTCAATTTAATCCTATGATGGCAATGATGGTTAAAGGTCCCATCACTAAATTTGTTGGACAACTTTCAGAAAAACTAGCACTTATCTAGTTTTTGATAAACATTATTATACTAAAAAGCATTTCTATCTTACAGAAATGCTTTTTAGTATAATAGTTTTACCTCTTTCAACCCAAATTCCTTTACCTCTTCATCTTCTAACAAAACTTGCAATTTACCTGTATCTGTAACATCTTTAATAATACCAATAAACACCTCTTTATTGGGCGTTTGAAATGTAGATGGTTTATTCAATCTAAACAATTCATTTTTAAAATCAGACTCAATTAATTTAAAATCATAAGTTCTTAAACGATCTACCTGAGATTTTAGCTCAGTAATCAAAAGAATTAAAATTTCATCTAGACTATAATGTATTCCTGTAAGCTTTTTTAACGAAGAAGCTTTTTTATATTCAAATTGTAATTGATTCACATTTAACCCAACCCCAATTATCGATTGAGTTGTATTGACATTCTTTACTATATTCTCTATTAAAATTCCACAAATTTTATAATTATCAGACAAAATGTCATTTGGCCATTTTATCTTTAAATTAGGCAACATTAATTTTTTTAAAACATTAAATAAACTTACAGAAACTGCACAATTTAAATAAAACTGCTTATCCAAACTTATAAAAGAAGTGTCTATAAACACACTATAAGTAAGGTTTTTTCCATCTTCAGTCTTCCACTTGCTTCCAAGTTGCCCCCTCCCTTTTGTTTGTCTATTTGCTACTATTACTGTAAAATCCTCTACAGATTTGTTTAATGACATTAGTTTTAAATAGTCATTAGTCGATTCAATGGTATGGAGTTTGATTATTTTGATAACGCAAATGTAAAACTTATAATAATTCTAAAGGTTTAACGATAAAAAAATAATATTTTTGTCGTTAAATTTTATCACAATTCTATTTAACTATAGAATTTGAATCAAATTATTCTAAATTTAAGGAATAGAAAACATATTTAATGACGAAAGATAAGGCAAGTACAGATACTTTAATTGCTACAATTCTAAAAGGAATAGAAGAAGTAAAAGGAAATGATATTGACATTTTAGACCTGCGTGAAATAGAAAATACCGTGTGCGACTATTTTATTATATGTAATGGTACGTCTAACACTCAAGTAAATGCCATTGTAGGGTCAATACAAAAAATAGTAAGTAAGGAAATTAAAGACAAACCTTGGCATATTGAAGGAACAGAAAATGCTGAGTGGATTTTAATGGATTATGTAAATGTAGTTGTTCATGTTTTTCAAAAACACATACGAGAATTCTACGATATTGAAGGTCTATGGGGTGATGCTAAAATAACTTCTATTCAAACCAATTACTAAAAAAATACTATGTCTGAAAACAAAAATAATGAACCAAAAAAATTAAAGTTTAATTCATATTGGATTTATGGATTAGTATTTATTGGTCTTCTTTTCTTTATGATGAATACCGACTCTAAGTCTGGTAATGATGTAAGTATATCTAAGTTTAAGGAATATGTTCCTAAAAACGATATTAAGAAGATTGTAATTGTACCTAACATGAGAATTGCTCATGTTTATTTAACCGAAAACGCTTTAAAAAAGGAAGCCTACAAACAATACAAACCTCAAAAGAGTTTTACATCTTTTATGAGTGAGCTTCCTAACTTCTCTGTAAAATTTATAGATCTACAAAATTTTGAAAATTATTTAGATCAGCAAAAAAAAGAAAACAACTTGAGTTTTAACCTAGAAGCTAAACCTCAAGATACAACTTTTACAGATTTACTTTTGAGCATTCTACCTTTTGTTTTAATAATCGGATTGTGGATATTCTTTATGAAACGTATGTCAGGAGGATCTGGTGGTGGTGCTGGAGGACAGATATTCAACATAGGTAAATCGAGAGCTAAGTTATTTGACCAAAAAACAGATGTAAAAACCACGTTTAAAGATGTTGCTGGTTTAGAAGGAGCTAAAGAAGAAGTTCAAGAAATAGTAGATTTTTTAAAAAACCCAGAAAAATATACTGCTTTAGGAGGTAAAATACCTAAAGGAGCTTTATTAGTAGGACCTCCTGGAACTGGTAAAACATTACTAGCAAAAGCAGTAGCTGGAGAAGCTAAGGTTCCTTTCTTTTCATTATCAGGTTCAGATTTCGTAGAAATGTTTGTAGGTGTAGGAGCGTCTAGGGTTCGAGATTTATTTAAGCAAGCAAAAGAAAAATCTCCTTCAATTATTTTTATTGATGAAATAGACGCTATTGGTAGAGCTAGAGGAAAAAACGCTATGTCTGGAAGTAATGATGAGCGAGAAAATACCTTAAACCAATTACTTACCGAAATGGATGGTTTTGGTTCTAAAGACAATGTTATTGTTTTAGCCGCAACCAATAGGGCTGACATTTTAGATAAAGCCTTAATGAGAGCTGGTAGATTTGACAGACAAATTCATGTAGAACTACCTAACTTAGCAGAAAGAAAAGAAATTTTTGAAGTTCATTTGAGACCTTTAAAAATTGACAAAGATTTAAATGTAGATTTTTTATCGAAACAAACTCCTGGTTTTTCTGGAGCAGACATTGCCAACATGTGTAATGAAGCAGCTTTAATTGCAGCTAGAAATGGTAAAAAATCTATAGAAAAACAAGATTTTCTTGATGCTGTAGATAGAATTGTTGGTGGTTTAGAGAAACGATCAAAAATCTTTTCTAAAGAAGAGAAAGACACTATTGCTTACCACGAAGCTGGACATGCCACGGTAAGCTGGTTCTTAAAGCATGCTAATCCTTTAGTAAAAGTTACTATTGTACCTAGAGGTCGTTCTTTGGGGGCTGCTTGGTACTTACCCGGAGAAACCCACATTACAAGAACAGAGAAATTATTAGATGAAATCTGTGTAACTATGGGAGGTAGAGCTGCAGAACGATTGATATTTAATAAGATCTCTACAGGAGCATTGAGTGACTTAGAAGATGTTACCAAAAAAGCAAAAGCAATGGTAATGATTTACGGGTTGAATGAAAAAGTTGGTAATGTTACTTATTACGACCCTAATGGACAAAACGGATTCACTAAGCCTTATAGCGAAAAAACAGCAGAACTTATTGATGAAGAAATTAAAAACATTATTGAAACACAGTACCAAAGAGCAATTAGTTTATTAGAAGAAAAGAAAGACAAACTAGTTATTCTTGCTGAAAGATTAATTGAACGAGAAGTTATTTTTAAAGATGATCTAGAAGAAATTTTTGGAAGTAACCAATTTAATGAAGAATCTAAAAACTCAACTGAGGAAGAATAAATTTAACATTTATTATAAAATACCAAAAAAAACTTAATTTGAATCATTTTAAATTAAGTTTTTTTTATCTTTGAAATTAAGGCTATTCAACCCTCAGAAGGCGGTGCACACAATATGGGAATATTTAAAAAATTATTTAGAAACAAAAAACAAGCTTCAACAGAATCTCAAGACGAAGAAAGAAGCAAATATATGCCTTCTGAAAAAATCCCAATTGATGAACTTTTCACAATAAATTTCATGAAAAATGGCGGTAAATTTATTTACTGTGATTCTTATGAAGAGATCAACCAAAATTTTTCAAACATTTTAGTAGAAAACAACTGGAATAATAGTAATGTTCTTTGTTTTAACGATGAGTTAAAGAATAAGTTCAAAACTTTCAATTTAAAATTTGAAAATCAAAACCCTTCTTTTTTCTTTACTACTTGCGAAAGCCTAATTGCAGATAAGGGGTCTATATTAATATCTTCAAATCAAATTAAGGAAAATAAAGTAGACAGTCTTCCAGAAAGTTTTGTATTATTCGCTACTACCAGTCAGCTTAAAGAAACTATTAGCGAAGGTTTAAGAAGTATTAAAGACCAAAATAAAAATCAAATACCTTCTAATATCACTACTTTAAAACACTTTAAGCACACATTAGAAGAAAAAGATTTTATGACTTACGGAAGTAGCACAAAAAACTTATATTTGCTGCTACTGGAAGATTTATAAAATGAATGAAACCCTTACCCGTGCCTTATCTGGCTTAGTATATATTACGGTATTTATTGTTGCTATTTACACATCTCAACAAGTACTAACAGCTGTTCTATTTATTTTTGGAGGTATTTCTTGTTGGGAACTAAAAAGACTATTAAAAGAAAAAAGCTCCATTCCATATTTTCAATTAATTATTGTATTTGGGATTCTTGCCTTTAGCACAAATATAAACACTCAAGAAAAAACCTTTTTAGCCCTAGCTGTTTTAAGCTTATTAGTTAACAGCTACCTAACCTATCAATTATTTACTTTAAAGCGATTGAAGGAAAGGAGTTTTTTTAAACAAATACTACCATTAGGATACCTAATAAGCTCTATTAGTTTACTAGCCATTACACCTAGCATACTTGGATCGTACAACCCTAATATTATCTTTGGTATTTTAGTTATTATATGGACAAATGACACTTTTGCCTACTTGGTTGGTAAGAATTTTGGAAAAAGAAAACTTTTTGAAAAAATATCTCCTAAAAAAACTATTGAAGGTTTTATAGGAGGAATGTTATTTGGCGTTTTAACGGGTTGTATTATGGCTTCTTTTGTACAAGAAATTGCTATTATACATTGGATTCTTTTAAGTATTATTATTACCACATTTGGTACAATTGGCGACTTAGTAGCTTCAAAGTTTAAAAGAGAAGCTAACATAAAAGATAGCAGTAATTTAATACCTGGACATGGTGGTTTTTTAGACAGGCTAGACAGTCTTTTATTTGTATCTCCATTTGTTTATTTATACATACAGTTATTAGCGAACACTTTATAAAAAAAAATCTATCAAAAATTACACCCAAAATACCAATACTAGTTCTATAAATTTAGGGCGAGAAAAGATTTATTCTTACCTTTAGACTCCTAGTTAACTTTATTATATCGTATAAATTAAAAGAAGAAGAAAAAATTGTGCTGAAAATGAATGATGAGGAATTACATATACGTTTTTTAAAAGCATTTGATGCAGCGAATGCAATGGAAAATATTGAAATTCCTATTGATTTACGCTTGCAATTTTATGCTTACTACAAACAAGCCACAATAAGTTCAAGTAATTTTTATAATCCAAACGATCCTGTAGATATTAGAAATGCATTTAAAATGAATGCTATTTTACAGGTGAAAGACTTAACTCCAAACGAGGCAAAATTAGCATATATAAAACTGGTAAACCAAACACTTATTAAGTATAAAATCAATCACATTAAACCAATATAAACTATTCTAATTATGAAAAGAGTAATCTTTTTAGCTATATGTTTAGCTACATTTATTTCATGCAAAAAAGAAAATAAACAACAAGAAGAAAACAAAACAGAAACTGTTGCTAAAGCAACTACATACCAAGTAGACCCAAGTGTAACTACTGTTGAATGGACAGCTTATAAAACAACAGCAAAAACCCCTGTTAAAGGGAAGTTTTTAAACTTAAACATCGACTCTCCTATTCAAGCAGAAGCTAAACAAAATGCTTTTGAAGGACTAACATTTAACATACCTGTCTCAAGTTTCTTTTCGAATAACGAAGAAAGAGACACTAAAATTAAAACCGTTTTTTGGGCAGTTATGAAAGAAACCAGTTTAGTTAGCGGCAACTTTTCTGACGTAAAAGGAAATGAAGAGTCTGGAACTATGAATTTGAATTTAAAGATGAATGGAGAAACAATCGCTATTCCTATGCAATATTCAATAGTAGAAAATAAAGTACTCTTAAATGGCACTATTAATAATTTACTAGACTGGAAAATGGAAGAGGCTTTTAACTCATTACATAAGGCATGTGAAACTTTACATACAGGAGAAGATGGAGTTAGTAAAACATGGCAAGAAGTGGCCATTAATGCTGTTGCTGTTTTAAAAACAAAATAAAACACTCTATACATATTGAAAATAAAAGCACGCTATTAGCGTGCTTTTATTTTATATTAACTATCTATCTTGATAAATTATTTACAACAGACCACAGAAGGAATATTGATATTCAATAAATTAAATCCTAATATTAAAATTAAGAAAAAAATAACTTATCCCTCTGGAAAAGAAAACAACTCAGTAATAAAACAATTGATGGAATATATCATCTTAAACCCATAAAAAAGAATAAAAAACCATAACCTATTGATTATCAAGTGTTTTATCCGTAAATTTAAGTGTGTAATTTATAAAACAACTATTATGAAAAAAATTGGGGATTTTATTAGGTATAATCTGTTTACTTTGTTTATCAATCAGTTTCACTAGTGAAAGAGAAAATCAAAAAGTAACTATTTGTCATATTCCTCCTGGGAATCCAGACAATGCTCATGAAATTACTGTAAGCACAAATGCTGTTAGAGCTCATTTAGCTCATGGTGACTCTATTGGAAATTGTCCTTGTGATGATGACGTAAATTAAAATAACTTAATTTAAAAGGAGAAGCCTTTCTTGCTAATAAGAAAGGCTTCTCCTTTTTATTTAGACAAATAAACCGAGTATTAATTTAGCGCAGCTAAACTCTCTTTAATTGTTTCTATTTTAGCTAGAGCGTCACTTTCTTTCTTTCGCTCCATAATAATTACTTGCTCTGGTGCATTAGAAACAAATCGCTCATTAGACAATTTCTTTTGAACAGATTTTAAGAACCCTTCTGCTCTTTCTAATTCTTTTGTTAACTTTTCTATTTCTTCCTCAACATTAATAGCTCCATTCATTGGAATAAAATACTCATTAGATTTCACCCTAAAACTTAATGATCCTTCTACTTTATCACTTACATAACTTAACTCAGAAACATTACCCATTTTAGTAATTACTGAGTCAAAGTTTTTAGCAGATTTCTCATTATTTAAAACAGACAATTCAATAGTATCTTTAAAAGATATGTTCTTATCTTTTCTAATAGTTCGAATACCCGATATTACACCTGAAGCAATTTCAAAATCTTTCAAAATAGTTTTATTAACTTCTTTTGTTTCTGGCCAAGCAGCTACTATTAAGGCTTCGTCTGCTGTTCTTTCTGTAATACTTTGCCATATATCTTCTGTTAAGAAAGGCATATATGGGTGTAATATTTTCAAGTTATTTTCAAATGCATTAATAACTGCATCAAAAGTAATTTTATCTATTGGTTGCTGATAACCTGGCTTTACCATTTCTAACAACCATGAACAGAAATCATCCCAAATTAATTTATAAATAGCCATTAAAGCGTCAGACAAACGATACTTACTAAAATGATCTTCAATCTCTAATAATACTTCTTGAAAACGAGACTCAAACCATTCTAATGCAATTTTACTAGATTCAGGCTGAGCAATAGTTGCATCTACTTCCCATCCGCTAACCAATCTATGAGCATTAAAAATTTTGTTTCCAAAAGCTTTTCCTTGTTGACAGAGAGCTTCATCAAACATTAAATCGTTACCAGCAGCAGAACTTAATAATAGCCCTACCCTTACTCCGTCTGCACTATAATCATCTATTAATTTTAACGCATCTGGAGAATTTCCTAACGACTTAGACATTTTTCTACGTTGCTTGTCACGCACCAATCCTGTTAAATAAACATTTTGAAATGGCTTAGCATCTTTATACTCGTAACCAGCAATAATCATTCTAGCCACCCAGAAAAACAAAATATCTGGTCCAGTTACTAAATCATTAGTAGGATAATAATATTTTATCTCTTCATTTTCAGGGTTTCTAATTCCATCAAAAACAGACATTGGCCATAACCAAGATGAGAACCATGTATCTAAAGCATCAGGATCTTGAGTTAAATCGGATTTAGATAACGAAGTATTACCTGTTTTTTCTTGAGCTAACTTAACTGCATCTTCAACAGTTTCAGCCACAACAAAATCTTCTTTACCATCTCCATAGAAATAAGCTGGAATTTGTTGCCCCCACCATAACTGACGAGAAATATTCCAATCGCGAATATTTTCTAACCAATGACGATATGTATTTTCAAATTTTTTAGGATATAACTGTATTTCATTATCATCACCTAAAACACCTTCTATAGCTGGTTTAACCAACTCCTCCATCTTTAAGAACCATTGATCTGATAATCTCGGCTCAATAATAGCCTTAGTTCTTTCAGAAATCCCTACTCTATTATTATGATCTTCAGTTTTTACTAACTGTCCGTTAACCTCTAATTCTTTAACAATTTCTTTTCTCGCAGTAAAACGATCTTTTCCTTGATAGTGTAACCCAAAGCTATTTAAAGTAGCATCTTCATTGAAAATATCTATTACCTCTAAGTTATGCTTATCTCCTAAAACCTTATCGTTTTCATCATGAGCTGGGGTTACTTTTAAGCAACCTGTACCAAACTCTACATCAACATATTCATCTTCTATAATAGGAATTACTCTTCCAGAAATAGGAACAATAGCTTTCTTTCCTTTTAAATGAGTATGACGTTCATCATTAGGGTTGATACAAATAGCTGTATCTCCTAAAATTGTTTCTGGACGTGTAGTTGCTATGGTTAAAACCTCATTAGAACCTTCTATTTGGTAATTTACATGATAAAGTTTTCCTTGCTTGTCTACATATTCTACCTCTTCATCAGACAATGTTGTTTTAGCTTCAGGATCCCAATTTACCATTCTATACCCTCTGTAAATTAATCCTTTATTGTATAAATCAACAAAAACTTTAATTACAGCTTCGTTCATATCAGCATCCATTGTAAACTTGGTTCTATCCCAATCACAAGAACATCCTAACTTTTTCAACTGTTCTAAAATTACTCCTCCATATTCATGAGTCCAATCCCAAGCGTGCTTTAAAAACTCATCTCTAGTTAAATCATTCTTATCTATACCTTGCTCTTTTAATTTAGCAACAACTTTTGCCTCTGTTGCAATAGATGCATGATCTGTACCAGGAATCCAACAAGCATTTTTACCTTGTAAACGAGCGCGACGTATTAATACATCTTGAATAGTATTGTTTAGCATATGTCCCATATGCAATACTCCCGTAACATTTGGTGGAGGGATAACTATTGTATAGGGTTCGCGTTCATCTGGAGTAGAATGAAAATATCCATTCTCCATCCAGTGTTTATACCATTTTTCTTCTACTGCTGTAGCGTTGTATTTACCTGTACTACTCATTTTTGGTCTGATATTTGTAATATAATTAGCAAAAGTAACTATTAGACTGCTATTTAAAAAGCTTTTAAGGTTTTTGTGATTAATATTTTAGCACAAGTTATTTATATAAAGATTATTGTGGTTGGTCTAGTTCTTTTTGCAGCAATTTAAAGTCTGCTTAATTTTACGTACATTTGAATCTTAAGGTTCTAAATATGTTTAACCTTTACTAAAATTAAAAAAAATGAAAAAGTTATTATTAGGTTTATTCTTCAGTGTTTTCAGCTTAGCAATTTTTGCTCAAGAAGCTAAAATTGAATTTAAAAAAGAAACTATAGACTACGGAAAAATAGAAAACGGAAGTGATGGTATTAGAACTTTTGAGTTCACTAATATTGGTGATGCTCCTTTAGTTATTTCTAATGTTAAATCTAGTTGTGGTTGTACTGTTCCTAAAAAACCAACTGCTCCAATTGCTCCGGGAGAAAATGGAGTTATTGAAGTAAAGTACGATACTAAAAGAACTGGTTTTATTAGAAAAACAATTACTGTAACATCTAATGCTACCAATGTAAAAGGAGGTTTGTCTTACTTAAAAATAAAAGGAGAGATTAAAAAACCTGACACTCAAAGTGTGCTAGAAAAAAAACAAAAATCTATCATGGAACAATAAACGTTTCATTTCATAATACTTTCAATGCTCTAGTTTACTAGGGCATTTTTTATTAACGGAGATTTTAAGTAAATAATCTTTATCAGCTTTTTTCCTTTTCGCTCAACTTTTAATTCTAGACGTTTGTTTTCTTCATCAAAAAACAATGAATTAATTGCTTTTAATTTATATCTAAAAGTTTTAGTTCCATTTACCTCAATTAACTTATCATCCTTTTGCAATCCAACTAAATCTGCAGGAGAGTTTTTTCGCACATGATCTATCACAAATTCTGGACTTAACAAGTAACTTAAATCTACATATGATATAAAGTTATTTTGCTCTAAACTCTTTAATAAAGGGTTGTTTTTATTTGCTTCTACAGCTTCTCCATCTTGTCTTAAAATTATTCCAGTTTTATTGTAATAAAAAGGTTCGTCTATCCATTTATTAGGTTTTAAATACATTTTTTCGTTATTATAATCTAACACTATTGTAAATCTTTTTAATAATTCTGAACCTATACTACCTGCTCTGTTTTTTTGTTCTAATAACTCAGGAGGCAGCTGTTCTTTATAAGGATAGGCTATTTTAACATCTTTAAAAACTTGTCCTACAAAATCTAACATTTCAATTTTACTTCTTTTACCGGTTATTTCGCCAGAAATAGTCATTCCTAAAAAATCTTCATAATATCCAAAGTTTTGCAGCGAGTTAACATCCACATCAAACATCCATAAACTATCACTCATACCAGTATCTAAAAGCAAATTTACTTTCCTGTTATTTACTTTAGCATTTACAAAAGGCTTCCCTTTTATTATATCTAAAGAAACTTTTTCAAAAGAATTCCATCTTCTTTTATAAGTTTCTTCTGGAAATACCCTTATTAATTGAGATTGATAAAGTACTTCTACAACAAAATTTTTAAAAAAATGATATCCTAAAATTCCATGAATTTCTTTCCCTAAATAAGATGATAAATGTTCGTTTTGATTTAATGCCACATAAACCATATGATTATCACATACTAAGCCCCCCACTTTTAGGGTATTCCCTTCAGACTTTAAAGCTTGTATTTCTTCATCGTTAATTCCTTTAATTTTTAACAACCTGGTATTTAACAATGTGATTGAATCTACCTTTTTTACATTAAACAATACTGTTTCTCTAACTCCAGTATCTAATAAGAACGATAATTGTGCTCCATTTACCTCAACAGGAACAATCATTAAATTATTAATTAACTCAAAATGAATTTTAGCTTTCTTCTTTTCGACGGGAAAATCAAAATTAGATTGCGCTGTTGCTTTGCTGCAGCAAAACATTAATAGTAAAAAAGAGATATACAAAGTAAACAAACGCATTATTAGAGAATTAGTATTTACTTAAAGTTACAAACTTCACAGCTTTTTTTAAATCATTTAACAACATTTAACAGTCTTTAAATACAATTAAATTATGTAATTTTGCATACCAAAATAAATAACAAAATGCCACAAATATCTGCTAAAGGAAATGCTATGCCGCAATCACCAATAAGAAAATTGGTGCCATTTGCTGAAGCTGCTAAAAAGAGAGGTACTACTGTATTTCATCTAAACATTGGTCAGCCTGATATTAAAACACCTCAGGTTGCTTTAGATGCCATAAAAAATAATGATATAGAAGTTCTAGCTTACTCAAGATCTGAAGGTTCGGAAGAGTATAGAACTAAAATTGCTAATTATTATAGTAAACATAATGTAGCTGTAAAACACGATGATATAATTGTTACTACAGGAGGTTCAGAAGCTTTATTATTTACTTTTGGAAGCATTATGGATGCTGATGACGAAGTGATTATACCTGAACCTTTTTATGCTAACTACAATGGTTTTTCTACTGCTTCAGGTGTTAAAGTTGTTCCAGTAATGTCTTCTATAGACAATGGTTTTGCTTTACCTCCTATTGAAGAATTCGAAAAGTTAATTTCTCCTAAAACAAAGGCTATTTTAATTTGTAACCCAGGAAACCCAACTGGTTATTTATATAGCAAAGAAGAAATTAAAAAATTAGCAGAAATCGTTAAAAAACATGACTTGTTTTTAATTGCTGATGAAGTATATCGTGAATTTGCATACGATGGATTAACACATCATTCCGTTTTAGCTGAAGAAGGGTTAGACGAAAACGCCATTGTTATTGACTCTGTTTCTAAACGATATAGTATGTGTGGCGCCAGAATTGGTTGCATTGTATCTAGGAATAAAAACTTTATGGCTACTGCCATGAAATTTGCCCAAGCAAGATTAAGCCCTCCAACCTATGCTCAAATAGCTTCTGAAGCTGCTTTAGAAACTCCAGATAGTTATTTTACAGACGTAATTGAAGAATACACAGAAAGAAGAAATACTTTAATTAGTGAATTACAAAAGATAGAAGGTGTAAAAGTTGCAACTCCTAAAGGTGCCTTTTACTGTATTGCAGAGTTACCAGTTCTAAATGCTGATGATTTTGCTCAATGGTTATTAGAAAAATTTGATTTAAACGGTGAGACAATTATGGTAGCTCCAGCAGCAGGTTTTTACTCTACTCCTGGTGTAGGTATGAATCAAGTTCGCATAGCCTATGTATTAGAAAAATTATCTTTAATAACCGCTGCAAATATTTTAAAAGAAGCCTTAGTTGAATATAAAGCGACTGTAGAGGTTGCTACTTTATAATAGAGATTGAGCTTGTCGAAATTAAAAGTAACTTCGACAAGCTCATCTCCTAACTTCAAAAAAATATTTCCTCTTGAATATTCAACACAACATATCGCTCAAACCATATAACACTTTTGGTATAGATGTAAAAGCTATTGATTTTATTTCTGTAAGTAATTTAGCTGAACTGCAAACGGTACTAAAACACCAAAACAGTGATCTTTTTTTGTTAGGAGGTGGAAGTAATATGTTACTTACCAAAGATATTACCAATAAGCTAGTAATTCACCTAAACCTTAAAGGGAAAGAGATTATTAAGCAAAATGAAGATTTTGTCTGGATAAAAGCTAATGCTGGTGAGAATTGGCATGAATTTATTCTTTGGTGCTTAGATCAAGATTTTGGCGGATTAGAAAACATGTCCTTAATCCCGGGTAATATTGGTACAGCTCCTATCCAAAATATTGGTGCTTATGGAAAAGAACTAAAAGACAATTTTATTGAGTGCGAAGCTGTAGAAATTACTTCTGGGAAAGTTCACACTTTCAGTAAAGAAAATTGTCAATTTGGCTATAGAAACTCCATATTCAAAAACGAATTAAAAGACAAATATATTATCACATCGGTTACTTTTAAATTAACCAAACAAAACCACCAACTCAACACTTCATATGGCGCTATTGAGAGTGAACTAGACAAGCAAAAAGTTACCAACCCATCCATAAAAGACATTTCGAATGCCGTAATTACTATTAGACAGTCTAAATTGCCCGATCCTAAAGAATTAGGTAATAGTGGTAGTTTTTTTAAAAACCCTGTAATTTCTCAAGAAGATTTTAAAAAATTTATTTCAAAGTTCCCTGAAGCTCCTAGCTATAGAATGTCAGATAGTGAAGTAAAAATACCTGCTGGTTGGCTTATTGAACAAACTGGATTTAAAGGAAAACGATTTGGAGACGCTGGAGTTCATAAAAATCAAGCCTTGGTCTTAGTTAATTACAACAATGCAACAGGAGAAGAAATATGGGACTTAGCCATGAAAATTAAAACAACTGTTTTAAAAAAATTCAACATAGAGATCAACCCAGAAGTTAATATTTATTAAAAATATTTTTTGAGGTATAATTATTGTTACTTTTACTTTATTAATAAGTAACGAACATGAAAAATATTTATACTTTCTTTTTACTACTTCCATTGTTTCTATCTGCTCAAAACGGATTATTTGAGCATAAGGAAACTTTTACTCGTCAAGATTCTTTAAGAGGTAGTATTACTCCTGAAAGAGCCTGGTGGGACCTAAAACATTACACCTTATCTGTAGAAGTTTTTCCTAAAACTAAAACTATTAAAGGTTCTAATATCATAAATTTTAAAGTATTAAAACCTGCTAAACGATTACAAATAGACTTACAAAAACCACTCAAAATTACTCAAGTTATTTATAAAAATAATGAGCTAAATTTTACTAGAGAGGGAAACGTTTTTTGGATAGATTTTCCTGACAACTTAACTATAAACTCTAACGAAAGTATTACTATTTTTTATGAAGGTACACCTACAGAAAGTAAAAACCCACCTTGGTCTGGCGGAATTACTTGGCGTAAAGATAAAAACGGCACCGATTTTATAGCTTCTTCTAATCAAGGTATTGGTGCTAGTATTTGGTGGCCCAATAAAGACCATAGTTATGATGAACCTGATAATGGAATAGATATGTTTATAACCGTTCCAGAACATTTAACAGATGTTTCTAATGGTAGACTAATCGATATAAAACATAATAAGGAAGCTAAAACTAAAACTTTTCACTGGCAAGTAATAAACCCCATTAACAATTATGGAGTTAATATCAACATTGGTGATTACACACACTTTTCTGAGGTCTACAAAGGCGAAAAAGGTAATCTAGATTGCCAATATTGGGTATTAAAACATCATTTAAGCAAAGCTAAAGAACAATTTAAGCAAGCTACAATGACCATTGAAGCATTTGAACATTGGTTTGGCCCATACCCTTTTTATGAAGATAGCTTTAAATTAGTTGAAGCTCCATACTTAGGAATGGAACATCAAAGTTCTGTTACCTATGGTAATAAATACCGTAATGGTTATTTAGGAAGTGATTTAAGTGGTACTGGGGTTGGATTAAAGTTCGATTTTATAATTGTACATGAGTCAGGTCATGAGTGGTTTGCTAACAATATTACCCATAAAGATGTAGCCGACATGTGGATACACGAAGGTTTTACCGCCTACTCTGAAAATTTATATGTTGACTATCATTTTTCAACTGAAGAAGCAAATACTTATGTTATTGGTACTAGAAGAATGATTAAAAATGATAAACCTTTAATTGGTCAATATTGTGTAAACAACGAAGGTTCAGGAGACATGTATTATAAAGGGGCCAATATTATACACACTATTAGGCAAATGGTAAATGATGATGAAAAATGGAGAAATATTTTACGTGGTTTAAACGAAGAATTCTATCATCAACAAGTTACCACTCAACAGATAGAAAATTATATAATTAACCAATCTGGTTTAGATTTAAAAGGTTTTTTTAATCAATATTTAAGAACCACTAAAATACCTATCCTTGAATATCAAATAGATAAAAATGTTGTTAAATTCAAGTTTAATAATTCAGTTAATAATTTAAACTTCCCCATTAAAGTATATATAAACAATAAAGCAGTATGGCTTAATGTATCTAATAAATTACAAGTTTTTAAAAGTAATAAACCTATAAAAACATTTATAGTAGACAAAAATTTTTACTTAAAACATCAAAAAAAATAGTTTTAAATTCATTGCAAACGAAACCCCTAAACATTTATTTTGTAACACATTTTAAGTTAAAAATGTGAGCATAACAACAAAAAAGCTTCAGTTTAAACAACTCAACACTCTAAAAAAACTCATTTGTATGTAAAAACAACCAAAAAAGCAGTAGTTTAACAGAGGTTAGTATAATAACATACTATACATCAGCACTTTACGTCTTTTCATCGATATATTTGAAACAACCTTTTAATTATTAAGAAAATGAAAAGAATTACCTTATTGAGTCTATTTATGACTTTATTCGCAATGAGTTCTTTGTTAGCTCAAAATGAAACTCAAAGAGTTCATGACCACAGAACTTGTGGTATGGAACAACACATGAGAGAGTTATTACAAAACCCTGATTTTGCTAGAGAATACGCTAGAAGGCAAGCAGCATTCAATGTAAAATACGAAGAAATTAAAACTCAAAAAGCAAACGGTACTTACGAGCGTAGAGCTACGCTTTATATACCAGTTGCAGTTCACTTCCCAACAGGATCAGAATCTGATAGGTCTTGTCTAGAAGCGCATGCTCAAACACAAATTGATGTTATTAATGCAGATTACACTAAAACCAATGCAGATCACGCTTCTAACTGGGCTGCTGCACAATCTCATTATCCAAATACAACTCCTGGATCCGTAGATGTTAAGTTTTGTATCGCAACCAAAAACCACCCAACTGTATCACCTGCTATTGCAGATGGTAATTTAGCAGTAACTATTGGTTCTCAATCTGGATCATATGCCTCTACAGATGTTAACACAACATGGGCTGGTTATATGAATTTTGTTATTAAAAATGCTGGAGATGGTATATTAGGATACTCTCCTTTAGGTGGTAGTATCTCTGGAGGACAGTGTGTTGTAATGAACTTTGGTTCTTATGGTACTGGTTCTGGATGTACTGGTTTTGTTCCACAGGCGCCATACAATTTAGGTAGAACTGTTACTCACGAGTTAGGTCACTTTTACAACTTAGACCACACTTTTAATGGTGGATGTACTGGTCCAAATGATAATGTAGCTGATACACCTGCTGTTGCAAACGCTACTTATGGTACGCCTGCACCGGGATCTGTTGCAGGATGTGTTGCTGGAGAAAAAGCACTTACTATGAACTATATGGATTATGTAAATGATTCACATATGTATATGTTCTCTGCTGGTCAAGCTACTAGAATGGAAGCTTATTTTGCTACTGTAGCTTCAGATTGGAAACAAAATGTACTTTCTTGTCAATCTCCAGATTTTACTGTAACTGCTAATAATAGTCCAGTTGCTGTATGTGCTGGTACAGACCCAGTATTTAACTTTACTTTTGCTACTACTAACGGTTATAATGCTACAACTAACTTAAGTGTATCTGCTGGATTACCTGCTGGGGCAACAGCTACATTTAACCCAACAAGTATGAACGCAGACGGAAACTTTACTTTAACTTTAACAGGTTCTATAGCTGCTGGAAATTACCCAATGACTATTTCTGCTGCGGGTACAACTACTAAAACTGTAGATGTTGTATTAAATGTTTCTGCTGGAACTCCTGCTGTACCAACTTTAACTTCTCCTGCAAACGGAGCTACAAATCAACCTTTAGCTACTACATTAACTTGGGGAGCTTCTGCTAACTCATCTACATATACAGTACAAACTGCTACTGATGCAGCTTTCACAGCAAATGTTACTACTAACAGTGTTAGTGCAACAACTTATAATGCTACTGGTTTAAATTCTAACACTCAATATTTCTGGAGAGTTAAAGCAGTAAACGGATGTGGAGAATCTGCTTATTCTTCGGTATTTAACTTTACAACTGCAACTGTTAACTGTAATGATCAGACTAATTCTAATTCAGTAGCTATACCAAATTCTACTGCAAATGGTACAGAAGCAGCTCCTGGAGTATCAACTATTACAATAGCAGCTGGAAACAACGTTAACATTACTGACGTAAATGTTACAATAGATATTACTTATGAATATATAAATGACTTAAGAGTTGAGTTAGAGCACCCTGATGGAACTAAAATTGATTTAATTAAAAATATAGATGACCAAAGCGGTCCTGGTGCAGGTAATCACTTTACTCAAACTGTTTTAGACGATGCTGGCACAACTGCTATAACTGCTGGAACAGCTCCATTTACAGGTACTTTTAGTCCAGAAAATCCTTTAAACGTATTAAACGGAAAAACTTCTCAAGGAGACTGGAAATTAAATGTTTACGACCAGTGGACAGATAGTACTGGTACTATTAACTCTTTTAAATTAGAAATTTGTGGTAACCCTGTGTTAAGTATTGAAGATGATATCTTTGCTGATAGTTTTGCCGTTTGGCCAAACCCAAATAACGGTAACTTCAATATTGCATTCAACAATGTAAATAAAGAAGCTATCTCTGTAGAATTATACGATATTAGAGGAAGAAAGATCTTTAACCAAGAATATACTCAAAACTCGTCTTTATTCAACCAATCATTTAACTTTAATAATTTAGATAGTGCTATCTACATTTTAAAAGTTAGAAAGGGTACTAAAGAAATAAACAAAAGAATTTTAATTAAATAATCGTTATTTAATCAAACTATTCAACCTATTAAAGGCTCGCAATTGCGAGCCTTTAGTTTTTACAAAAAGCTTTTAGTATCTTTGTAACATATTAAAAAAAATAGATGAAACTTGTATTACTCACTATAGGTCTATTAGCATTAGGTGTTTTAGGAATTGCTATCAAAATATGGGCTAAAAAAGACGGTAAATTTGCTGGAACTTGTGCTAGTCAAAATCCTGCCTTAAACCAAGAAGGAGAAGCTTGCGGTTTTTGTGGTAAGCCACCAGAAGAGTTCGGCTCTTGTAACGAACCTCAACACAAAGAATAATCTTTCCTTTTAAACCATAAGCTATGTTAGATGTACTTTTGTACACTTTTTTTGGAGTAACAGGTATTCTTCTTATTTATTATTTTTTTGTTTTTAGTCGTTTTGCCTTTAGCAAAACACTAAAGTCGAAAAACAATGCATTGCCTCCAGTTTCTGTAATTATTTGTGCAAAGAATGAAGCAGAAAATTTAAAAAAATTTTTACCTAATATCATTAATCAAGAGTATCCGAATTTTGAAATTGTTTTAATTAATGATGCTTCTTATGATGAATCTTTAGATCTCATGGAAGCGTTTCAAAAAAAACACTCTAATATTAAAATTGTTAATGTAGAAAATAACGAAGCCTTTTGGGGAAGTAAAAAATACGCACTTACCTTAGGTATAAAAGCTTCATCTTACGATTACCTTCTATTTACAGATGCAGATTGTATGCCAAAATCTAACCAATGGATTAAAGAAATGGCTAGTCAATTTTCTAACACTAAAAGTTTTATTTTGGGTTATGGTGCTTACCAGAAAAAAAAGTTTTCTTTATTGAATGCTTTAATCAGATTTGAAACTTTACAAACTGCAGTTCAGTATTTTTCTTATGCAAAAATAGGAAATCCATACATGGGTGTTGGGCGCAATCTTGCATATAAAAAACAAGATTTCTTTAAGATTAATGGTTTTATGAACCATATGAAAATTCGCTCTGGAGATGACGATTTATTCATAAATGAAGCAGCAACTGGAAAGCAAACAGTTATTGTTGATTCTGAAAAGTCTCACACAATATCTACTCCTTCAAAAAGCTTTAAAGAATGGTTTCAACAAAAAAGAAGACACATCTCTACAGCTAACTATTATAAAACAAAAGATCAGTTTTTTTTAGGCCTGTATTACATCTCTCAATTTATGTTTTGGATTTTAGCTAGTATTTTACTTGGCCTTTTATTTCAATGGGAAATAGTGCTTATTGTATTAAGCAGTAAACTACTTGTACAATACTTAGTATTTGGTTTTTCAGCTAAAAAACTCAAAGAACAAGATTTAACTTTTGCCCTCCCTTTTTTAGAAATATTTTTAATTATATTTCAATTAGTTATATTTATCACGAATAGTGTATCAAAACCAAATCATTGGAAGTAAATAAAGAAATATTACTAACTCAAATTGCAAAAGCCAAAAAGGGCAACCAAAGTGCTTTTAATTATTTATTAGATCATTTCTGGAACGAAGTTTATCGTTTTCAATTAAAAAGAACTGAAAACGAAACAGACGCAGAAGACATCACTATTCAAACTTTTTCTAAAGCTTTTCATAAAATTGATTTATTTGACGAGCAATATAAATTTAGCACTTGGCTAATTACCATTTCTAAAAATATTCATTATGACTTTTTACGAAAGAAAAAATCATCAATAAGCTCTCAAACCACTACCGATGATGATGATAAAGTATATTCTATTGCAGATCAATCTCCTTCGGCAGAAGACAAACTCATAAACGAACAGAATTTAGCAAAACTCCTAAAGGACATTAAAAAATTAAAACCTCATTATCAAGAGGTAATTCAGTTACGTTATTTTCAGGAAATGAGTTATAATGAAATTGCACAGGAAATTAATGAGCCTTTAAACAACGTAAAAGTTAAATTATTACGTGCCAGAAAATTATTAGCTGAAATTATTCAGAAAAAAAATGATTAAAAAATTAAAGTCTTTAGGCCCTGGACTATTATTTGCTGGAGCAGCCATAGGAGTTTCTCATTTGGTACAATCTACCAGAGCTGGAGCTGATTATGGTTTTAGCTTACTTTGGGCTTTATTTCTTATCAATATAATTAAATATCCTTTTTTTCAATTCGGACCTCGCTATGCACAAGCCACAGGAAATAGCTTGCTAGATGGGTATCAAAAGCTCGGAAAAGGTTTTTTAATTGCTTATTTCATTCTTACGCTAGCTACGATGTTTACCATTCAAACAGCAGTTACAATAGTTACAGCTGGATTAGCTACTACTCTTTTTGGTTTAAATCTCGGATTAGAAACTTGGTCCATTATTATAACTCTTATTTGTGCAGTAATTTTAATTATTGGTAAATTCAAAGTTCTTAACCAGCTAATGAAAGTAATTATCATTACTCTTACAATTAGTACTATTCTAGCTGTTTTCTTTGCATTTAACAACAATACACACCCTATTCAATTAACACAAATGCTGCCTAAAGAAGGTATTGGAATCGCTTTTCTAATTGCTTTTATGGGATGGATGCCAGCACCTCTAGATATTTCTATTTGGCATTCATTATGGGAAACAGAAAAACGAAACAATATAAGTGTAAAAAGTATCAAGTTATTTGATTTTAATACTGGGTATTTTACTACGATCATTCTTGGAGTTGCTTTTATTACTTTAGGTGCTATTGTCATGTACCCATCTGGAGAAAGTTTCTCTCCTAAAGGAGGAAAATTTGCCAATCAACTCATTAATTTATATCAAAAAAGTTTAGGAAGCAACTTCACTATAGTAATAGCTATAGCGGCGTTTACAACCATGTTTAGTACTACTCTCACTACTTTAGATGCTTCTCCCAGAGCTTTAGAAAAAACTACATCTTTACTATTCTCTAAAAATAACTCCTACAAATATTGGATGGCTATTTTAATTGCTGGAACTATTATTATTTTATCCCTATTACTTTCAGAAATGGGTTTATTAATCAAAATTGCTACTGTGCTATCTTTTTTAACAGCTCCTTTTTACGCCATAGCTAACTATATTCTTATCACCAGTAAACACACCCCTAATTTTGCTCAACCAAACTGGTTAATGAAATTATTTAGTTTAATAAGTATCGTACTACTATTTGCTTTTAGTATTTGGTATCTTACCACATTATAAGATTTACTAACTTTTTTCACTTATCTTTGCACCTCGTTAAGTGATTAAGGATCTATGAACACAGACAAAACAAGCGTATTACCACCTAAAGGAAAACCAAAATGGTTAAAAGTAAAACTTCCTGTTGGTAAAAAATATACCGAATTACGAGGATTGGTAGACAAGTACAAATTAAATACTATTTGTACATCTGGTAGTTGTCCTAATATGGGGGAATGCTGGGGAGAAGGAACAGCAACTTTTATGATTTTAGGCAATATTTGTACGCGTTCTTGTGGATTTTGTGGAGTTAAAACTGGCAGACCTGAAACTGTTGATTGGGATGAACCAGAGAAAGTAGCTCGTTCAATTAAAATAATGAACATAAAGCATGCTGTTTTAACTTCTGTAGACAGAGACGACTTAAAAGACATGGGAACCATTATTTGGACAGAAACAGTAAAAGCTGTAAGAAGAATGAGCCCACAAACAACTATGGAAACTTTAATTCCAGATTTTCAAGGTATTGAAAAACACCTAGATAAAATGATTGAGGTAGCTCCAGAAGTTATCTCTCACAATATGGAAACAGTTAGACGCTTAACTCGTGAAGTACGTATTCAAGCTAAATACGATAGAAGTTTAGGAGTTTTAAAATACTTAAAAGATAACGGACAAAGAAGAACCAAAACTGGCATCATGCTAGGCTTGGGTGAAACTAAAGAAGAAGTTATACAAACACTACATGATTTAGCTGAGGTTAATGTAGACATTGTAACTTTAGGTCAATACTTACAGCCGAGTAAAAAACATTTACCTGTTCAGCGATTTGTTACTCCTGATGAATTTAAAGAATACGAAGAGATAGGAAAATCTCTAGGTTTCAGGCATGTTGAAAGTGGTGCATTAGTTAGATCTTCTTATAAAGCTCATAAACACATCTTATAATTGAGTACTATCAAGATTGCAATAAACGGTTTCGGAAGAATAGGTAGAGGTTTATTTAGATTATTAATTAACCATACAAATATAGAAGTAGTGGCTATTAATGATTTGGCCAACACTAAAACCTTAGCTCATCTATTAAAATACGACAGTATTCATGGTATCTGCAGGTCCACTATTGAATCTAATGATAACAATTTAATAGTTGACAATAATTCTATTCCTGTTAGCAATGAATCAGATATTACTAAACTTAATTGGACAGATACACAACCTGACTTTGTAATAGAATGCTCCGGAAAATTTAAAACTTCCAATCAATTAAACTATCACATTAAAAATGGAGCTAAAAAAGTAATATTAGCGGTTCCTCCACAATCAGAAGATATAAAAATGGTTGTTTTAGGAGTTAACGAGGCAATTTTAGATGGAACAGAAACAATTATATCTAATGCCTCATGCACTACCAATAATGCGGCTCCTATGATACAAATAATAGAAAATTTATGTGGAATAGAGCAAGCTTACATAACTACTATACATTCTTTTACTACCGATCAAAGTTTACACGATCAACCTCATAGAGACTTAAGAAGAGCAAGAGCAGCAACTCAATCAATAGTTCCAACTACAACTGGAGCTGCCAAAGCATTGACAAAAATATTCCCTAACCTATCGAATGTAATTGGAGGTTGTGGAATAAGAGTACCCGTTCCTGATGGTTCTTTAACCGACATTACTTTCAATGTAAAAAAAGAAATCTCTATTGAAAAATTAAACTCGGCTTTTAAAAAGGCTTCAGAAACTAACTTAAAAGGAATACTTGCTTACACAGAAGATCCTATAGTTTCTGTAGATATACTTGGTAATCCTCATTCTTGTACTTTTGATGCTCAGCTAACATCAGTTATTGGTAAAATGGTGAAAATAGTTGGTTGGTACGATAATGAAATTGGTTACAGCAATAGACTTGTAGATTTAATTCTACACGCTCATAATATTTCAATTTAACTTTAATAAATATTGTATCTTTATTTTTTTAAGAAATAGATACACGTGAAGTACTTTTTAGCAACCCTATACATTTTAACTTATAGTTTAATAGGTTTTTCTCAAACTGAAACTCAAAGTAGTCAAGATAAAATATATAATTTACTGAATACTGCTAGAGAACTAAAAAAAGACCTAGATTACAGTGAAGCTGTTCGAGTTTGTAACGAGGCCCTAAATTTAGCCTCAGAAATAAAAGACTTTGAAAACGAGGCTATAGCCCACAGAATATTAGGAGAAATTTATCTCGATAATAAAAAGTATGATGATGCTTATTCTTCTTTACAAAAAGCTGCTAATAAACAAAGTAGGTATGAATTCAAAGAAGAACTTGCCAAAACGAGAAACACATTAGGTTTATTACACACTGAACAAGGCTACTATAAACAAGCAGAAAATTATTTTACCTCGGCATTAGACATTTATACCAGTTTACAATTATTTAGTAGTAAAACAGAAGTTTTAAAAAATATTGGAAAAGTATATCTAAATCAAAAAGATTACCAAAAAGCCAATGAAACTTTTGAAAAAGCATTTAAAGACGCTAGCAAGTATGCCCTAGAAGATACCAAAGCAGATATTTATTTACAAAATGCTAAAGCGTTGTTAGGGCTAGGTGAAATTTCTAAAGCTAAAGCTGATTGTATTGATGCTATAGACAGTGGTATGGCAAACGAATACCCTTGGATTGTAACTGAAGGACATATTGTTTTAAGTGAAATATTTGAAGCCAATAATCAAATACCCGAAGCTTTAAACGAACTAAAAAGACACAACAAGTTTAGAGATAGCATTTTTGATTTACGCAAAGACAGGATTACGGCATCTGAATTAGCTAAATTCGATTTTTCTGAAAAAGAAAAATTTATAGAACAACAAGATTTACTTATTCAAAAAAACCAAGAACAATTAAGAATAAATAGGAACTTAAATTTACTAGGGGCTGCCTTTCTTATTCTATTCTTAACTTTTATTTTATACCTATACAATAACAATAAAAAAAGAAAAAAAGCTAATATCTTATTGCGTGACACAAACAATCAACTAACTATTGCTAAAGATGAAGCCGAAAGAGCATCTAAAGCAAAGGCACAGTTTATGTCTACAGTTACCCACGAATTAAGAACTCCTTTATATGCTGTAACTGGATTAACAGATTTACTTTTAGAACAAAGCCCTACTCAAGAACAAGAGCAACATTTAAAGTCTCTACGTTTTTCGGGAGATTATTTGTTAAATTTTATCAACGATATGTTAGATGTTAATAAAATTGAAGCTAATAAAATAGAAATAGAAACCATACCTTTCAATCTTAAAAAACTATCTAGCAATGTTTTAGTAACACTAAACAAAGCAGCAGAAGACAACAAAACAAGCTTAAATCTTAATATAGACGAAAGTGTTCCTGAAAATGTTATGGGAGATAAACTTCGTATCTCTCAAGTTTTAATTAACCTGGTAAGCAACGCTATTAAATTTACAAAAAACGGAAAAGTAGATTTAAACATAAAAAAACTAGAACAGACAAATAATACTATTAGTTTATTATTAGAAGTAAAAGATAATGGTATTGGAATTTCTTATGACAAACAAGAACTTATTTTTGAAAGCTTTTCACAAGGATCAGTTCAAATTAACCGCAAATATGGAGGTACTGGATTAGGTCTTACTATAGTAAAAAACCTTTTAGAATTAATGGGTAGTAAAATTGAATTAAAAAGTGAGCCCGGTAAAGGAACTAATTTCTATTTTAAAATGAATTTTGAAATTGCTCCAGACCATGCAGTAACTCTTGAAGAAAATAATACCGAACCAGAAGATTTCTTAGAAACATTTAAAAACAAGCATATTTTACTCGTTGAAGATGTTAAAATAAACCAGTTAATTACTAAAAAGACTTTGGCTAAAAAAGAAATTACTTGTATAGCTGTAGACAATGGTACAGAAGCTATTAACCAAGCTAAAGAAAATAAATTCGACTTAATATTAATGGATATTCATATGCCCGGTATAAGCGGTATAGAAGCCACCACAGCAATAAGAAAATTTGACACACAAACTCCAATAATTGCCCTTACAGCTATTACTATAGATAAAAGGCAACAAGAAGAGTTTGACAATGCAGGTTTTGATGATATCTTATCTAAACCATTTAAATCAGATATTTTCTTTAACAAAGTTTATAATCAATTGAAGAAATAAAAACTGGCATACTTCTTGTTTAATAAGTAAGTGAGTTAGTTTTTTCAAGATTTTTTTATAAAAAAATCTAGTTTAGTTAGTTTTTTAAAGGCCTGTTTTTTGCAGGTCTTTTTTTATGTAATCAAAAATCATCTCATCAAACTCTTCATTATTATTCATAAATTGAGTTTGTATAGGTAAATACATTACATTTTTTAAACGATCTTTTAACCTCATGTAATCCTTTTCTGTGGTAATAACAAACTCTTTTCTAGCTAATAACTCTATATCCCTTTCAGAAAAATGGTGGTGATCGTTAAAAGCAATATGTTCGTATTTTAACTTCAAACTATTCAAATATCCAAGCAAAGGTCTAGGGTTTGCTATACCTGTAACCAATGTAAACGTGTTTTTCAAATCACGCAACACAAAAGATTTTTCATTATTAAAAATCTTTTCATCATATTTAATTGAGCTAAAAAAAACTTTTTGCCTCTTTAATGGCTGTATTCGTTTTAAAATCTCTTCTTGATCTAATTTACTTAGCTCTGTAGGACATTTAGTAACAATTATTACATCTGCCCTATTAGCTCCTTTTCTAGCCTCCCTTAAATTCCCTGTAGGTAAAATATAGTCGTCTACATACAAGTCATTATATTTAGTTAATAGCACATAAAATCCGGCCTTTACTTTTCTATGCTGATAAGCGTCATCTAATACGATTACCTCTGGATTAACAATATCCTGTAGTTTGTTTATTCCATTTTGTCTATCTGCATCTACTGCAACAGAGCATTTTTTATATTTAGAATAAAATTGCATAGGCTCGTCACCTAATTCATTAGAAGTCACTCCATCTTCTGCAAGAACAAACCCCTTACTTTTTCTTCTATACCCTCTACTAAGTGTAGCTAATTTATATTCATCTTGCAATAATCGTATTAAATATTCTACCATTGGCGACTTTCCAGTTCCTCCAACATTTAAGTTTCCAACTACTATTATAGGTAGCTTATATTTTTTAGATGACAATAATCCTATGTCGAAAAAATAGTTTCGAATAGAAGTTATTAAACCATATAAGATAGCAAATGGAAATAAAATTTTTCTGAGTCCTCGCATATTAACGAAAGTAAACTATCTTCTTGGCTCTGGCAAATTAGATTTTAGGTATATTTGAAAATCTAATTTTACAACTATGCAAATAGCTAACGTTATAGACTTTTTACAAGAACTTGCTCCCGAAGCTTATGCTGAAGATTTTGACAATGTAGGTTTACTTGTTGGTAATAAAAAAAATCAAGTAAATGGTATTTTAATTACTCATGACTGCTTAGAATCTATTGTTGATGAAGCAATTGAAAAAAAATGCAACCTAATTGTTAGTTTTCACCCAATAGTATTTTCAGGAATTAAAAAGTTTAACGGACAAGATTATGTAAACAGGGTTCTTATAAAAGCTATTAAAAATGATATCGCTATTTATGCCACACACACAGCGTTAGACAATGTTCTAAATGGTGTTAATAGTACAATTTGTGATAAATTAGGATTAATTAACAGAGAAATTTTAATTCCCAAAAAAAGCTTTATAAGGAAGCTAACCACATTTGTTCCTAAGGAAAATGCAAATGAATTACGAGATCGCTTATTTGAAGTGGGGGCAGGAAATATTGGTAATTATAGCAACTGTAGTTTTTCTATTGAAGGAAGTGGAACCTTTAAAGGGAATAACAACTCTAATCCTGTTATTGGGGAAAGAGGGAAATTGCATATCGAAAAAGAGATTCAGATTGGTATTACGTTTGAAAAACATTTAGAGTCTAAGATATTAAATATTTTGTTTACCCATCATCCTTATGAAGAGGTCGCTTATGAAATTACCACTCTAGAAAATAAATATCAAAATATAGGAATGGGTATGGTTGGTGAACTAACATCGTCTATAGATGAAAAAGAATTCCTCCCATTTTTAAAAACAAATATGAATACTGACTGCATTAGGCATAGCAATTTGTTAGGTAAAAGCATAAAAAAAATAGCTGTTTTAGGTGGATCTGGTGCTTTTGCTATTAAAGCCGCAAAAAGAGCTGGAGCAGATGCCTTTATAACAGCCGACTTAAAATACCACGATTTTTATCAAGCAGAACAAAGCATTTTATTATGCGATATAGGTCATTATGAAAGCGAACAGTACACAAAATCACTTTTATATGAGTATCTTACCAAAAAAATTGCTAATTTTGCACCTGCCTTACCGGCAAGCAGTATCATTTTATCAGATTTAAATACAAATCCAGTCAACTATTTTTAAGATATGGCAAAGAAGAAAGAAGCTACAGTAGAAGAAAAGTTAAGAGCATTATACGATTTGCAATTAATAGATTCTCGCGTGGATGAAATTAGAAACGTAAGAGGAGAACTTCCTTTAGAAGTTGAAGATTTAGAAGACGAAGTAGCGGGTTTAAACACTAGATTAGAAAAGTTTAATGCTGATATTGAAACTTTAACTTCAGAAATTAGTGCTAAGAAAATTACTATTGATGAAGCTAAAGCTTTAATTAAAAAATACAGCGAACAACAAAAGAATGTTCGTAACAACAGAGAATTTAGCTCTTTAACTAAAGAAGTTGAATTTCAAGAATTAGAAATTCAATTAGCTGAAAAGCATATTAAAGAATTTAAAGCACAAATAGAGCACAAAAACGAAGTTATTAACCAAACTAAAGATCGTTTAGGTGATAAAGAATCGCATTTAAAACACAAAAAAAATGAATTAAATGAGATCTTAGCCGAAACAGAAAAAGAAGAAGAAGCTCTATTAGAGAAATCTGCTAAATACGAAAAGCAAATAGAAGATCGTTTAGTTAAGGCTTATAAGCGTATTAGGAACAACGTTAAAAATGGTTTAGCTGTTGTTCCTGTTGAACGTGGAGCTGCTGGAGGTTCTTACTTTACAATACCGCCACAAGTACAAGCTGAAATCGCTGGACGTAAAAAAATAATTACTGACGAACACTCAGGAAGAATTTTAGTTGATCCTGAATTAGCTACTGAGCAAAAAGTAAAAATGGAAAAAATGTTTGCTAAACTATAATTAGCAACTTTAAACATACAAAAGCTGCCTTATCAGGTAGCTTTTTTTATTACCTTTATTTAGATGCCTGACAAACCACAATTAAAAAGAATTAACAAATACCTAAGCGAAATAGGTTACTGCTCTCGTAGAGCAGCCGATAAACTTATAGACGAAGGAAGAGTAACCATTAACGGATCTATTCCAGAAATGGGTACTAAAATAGCCCCTGAAGATATTGTAAAAGTAGATGGAAAATTAGTTAACAACAACAATGAAAAACCTGTTTACATAGCTTTTAACAAACCTATTGGTATTGTTTGCACTACAGACACACGAGTAGAAAAAGACAATATTATAGATTATATAAATTATCCTACTCGTATTTTCCCTATTGGTCGATTAGACAAACCTAGTGAAGGACTTATTTTTCTAACTAACGATGGAGACATTGTAAATAAAATATTAAGGGCTCGTAATAATCATGAAAAAGAATATTTAGTAACCGTAGATAAACCTATTACTAAAGTCTTTATCCAGAAAATGAGTAATGGAGTTCCTATTTTAGACACAATTACAAGAGAGTGTGAAGTTGAACAAGTAAGTAAATTTATCTTCAGAATAGTACTTACACAAGGTTTAAATAGACAAATACGTAGAATGTGTGAATATTTAGGCTACGAAGTAACTAAACTTAAACGTGTACGTATCATGAATATTAGCTTAGATGTTCCTGTTGGCAAATGGCGAGATATTACTCCTAAAGAACTCAAAGAATTGAATAGACTTACAGAAGATTCTAGTAAAACTGTTTAAAAAAAAAGCCTTGTAATTTGTTACAAGGCTTTTTTTGTTTATTTATTTGCTTTATGCCTCTCTCTAGCCAACAAAGTATTTTTCATTAGCATTGCAATTGTCATAGGTCCAACACCTCCAGGAACAGGAGTGAT
This sequence comes from Pseudofulvibacter geojedonensis, assembly GCF_042675745.1. Lineage (NCBI taxonomy): Bacteria > Pseudomonadati > Bacteroidota > Flavobacteriia > Flavobacteriales > Flavobacteriaceae > Pseudofulvibacter > Pseudofulvibacter geojedonensis. The sequence continues at coordinate 244,173 of NZ_JBHTJM010000010.1, read as the reverse complement.
GTAACTTGCTTTTTTAGAGACATTTTCGAAATCTACATCTCCTTTTATTACATACCCTCTTTTAGCATTTTCATCTGGAACTCTAGTAATCCCAACATCTATAATAACCGCATCATCTTTAACCATCTCTGCCTTTAAGAAATCTGGTATCCCTAAAGCCGAAATAACTATATCTGCTTGACTAATAATCTGTGTAATATTTTTGGTATGACTATGCGTTAAGGTTACCGTAGAATTACCAGGCCAACCTTTACGTCCCATTAAAATACTCATCGGTCTTCCTACAATATGACTACGACCAATAACAACTGTATGCTTACCTTTTGTATCTACATTATAACGCTCTAACAACTCTAAAATTCCGAATGGAGTTGCTGGAATAAACGTACTCATATCTAAAGCCATTTTTCCGAAATTTGTTGGATGAAAACCATCTACATCTTTATCTGGATGAATAGCCATTAATATTTTCTGATCATCAATCTGTTTAGGCAAAGGTAATTGAACAATAAATCCATCTATATGATCATCTTCATTCAACTGCTTTATTTTATTCAATAGTTCTACTTCACTAGTAGTACTTGGCATTTGAACCAAAGTAGACTCAAAACCTACACGTTCGCAAGATCTTACTTTTGAATTTACATAAGTTAAACTGGCACCGTCATTACCTACTATTACTGCTGCTAAATGAGGAACCTTCTCTCCTCTTTCTTTCATTTTTTTTACTTCTACAGCAATTTCATCTTTAATGTCGTTACTTACTTTTTTTCCATCAAGTAATGTCATAGTTGTTGTGTTGTGTGTTATATATAATTAAAAAGCGCTGTCTAGTTATTGACAGCGCATATTTTTATCTCATTCCTTTCATCATTTGCATCATCTTCTTTCCGCCTCCGCCTTGCATCATCTTCATCATCTTGCTCATTTGGTTAAACTGTTTTAACAACTGGTTTACCTCTTGCACAGACCTTCCTGCTCCTTTAGCAATTCTTTTCTTTCTACTAGCATTGATCGTTGCTGGCTTAGTTCTCTCACCTGGAGTCATTGAGTAAATTATAGCTTCAATATGCTTAAAAGCATCATCGTCTATATCAATTCCTTTCATAGCTTTAGAAGCACCTGGTATCATTCCCATTAAGTCCTTCATATTACCCATTTTCTTAACCTGTTGTATTTGGCTTAAAAAATCATCAAACCCGAACTGGTTTTTAGCAATTTTCTTCTGTAATTTTCTCGCCTCTTCTTCATCAAACTGCTCTTGCGCTCTCTCTACTAAAGACACAACATCTCCCATCCCTAAGATACGATCTGCCATACGTGATGGATGGAAAACATCTATTGCTTCCATCTTCTCCCCTGTACCAATAAACTTTATTGGCTTGTTAACTACAGATTTAATAGAAATAGCAGCTCCACCACGAGTATCACCATCTAACTTGGTTAATATAACCCCATCAAAATTTAATACATCATTAAATGCTTTGGCTGTATTAACCGCATCTTGACCTGTCATAGAATCTACAACAAACAAGGTCTCTTGTGGTTGAATTGCTTTATGAATATTAGAAATCTCTGTCATCATTTCTTCGTCTACTGCTAAACGACCAGCGGTATCGACAATAACAACATTATGTCCGTTAGCTTTTGCATGTGCAATACCTGCTTGTGCAATAGCAACTGGATCATTGTTCCCTCTATCTGAAAAGACATCTACCTTTATTTGATCTCCTACAACATGTAACTGATCTATTGCAGCCGGACGATACACATCACAAGCTACTAATAATGGTTTCTTTGTTTTTTTAGTTTTTAAATAGTTTGCTAATTTACCCGAAAAAGTAGTTTTACCAGATCCCTGTAAACCAGACATTAAAATAACAGTTGGCGTACCAGATAAATTAACACCTGCTGCATCACCACCCATTAATTCGGTTAGCTCATCTTTAACAATTTTTACCATTAACTGCCCTGGTTGCAATGTAGTTAATACATCAGATCCAATGGCTTTTTCCTTTACTCTTTTGGTAAACTCTTTGGCTATTTTAAAGTTAACATCGGCATCTAATAAAGCTCTACGTACTTCTTTTAAAGTTTCAGCAACATTTACTTCTGTAATACTACCATGACCTTTTAACACGTGTAGCGCCTTATCTAACTTCTCACTTAAATTATTAAACATAAACTATTTCTGTTTTTAAGAAATGCAAAGATAATGGAAATGCAATGAGTAGCAAAAAGTAATCTATAAGAAATACAAGCTTTCTATTGATAAAAATTGTAATTTTAAACACATAATCAACACAATAACAAATTTAATGTTTAAAAAACTTCTTTACCTTATTCTTTTTACTTCATTAAGTACTTATTCACAAAAAGCCAAACTGCCAGAAAGTAAGTATGTAGATATTGAAGTTAAGAACAGCTTGGTTTATGCTGTTTCTAAAACCAATAAATTAGTTGTATGGGATATGAAAGATGGTTCTATAAAATACATCAAAAAGAACATATCTTGCGTTACTAAAACTAAAAAAGATGATATATACTGTGCAACAACAGACGGTGAAATCTTTAAAGAAACAAGTACTAATAAATGGAAAAAAGAAGGTGGTTTTACAGGGAAACCTTATGCTATTTTTAAAACCAAAAACAACCAAATAGCTTCATTATCTAGTAAGGGTATAAAATTTAATAGCAAGTACTTTTTACCTACCGAAAAACACAGAATTGGCAATGGAATTTATAGCTACAAAAACAACAAACTTAGAAAACCTAACTTAACCTATATAGATTCTAAAGACCGTATTTGGATTAGTTATGACTTTGGTAAATTTTCTGAGGTCTTTATTTTCGACACTAAAAAAAGTTCTTATGTAAACAATAAATTACTTCTTGTTCCTGATGATAAGAAAGATTATAATAGCAAAGAAGAATACATGGCTGTTTTAAGAAAGAAACAACTAAAAAAGTATGACTTCTATATAAAAAAAGAAGGGAAAGAATATAGTTTTAAATTCCCCGTGGAAGCACCTCTATATTTTGGTCTGAAGTCTATTTGTCAAGATGAAAAAGGGAATTATTACTTTAGCGAGGGTTTACCATATTCGCATAGAAATAGTGGAATATTTGCTTATACTAAAACTCCAACCAAGGACTTTTACCAGGCAAAAGAGCATTTAGAAAAACAACTAAAACTCCAACGTAATGAGATTATTGGGCAGGTAGCCTTTAATTCTTATGATAAATCTTTGTATTACTACTCTAATTATGGATTTTATAAAATAACTAAAAAAGAAGGGCAGTTAAATAATGAACTTATTATAGATCCTAATGTCCTACTATATGAAGGTGCTATCTCTCATGAGTACGGAAAACTAATTAACGTGAAAAAGATTGTCTTTACTGGAGAAGAACAATTTGTTTTCTTAACTTCTCAATACGGTTTTGGCCATTTCGACGGTTCGAATATCAACTTATATAATTAACATCCTTAAGCTTCAAATAAAAAAGGTTGATTTGTTTAAAATCAGCCTTTTTTATTTTTTTATTTTACATTCTCTCTGGAACTCGAACTCCCAATAATCCAAAAGCAGATTTTATTACATCTCCTACTACTTTAGACAACTGAACTCTAAACACTTTTTCTTCTTGGGTGTCTGCTCCAAAAATTGAAACATTTTGAAAGAAAGAGTTATAAAGCTTTACTAAATCATAAGTGTAATTAGCTATTAATGCTGGGCTTTCATTTTTAGCAGCTTGTTGGATCGTTTCAGGATACAACATTACTTGTTTTATCAGCTCTTTTTCTTTTTCATGTAATTCAACATCTACAGCTTTTGAAGTATCAAAATCAGCTTTTCTTAAAATTGCTTGAATCCTAGCATAAGTATATTGAATAAATGGTCCTGTATTACCTTGAAAGTCTACCGACTCTTTCGGATCGAATAAAATACGTTTTTTAGGATCGACCTTTAATATAAAGTATTTTAAAGCTCCTAAACCTATTGTATTATATACTTGGTTTTTCTCTTCTTCAGAATACCCGTCAAGCTTTCCTAATTCTTGAGAAATCTCTTTAGCTGTAGTGGTCATTTCATCCATTAAGTCATCTGCATCTACTACCGTTCCTTCTCTACTCTTCATTTTACCAGAAGGAAGATCTACCATTCCGTAACTTAAATGCGATAGGTTCTCGGCCCAATCATAACCTAATTTCTTTAAAATCAAGAACAATACTTTAAAATGATAGTCTTGCTCATTCCCTACCGTATAAATCATTCCGCCAACATCTGGATTATCTTTAATACGCTGAATAGCAGTACCTATATCTTGAGTCATATAAACTGCCGTACCATCTGAACGCAATACCAGTTTTTCATCTAATCCGTCTTCTGTTAAATCGCACCAAACAGAACCGTCTTCTTTTTTAAAGAAAACCCCTCTAGCCAACCCATCTTCAATATTATCTTTTCCTAATAAATAGGTATTACTTTCATAATAATAAGAATCAAAATCAACACCTATGTTTTTATAGGTTACCTCAAACCCATCATACACCCATTGGTTCATTTTCTCCCAAAGTGCCACTACATCTTTATCTCCAGCTTCCCATTTACGCAGCATTTCTTGTGCTTCTTTAAATATAGGTGCTTCTTTCTTAGCCTCTTCTTCATTTATTCCCCCTTCTATTAAACCAGCAATTTCTTCTTTATAAGCTTTATCAAAAGCTACGTAATACTTACCTACTAATTTGTCTCCTTTTAACCCACTTGAATCCGGTGTTTCTCCATTTCCAAATCGCTGCCAAGCCAACATCGATTTACAAATATGAATTCCTCTATCGTTTATAATTTGAGTCTTGTATACTTTTTTTCCGGAAGCTTTTATAATTTCAGCAACCGAATATCCTAACAATACATTTCTTACATGCCCTAGATGTAACGGCTTATTTGTATTTGGCGAAGAATATTCTACCATTACTGCTTTTTCTCCTTCTTTAGGAGAAACAAAACCATAATTCTCTTCTCCTCTAATTGTATTGAATACAGAAATGTAGTAATTATTATCTATCACTAAATTCAAAAAACCTTTAACAACATTAAAAGCTGTAATTTCTTTTACATTATCTACTAAGTATTGTCCAATCGCTTCACCTATTTGTACCGGATTCCCTTTTATAGACCTTAGCATAGAAAACACAACCACTGTAACATCACCTTCAAATTCTTTACGCGTTGCTTGAAACTCTACCGTTGGTAACTCAATATTAAAAATAGACTGCACAGCTTTTTTTACCTCTGCTGTTAAGATTTCCTGAATACTCATGATACTTCAAATAATTAAGCTGCAAAGATAATTTAATTCATTACATAACTACTTTTTAAAACCACATATTTAGGTATTTATATTTGTTAGTTTCACCACACAAATACATCTATAAAAAACAATTATCAGCTTTTAATCGTTAAAAACACACCGTTTGAAGAAATTCACTTTTAGTTAACAAAAGTTATTCTTGTCTCTTATTGTTAAACCAAAAAAAAGATGTTCATTTGCCCAAATTTTTAAAAAATGGAATTATTCCTTTATATATTTGGAGCTTTATTTTCGGTTATGAATCCTTTAGGCACAGTACCTATTTTTGTTAGTTTAACTGAGGGTGACACCAGAAAAGAAATTAACAAAACCTCATTATTAGCAAGCATCAATGTTTTTGTAATACTTGTTATTTCGTTTTTTGTTGGAAAATATGTTTTAGCTTTTTTTGGCATTACCTTAAGTGCTCTTAAAGTTGCTGGAGGCTTGGTTATTGCTTCATCAGGTTTTGCCTTATTGAAAGGTGAGTTCTCTAAAAACAGGGGTATGAATAAAGCTCGAAAACAAGCCGCTCACGATAGAGAGAAAATTTCTCTAACCCCCTTAGCCATTCCTATGATGGCTGGACCTGGTTCTATTTCATTATTAATTAGTTTAAACGAAGAGTACACAAACACTAGCCAAATTACTACAACTTTAATTGCTGTTCTTTTAGTTTGTCTTATTTGTTATATTATGATGAGAGGGTCGCAATATATTATTAGAGTTCTTGGCCCTAATGGTATAAATTCGATATCAAGAATAATTGGTTTTATTGTTATTGCCTTAGGAATAGAATATTTATGGGCTGGAATAACTTCTTTTTTAACTACGCTACCATAACTAGGTAACACTCCTCTATATAAATAGTTTCACTAGAAACTTCTAATAAAATCACAAACCCTTATCCTCTAACGGATTTGTAATATATAGCTATTAAACTACATTTACCCCAAAATGTACTATTAACAAGATAAACATCAATATTCATAAAGCTTTTTGACATTATAAATCTGATAATTTTTTACCTTCTAATATTCCTAAGGTACTATCTCTAACCTCAGACATTAAAGTGTGTAAACTACAAACATCTTCACTTATACAATCGTCACACTTTTCATAAAAATTTAAACTAACACAGGGTAACATTGCAATAGGCCCTTCTAAAACTCTAATCAATGCAGCTAATGAAACACTCTCAGGATCTTTAAGTAAATAATACCCTCCTCCTTTTCCTTTTTTAGACCCCAGAAAGCCACTATTTTTTAACTGTAGTAATATTGCTTCCAAAAATTTTCTTGGAATATTCTTTTCTTCAGCAATCTCAGATATTAGTATTGGAGTGCCAATTTCTTTTTGAGAAATATAGCTTAGTGCTTTTAATCCGTATTTAGTCTTCTTTGATAACATATACTGGGTCTATAAAGGGTTAAAAAACTTCAGCTAACATGCATCTAGCACTTCCGCCACCTAAAGTTTCTATAGTTGATATATTTACCGTCAAAAGGTAACAATATTTTTCAAGTTTAACAAGTTGCTCAGTTTTTAAACTTTCTCTTGCTTGAGTACTCATTACAAGAATTTGCTTATTATTTCCTTTTAACTCTAACATATTGCCAGCAAAAGAATGCATCTGTTCTTCCGTTATTGCAATAATATCTTTATTAGTTTGCTTTAAATGTTGTAAAACATTTTTCTTTTCCTTTTTATCATCTATCGCATCCAAACAAATAACTGCAAATTTTTCACCTATACAAAGCATCACATTTGTATGATAAATAGGTTTCCTATTCCCTTTTACGGTTTGATTAGCTCTAAAAATAACTGGATCATAATCAAAATCCTCGCAAAACTCTACAAATAAATCTTCGTCTGCTCTAGAGGATAATGCACAATAAGCTTTCTTATATTGCCTATCTAAAACCATACTTCCGGTTCCTTCTAGAAAAACACCTTCCTCTTCTGCTTCAGTATAATCGATAACATTATTGATCTGAAGTCCGTTTTCCTCCACTAGCTCTAAAACCTCTTCTCTACGTTCATCTCTACGATTAACGGCTTCCATAGGATATACAGCAACAGTACCTCCTTCATGAAAAGATATCCAATTATTCGGGAAAATAGAATCTGGAGTATGTGGTTCTTTAGTATCTTCTATTACCAACACTTTAACACCTACATCTTTTAATGCCTTTACAAAACCATTAAACTCTTTTAAAGCCTTTTCTTGGATCGCATTTGGAGTAGACAAAATATCTTGTTGAAAATGATTCGATATAGCTGTTTGTTCATTTTTAACAAAAGCAACTGGCCGAACCATTAAAACCGTATTTGTAGTCTGCTTATTCAATTACAGCACTTCTTTTAATTGTTTTGTAACCGCATCTAACACTTCGAAAGCAGTTTCAGCCATTTTATTACCTTTAAAATCTAATAGTGGGTTTACTTCTACAAACTCAACAGAAGCAACCTTTTTAGATGCTAATAACTGATTGATAATTGCTATAATTTCATGTTGATCAAACCCTTTAGGCACCGGTGTTCCTGTTCCGTAAGATATTAAATCACAATCCATACTATCTACATCAAACGAAATATAAATCATATCGCAGTTTGACATAGTATCTAAAACTTCATTTACGCAGGTTTCTAAACCTCTATAACGCACCTCATGAACCATATAGTTTTTAATTCCAAGCTTTGCAATTTGCTTGTCTTCTGGTTCTTCAGTATCTCTTACTCCAAAATAAACTACATCTTGTGCTAAAACTTTAGCCCCATCGACGCCAATATTTTTCATGGCATTCCAATACTTTTCAGTATCTCCAGTTACCTCGTTTATTTGGCAATCTAAATTATCATCGGCTAAAGCAGCAGCCAAAGGCATTCCATGAATATTACCTGAAGGAGAAGTATAAGGTGAATGTATATCTGCATGAGCATCAATCCATACAACTCCTAATCTTTTATTGGGATGAGCAGCTTTGATTCCAGAAATAGTTCCTAAAGCAGATGAATGATCTCCTGATATTACTAACGGAAAATTACCTTCGTTAATATTTCTTGCAACAGAAGTACTCAGCCTTTCACATTGCTCGTAAACACTTTTTACTCTTTTAGCAAAAGAATTGGTAACTTTATTATAAATCGACTCATTCTCTGTTTCTAAATCTTCAAAATCAAACTGATTAAAATAATCATTCTTTTCATTAATAGCTGCTATCTCTATAGCATCAATTCCTAAATCAGACCCTCTGGTTCCAGCTCCAATATCAGATCTGTTTTTTATAATTTTTATCGATTTACTCATCTTGATTTCTTTTTCTTTTACAATCAGACAAAAATACTAGTTTAAAAGACACTGTTAAAGTTACAGGTCGAAATTATACCACTAGTCTTTTTTTGTATAAAAAAAGTGTGCCTACATAGACAAGCTTTGTATGACACACTTTAAGGTTAATTTATATGATGCTATCTTTCATTTACAGGTTTGAAAGATCTTAAATTTTCTCCTGTATAAATCTGACGAGGACGACCAATTGGTTCCTTACGCAAGCGCATTTCTCTCCATTGAGCTATCCAACCTGGTAAACGACCTAATGCAAACATCGGCGTAAACATTTCTACAGGTATTCCCATAGCTCTGTAAATAATTCCCGAATAGAAATCTACGTTTGGATATAATTTTCTATCTACAAAATAAGAATCAGACAATGCTTCTTGCTCTAATCCTTTAGCTATATCTAAAATAGGATCGTTAACTCCTAAATCTGCTAGTACTTCATCAGCAGCAACTTTAATGATTTTAGCACGAGGGTCGAAGTTTTTATAAACTCTATGACCGAACCCCATTAAACGGAAAGGATCTGCCTTATCTTTAGCTTTTCCCATATACTTTTTAGTATCTCCACCATCTAGCTTAATAGCTTCTAACATTTCTAATACTGCTTGATTAGCTCCACCGTGCAAAGGTCCCCATAAAGCAGATATACCTGCCGATAAAGAAACATATAAACCTGCGTGAGAAGATCCTACTATACGCACTGTAGAAGTAGAACAATTTTGTTCGTGATCTGCGTGTAAAATAAGTAACTTGTCTAAAGCATTAGTAACTATTGGGTTGGCCTTGTACTCTTTATTAGGCCTATTAAACATCATTTTCATGAAATTTTCAACATAACCTAAATTATCATCACCGTAATCTAAAGGTAATCCCATTCTCTTTCTATGAGCCCAAGCTGTTAAAACTGGAAATTTCCCCAACACCTTAACTATTGCATTGTACATATCTTCTTCTGAATCTACGTTTACAGAGCTAGGGTTGAACGCTATTAAGGCACTAGTTAATGACGACAGAACTCCCATTGGATGTGCTGATTTAGGAAAACCATCTAATATTTTCTTAACATCTTCATCTACATGAGCTTCAGCTTTTATATCAGCATGGAATTTTTCTAATTGCTCAGCTGTTGGCAATTCTCCAAAAATTAATAAATACGCTACTTCTAAGAAATCAGCTTTCTCTGCTAACTCTTCTATAGAATAACCACGGTATCTTAAAATTCCTTCTTCTCCATTTAAAAAGGTTATGGCACTCTGACAAGAACCTGTATTCTTATACCCCGGATCTATAGTTACTACACCTCCAGATGCTCCTCTTAATGTTTTAATATCTATGGCAACTTCGTTCTCTGTACCAACAATTACTGGGAATTCTATTTTTTTACCGTTTACTTCTAAAGTAGCTATTTCTGACATTGTCTTTTCCTTCCTTTTTAATTATTTATTAATTCGCACGAATTTACAAAATTTCATGTTAACATAAAATTAAATTTTAACATAAAAAAAGCCTTGTTAGTCTACTTCCTAACAAGGCTTTGTATAATTTTATAATACGCTTATAATTACTTTACTTTAAACGCTTTTTCTTGCGGATAATAAGCAACCATTCCTAACTCTTCTTCTATACGCAATAGTTGATTGTACTTAGCCATTCTATCTGAACGAGAGGCAGAACCAGTTTTAATTTGTCCACAGTTTAAGGCTACTGCCAAATCTGCTATAGTATTATCTTCTGTTTCTCCAGATCGGTGAGACATTACAGACGTATAACCTGCATTATGAGCCATATTAACTGCTGCAATTGTCTCTGTTAAAGTACCTATTTGGTTTACTTTAATTAAAATTGAATTAGCAGTATTATTTTCTATACCTCTCGATAAACGCTCTACATTAGTTACAAATAAATCATCTCCAACTAATTGAACTTTATCTCCAACTTTTTCAGTTAAAGTTTTCCAACCATCCCAATCGTTTTCATCCATTCCATCTTCAATAGAGATAATTGGATATTTTGTTGTTAAATCTGCTAAATATTGTGCCTGCTCTTCTGAAGTTCTTACAGCTCCTTTATCACCTTCGAACTTAGTATAATCATATTTACCATTTACATAGAATTCAGCAGCAGCACAATCTAAAGCGATCATGATTTCATCTCCAAAACTATAACCTGCATTCTCTACAGCTAACTTGATTGAATCTAACGCATCTTCAGTACCATCTAAAGTCGGTGCAAAACCTCCTTCATCTCCAACTGCAGTAGATAAATTTCTATCTTTTAATACTTTCTTTAAATGATGGAAAATCTCTGTACCCATTTGCATTGCTTCAGTAAAGTTTTTAGCTTTTACTGGCATTACCATAAACTCTTGAAAAGCAATTGGAGCATCACTATGAGAACCACCATTAATAATATTCATCATAGGAACTGGCAATGTATTAGCAGAAACTCCTCCAATATATCTATACAAAGGCAATCCTAATTCATTAGCCGCTGCTTTAGCACAAGCTAAAGAAACTCCTAAAATAGCATTAGCTCCTAATTTAGATTTATTTGGAGTTCCATCTAAATCTATCATCAATTGATCTATAGTATTTTGCTCAAAAACAGAAATCCCTAATAATTCTTCTGCTATAAGCGTGTTAACATTTTCTACAGCTTTAGACACTCCTTTTCCCATAAAAGCTTTCCCTCCATCACGTAACTCAACTGCTTCATGTTCACCAGTTGATGCTCCTGAAGGAACAGCTGCTCTACCCATTACCCCATTTTCTGTAGTAACATCTACTTCAACAGTTGGATTTCCTCTTGAGTCTAAAATTTGTCTTGCATGAATGTTAATAATCATACCCATAATTTGTTGTATTATAGTTAAAAATTTACAGGCCCGATTGGGCCTGTTTTTAGTTTATGCTTGTTGTAATTTAGCTTTTTTAATATTGGCCACAAATTGATCAAACAAATACGCTGAATCGTGAGGCCCTGGACTTGCTTCTGGGTGATACTGAACCGAAAAACAATTCTTATTTTTCATTTTAAGTCCAGCTACAGTATGATCATTTAAATGAACATGAGAAACTTCAACATCAGTATTTGCTTCTGCCGATTCTCTATCTACAGCAAATCCATGATTTTGAGATGTAATCTCACCTTTTCCAGTTGCTAAGTTTTTAACTGGATGATTTATTCCTCTGTGACCATTATGCATTTTAAAAGTAGAGATACCATTAGCAATTGCTATTACTTGATGCCCAAGACAAATTCCAAACAATGGTAAATCTCTTTTTATAATCTCTTTAGCAACAGCTTGAGCTTCTACTAATGGTTCTGGATCTCCAGGTCCGTTAGACAAGAAATACCCATCAGGATTCCAAGCACTCATTTCTTCAAAAGTTGCATTGTATGGAAAAACCTTAACATAAACTCCTCTAGAAGCTATGTTTCTTAAAATATTTCTTTTTATTCCGATATCTAAAGCAGCAACTTTTAAAGAAGCATTTTCATCACCAAAAAAGTATGGCTCTTTGGTTGAAACTTTTGAAGCCAACTCTAAACCATTCATGTTTGGAACTTCTGCCAATTGCTTTTTTAAACCTTCTATATTATCAACATCAGTAGAAATCACAGCATTCATAGCTCCATTATCTCTAATATATGAAACCAATGCTCTTGTATCTACATCTGATATAGCGAATAGATTATTCGCATTTAAAAAATCTTCTAGAGATTCTTTAGCATCAACCCTAGAATAATCATAACTAAAGTTTCTACAAATTAAACCTGATATTTTAACGCTATCAGATTCATTTTCATTTTCATTTGTACCATAGTTACCAATATGTACATTGGCGGTAACCATTAACTGACCAAAGTAAGACGGATCTGTAAAGATTTCTTGATAACCAGTCATACCCGTGTTAAAACAAACTTCTCCAAAAGAAGTTCCTTCTTTATCTCCTACTGATTTACCATAGAAAATAGTTCCATCAGCTAATAATAAAATTGCTTTTTTACGAGATTGATATTTCATGTGCTGTGTTGTGTGTTATTTGGTGTGCAAAATTAAGTATAAAAAAAAGGATAAACTAAAAAGTTTATCCTTTATTATTTACGAATACGAAATCATTCTATTCTTCTTCTTGAGTTGCTTGAGTCTCAACAGCAGGAGCAGCAGCTTTTTTAGCTCTACCACGACGAGTAGATTTCTTAGCAGCCTTTTTATCTGCGTTATAGATTTCATTGTAATCTACTAACTCAATCATAGCCATATCTGCATTATCACCTAAACGATTACCTAATTTGATAATTCTAGTGTAACCTCCTGGTCTATCAGCAACTTTAGTAGCTACTTCTCTAAATAATTCAGTTACTGCATCTTTTTGTCTTAATTTAGAAAAAACTAAACGACGGTTATGCGTTGTATCTGATTTAGATTTAGTTACTAGAGGCTCTACAAATTGCTTTAAAGCTTTAGCTTTTGCAACAGTTGTATTAATACGCTTGTGCTCTATTAATGAACAAGCCATATTAGCTAACATTGCCTTTCTGTGTGCAGTTTTTCTACCTAAATGGTTTACTTTTTTACCGTGTCTCATGACATTTTAAATTTAACATCATCTTGCTTCAACCCACTATTGAGGAGCAAAATATGATGAATTAATCTTTATCTAATTTATATTTACTTAAATCCATTCCGAAATTTAAACCTTTAACGTTTACAAGCTCTTCAAGCTCTGTTAAAGATTTTTTACCGAAGTTACGGAACTTCATTAAATCATTTTTATTAAAAGAAACTAAGTCTCCTAAAGTATCTACTTCTGCCGCTTTTAAACAGTTCAATGCACGAACAGATAAGTCCATATCAACAAGCTTAGTCTTAAGCAATTGTCTCATATGTAACGATTCTTCATCGTAGGTCTCTGTTTGAGCAATCTCATCAGCCTCTAAAGTGATACGCTCGTCAGAGAATAACATAAAGTGGTGAATTAAGATTTTAGCAGCTTCTGTTAAAGCTTCTTTAGGATGAATAGATCCATCTGTGCTAATTTCAAAAACTAATTTTTCGTAATCGGTTTTTTGCTCAACACGGAAGTTTTCTATACTATACTTAACATTTTTAATTGGCGTGTAGATAGAATCTACAAAGATAGTTCCTAATGGAGCAGTAGCTTTTTTATTTTCTTCTGCAGGAACATAACCTCTACCTTTTTCAATAGTGATTTCCATATTAATGGTAACTTTCGGATCTAAATTACAGATTACTAAATCTGAATTTAATACTTGGAAACCAGAAATAAATTTTTGGAAATCTCCAGCAGTTAACTGCTCTTTTCCAGATACAGATATTGAAACAGTTTCGTTATCTACATCTTCTATTTGTTGCTTAAAACGTACTTGCTTTAAGTTTAAGATAATTTCAGTAACATCTTCAACTACACCAGAGATTGTAGAAAACTCATGATCTACACCTTCTATACGTGTCGAAGTAATAGCAAAACCTTCTAAAGAAGATAATAAAACTCTTCTTAAAGCATTACCTACTGTTAAACCATAACCAGGCTCTAATGGTCTAAACTCGAATTTACCTTCGAATTCAGAAGAGTCAATCATGATTACCTTATCTGGTTTTTGGAAATTTAATATCGCCATTTTTTTCTTCGTTTTAATTGTTACTTAGTTGCGCGGTTTATAAGTTTGAAGAAACACGAACAAACCCTTTGGCCAAGCTTCAATATGATTAATTTATTATTTAGAATATAATTCTACTATTAATTGCTCTTTAATGTTTTCAGGAATCTGAACTCTAGCAGGAACAGAAACAAAAGTTCCTTCTTTAGTAGCTGAGTTAAAAGTCATCCACTCATAAACATTACTATTAGCAGCTAATGAATTCTCAATAGCAACTAAAGATTTAGATTTTTCTCTTACACCAACAACATCTCCAGCTTTTAATTGGTAAGAAGGAATATTTACTATTTCTCCGTTAACTGTAATGTGTCTGTGAGATACTAACTGACGTGCTCCATTTCTTGAAGGAGAAACACCCATTCTATACACTACGTTATCTAATCTAGACTCACATAATTGTAATAAAACTTCACCAGTAATACCTTTACTAGCAGATGCTTTCTTAAATAAGTTAGAGAATTGACGCTCTAATATACCATAAGTATATTTAGCTTTTTGCTTTTCAGCCAATTGGATAGCATACTCAGATTTTTTACCTCTTCTTCTGTTGTTACCATGTTGACCTGGAGGATAATTTCTTTTTTCAAAAGATTTATCATCTCCGAAAATTGCTTCACCGAATTTACGAGCAATTTTAGTTTTTGGACCAGTATATCTTGCCATTTCTAAAAAAATTGTGAGAGGGGTTATGAATTAAGGTCTTACTTTAATCCTTCGATAACCGTTTATTCCTCTCAATGATTATTAAATATAAAAAAACAGAAACACAGCTTTACTGTGCTTCTGTAACTTGTAGTATAATTATACTCTTCTTCTTTTTGGTGGTCTACAACCATTGTGAGGAATTGGAGTTACATCAATGATTTCTGTAACATCAATACCTGAATTATGGATAGATCTGATAGCAGACTCTCTACCGTTACCAGGTCCTTTTACATAAACTTTTACTTTTCTTAAACCAGCTTCATGAGCTACTTTAGACGCATCTTCTGCTGCTAATTGAGCTGCATAAGGTGTGTTCTTTTTAGAACCTCTAAAGCCCATTTTACCTGCTGATGACCAAGAAATAACATCACCTTTTTTGTTTGTTAACGAAACAATGATGTTGTTGAAAGATGAAGTAACATGTGCTTCACCAATTGCCTCAACTACAACTTTACGTTTTTTTGTGCTTTTTGCTTTTGCCATGATTACTTATTATTTAGTTGCTTTTTTCTTGTTAGCAACTGTTTTTCTTCTTCCTTTTCTTGTTCTAGAGTTGTTCTTAGTACGTTGTCCTCTTAATGGTAAACCAGCTCTGTGACGGATTCCTCTGTTACATCCGATATCCATTAAACGCTTAATGTTTAATTGAATTTCAGTACGTAATTCTCCTTCGATAGTATATGTACCTACCTGCTCACGGATTTTACCAATTTGTTCATCGTTCCAATCTGACACTTTGATATTCTCGTCAACTCCTGCATTAGCTAATACTTCTTTAGCTCTGCTAGACCCAACACCGAATATATATGTCAATGCGATTACACCCCTTTTATGTTTTGGGATATCAACACCTGCAATTCTTGCCATAATTACCCTTGTCTTTGTTTAAATCTAGGATTCTTTTTATTAATAACGTACAATCTTCCTTTACGACGTACGATTTTGCACTCTGCACTTCTTTTTTTTACTGATGCTCTTACTTTCATCTGTTAAAAATTTAATATTAAATGCAAGCAAATCACTTACATTTTTTACTCGTTGCAACTTAATTACTTAAACGAGAGCGCAAAAGTAATTAAATTGCTAGAATATTTATAATTTTAACACAAGTATTTTAGTACCTGTATGTTATTCTTGCTTTAGACAAGTCATAAGGACTCATTTCTAGCTTTACTTTATCTCCTGGTAATAGCTTTATATAATGCATACGCATCTTACCTGAGATATGAGCGGTAACTATATGTCCATTCTCTAATTCTACTCTAAACATAGCATTAGATAATGCTTCTATAATACTACCGTCTTGTTCTATTGCTGGTTGCTTTGCCATTTTATTTAGTTATTAGTTATTAGTTATCAATCGTTAGTTTACAAATTATGTACCAAAATATTTTAAGGAACTATTTTAACCTAACTTCAAGATTAACCAACGACTAGCGCCTAATTACGCTACTGCTTTTCTATTTTTACCTGATTGCATTAAACCGTCGTAATGTTTATTTAATAAATAAGCATTTACTTGTTGCATTGTATCTATCGCTACCCCTACTAAAATTAATAAAGAAGTACCTCCGTAAAACAATGCCCATCCTTGTTGTAATCCCATTAAATTATACGCAAAAGCAGGTAATATTGCTATAAGCGCTAAAAACACAGAACCTGGCAAGGTTATATTAGACATAATTTTATCTAGATAGTCTGCTGTTTCTGTTCCAGGTTTAATACCCGGAATAAAACCATTACTACGTTTTAAATCTTCAGCCATTTTATTAGGATTGCTTTGAGGCATCATTGCAGTGTATAAATATGTAAATACAATAATTAATAAAGCAAATACTAAATTATACCAGAAACCAAACATGTTCCCAAACTCAGTTTTTAAGAACTGAGCTACTTCACCGTCACCAAAAGCATTACCTAATGCAGCAGGCACAAACATAATTGCTTGAGCAAAAATGATTGGCATTACTCCAGAAGCATTTAATTTTAAAGGTAAAAATTGTCTAGCTCCTTCTTCATATCCTCCAACAGCAGAACGACGTGCGTACTGCACAGGAACTTGTCTTACAGCCATAATTAGCATAATAGACAATAATATAATTACCAACCAAACAACAACCTCTAATAAAATCATCATTAACCCTCCTGTTCCAGCTTCTCCAGAAAATCTAGACATAACTTCTTGAACAAAAGAACTTGGTAAGGTAGCAATAATACCTACCATAATTAATAATGAGATACCATTTCCTATCCCTTTATCAGTAATTTTTTCACCTAACCACATTGCAAAAATACATCCGGCAACTAAAATAAACACCCAAATTAGGGTCATAAAAGTGTTACCTATTAAGTCTGGAGCTCCTAATTCACCAAATGCAGATGCAGGAACACCTAACTGTTGTAAACCTGTAAGATAGAATGGTGCTTGAACTAAACAAATTAAGATAGTTAACCATCTTGTTATTTGAGTAATTTTTTTCTGACCACTCGCTCCTTCTTTTTGTAATTTTTGCAAATAAGGAATTGCAACTTGCATTAATTGCACAACAATAGAAGCAGAAATATAAGGCATAATACCTAAAGCAAATACTGATGCTTTAGATAAGGCTCCTCCGGTAAAGGCATTTAATATTCCTAAAAAACCTCCTCCACCAAAAGTTTCGCCAAGTTTGCCTAATTCACTTACGTCAATTCCAGGTAATACAATTTGTGCACCAAATCTGTACACCAACAACAAACTTAGAGTTAAAAGAATTTTCTCTTTTAACTCTGTTATTTGCCAAACACTTTTTATTGATTCTATTATTTTTTTCATAAAATAAGTTTATAAAGTTACAGCTTCACCACCAGCAGCCTCAATAGCAGCTTTTGCAGTAGCAGTAAACTTATGAACAGATATTTTTAAACTTGCTTTTAATTCTCCTCTACCTAAGATTTTAACTAAATCGTTTTTACCAACAACTCTGTTAGCTACTAACGTTTCTAAATCTACAGTATCAGTAATTACTCCGGTATCAACTAACCCTTGTAAAGTATCAAGATTTACACCTGCATACTCTTTACGGTTAATGTTTGTGAAACCGAACTTAGGCACACGTCTTTGTAAAGGCATTTGACCTCCTTCAAAACCGATCTTTCTCGAATATCCAGATCTAGACTTAGCCCCTTTATGACCTCTTGTAGCAGTACCACCTTTTCCTGATCCTTGGCCTCTACCAACTCTCTTAGAATTATTATGTACTGAACCTGAAGCTGGTTTTAAATTACTTAAACTCATCGCTATAAGATTTATATTAAGCTTCTTGTACAGAAACTAAATGTTTAACTTTATTTACCATACCAAGGATATTTGGTGTAGCATCGTGCTCAACTGTTTGACCAATCTTCTTTAAACCTAAAGCTATTAATGTAGCTTTTTGTCTTGCTGGTCTGTTAATTGCACTTCTTGTTTTTGTTACTTTGATCTTTGCCATCTTTCCTAGGTTTATCCTTTAAACAATTTCTCTAAAGTAATACCACGCTGCTTAGCAATAGTATCTGCTCCTCTTAATTGTAATAACGCATCAAAAGTTGCCTTAACAACATTATGAGGGTTAGAAGAACCTTGAGACTTAGATAATACATCATGAACTCCAACTGCTTCTAATACGTGACGCATAGCACCACCAGATATTACTCCTGTACCAGGAGCTGCAGGCATAATGTTTACTCTTGCACCACCAAACTTCCCTTTTTGAGGGTGTGGTAACGTACCTTTACGTAAAGGAATACGTACTAAATTTTTCTTAGCGTCTTCTATAGCTTTAGCGATAGCACTGGCAACATCTTTAGACTTACCTAAACCGTGACCAACAACACCATTCTCATCTCCTACTACTACAATAGCAGAAAAACCGAAGGCTCTACCCCCTTTTGTTACTTTAGTTACACGCTGTACACCAACTAAACGATCTTTTAATTCTAATCCTGTTGGTTTTACTAGTTCTGCGTTTTTGTATTTCTGATACATAATTTCTTAGAATTTTAATCCACCTTCTCTAGCTCCTTCAGCTAATGACTTTACTCTACCATGGTATAAGTTACCACCTCTATCAAAAGAGACAATATCTACACCTGCTTTAGCAGCCTTCTCTGCAATGGCTTTACCAACCATAGTCGCTATTTCAGATTTTGTACCTGACTGAGAACTAATTTCTTTATCTCTAGAAGAAGCTGCAGCTAATGTCTTACCAGCAACATCATCTATAACCTGAGCATAGATTTCTTTATTACTTCTAAAAACAGCTAAACGTGGTCTTACAGCAGTACCAGAAACTGTCTTTCTGATTCTGTTATGAATACGCGCTCTTCTATCGTTTTTTGATAATTTCATTTGTTAATTTTTAACTATTTATTAATAGTAAGATGGAATTTAGAAAACAAAAAGTATTATAAAATTTAACGGAAAAAATAATCCTTTTTGTTTCCCAAACTACAAACTTAAAATATTAAGCCGACTTACCAGCTTTTCTTCTAATAACTTCACCTACAAACTTAACACCTTTACCTTTATATGGCTCTGGCTTACGGTAAGAACGGATTTTAGCCGCTACCTGACCTACTAATTGCTTATCGTGAGAAGTTAATTTTACGATTGGATTTTTACCCTTTTCTGAAACAGTTTCTACTTTAACTTCAGGAGCAATATCCATTACTATGTTATGAGAAAAACCTAAAGCTAAATCTAATTTGTTACCTTGATTACTTGCTCTGTAACCAACACCAACTAGTTCTAATTCTTTAGTAAATCCTTTAGACACACCTTCAATCATATTATTAATTAAAGCTCTGTATAAACCATGCTTAGCTCTATGCTGTTTAGCATCAGAGGGACGCTCTAATGTTATAACACCATCTTCTATTTTTACAGTAATATCTTGAACGTCTTGAGTTAATTCTCCTAACTTTCCTTTTACTGTTACTTGTTCGTCTTTTACATCAACTGTAACTCCTGCTGGAATTGTGATTGGACTTTTACCGATTCTTGACATTTCTTTTTCCTTTTAAAAATTAGTAAACGAAACAAAGAACTTCTCCACCAACATTCTCTTGACGTGCTTGCTTATCAGTCATAACTCCTTTAGAAGTTGAAACTATAGCAATACCTAAGCCATTTAAAATTCTTGGTAATTCAGTAGAACCCGCATACTTACGTAAACCTGGCTTACTAACTCTTTGGATTTTTTTAATTACAGACTCTTTATTCTCTCCGTACTTTAAAGCTATTTTAATAGTTCCTTGTACTTTCGAATCTTCGAATTTGTAACTTAATATATAACCTTGATCAAATAAGATCTTAGTTATTTCTTTTTTCAAATTAGAAGCTGGAATCTCAACCACTTTATGGTTAGCTCTTACAGCATTTCTAACTCTTGTCAAATAATCTGATATAGGATCTGTATACATCTATATAAATTTGCGGTTTTGGTTTTCCCCCTGAACTCTTCAGGGGAAACCTGAAACCAATTAAATACTTTTTATTACCAGCTTGCCTTTTTAACACCAGGAATTAATCCTTGGTTAGCCATTTCTCTGAATGTAACACGAGAAATTCCGAACTGACGCATATAACCTTTTGGTCTACCTGTTAATTTACATCTGTTATGTAAACGTACTGGCGAAGCGTTTTTAGGTAACTTTTGTAATGCTTCATAATCTCCAGCTTCTTTTAAAGCTTTTCTTTTTGCAGCATACTTTGCAACCAATTTTTGTCTCTTCACCTCACGGGCTTTCATTGATTCTTTTGCCATGTCTTAGTTCTTTTTAAAAGGTAAACCTAATTCTGTTAATAATGACTTTGCTTCTTTATCTGTATCAGCAGAAGTTACAAAAGTAATATCCATACCCGAAATCTTATTCACCTTATCGATGTTAATTTCTGGGAAAATAATTTGCTCTGTAATTCCTAAGTTGTAATTACCTCTTCCGTCAAAACCATTTGCCTTGATTCCTTGAAAATCTCTAACACGTGGTAAAGAAGCAGTAATTAAACGATCTAAAAACTCATACATTCTTTCTCCTCTTAACGTAACTTTAGCTCCAATTGGCATCCCTTTACGCAATTTGAAAGAAGCAACATCTTTCTTAGAAATAGTAGCTATTGCTTGCTGACCAGTAATTTTAGTTAACTCGTCAATAGCATGATCTATCTGTTTCTTATCTGCAACAGCAGCACCTACACCACGAGAAAGAACAATCTTCTCTAATTTAGGAACTTGCATTACATTTTTATAACTGTATTCTTCTGTAAGAGCAGCAACAATTCTGTCCTTATACTCTTGTTTTAATCTTGGTACGTAAGTCATAACTAAATTACTTCATTAGATTTTTTAGAAAATCTTACTTTCTTATCACCTTCCATCTTGTAACCAACTCTTGTTGTTTCTCCTTTAGAAGTCAACAACGATAAGTTAGAAACATGAATAGAAGCTTCTTTTTTTACAATACCACCTTGAGGGTTTTGAGCGCTTGGCTTAACATGCTTAGAAACCATGTTAACTTCTTCTACTATTGCTCTGTTTTTGGCATGAAAAATCTTGGTAACCTTACCTTCAGATCCTTTATGCTCACCAGCAATAACTCTAACCGTATCTCCTGTTTTAATCTTTAATTTTGTCATCTTTTCTGGATGTATTAAAGCACCTCTGGCGCTAATGATACAATTTTCATAAATTGCTTATCACGAAGTTCTCTTGCAACTGGTCCGAAAACACGAGTTCCTCTCATCTCACCTGTAGGGTTTAATAATACACATGCATTATCATCAAAACGGATATAAGAACCATCTGGTCTTCTTATTTCCTTTTTAGTTCTTACCACTACAGCTGTAGAAACTTGTCCTTTTTTAACTGAACCGTTAGGTGTTACGTCTTTAACTGTAACAACAATTTTATCTCCTACTGAAGCATACCTTCTTTTAGTTCCACCAAGAACACGGATAGTTAAAACTTCCTTTGCTCCTGTATTATCTGCAACTCTAAGTCTTGATTCTTGTTGTAACATAATTATTTCGCTCTTTCAATTATTTCTACTAATCTCCAACATTTAGATTTACTTAAAGGTCTTGTTTCCATGATCTTTACAGTATCTCCAATATTACAATCGTTTTGCTCATCGTGAGCAACGTACTTCTTCGTTTTTAAAACGAACTTACCGTACATAGGGTGCTTTACTTTTTTCACCTCAGAAACCACTATTGATTTCATCATTTTGTTACTAGTAACAACCCCTATTCTTTCTTTTCTTAAGTTTCTTTTTTCCATCTTTCAGCAGAATTATTATAATTCTCTTTTTGTTAGCTCTGTTGAAACCCTAGCTATAGTTCTTCTTGACGTACGCAATTGTAACGGATTATCCAAAGGCTGGATAGCGTGTGCCATTTGTAATTCAGCATAACTCTTTCTAAGCTCAACAAGCTTATCTTGTAAATCAGCTGTAGACAGATCTTTTATTTCTGATTGTTTCATAATAAATCTTTAATAAATTTAAATTACGCTTCGTAATCTCTAGCTATTACATACTTAGTTTTAACCGGTAACTTTTGTGCTGCTAAACGCAATGCTTCTCTAGCAACCTCTTGAGGTACTCCCCCAATTTCAAACAAAATTTTACCTGGCTTTACAACAGCTGCCCAATACTCAACTCCACCTTTACCTTTACCCATACGTACTTCAAGAGGCTTTTTTGTAATTGGCTTGTCTGGAAAAATTTTAATCCATAACTGACCTTCCCTTTTCATATAACGAGTAGCAGCAATACGTGCAGCTTCTATTTGACGAGCAGTAATAAATGATGCATCTAATGATTTGATACCAAACATTCCATTAGAAAGTTGGTGACCTCTATTAGAGTTACCCTTCATACGGCCCTTCTGTACTTTACGATACTTTGTTCTTTTTGGCTGTAACATTTTCTCTTTTGTTTAATTACTTTCTACGACGTGGTTTGTTGTTCCCGCCGCGTCCAGCGCCTTTTCCACCTTGTTGCTTCTTAGATAAACCAACTAATGGAGAAAGTTCTCTTTTACCATAAACTTCACCTTTCATGATCCAAACTTTGATTCCCAATCTACCATAAGTAGTATGAGCCTCTACAAGTGAGTAATCAATGTCTGCTCTAAAAGTAGACAAAGGAATTCTTCCATCTTTGTAAGCCTCCGAACGCGCCATTTCAGCACCATTCAAACGACCAGATATCTGAACTTTAATCCCTTCAGAGTTCATTCTCATTGCAGCTTGTATAGCCATTTTAATAGCACGCTTGTAAGAGATTCTATTCTCGATCTGACGCGCAATACTACTTGCAACTAAATGAGCATCTAATTCAGGACGCTTAATTTCAAATATGTTAATTTGAACTTCCTTACCAGTAATTTTCTTAAGCTCTTCTTTTAACTTGTCTACCTCTTGACCTCCTTTACCAATAATGATACCTGGACGAGCCGTAGTGATAGTAACGGTTACAAGTTTAAGAGTTCTCTCGATTATTACTCTTGAAACACTAGCTTTAGATAAACGAGCGTGGATATATTTTCTAATCTTATCGTCTTCGGCAAGTTTATCACCGTAGTCGTTACCTCCGTACCAGTTAGATTCCCATCCTCTGATTATACCAAGGCGATTCCCGATTGGATTTGTCTTTTGTCCCATACTGTTATCTTAACTTTGTGTATTATTATTTGACCCTAACACTAATGTAACGTGATTAGATCTTTTTCTAATTCTGTGTGCACGACCTTGAGGAGCTGGACGCAATCTTTTTAACATTGATCCTCCATCTACTCTAATCTCTTTCACATATAACTCAGCATCTTCGATACTTGCATCTTCGTTTTTAGCTTGCCAATTTGCAATTGCAGAAAGCAATAACTTTTCTAAACGACGTGAAGCTTCTTTTGAGCTAAATCTTAAAATATGAAGCGCTTTTTCTACTTGCTCACCTCTTACTAAATCCGCCACTAAACGCATTTTTCTTGGTGATGTAGGGCAGTTATTCAACTTTGCGAAAGCAGTTTGCTTTTTCTCAGCCTTAATTCTATCGGCCATTTCTCTTTTACGAACTCCCATAGCTTCTATTTTTTACCTTTATTTTTCGCACCTGCATGTCCACGGAATGAACGCGTTGGTGAAAACTCTCCTAATTTATGACCTACCATGTTCTCTGTAACATAAACAGGTACAAACTGACGACCATTATGAACAGCAATTGTTTGCCCTACCATATCTGGAGAAATCATTGAAGCTCTTGACCAAGTCTTGATAACTGTTTTCTTACCAGACTCAACGTTTGCTTGAACTTTCTTCTCTAAACTATGATGAATATAAGGTCCTTTTTTTAATGAACGTGCCATATCTTATTATTTCTTTCTACGTTCTACAATATACTTATTACTCGCTTTGGTCTTAGATCTAGTCTTGAATCCTTTAGCAGGTAAACCTTTTCTTGATCTTGGGTGTCCTCCAGAAGATTTTCCTTCACCACCACCCATTGGGTGATCAACAGGGTTCATTGCTACTGGTCTAGTTCTTGGTCTTCTACCTAACCATCTTGTTCTACCAGCTTTACCTGATACCATTAATTGATGATCTGAATTAGAAACCGCACCAATAGTAGCTAAACAATCAGCTAAAACCATTCTAGTTTCACCAGATGGCAATTTGATTGTTGCATACTTTCCATCTCTTGCCATTAACTGAGCAAATGCTCCAGCAGAACGAGCCATTACAGCTCCTTGAGTTGGACGTAATTCTATACAAGAAATAATAGTTCCTAAAGGAATAGCACTTAAAGGCATAGCGTTTCCAATTTCTGGAGCAACCGACTTACCTGAAACTATTTTTTGCCCAACCTGTAAACCATTTTGAGCAATTACATATCTTTTTTCTCCATCTGCATATTGCACTAACGCAATAAATGCAGTTCTGTTTGGATCGTACTGAATAGACATAACTTCAGCAGGAGCATCGAAACGCTCTCTTTTGAAATCCATAATACGATACCTTCTTTTATGACCACCACCTCTATAGCGCATAGTCATTTTTCCTTGACTGTTTCTACCACCAGACCTTTTTATCGGAGCCAATAAACTTTTCTCCGGCTTATCAGTAGTGATGGCGTCAAATCCATTTACTACTCTAAAACGCTGAGCTGGCGTGATTGGTTTTAATTTTCTAACTGACATTTCTTGTCTTTATTATTTACATATTAGCATATAAATCAATCGTATCACCTTCAACTAACTGAACCATTGCTTTCTTATAAGCATTGGTCTTAGCAGTTAATATTCCGGTTTTTGTATAACGCTGAGAACGATCTGGTCTCACGTTAATAGTACGCACTTTTTCAACAGAAACTCCATAAGCAGCCTCAACCGCTTTTTTAATCTCTACTTTATTAGCACGCTTATCTACTACAAATGTAAAGCAGTTACTTAACTCACTTGCATTAGTAGCTTTTTCTGTTATAATAGGCTTAACTAAAATTCTCATTCTTAATCAATTATTTAGTTAAATTCGACACTATTCCTTCTAAAGAACTCTCAAAAAGAACTACCGAATTAGCATTCATTAATTCGTAAGTACTTAATTCTGAAGAGTTTACAACATTAGAACGCTTCAAATTACGTGACGACAAATATACATTTTTATTTGATTCACCCAACACAAACAATGATTTTTTATCTGCTAACCCTAAGGAACTCAACATGTTCTTGAATTCTTTAGTCTTTGGAGAATCGAAATTTACGTCTTCTAAAACGATAAGGTTTTTCTCACTAGCTTTAATAGTAAAAGCTGTTTTTCTAGCCAAACGCTTAACATTTTTATTTAATTTAAAACCGTAATTTCTTGGTCTAGGTCCGAACATACGTCCACCACCTCTAAAAACACCAGACTTGATAGAACCTGCTCTTGCAGTACCAGTTCCTTTTTGTTTTTTAATTTTTCTAGTAGAACCAGCAATCTCAGCTCTTTCTTTAGCCTTATGCGTTCCTTGACGTTGATTAGCCAAGTATTGCTTAACATCTAAATAAACAGCGTGATTGTTAGGCTCAATAGCGAAAACAGCATCAGAAAGCTCTACACTTCTACCTGTTTCTTTTCCGTTTATATCTAAAACTGCTACTTTCATTACTTCTCAATAGTTACATAAGCGTTTTTGTGTCCAGGAATAGCTCCTTTAACAACAAGCAAGTTCTTTTCTGGAACTACTTTTAAAACTCTTAAATTTTGAACTTTCACTTTATCTCCACCCATTCTTCCGGCCATCTTCATTCCCTTGAATACTCTCGCAGGATAAGACGCAGCACCAATAGAACCAGGAGCTCTTAAACGGTTGTGTTGACCATGAGTAGCTTGACCTACACCACCAAAACCATGACGCTTTACAACACCCTGAAAACCTTTACCTTTAGAAGTTGCAGATACATCTACGAATTCCCCTTCAGCAAAATGTTCAACAGTGATAGCATCACCTAATTTATACTCTTCTTCAAATCCTTGGAATTCAACAACTTTGTACTTAGGCGAAGTTCCTGCTTTTTTAAAGTGACCTACAGTCGCTTTAGTAGCACGTTTTTCTGCCTTGTCATCGAAACCAAGCTGAAGAGCTTCATACCCGTCAACCTCTTTGGTTCTGACTTGGGTAACGACACATGGACCTGCTTCGATTACTGTACAAGGAATGTTTTTCCCGTTTTCATCGAATAAACTAGTCATGCCGATTTTCTTTCCAATTAACCCAGACATTTAATTTAGTTTTTGATTGCAATTGCAATCTGATTAATAATTATTATTTATTTGATAAAATTCAGGCTCAAAAATACTTTCAAGCCTGAATTGTATTTTATCCGTTTTTCCTTTGCAAACAGCTCAGGACATGTTCTTCTAAAACTATCGTTTTAGAAAGCAGTTATCACACTTTAATCTCTACCTCTACACCACTTGGTAATTCTAACTTCATCAACGCATCGATCGTCTTAGAAGAAGAACTGTAGATATCTAATAATCTCTTATAAGAGCTTAACTGAAACTGCTCTCTAGATTTCTTGTTTACGTGTGGAGAACGTAAAACTGTAAATATCTTTTTATGAGTAGGCAAAGGAATAGGACCCGTAACAACAGCACCTGTACTCTTTACTGTTTTTACAATCTTCTCAGCAGACTTATCTACTAAGTTATGATCGTAAGACTTTAATTTTATTCTGATTTTTTGACTCATTTTTCTTAAAATTAAGCATTAACACCTTTAGCAGCAGCAATTACTTCTTCTGAAACATTAGAAGGTGTTGCAGCATAGTGAGAAAATTCCATAGTAGAAGTTGCTCTACCTGAAGATAACGTACGTAAAGAAGTTACATAACCAAACATTTCTGATAAAGGAACATTTGCCTTAACAACTTTAGAACCTGCACGGTCTCCCATATCGTTAACCTGACCTCTACGTCTGTTTAAGTCACCAACAATATCACCCATGTTTTCTTCTGGAGTAAGAACCTCTAATTTCATGATAGGCTCCATAATTACAGCTTTAGCAGCTTTAGCAGCAGCTTTATAACCTAATTTAGCAGCTAATTCGAATGATAATTGATCAGAATCTACATCATGATAAGAACCATCTTTTAAAGTAATCTTTAAGCTATCCATTTCATAACCCGCTAACGGACCATTCTTCATAGCTTCTTTAAATCCTTTCTCAATAGAAGGTATATATTCCTTAGGAACGTTACCACCTTTAATTTCAGAAACAAATTCTAATCCTTGCTTACCTTCTTCAGCAGGCTCCATAGTAAATACAATATCAGCAAATTTACCACGTCCACCAGATTGCTTCTTGTAAACCTCTCTGTGATCTGCAGTAGCTGTAATTGCTTCTTTGTACTCTACTTGAGGTTGACCTTCGTTAACCTCTACTTTAAATTCACGCTTTAAACGATCAACAATAATATCTAAGTGAAGCTCTCCCATTCCAGAAATAATAGTCTGTCCTGAAGCCTCGTCTGTTCTTACCGTAAACGTTGGATCCTCTTCAGCTAATTTAGCTAAAGCAATACCTAACTTATCTACATCAGCCTTAGTTTTTGGCTCAACAGCAATACCGATTACCGGATCTGGGAAATCCATCGATTCTAAAACGATAGGATTCTTTTCATCAGATAATGTATCTCCAGTTTTAATAGACTTAAAACCTACAGCTGCTCCAATATCTCCAGCCTCTATATATTCAATTGCATTCTGCTTATTAGAGTGCATTTGATAAATACGAGAAATACGCTCTTTCTTTCCTGAACGGTTATTTAACACATAAGAACCCGCATCTAAACGACCTGAATAAGCTCTAAAGAATGCTAAACGCCCTACGAAAGGATCTGTAGCAATTTTAAATGCTAAAGCCGAGAATGGCTCTTTTGCGTCTGGCTTACGAGAAATCTCCTCACCAGTATTAGGATCTGTTCCTACAATCGCCTCCTTATCTGTTGGAGAAGGTAAATAACGACAAACAGCATCTAATAAGAACTGAACACCTTTATTCTTGAATGCAGAACCACAAATCATAGGAATGATAGACATATCCATTACAGCAGCTCTTAATGCAGCATGCACCTCTTCTTCTGTAATAGAGTTTTCATCCTCCATATATTTCTCTAAAAGATTCTCATCGTAAGCAGCAACTTCTTCAATAAGTTTACCTCTTAACTCAGCAGCCTCTTCTTTTAATTCTTCTGGAATATCAATAACATCAAAAGTAGAACCCTGAGTCTCATCATGCCAAACAATAGCACGGTTCTTAACTAAATCTACAATACCCTTGAAGTCGATTTCATCTCCAATATTCATTACAATTGGAACTGCATTAGAACCTAACATATCCTTAACTTGCTGACAAACTGCCATAAAGTTGGATCCTTGACGGTCCATTTTATTAACAAATCCAATTCTAGGAACCTTGTAATTATCTGCTAATCTCCAGTTAGTTTCAGATTGTGGCTCAACACCATCTACTGCACTAAATAAGAAAACCAACCCATCAAGAACTCTTAACGAACGATTAACCTCTACTGTAAAATCAACGTGACCTGGAGTATCAATAATATTAAAGTGATATCCTTTTGTATCTGGAGTAGCTTGACCATTTTCTGTAGGGAACTTCCACTCACAAGTAGTAGCAGCAGAAGTAATTGTAATACCTCTTTCTTGCTCTTGCTCCATCCAGTCCATAGTAGCTGCACCATCATGCACCTCTCCAATTTTGTGACTTACACCCGTATAATATAAAATACGCTCTGTAGTCGTAGTTTTTCCAGCATCAATATGTGCTGCAATACCTATATTTCTTGTATATTTTAAATCTCTAGCCATTTCTATTGGTATTAAAATCTAAAGTGAGAGAATGCTTTATTCGCTTCAGCCATCTTATGAGTATCAACTCTTTTCTTAACTGCAGCTCCTTCTTCTTTTGCAGCAGCCATAACCTCTGCAGCTAATTTAGCAGCCATAGTTTTCTCGTTACGCTTACGTGTATAAGAAATCAACCACTTAATTGCCATAGAAACTTTTCTATCTGGTCTGATCTGCATAGGGATTTGAAATGTAGCCCCACCAACACGACGAGAACGAACCTCCACATGTGGCATAACATTAGATAACGCATCTTTCCAAATCTCTAAAGCTGTTTTTTCTTCGTCTTGATTTTTTTCTTCTATGATATCCATCGCATCATAAAATACTTTAAAAGCAACCGACTTCTTACCATCTAACATCAAGTTGTTTACAAATCTTGTAACTAACTGATCATTAAACCTTGGATCTGGTAAAAGTGGTCTTTTTTTCGCCTTTCTTTTTCTCATGTCTTAACTTTTAAAAGTTTTTTTTAATTACTTTTTAGGGCGTTTTGCACCATACTTAGATCTACGTTGCGTTCTTCCTTCAACACCTGCAGTGTCTAAAGCCCCACGAACAATGTGATATCTAACTCCTGGTAAATCTTTTACCCTTCCTCCTCTAACTAATACTATCGAGTGCTCTTGCAAATTGTGACCTTCTCCACCGATGTATGCATTTACCTCGTTACCGTTCGTTAAACGAACCCTTGCTACCTTTCTCATTGCTGAGTTTGGTTTTTTAGGCGTCGTTGTATAAACACGAGTACAAACACCACGTCTTTGAGGACACGAATTTAAAGCAGCCGATTTACTCTTCTTAGTTATTTTGGCTCTACCTTTTCGTACTAATTGTGAAATTGTTGGCATAAATAATATTAATTAATAAATTTTACTTCCTCTCCTTAGAGGGCTGCAAATGTATGAATAAATTCTTATAAATCAAACGCCAACTCATTAATTTTCAAGAAGATTCAAAAACACTTAACAAACCTGCTATTTAACCCACCTTTTACACCCTTATTCAAACCCTCATTCAACCCATCCCATATAAATAAATCTTAAAAACAACCCAACATATTAGTATTCTATTTAGTTTTACCATTGTAGAATTCAAAACCTTGCTTTACAAAAAATGAACAAGCTACTATTAACACTTATCATACACTTCACCCTCCTAAACTTTAGTTTTAGCCAGAACTTCTACTTAAAAACGAAAACCAACGACAGCACTTCTCAACCTACATTAAACCAACTACTAAACTTTAAAAACCTTAAAGAAATTAACACACACCTTTTAAACACAAAAGAATCCCTATTTAATCAAGGGTATTTTAACACTGAGGTTTCGCCTCTCAAAAAAACAAACGACAGCCTATACACAACCACAATAACCCCAAACAAACAATACACAGAAATACAAATATTTCACAATAAAGAAATACCCAACAAAAAACTAGAAAAAATCCTAACACCAGAAACCAACATAAAAACGTCACACTTCACAAGTAAAACCAAGGATTTAAAGACAAACCTTAACTCCATCATAAAGCATTATGTAGACTCTGGAAAAACATTTAGCAAACTACAACTACAAAACATCACCATAATAGATGATTTAGTGTCCGCCCAACTCAACACAACCACCTCTAAAACAAACTCAATAAACAATATCGTTATTAAAGGTTACGAGAAATTCCCAAGAAAATTCCTAAAACATCAACTTAACATAAGAACAAACAAGAAACTCAACACCTCTGAGTTAGAAAAAAAGTCAAACCAAATCAACAGCTTACGATTTGCCTCAGAATCACAAAAACCAGGAGTTCTATTCACAAAAGACTCAACAGAAGTCTACCTTTATATAACAAAAAAACAAAGCAATTCTTTTGATGGGTTTTTAGGATTTTCTTCCGACACAGAAACCAACAAAATAGAATTTAACGGAAATATAAATCTTCAACTAATCAACAACCTAAACTCAGGAGAAGAACTTCATCTTAGATACCAATCTACAGAAAACGAACAAAGAAAATTAAATTTAAGAACCAACATACCATTTTTATTTAACTCACCAATAAGCTTCGAAGGAGAACTAGACATTTTCAGAAAAGACTCAACCTTTACCAACACCCAACAACACATTAGAACTTTTTATCAAATCAACAGCAATTTAAAAATCGGCACAGGAATAGAGTTCACTAATTCAAATGCCCTAAAAAACCTATCGATAACTAACACCGATTACAAAAAGACCAACTACACTTTAAACATAGAACACTCTAAACCAAGCCAAAACAAACTTTTTGTTAACAAAACCTTAACAAGATTGAAAATTGGAACCGGAAAAAGAACAGGCGAAACAAACACAACTCAACAAAACATATCACTAAGCAGCGAATACACTTTCGATCTTAACCAGAGAAACGCTATATATATCAAAAACCAGAGCCACTATTTAATTAGCGAAAACCTATTAGAAAACGAATCACATTTCATTGGAGGAATCAACTCCATAAGAGGCTTTCAAGAAAACAGCATACCAAGTAATCTATACAACATACTCAACTTAGAATACCGAATTACACTCAACAACTCAATATACATTCACAGCGTTACAGATTATGGATACACCAAAAACCAAATCAACAACGCAACAAACAATTTATTTGGTTTTGGACTAGGTTTTGGACTACAAGCCAACAACAATCTACTTCGTTTTATCTTCGCAAATAGCAAAACCAACAAGGAAATTGTTAAATTTTCAAACTCTAAAATACACCTTAGCCTGAAAACGATATTTTAAACAAAACCCTATAAAACCTATAGAATTACACATAACATATGTTAATTTTATTAACAAAATATGAGTTTTTAATGAGGTATATTATACTTTTTAAGGCCTTTTTATTGTTTTATTAACTTTATTTTAAGACTTTTGTCGTTGGCTAATTCAAATTATTTATAACATGAAAACAAAATTCAATGGAATTTTAACGCTATTGTTAGCGTTTGTCGTGCAGTTAACATTTGCACAAGAACAGACAGTTTCCGGTACAGTGTTAGACGAAAACAGTCTACCATTACCTGGAGCTACTGTCTTAATTAAAGGAACTACCAATGGTACTTCTACTGATTTTGATGGAAAATACTCTATTAAAGCTAAAAATGGAGATACTTTAGAGTTTAGTTATGTAGGTTACGCTACACAAGTTATTGTTGTTAATGGAACTTCTATAAACGCCACTCTAACTCCTGATAATGAGCTAGATGAAATAGTTGTTACCGCATATGGTACACAAAAGAAAGAAGCTATTACTGGTTCAGTTGCCGTTATAAGCAGCGAAGAGTTAGGACAAGTACAATCTGCAAACGTTGTTCAAGGTTTAGAAGGTAAAGTTGCCGGAGTACAAATTGTACAACAAGCTGGACAACCTGGTGCTGCACCAACTGTACGTTTCAGAGGTATTGGTTCTATCAGTTCTTCTTCTGCTCCTTTGTATGTTGTTAATGGCGTACCTTATTCTGGTAATATTAACGCTATAAACCCTCAAGATATAGAGTCTACTACTTTCTTAAAAGATGCTGCAGCTGCTGCATTATACGGAAATAGAGGTGCGAATGGTGTTATTATCATAACAACCAAAAAAGGAAAAACTGATAAGCTAAGTGTTACTGTAGACAATAGAGTTGGTTTTAATAGAAGATCTGCTGAAGACTATGAGATGATAGATAGTTCTTCTGACTACCTAAGAGCTCACTACCAAAATTTAAGAAATGGTTTTGTTGTAGATCAAGGGATGCCTATACAAACAGCTTCTAACTTAGCTGCTACTAACCTAATTACTAATGTTGATGACTTAGGTACAAATGTTTTTCCTGCAAACCCTATAAACTACAACCCATATGATGTAGCTGGAAATTTATTAATAGATCCAAATACTGGTCAATTCAATCCTAACGCTAACTTATTATATAACGAAGATTGGGATGATTACTTATTCAAAAATAACATCACTACTCAATCATACATCAGTGTAGCAAAGGCAAGTAAAGACTCTGATTTTTTACTTTCTTTAGGTTATGAAGACAACGATGGTTATGTAATTAATTCAGGTTTCCAGAGAGTTACTGCTCAGTTAAACACAAATACAAATCTTACCGATAACTTAAAAGTTGGAGGTAACTTACGTTATGCAAACACCAAACAAAACAATGTAGATGGTGATGGAACGGGTAGCTACTCAAACCCATTATCTTGGTCAAGAAGTATTGCGCCTATTTACCCTGTTTTTGCAAGAGACGTAAACGGTAATATGATTTTAAATCAAAACGGCAACCCTCAATATGACGATGGTACTGGAACGATAGCTCCTTCTACTAGACCATATGGACAGTTACAGAATCCTGTAGCAACTGCTTTATTAGATAAAAACGAAAGGGTTACAGACAATGTTTCTGGTCAGGGGTATTTTGATTTTAAATTCTGGAACGACTTCAAGTTCACTTATAACTTAAGTACAGATTTAATACAAAGTAACAACAATACTTTAGATACTCCTTTATATGGAGATGCAGTTACAGCTAACGGTAGAGTTTCTGCCAGTAACAGTAGAACGTTTAGTTTCACCAACCAGCAATTATTAAACTGGAACAAGGAAATAAACAAACACTCTATTGCTGTTTTATTAGGTCACGAATCTATGGACTATGAATTCAGTTTCTTAACTGGTAACAAATTTAACATCTTATTACCTAATAATGATGCTTTAGATTTAGGTGCTGAAACTGACACACCAGCTGGTGGAGGTAAAAGATTCTACTCTTTAGAAGGATATTTCTCTAGATTATCTTATGATTATGACAACCGTTACTACATTAACGGTAGTTTAAGAAGAGATGCATCTTCTGTATTCCACCCAGACAACAGATGGGGTACCTTCTTTGGTATAGGTGGTGCTTGGAGAGTTTCTCAAGAAAGCTTTATGGATAGCGCAGACTGGCTAAACGAATTAAAACTAAAAGCTAGTTATGGTGAACAAGGTAACGATGGTCTTCTTTTACCAACAGGAGGAAGAAACTACTATCCATATCAAGACCAATACATCGTACCTCAAGGTACAGGTCAATTAGGTGTTCAACTTTCAACCTTAGGAAATAAAGATATTACTTGGGAAACCAACCGTAACTTTAATGTTGGATTTGAAACTAGATTCCTAGACAATAGAATAAGCATAGAAGCTGAATACTTTACAAGAAAAGTATCAGACATGCTTTTCCTAACTCCTCGTGCTGGTTCAGCAGGTGGTCG
Source organism: Pseudofulvibacter geojedonensis (assembly GCF_042675745.1). Classification (NCBI taxonomy): domain Bacteria; kingdom Pseudomonadati; phylum Bacteroidota; class Flavobacteriia; order Flavobacteriales; family Flavobacteriaceae; genus Pseudofulvibacter; species Pseudofulvibacter geojedonensis. The sequence continues at coordinate 209,361 of NZ_JBHTJM010000010.1, read as the reverse complement.
CCCTTTCCCAGAGAATGTTGCTGACATGGAAAATGTTGGTTATGAAATTACATTAGGCGTAGATATTTTAAGAAACAAAGACTACAACTTAAGCTTTAATGCTAATACAACGCATGTTAAAAATGAAGTTACTAAACTATTTGGTGAGAGTAGTGATATCATAACAAACAATCAGTTCCCATTCGCTTTACAAGTTGGACAAGGTAGATATGATTTCTATTTAAGAGAATTCGCAGGAGTTAATCCAGCTAACGGTAATGCTTTATACTATGTAAACGATCCTACTAACTTAGATGTTAATGGAAATATGGTAGTTGAAGTTACTGAGGATATAGGAGCTGCTCAACAAGTTTTCAGTGGAAAAAGCGCTTTACCTGATTTCTATGGAGGTTTCAGCTTTAACGGTAATTACAAGAACATCGATTTTGGTGTAGATTTCTCTTATCAAATAGGTGGTTATGGTATGGATAACGTTTATTGGCGTGCCTTCAACCCAGAACAAGGAGGTAACTTCCATAGCGATGTTTTAGGGTCTACTTGGACTCCTGAAAACACTACTGCTAGCTTACCAAGAGTCACTTATAGTCACCCTACAAACTATGCGGCATCTGATTTAAGATTAATTGATGCTTCATATTTAAGCTTACAAAACATTAGCTTAGGTTATACTCTACCAAACAAGTACACCAAGATACTTGGTTTAGAATCTATAAGATTCTATGGTTTAGCTAACAATGTAAAATTATGGTCTAAAAGAAAAGGTTACGATCCTCGTTTAAGCTTAACAGGTACATCATCTAACGAGTACTCTATTTTAAGCACCACTACTTTTGGTCTTACAGTTAAATTTTAAAAAAAAAAACAATGAAAAAAATATTATTAACAACAATTCTTGCAGCACTGACATTTTCGTGTTCTCAGGACTTTTTAGACAAAGCTCCTAACGAAACAGCATCTCAAGCTCAAATTCAGGATTTAGCAGAGTCTTCTCCTGAAGCCTTATTAGCTTTAAATGTTGGTCAATTAGGTGCAACAAACACATTTTTATACGAGTTCTCTACTAATGGAGGGAACATACATGATGACTTTGGTTTAATGTCTATAGGTCTTGGTTTAGACTTAATGTCTACAGATATGAACATGTCTGTTAATCACTGGTTTGGACGTTATTACAACTACACTGGTAGACAAGAAATAAGTCGTATTACTGATATGGTATGGAATTTCTATTACAGAATTATTACTGACACCAATGCTATTATAACTCAAATACCTCAAACTGCTACTGATCCTGATCTATTAAGTGTTTTAGGTAGAGCTGAAGCTTTAAGAGGTATGGCTTACATGAATCTAATAAGATTGTATGGAGATGGTACTAGAGGTATACCTTTACACTCTCAAGATGTATCTATACCAGGAAGAGCACCACAAGCTGATGTTTACCAACAGGCTTTAGAAGATTTAACCAGAGCTTACACTCACCTAGCAAATTACTCTAGACCAAACAAAACTGAAATTGATCAGAATATTGTTGCTGGTTTATTAGCTAGATTACATTTAGACATGGGTGATTACGGAAACGCTATTACCATGGCTACTCAAGCTAGAAATGGAGTAGCTCTAATGAGTAACGCAGAACAGTTAGATGGATTTGACGACATTTCTAACCCTGAGTGGATGTGGGGAGCTGATGTTACTACTGCTACAAGCACAATTTATGCTTCTTTCTTCTCTCACATAGGAAACTTAAACCCAGGATATGCTGGACTGTTAAATGTTTATAAAAACATTGACAAAAACCTTTATGACCAAATATCTGCTACAGATAACAGATTAAACTGGTTTGATGGTCCTGGAAATGGATTACCTATGTATGCAAACACAAAATTCATCGATGCTACATTCTTTGAAGGAGATTATGTATACATGAGAGGTGCTGAAATGTATTTAATAGAAGCTGAAGCAAGAGCTTTATCTGGAGATGATGGTGGAGCTGCTCAAACTTTATTCAACTTAATATCTACTAGAGATGCTAGCTATACGTTATCTACTAACACTGGAGCTACTTTATTAGATGAAATTAGAACTCATAAAAGAGTTGAAATGTGGGGTGAAGGTTTAGCTTTTTATGACATGAAGAGATGGAATGTAGGTTTAAACAGAGATTATGCAGGTACAAACCATCCAGCTTTTGGACGCTTTAACTTTGCTGCTGGGGCCAACGAACTTACTTTCCAGATTCCAGAAGATGAGATCAACGCTAATACAGACATTAGTCAATCAGATCAAAACCCTCTATAAAAGAGATAAGAATATAATCTTGAATTTTTTAGAAATTCAAGATTATATTTAAAACAATTAGAAATCCTTTAAAATATAATTATGAAAAAATTATTAAAATTATCCGCTTTTGTAGTTTTATCTTTATTCATGTTTCAAAGCTGTAGTGAAGATGAATCTAAAGACGCAATAAGCAATTATTCTGTTTTTGAAGCTGAAGAAGCTGAATTAGGAATTATTGTAGGTGAAACATCAGGAACAAGAACAGTTACTGTTTTAAATTCTTCTGTTGCTTCTTCAGATAGAGTATTTAATATTATTGTAGATACAGATGCAACTACGGCTGACCCTGCCAATTATGATGTAGCTAGTTCTGTTACTATTCCAGCTGGCGAAAGTACAGGAACTTTTGAAGTAACATCTACTAATGCAAATTTAGGGTTAGAATTACATTTAAAAATTGAACCACAAGAAGGTTGGTTTATAGGAAAGGATATTAAATTAAATATTGTTGATATTTGTGCAGATGGTACAGAAAAAGTAACTGTAGATATTGTTTTCGATGGATACGCTACTGAATCTGATTGGAATATTACTGATTCAAACGGAACGGTAGTTATGGAAGTTACTGGTTATGCAACAAATGTTGAGACAGATATTCAATCAGCTTGTTTAGCACATGGTGATTATACATTTACTATCAATGATTCATATGGTGACGGATTAAGTTACCCAGAAAATGGTGAATATAAAGTACTTGTTAACGGCAACCAAGTTGTAATAGGAGGCGGAAACTTTGGATCTTCTGCATCACACAATTTTACTGTAGGAAATTAATCATTTTTCCTTTTTATTTGAATTGAAAAACCTGCTTTTTAGTAGGTTTTTTTTATTTAAAACACTTGTTTTTTAAATGTTAAAACAGTAAAAAAAGAAGTTAAAGTTTGTTTTATTAACTTTTATTTATGATTTTTGGCCTTGGCTAATTCAAATAATTTATAAAAATGAAAACAAAGTTTAATGGATTTTTAACGCTATTACTAGCGTTTGTTGTGCAAATTACCTTTGCACAAGAACAAACAGTATCCGGTACGGTTGTTGACGAAAACAACATTCCGCTTCCAGGAGCCACTGTTTTAATTAAAGGTACTTCAACCGGTACTTCAACAGATTTTGATGGAAAATATTCTATCAATGCAAACAATGGTGACACATTATCATTCAGTTACGTTGGATACGCAACTCAAGATATTGCTGTTTCTTCGAACTCAATTAACGTTACTTTACAACCTGACAATTCTTTAGAAGAAGTTGTTGTAACTGCTATTGGTATTAAGCGTAAACCTGATGAGATTACAACTGCAAATCAAGTTGTAAAAGCTGATGAATTAAACCAAGCTGCTAACCCTAATGCTGTTCAAGCATTATCTGGTAAGGTATCTGGTTTACAAATTAACACTACATCTTCTGGTTTAACACAGAACAATCAAATTACATTAAGAGGACCTCGTTCTATATCTGGTGGTAACGGTGCCTTAATTGTTATTGACAATGTAGTTTCTTCTACGGAAGTTTTCCAAACAATGGATCCTAATACTATAGAAAGTGTTAATGTTATTAAAGGTGCGAATGGAGCTGCTTTATATGGAGAACTTGGAAAATCTGGTGTTATTATAGTAACAACTAAAAAAGGTGTTAAAGGTTCTGATAAGTTTACAGTAGATATTAGTTCTTCTGCTACATTTGAAGAAGTTGCTTTTTTACCTGAAACTCAAGATCGTTTTGGTCAAGGATGGGGAGGTAACATTGAAACTGTTGATCAGAGTTCATGGGGTGTTCCTTATAACGGAGCTCTTATACCTGTAGGTACACCAGATGCCAATGGTGACTACAGATTTTTTGAATACAGTCATATAGAAGATAATATTTTACCATTCTTTCAGACAGGTCTTAACTTACAAAACTCTATATCTATTGCTGGTGGTTCTATGGAATCAGGTTATGTAAACTTAAGTTATTTAAGACAAGATGTAGATGGTATTTTACCTACTACCAAATTATTAAAGAACAACTTCTCTTTAACAACTGGTAAAAAAATAGGTAAATTAACTGCTCAGGCTATTGCTAGATATACAGAAGAAAAAACTGATGACATCAATAACGTTGACGAAAATGGTTTTGGAAGTAGTATTTATAGTCAATTATCACAAATTGCTGGTAACATTCCTATCGAAGCTTTTGATAGTGGAGATAACGCAGATCACTGGACAGTATATGGTACAAGCCCATACTGGACATTGAAAAATGATAGATTAGATGGTAGAAGAAGAATTGTTGATTTAACAGGATCTTTAACTTATGAATTTAACGACAATATTAATGCCGTTTTCAGAGCTAATGTTAGAAACACACAAGATAGTGATGTAACAAGAAGAAATGGTTTTGTTGATGATGTAATATTAGTTGCAGGTAACAACAGAACAATTCGTTCGTATTATAAAACTGATATTGATACTGATAGAATAGTTACTAATGATTTCTTAGTTAACTTTGACTACAACTTAACAGAAGATATTACATTCAAATCTAACGTTGGTGTTAGTACATGGGATCGTAGATATTCTCGTTTAATATCTAGTGGATTAGACTTAGTTATTCCTGGTTTCTTCCACTTAAGTAATTTAGGTACTGTACCAGTAGCACAAGAAGCTAATCTTAGACACAGAAGAGCTGGTGTTTTCGCACAGGTTGATTTAGGTTATAAAGATTATTTATTCTTAAACGCTACAGGAAGAAATGACTGGAATTCAGTTTTACCTGAATCTAACAGAAGTTTCTTTTACCCATCTGTTGGTTTAGCTTTTATTCCTACTAAAGCATTCCCTGAGATAAAAAGTAAAGCTTTTCACAAAGCTAAATTATCTGCTTCTTACGTAAAAGTTGGTACTGCTGATGCTTTAGCTGCTCACCAATTATCTACTGTAGCAATAAACGATACATTCTACCCAAGTTCTGGTAATGTTTCTTTAATTGGTCAGAATTCAGTTGTAGATCCTAATATAGAAAATGAATTTATTAATTCATTTGAAGCAAATGTGAATTTAGAATTTTTAAACATTAAAGGACCTAGAATCACTTTAGATGCTTCTGCTTCATTAAGTAGAAACACTAACCAAATTTTAGAAACTTCTAGTTCATTTGCTACAGGATTTGGTAATGCAGTAGTTAATGTTGGAGAAACTAAATCTAACGCTTTTGAGGTTGATTTAGGTTTTACTCCAGTAAAAACAGAAGATTTTGAATTAAACGGTAGAGTTGGTTTCAGTACCTTTAAGACTACTGTTGAAAAAGTTTCTGATGAATCTGATAGAGTTCGTGTAGACGGTCGTACAAGTACTATAGGTACTTATGCTATTGAAGGAGAAGAGTTCCCAATGTTATTAGGTAATGGTTATGTAAGAGATGATCAAGGTCAAGTTGTTATTGACACTAATGGTAACCCAATCTCTCAATCAGAATTACAGGTTATGGGTCAGACTACTCCTGATTACATCTTAAACTTCTCTGTAAATGCAAGATATAAGAATTTCCGTTTTGCTGCTAATGCAGATTACAGAACTGGACATGTTTTCCATTCAGGTATTAAAAGAAGTTTAGCTAGTGTTGGTAAAACAATTGAAACTACACGTAATGATCGTTTACCATTTATATATCCTAACTCTACTGTACAAGGTACAAATGGTGCTCCTAATACAACAGTTGAAACTGCTGGAGGTAATCCATTAATCCACCCATATAATTTTGCGTATCTTTATTACCAAAACAGCTATATGAGTTTTGATGAAAACTTTATTACAGATGCTACTGCATTTAAATTAAGAGAAGTATCTTTAAGTTACGATTTACCAGTTAAATTTGTTCAACAACTTAAATTGAGTAAATTCAACGTTGGTGTAAGTGCAAGAAACTTATTAACTATTCTACCGTCTAGTAACAAAGACTATACTGATCCTGAATTTGCAGGAAGATTTGGACAGGCTGGGTTCCAGAGAACTCCTCCTACAAGACATTATAGTGTAAGAGTAAACTTTGCTTTTTAAATAAAAAAAATATAAAATGAAGAAAACAATTAAAATAAGCACGTTATTATTACTTTTTATAAGTGTAATATCTTGTGATAGCTATTTAGACGTTAACGATGCGCTAGATAATCAACCATTAGATCAACTTAATCCGAATGAGTTGATGGTTGGTGCTCAAGAAACAACTGCTGCAACTTTTACCAACAGATTGAATCGTGTTGGTAACTTTATGGCTGTAGCTTGGTCTGGAGATTATCAAGCAGTTCAATCTGCTTATCCTGCAGAATCTACTTATTTATTTACCAGTACATTTTACAACGATGTATGGGATGACTTATATAGATATACTTCAAATCTTACAACTATCGAAAATTATAACGATGGTCAAGATTGGAGTAACCATAAAGCTGCTGCTAAAATATTGAAGGCTTTTTACTTACAATATATTGTAGATTTATATGGTAACGCACCTTTTTCAGAAGCTCATAACCCAGCAATATTATTCCCTGTGTATGATAATGGAGAAGATATTTACAAAGGTCTTATTACTCTAACTGATGAAGCAATTGCTTTAATAGATAATAATTCTAACGCTCTTTCAATGAACGCTACTGATATTACTTTTCAAGGTAATATGACTTTATGGAAGCAATTTGCAAACACTGTTAAACTTAGATTATTAAACCGTTTAACTATAAAAGCAGGTCAAGATGCTAACTTAAACACTTATGTTCAGTCTAAATTTGCTGAGTTAAATGGAGTTACTTTTATATCTCAAAATGTAATGGTAAACCCTGGGTATTCTAACCAAGATAACGCTCAAAATCCTTTCTGGGAGTCTTACGGTGCAAATGTTGCAGGTGTTGCTACTTTTAACAATCTTCAGACTGGACCATCTCAATTTGCTTTTAACTTATTAGATAACTCTAATGATCCTAGATTAAACCGTTTATGGAAACCAGGATCTGGAATTTTCCAAGGTACTCAACAAAACGGTGGTGGTGGTGCTGCTAATATTGGAGACGGTATCTTAACAGGTCCAGATCAGCCTTTACCTATAATGTTAGCTGCAGAAAGTTATTTATTACAAGCTGAAGCTATAGAAAGAGGTTTCTTAACTGGAGGTTCTGCACAAGCTTTATTTAACCAAGGTGTAGCTGCTTCATTCAGTCATTTAGGTGCTGGTAGTTCTACTGCTTATTTAGCTGCTAACTCTACAGATCAAAGATTAGCTTATGGAGCAGGTAACAATTTAGAAGCTATTTTAACACAAAAGTGGATTGCTTTAACAAGTGTTTCTGGAGCAGAATTATGGATTGAATACAACAGAACTGGATTCCCTGCAAACTTACCATTGCCAGCAGGTTCAACAGATCCTAATATCCCTGTTAGATTATTATACCCAGCTTCTGAGTATTCTGGTAATTCAGCAAATGTTGTAAACCAAGAAAGAGCTGACGCTTTCACTTCAAAAGTATTTTGGGACGTAAACTAATAAAAGAAAATACGACTAAGCTAATTGAAAAATTAGCTTAGTTAATATCAAAAAATAAAACAAATATGAAAAATTTAAGAAAATTTTTAGCAGTCTTAACTGTAGCTTTCTTAGTTGTTTCTTGTGATCAAGATGAAAGTATTCCTAACATACCTAGAGACAATTCAACTAATGCTACAATTCAAGAAGACAATGTTACAGTAAGTGAAGGTGGGAGCCCAAGTATTACTGTAGTTCAAGAAGGATTAGTTGAGGAAAAATTTGATGCTTTAGAACTTGGTACATTTGTATCTGGTCAAATAGGTATTAGAGTTATTGGTGGTACAGCTGTTCAAGGTGAAGATTTTGATTTCACTATACCTACAGTTCCTCAAGTTAGTTATTTCTTACAGCAAGGAGGATATTACTATGGTTATGATGCTTCTGTGAACTTACAAAACACTCTTAGTAATTTTATTTCTATTACTAACGACGGAGTTACAGAAGGTCCAGAAACTATTGAATTAGCTTTATTCCCTGTTGGAATTGGTGCTGTAGTAATTAATGATACTGTTACTATAACTATTAACGACTAATAAAGTAGTTTATATAACACTCAAAAAACCACCTCATATTCGAGGTGGTTTTTTTATACCATAAATTCAACCTACATTTGCAGTCTAAATTTAAATCATGCAACAAAGTATAATATTCGGATCTAGAGCAGTTATTGAAGCCATTAAAGCCGGTACAGATATAGAAAAAGTTTTCTTACTAAAAGAAGCTCAAAATGATTTATCTAAAGAGTTGTTTGAATTGATAAAAAAAGAAAAAATTTCTTTTCAATATGTTCCTTCTCAAAAATTTAATAAGTATCAAGATAAAAACCACCAAGGAGTTTATGCCAAAGTAGCCTTAGTAAAAACTATAGCTATTGAAGAATTGTGTGAGTCTTTAAATTTAGAAACAAACCCTACTCTACTATTATTAGATCAAATAACTGATGTAAGAAATTTTGGAGCTATTGCTCGTACTGCTGTTTGTACAGATGTAAAAGGAATAATTATTTTAGATAAAGGTAGCGCTCCAATAAATGCAGATGCCATAAAAACTTCGGCTGGAGCATTGTTTAATATACCTGTTTGTAAAGTAAACCACTTAAAAGATGCTATATATCATTTGCAAGGCTCTGGATTTCAAGTGGTTGCCGCAACTGAAAAAACAGATGAAATGATTTATAATATCGACTTAAACAAACCTACTGCTATTATTATGGGGTCTGAAGAACGAGGAATAAACCCATCTACACTTAAAATTTGCGATTACAAAGCAAAATTGCCTATGTATGGAGAAATAGCCTCACTTAATGTTTCTGTAGCTTGTGGAGCATTTTTATATGAAACCGTTAGACAAAAGACTTTATAAAAGTAAATTATTATTCTTCATCTAATATCAAATTACCATCTTCATCTAAAAAAGGAAGGTTAGCTACAAACTTGCCATTTTCGTCAAAATGTTCTAGAAACAATTCTTGATTAGGGGTTAAGGCTGGTCTTTTTATAGCTTGTACTAATATCTCATTTTTAAAAAAGAAACTCAATAAAATTCCTGCTACCATTCCTGCTAAATGACCTTCCCAGGAGACACCATCTACAATTGGTAAAACATACCAAATCATTCCTCCATATAGAAAAACCAAGCACAAAGTCAATGCTATGAGATGATAATTTTTAGAAAAGAACCCTTTTGCCATTATAAAGCTTGCCAACATATAAATTACCCCACTCATCCCTATATGATAAGAATTTCTTCCTATTAACCAGGTTAAAGAACCAGATAGCAATAATCCTATCCAAAAAACTCTTAAGAAGTTTTTTTTATAAAAAACTCTTATTGCTAACATTAACACAAAGAATGTAATAGAATTATTCGTTATATGCTTTAAATCTGAATGTATAAAAGGGGAAGCAACAACACCTATTAATCCAGATAGTTTTCTAGGATAAACTCCAAATTTTGTAAAATCATTTCCAAAATTAATCTCAACTAAAAATACCGTCCACATAAGTAAAATGAACAGAACTGGATAAAAAATAATATTTATTATATCATAAAATCGTTTCATATAATAACTAAGTTACAATTTACTAGCCAAAAAAGAGAAACTGTTAAATTGTCAAAACTACTCATATTTGTATTTTTACCTTATGAACAAACCATTAGCAGAAAGATTACGTCCAAATAGTTTAGAAGATTATATTAGTCAAGAACATTTAGTTGGAGATAAAGGCTCTTTAAGTAATCAAATAAAACAAGGTGTTATTCCTTCTTTAATTTTTTGGGGACCACCAGGAACAGGTAAAACTACATTAGCAAATATCATTGCCAAAACATCTGAACGGCCATTTTATACTTTAAGTGCAATCAATTCTGGAGTTAAAGATATTAGAGAAGTTATAGAATCTGCTAAAAAAAATACAGGCTTATTTACTACTAAAAACCCTATCTTGTTTATTGATGAAATTCATCGATTTAGTAAATCGCAACAAGATTCTCTTTTAGGAGCTGTAGAAAAAGGAATTATTACTTTAATAGGGGCTACAACAGAAAATCCTAGTTTTGAAGTTATTCCTGCTCTATTGTCAAGATGTCAGGTATACATACTCAACCACTTTAGTAAAGAAGACTTAATTACTTTATTAGAAAAAGCCATCCAACAAGATGATATCATTTCAAAAAAGAAAATTATTCTAAAAGAAACTGAAGCGTTACTTAGAATTTCTGGCGGTGATGGTAGAAAACTACTTAATACTTTTGAACTATTAGTAAACAACTCTAATACAGATGAAGTAATTATAACAAATAAATTAGTTTTAAACACAGTACAAAAAAATACAGTACTGTACGATAAAACAGGTGAACAACATTATGATATCATTTCTGCCTTTATCAAATCTATTAGAGGAAGTGATCCGAATGGAGCTGTATATTGGTTAGCAAGAATGATAGAAGGAGGCGAAGATGTTAAGTTTATTGCTAGACGATTAATTATTTTAGCTAGTGAAGATATCGGTAATGCTAACCCAACAGCGCTCATAATGGCAAACAACTGTTTTCAAGCTGTTACTACCATTGGTTTCCCTGAAGCTAGAATTATTTTAAGCCAATGCGTAATTTATCTGGCCACATCTGCTAAAAGTAATGCTTCTTATATGGCAATTGGAAAAGCACAACAACTAGTTAAACAAACTGGAGACTTATCTGTTCCGTTACACTTAAGAAATGCACCTACTAAGTTAATGAAAGATCTAGGGTATGGAGATAATTACCAATACGCACATAACTATGAAAACAACTTTGTTGCTGAGGAATTCTTACCCAACGAGCTAAGCGGCACTACCCTATTCGAACCATCAAATAATGCTCGAGAAAATGCTCAACGTGACTTTTTAAAATTACGTTGGAAAAACAAATATAGATACTAAAAATAGCTTAACTATTAATTGGATAGTTCTTGAAATTTATGTAATTTAACTTCTCCAGAGTAATCAATTATTTCAACTAAAAAACTACCGTTTTCATCATAGTAACCTATTCCCTTTTCTTTATGTAATATTACATGATAAATTCCTTTCTTTGAAGATTTAGAAAGCGTTCCAATACTTATATCGCAGTCTTTCTTTACTATGTTTTTATAAAAAGGCCCGTCTAATACAGTCTGAAAAGCATATTTCTCTCCTTTAAACATGTAATCTGTACCATGATTTAAATAAATACGTTCTTTTTTACAGATTCCTTTTTTAAATTATCCTTATTAACCTTAATTTCTTTTTCAACTACTACAACTTCTTCTTTAGGCTCATATCTATAGTGGTAACCATCAAAAGATTTTAAAGACATTCTAATTGCCTCTAAATAAGAAGCTCTGACGTTTTTAGATATGCTTTTTCCTTCTTTCGTTGTGTAAACAACTTTACCTTCACAATCAACCAAATCTATAGTTGCTTTAGTTGCAAACATGTTGCTCTTAGCATTGATTATCGGTTTTAAGTAAGAACAGGTATTAGTTTTCACTTCTTTTGGCAAATCTTCTGTTTCTAAATAAGCCTCTAACCCCAATTGCTTGAACTTATGCTTTAACAAACTATTTAATTGATATTGATCTTCTGTTTTCTGAAATTCATATTGAATAGGAACAACCACATATTTATAATTATTCAATACTTTTTGTGCACTTACTAATGAAGTAATAAATAATGCTGATATAACGAATAAAAATCTTTTCATTTTTTTTATTTAAAATATTTCTTGTAATTCATTTAAGTGATTTACTTGTTTAATTGTAGTAGGTAAAATTTCTTGATGGTAATTATAGCAAATAGCATCTAATCCTATATCTAGAGCTCCTAAAATATCTGCTTCATAGCTATCGCCTATCATAATAGCGTTTTCTTTTTTAACATTTGCCAATTCCAAAGCCATTTCAAATATTTTAGGGTTGGGTTTTTTAACACCTGCCATTTCAGAATTTACTACCACATCAAAATAACGTATTAAATCTGTATTATTCAATTTACCTACTTGTACTTCCTGAAATCCATTAGTAATAATATGTAATTTATACTTAGGTTTTAAATATTCTAAAAGCTGCTCTGCCCCTTCTAATAAATGAGTTTGCTTAGATAGATAGTATATATACTCATCGGCTATTTTATAAATTACTTCATCTGTAATATTATAATTAATAACATTAAATGTATCTCTTAAACGCTTATACCTTAAGGTTTCTTTATCAATTTTTTCTTCTCTAAACAATTTCCATAGATGTATATTTATCTGTTTGTAAGCAGATAAAAAAGTAATTATATCCACATCTAAAGACAATTTGCTAAAAATAATTCCATAACTTATTTCTGAATTTTTATCAAAATCCCATAAAGTGTGGTCTAAATCAAAAAAAATATCTGTGATCTTTTTCATTGTACAATTTTAAACAAATATAGTAGATGCTAAATTATAAATAGTAAATAAAAACTATTTCCTATAAAAGCAGTATACTTTTTTAAATACTAAAACCTTAAATTAAATATAGTTTTATTAAATTTGCTTGCTTAACAGCAACAACTACAATTCCGTCATGGAAACAAACAACAGAACGTATGTTTTTGACTTCGATAGCACACTTACTCGTGTAGAAGCTCTAGACATTCTTGCCGAAATAACTCTGGCAAACAACCCTGAAAAGCATAAGATCATTGAGGAAATCCAAAATATTACCAATAAAGGTATAGATGGAGACATTTCTTTTACTGAATCTTTAGAGAGTAGAATCAAACTTTTAAACGCTAAAAAAAGTGACTTAAATGAACTTATTAGACGTTTAAAAAGACAAGTATCTAAGTCTATTGAAGACAATAAAGAGTTTTTTGAAACACATGCAGAAGATATTTATGTTATTTCTTGTGGTTTTAAAGAATTCATTGATCCAATTGTAAAAGACTATAATATACCTTCTGAAAGAGTTTATGCTAATACTTTTGAGTTTGATGACAAAGAGGCTATTATAGGTTTTGATTCAGAAAATGTATTATCTCAACATGATGGAAAAATAGATTGTCTTAAGAACTTAAACTTACCAGGGGAAGTACAAGTAATAGGAGATGGATATAGTGATTATGTGATGAGAAAAGCTGGTATTGCAGATAAGTTCTTTGCATACACCGAAAATGTTTCAAGAGATAAAGCCATAGATAACGCAGACCATATTACACCTAATTTAGACGAATTTTTATACTTAAATAAATTGCCAAGAAAGATCTCATTCCCAAAGCACCGTATTAAAATTTTATTACTAGAAAACGTACATCCTGATGCTTTTGAGCGTTTAACTGATGACGGATTTACGGTAGAAACGGTTTCAAGAAGTTTATCTGAAGAAGAACTAATTGAAAGAATAAAAGATATTCATGTTTTAGGAATACGTTCTAAAACACAAGTAACCCAAAAAGTAATTGATGCGGCAGAAAAGCTAATGGCCGTAGGTGCTTTTTGTATTGGTACTAAGCAAATTAATCTAGAAGCTTGTAAAAATAAAGGAGTAGTTGTTTTTAACGCTCCTTATAGCAATACTAGATCTGTTGTTGAATTGGCTATTGGTGAAATTATAATGTTAATGCGATCGGTTTTTGCCCGTAGCACAGAATTACACAATGGTGAATGGAATAAAACAGCAAAAGGATCTAGAGAAGTTCGTGGCAAAAAACTAGGTATAGTTGGTTATGGTAATATCGGTAAGCAATTATCTGTATTAGCAGAATCAATGGGTATGCAAGTTTATTACTATGATATTGAAGATCGCTTAGCATTAGGTAACGCCAAAAAGTGTCATACCTTAGAAGAATTATTATCTACTTCTGATGTAGTTTCTTTGCACATAGATGACAATGCAAACAACAAAAACTTTATTGGAGAAGAAGAAATAAAACATATGAAAGATGGTGCAGTATTAGTGAATCTTTCGAGAGGTTTTGTAGTAGATATTCCTGCTTTAAAAACTGCTCTAGAATCTAAAAAACTATCTGGAGCTGCTGTTGATGTTTTTCCTGTAGAGCCTAGAGCTAACGGATCATTTGTAACCGATTTAAAAGGAATTCCTAATGTAATACTAACTCCTCATGTTGGTGGTAGTACAGAAGAGGCGCAAAAAGATATTGCAGATTTTGTTCCTGGTAAAATCATGAATTACATTAATTCAGGTAATACGGTAGATGCTGTTAACTTCCCTAATATCCGTTTACCAAGACAAAACAATAGACACCGATTTTTACATATTCATAAAAATGTTCCAGGTATTATGGCAAAAATAAATAAAGTAGTTGCTAAATACGATTTAAATTTAACTGGACAATACTTGGCTACCGACGATTCTGTTGGTTATGTAATAGTAGATGTAGATAAAGAATATAATAACGAAGTTTTACAAGCTTTAAAAGATATAGAACATACTATAAAATTTAGAGTTCTTTATTAAAAACGATAAAAAAGCACCTTTTAAAAGGTGCTTTTTTATTATCTCAATAATACTTTAGATTTTTCTTGAATAATTTTATCGACAGGTTTACCTTCTATTTTACTTTCTAACCACGAAAGTATATCTAAGTACAAAAACGCTCTTCTTTCATAAGGATGATCTTCATATACTTTTAACTTAGTGTGAAGGTTTTTAAAAGCCTTTTTAATTTGATGTGGGTAAATATCTGTTACCTCTCTTAAAAACTGAAGCATTTCCTTTTGAACCTGATGTAAATCGTTCATTTTTAACAAAAAACGATAGGTACTCTTTAATTGTTTTTCTAAATTAAAATCTAAACCCTCTTCATAATGTGCTACCAAGTTAAGAATTCTAGAAAAACACATTAAATCTTCCCTACCTTTTAATTCTTTATTGTTTATTATTCTTCCTAAATACTCTATACAACTTTTATTATTACCTGCTCCAAAAAACAAACAACCTATTTTATAATAAAATAACATAATATGATGTTGATCTAATCTGTTTTTATACTTTTCAATTAAAGCTTCTACTTCATCAACTAAAACTAGACCTTCTTTAAAAGCTCCTTTTAAAAAGTAAGCATTCATTTTATTGGTATATAGATACACAAAACCTAAGGTTTCAGTATTATCATTTTTTATGATACGTCCATTCTCTAAATTTTCTTCTAACTTATCTAAAGTCTCTTCAAATTGAGTTTGATGTTTTATAAGAAATAGAGATTCTAATAAATAATGTTGTCCCTTTAAATAAAAAACTGGGTTAACTTCTATCATTTTGGGATACTCACTAAAAAGCATTACCCATTTATTAGCATATTTATAGCATAACAAAAAATCTTGTATTAAAAAACTATACCAAAGTTTTGCTTTATACAACCATAGTTTTTCGCGAAAACTTAATTCCTCAAAATTATACTTTGGCATTCGATCTTGATAATACTCTGTAACTTCACTGTAGTCCTCTTCATTTTTAACATAACCTACTTTTAACAACAAACCATATAACTGCAAAGACAGATTAGATAGTTTACTAGCAATTACATTAAGTTTACTAAGTTCTTTCGCTTGTACTGCCAATTCATCGGCTCTAGAAGCTATACTTCTTGTTATGTATTGTGTTTCTATTACCTTTTCTAGTTCAACTATTTCGTAAGCTAAGTTTTTCTCTTCGTATTCTAAGGCTGTAGTTTTAGCTTTTTCTAATACTTTTAAACTCTGATTATAAAGTCCTTTATTATATAATATAGTAGCATAATCTAATTGTTCTCTTAAAAGAACTCTTATATTTTTATGAGCAGGATTTAAACGTAAACTTTTTAATATTTGCTTATATAAATTTGCCTTTAAATTAGATAATTGTTGCTTTGATACAATTCCCTTTTTAATTATAATTTGTTCATCATACAATTCACTTTTGTCTAAATGGCTAAATAAACTCAAAAACTTTGCATTAGTATTTCCTTCTAATCGGCCTACAAACAACTTAAACTGTCGTTTTTCAGATTTAGAAAGTGACTTAATTAATTTAAAAAGTGGTTCTTTTTGACTATTTAACATTGTAAAACTATAACCTGCTACCTCTTTTAAACACTGAGTTTTTACCTATTATTATTCCTTTTGAACACTGTAAAACTCGAACAAAAAATAACTTATTACTACAACACAAAGTATACATTCGTTTTATAAAACAAAATTTTTTAAACGTATTTTTTAGTTATGAGTACCAATCAAGTTCAAATTTTTGATACAACTCTTAGGGACGGAGAGCAAGTTCCTGGATGCAAACTAAACACCAAGCAAAAATTAATTATTGCCGAAAAATTAGATTTATTAGGTGTAGATATTATCGAAGCTGGATTTCCTGTTTCAAGCCCTGGAGATTTTAACTCTGTATCAGAAATTGCTAAACTGGTAAAAAATGCTACTGTATGCGGATTAACAAGAGCCGTAAAAAAAGATATTGAAGTTGCTGCAGATGCTTTAAAACACGCTAAAAAACCTAGAATTCATACCGGAATTGGAACCTCGGAATCTCATATTAAATATAAATTCAACTCCAATAAAGAGGCTATTATAGAAAGAGCTGTTAAGGCCGTATCGTATGCTAAAACTTTTGTTGAAGATGTAGAGTTTTATGCAGAAGATGCAGGTAGAACAGATAATGAATTTTTAGCGCAAGTTTGCGAAGCAGTAATAAAAGCTGGTGCAACTGTATTAAACATTCCTGATACAACTGGTTATTGTTTACCAGAAGAATATGGTGCTAAAATAAAATACTTAAAAGAAAATGTTACAGGAATAGATAAGGCTATCCTTTCTTGCCACTGTCATAACGATTTAGGTCTAGCAACAGCTAATTCTATTGCGGGAGCAATTAATGGTGCTAGACAAATAGAATGTACCATTAATGGTATTGGAGAAAGAGCAGGAAATACTTCTTTAGAAGAAGTAACAATGATCTTAAAACAACATCCTTATCTAAACTTAAATACTAATATCAATTCTAAAATGCTTACAGATATTAGTCATTTAGTTTCAGATAGTATGGGTATGGTTGTACAACCCAATAAAGCTATTGTTGGTTCTAATGCCTTTGCACATAGCTCAGGTATTCATCAAGATGGAGTAATTAAAAACCGAGAAACATACGAAATTATTGATCCTGCAGAAGTTGGTGTTAATGAATCATCTATTATTTTAACAGCAAGAAGTGGTAGAGCTGCTTTGGCTTACCGAGCAAAAAATGTTGGCTATGAGTTAACTAAGCTAGAGTTAGATAAAGTATATAGTGAGTTTTTAAATTTTGCAGATAAAAAGAAAGAAGTAATCGATGAAGACATTCATCAGATCATGAAATTAACAGGAATTGTAAAACCCGTTTATGCGTAATTATGAAAAAGACATTATTTGATAAAGTATGGGATAAACATGTAGTTGATAGCATACCAGACGGACCACAAATACTATATATAGACAAACATCTTATTCATGAGGTAACTAGTCCACAAGCTTTTAATGAATTAGAAAAACGAGAGATTCCTATATTTAGGCCTCAACAAATAATTGCTACTGCAGATCATAACACTCCTACAGTAGATCAACATTTACCCATTAAAGATGAGTTGTCTAGAAACCAACTGGAACAGCTTACTAAAAACTGTTCTAAAAACAACATAGAACTTTATGGATTAGGACATAAAAATAATGGTATTGTACATGTTATTGCTCCAGAACTAGGAATTACACAACCGGGTATGACAATGGTATGTGGTGATAGCCACACCTCTACTCATGGTGCTTTTGGCACTATAGCTTTTGGTATAGGTACCAGCCAAGTAGCACAAGTATTTGCGAGCCAATGTTTACTTTTAACAAAACCTAAAAGTATGCGTATTAGTGTTAATGGTAACTTATCTAAAGGTGTTACTCCTAAAGATGTAGTACTTTATATTATCTCTAAATTAGGTACAGATGCTGGAACTGGTCATTTTATAGAGTTTGCTGGTGATGTTTTTGAAAACATGAGTATGGAAGGAAGGATGACTGTTTGTAATATGAGTATAGAAATGGGAGCTAGAGGAGGAATGATTGCTCCAGATCAAACTACTTATAACTATGTTCAAAATAGAGAATTTGCTCCTAAAGGTATTGACTTTGAAAATAAAGTGAAAGAATGGAAACTTCTTAAATCTGATATAGACGCTGTATTTGATACTGAATATCAATTCGATGCATCAGATATTGCTCCAATGATTACCTATGGTACAAATCCCGGTATGGGAATCAAAATAACCGATTCTATTCCTGAAGAAGATAATGAATCTTTTGAAAAATCTCTTGCCTATATGGGCTTTCAAAAAGGAGAATCTTTAATTAATAAAGAAATTAACTATGTCTTTATTGGAAGCTGTACAAATTCTAGAATAGAAGATTTTAGAATTGCAGCAGAGTACATAAATGGTAAACAAAAAGCTAAAAACATCAATGCTTGGCTAGTACCTGGATCTCATAAAGTGGCTAATCAAATAAAAGAAGAAGGATTAGATAAGATTTTCACTAAAGCTGGTTTTGAGTTAAGACAACCTGGCTGTTCTGCTTGTTTAGCCATGAACGATGATAAAATTCCAGAAGGAGAGTATTGTGTATCTACTTCTAATAGAAACTTTGAAGGTAGACAAGGACAAGGAGCAAAAACGCTCTTAGCAAGTCCGTTAGTTGCTGCTGCAACTGCTGTAGAAGGAAAAATTATTGACATTACTAAACATTTAAATTAACGATGGAAAAGTTTACAACCATACAATCTACTGCAATTCCATTAGCGATAGAAAATATAGATACCGATCAAATTATACCTGCAAGGTTTTTAAAGGCTACAGACAGAAATGGCTTTGGCGATAATGTGTTTAGAGATTGGCGCTATTATAAAGATGGTAGCATAAACCCAAATTTTATTTTAAACAATTCAACCTACAAAGGAAATATTCTAATAGCTGGTAACAACTTTGGTTGTGGTTCTAGCAGAGAACATGCTGCTTGGGCTATAAGCGATTATGGATTTAGAGCTGTTATATCTAGCTTTTTTGCCGATATATTTAAAGGAAATGCTTTAAACAATGGGTTACTACCTGTACAAGTTAGTCCTGAATTCTTAAAGATATTATTAGAAAAAACAACTAACAACCCCAAAACAATTATTAAAATTGATTTAGTTGAACAAACTATTAGTATCCCTGAATTAGAACTCCAAGAAAGTTTTGAAATCAATAATTACAAGAAGACCTGTCTGTTAAATGGCTATGACGATATTGACTACTTAATTAGCCAACAAGAAAAAATTAAACAATTCGAATTACAAAATAGTTAAGATATGAAGTTGAATATTGCTGTTTTACCTGGAGATGGTATTGGCCCAGAAGTAACCAATCAATCTATTAAAGTTTTAAATGCTATTGCAGAAAAATTCAATCATCAATTCACTTATAAACATGCCTTAATGGGTGCTATTGCAATTGATGAAACTGGAGAGCCTTTACCTCAAAAAACATTAGATATTTGTTTAGATAGTGATGCTATATTATTTGGAGCTATTGGAGATCCTAAGTACGACAATAACCCTAACGCAAAAGTAAGACCTGAACAGGGTTTATTAGCTCTTAGAAAGGCTTTAAATTTATATACCAATATTAGACCTGTTAAAGCTTATGATGCTTTATTAGATAAATCACCTTTAAAAGAACAAATTATTAAAGGTGCAGATATGGTTATTTATAGAGAATTAACCAGTGGCATTTACTTTGGCAAAAAATACTTATCTGAAGACGGTACAAAAGCTAGTGATGATTGTGCCTATACAGAAGAAGAAATTAGTAGAATTACTCATGAAGCGTTTAAAGCTGCGGAAAAAAGAAATAACAAAGTTACTTTAGTAGATAAAGCCAATGTATTAGAAACATCAAGGCTTTGGAGAAAAGTTGTAAGTAACATAGCCAAAGAATATCCTTCTGTAGAGCTCGATTTTTTATTTGTAGACAATGCTGCAATGCAAATGATTTTAAACCCTAAACAATTTGACGTGATACTTACTGAAAATATGTTTGGAGATATTATTTCTGATGAAGCTAGTGTTATTGGAGGATCTATTGGCTTATTAGCTTCAGCCTCTACTGGTAACGACAAGGCGTTATTTGAACCTATTCACGGGTCTTACCCTCAAGCAAAAGGAAAAGGTATTGCCAACCCTATTGCATCTATTCTTTCTTCTGCTATGTTACTTGATCATTTTGGTTTAACAGAAGAAGCTGATGTTATAAGAGAAGCTTCAGAAAAATCTATTGAATTAGGTATTTGTACTCCAGACTTAATTCCAAATAGTACTTATACAACTACTAATGTCGGAGAGTTTATAGAAGAATACATTACCAATATAAATGAATTAAGTCTAAACTCTGATAATATGGAAGTTGGACAATCTACCATAATATAACCTCAACCCCTTACCTAAATAGTAGACCATAAATAAAAAGCACCTCTTTCGAGGTGCTTTTAACGATTTAATTTCGTTTGCTTAAAAACCCATAATAAGCTAAAAACTACTTTATGGTTCAAATATACAAGAGGTACATTTTATGCCTATTAAGTATTATAGTAACCCCCCATTTTTATATACTTAACGTTATAATCACTTAAGCTTACCCCCTATTACTATCCTCTTTATAATTTGCTTAATTGTAGTTCATATTGTCTATTCAATTCAACTTAATATTATTTGTACTTTAGCTCTAAATATGTATCACTCATGAAACCCTTCAACTACTTATTTATTGCTCTACTTTTTTGTTTACATAGTTATGCTCAGATTTCAGACGATTTTAAAACTGTAGAGAAGAGAATTAGTAACATATTCTTTCAAGCTCCAGAAAAAGCAAAATCCGATGCCTATTTATTAAAAGAAATTGCTAAAACAAATGAGGAAAAACAAATAGCTTATAAATTTCTAAGCTATGTTTATGATTTAACTGGAAAGGAAGATTCTGCTCGTTTTTATCTTAATAAGAGATTAAACTTCGCAAAAAAACACTTTAACAAACAATTACCTTATTATGAATCTGTTATTAGTTACGTAAACTGGGGGCTAGATTACATTGCAAGTGATATACTTATAGAAAAATTAACTAGTGCTTTAAATACAATGGAATATGAAGAGTTTCAACAACAAAAGGGGTTAATGTACATGTTAATGGGAGATATTCTATTAAGAGAAAATGATTTAGACAATGCCAGTGCTTATTTTGATAAATCATTCAAACTTATAAAAAGTAAGTATGCTCCCATAGACTACTATCTACGAAAAGGTAAAATTTCCATACTTAAAAACGATTATATAAATGCTGAAAACTTTTTACACAAAGGTCTAAGTATAGATGAAGCAACTACAACTTATACATATCCTAATTTTCTAAATATGCTTGGATATATTTCTATAATGCAGGGTAAATTAGTTAAAGCTCGAAGTTATTTAAACAAATCATTGCGTTACCAAGAAAAAAATAATTTTAAAACCTTTACTGCCAAAACCTATTTAAACTTAGCTTTATTAGCTAGAGAAGAAAACTCTAACACAGAAAAAGAACTTTTAGACAAAGCATTAGAATATAGTAAAAATGAACCTATAGTTACCAAAGATATTTATTTGGCTTATAAAGGTTTCTATGAAAGAAACAAGCAGCTCAAACAAGAACAGATTTATTTAAAAAAGTTTACCAGTCTAAATAACAGCATTTTTAATTCTGAAAAAGCAAAAATAAAATTAGACCTAGAGTCGCGCTATAAATTAAACGAAAGTGAAAAAGAAATAAAGTATAAGGAACAAATCATTCAAGATGATAAAAAAATAAAAAAGTTATATTCTGTAGCATTAATATTATTGTTATTACTTTTTATAACGTTAATCATAGTATTTAGAACAAAAATTAAAGCACATAATAAAAACCGTAAAATTCAAAAATTGTTACATGATGAACAATTAAAATCAACCTTAGAAAATCAACGAATAGAAATTATAAAAGAAAAAATTAAAGCACAAGCAGAAGAACGTGAACGTTTATCATTAGAACTACACGATGGAATTGCTAGTGAAATTAGTGCTTTAAAATTATCACTATCAAATCCTAAAAATGCCACTAACCCATTAATAAATTCTACTATCAATAAAATAGATCAGCTATACCATGAGGTCCGTAATTTATCTCATAATTTAAATCCTGATAGTGTTACAGAAATAGCATTTACTCAGCTAGTAAACAAAATAACAGATATAGTTAAAAACAATGGAATTCAAGTACATAAAAACATAGTAATAAGTACAAAAATAGATGACCTTAATGAAAACACCTTGCTTAATTTATATCGAATTTTACAAGAACTTATCAATAATTTAGTAAAACACTCCAAAGCTACAAGAGCAACTATAGAAGTTTTAGAAAATAACAAAAGTATATTATTAGAAGTTTCAGACAATGGAATTGGTATAGACAACAAGCATAAATTCGGTATTGGCTTAAAAAATATACAGAAAAGAGTATCTGTCTTAAACGGTACCATTATAATTTCATCTGTTAAAGGCACAAAGGTTTCTATTAGTATTCCTTTATAGTTATTACCTATCAACTATAATCAAACTAGGAGTTTTAATTAGCAAAGCTGCCCATCTATTTCTTAATTAACTCAACCTTCTATATATTACTTTTTGTATATAAATTAAGTCTTAACTTATTCTCACCCCTGAAAACCGTTGTGTTTTAATCTATATTCAAATGCATCTTTGCACCAGTAACCCTTAATATTAAAGCATATGAAATTAATTGTACTTAAAACGGTATTTGTTATTATGTTTAGTATAACAAATACTACATCAATTGCACAAAATAATTTAGATAACTTAATTACCAATGCAGATTGGAATAGTCTGTTTCCTAAAAGAGCTGGAACTTTACCAGGACATCCACAAGGGTATACGTCTGATTTTTTCTCCTACACAAATTTTAAAACTGCTGTAGATGAAATGAGCGATTATTTAGTAGAAATACGTAAAAAGCCCGGAGTTTGGGGAGAGTTAACAACAATAACTAAAAAATCTACAAATATTACTTACGTTTATAGTGATGTAGAAACTTGGTGGCATAATAATCCAACTACAGAAATAGTTATAACAGTAGATTTTCAAGATTTTGCAAACAAATTATCCAACACAAACAATAAACGTGAACTAGCAGCTTTCCTAGCTAATATTTCTAAAGAAACAACGGGTGGTTGGCAACTACCAGTGGGTGGTGGTTCCAACGGAGATTATGCTCAATGGGGACTGTATTTTGTTCATGAAGTTGGGTATACCAGCACCAATGGTGCTGGTACATACTCAGATACTTCAAATGCAGACTACCCTCCTAACCCTACTGTAGGCTATTATGGCCGTGGTCCTATACAATTATCATGGAATTATAATTATGGACAGTTCAGTAAATTTTTATATAACGACCCTAGTATTTTATTAAATAACCCAGATTTAATACAACAAGATGGAGTACTAGCATTTAAATCTGCTATTTGGTTCTGGATGATGCCACAATGTCCAAAACCATCTTGTCATCAAGTAATGCATGAGTTATGGGCTGCAGAATCAGGAGATTATACTCAAAACACAATGTACAAGAAAGGTTTTGCACACACCAATAATATTATTAACGGTGGTTTAGAATGTAGAACTACCTCTACACCAGCTTTTACAGAAAAAGTAGTATTAAGGTCTGAGCTATATAAGTATTATTTAGACATAATGGGGTTTACTTCAACAGAAATTGCTCAAGAGGACAGTGGAGAGTATTCTACTCTTTGTTTCCAAAGCAACAGTATAGCTATGCAAGACTATACCAATTGTAACGTAAATGGCACATTAAATATAAACAGTTTAGAAAAAAACTTATCAATTATAAGCCCAAACCCTGCAATAACTAATATAAATATTAGTTGTAACTATAACATTGAGAGTATCTATATTTATACTATTACAGGACATAAAGTAATAGAAAGACCTGTTAATAACCTTTATACGTCAATAAACTTAAGTTCGCTAAACAAAGGTTTATATATAGTAGTCATTAAATCTCAAAATAAACAAAGTACTCATAAACTAATTAAACAATAAAATTATTATTTTTAGTTAACTAAAATTATATGTCAGTCAAAATACTTCTAGTGGATGATCATCAGGTTTTTTCTACCAGTTTAAAACTTGTTTTAGAAGCCAACAGTTACGAGGTAGATATTGCTACACATGTGAATCTTGCTATAAGTTTTTTAAAAGCAAACTCTTATGATTTGCTAATATCTGATATCGAAATGCCCGAAATCAATGGTGTTGATTTTATAAAAATCATTCATAAAAATAAATCAAACTTTAAAAAAACACCTAAGATAATAGTGTTAACCAGTTATCATAAAATAGCTTTATTTAAAAAATTACACGTTTTGGGCATAGACGGCTTTCTAAGTAAAAACACATCACAATTTGAGCTATTAAAAGCTATTCGTAACGTTTTAGCTAATGAAAAATATTATGAAACAAGTATTTATAACAGTTATTTAAAATCTAATTTAAATAATCAATCCATAGATTTTACAGATCGAGAGTTAGATGTTTTAAAATTAATTCTAGAAGAAAAAACTACATCAGAAATTGCTTTAGAGCTCCAAATATCAAAATATACTGTAGAAGGACACAGAAAGAACTTGTTACAAAAAACCAACTCTAAAAATGTAGTTGGACTTATTAAGTATTCACTTCTTAATAATTTATTTTAAGGTTTACCCCTGAAAACCGTTGGTAGAATGTAATGTAAGATAATGAAATTTGTTTCAAATAAATTATATCATGAAAACATTACATTCTATTTTATTAGTTACACTAATATGCATTAGTACTTATGCACAAGTTGGTATTGGCACAACAACTCCTGATAATAGTTCTATATTACATCTTCAAAGTACTGATTCTGGCTTATTAATACCTCGATTAACCTATGGGCAAAAGTTATTAATCAACTCCCCAGCTACAGGCTTATTAATATATCAAACCAATAACGAAGATGGTTTTTGGTATTACGATGGCACTCAGTGGCTACCATTTAAAACTACTTATACATTTAATAATGGTCTAACAGCCTCAGGTAACAATGCTCAATTAGGCGGAACACTTATTCAAGAAACTACTATAGATTTAGGAAACCATGATTTTATTTTAGAAACCAGTTCTACCAGTAGTTATCCTGGCGATTTTGAAATTAAAGGAAATGATCGAACCATATTAAAAACAGCTCTAAATGAAAATTATATCCATTTTGGTGATAATTTCCCTTATTTAGGGACTTCTGTAGATGGTACTACTCTCACCACAATAGGAGGAGATAATTATACTATTGATGTAGTTGCTGGCTTTCAAAGTAATAGTCAAATTGGTGGATCTTCAATAAAATTAGGGTCTGTTGAATATTTAATGGATGGAATAGACGAAATTTATTTAGATGCAGATGCTGGTTTTCATCCAAGAGAAGATCAAACTAGTAGTTTTGGTGCATCTTTAGGTAGCTCAAGTAAACGTTGGGCAAGGCTTTATGCTAATGACGGAGTCATACAGACCTCAGATATGAGATACAAAAACAATGTAAAACCTTTAAAGTATGGCTTAAAAGAGCTATTACAGCTTAACACCTTTACTTATAACTGGATAGAAAATAAAATACAAAAAAAGCAAAAGCAAGAAACTAAAATTGGGGTGTCAGCTCAAGAATTACTAGAAGTCATCCCAGAGGTGGTAAAAACTCATAGTTGGGTTCCTTTAGATGAAAAAGGAAACTACAAACTTGTAAAAAACAAAAAGCTTGGGGTTAACTACTCGGAATTAATACCCGTACTGATTAACTCTATCAAAGAACTTAATAAGGAAATAGAAATCCTAAAACAAAAATAATTAACCCCTGTTTACATAAAGCACTTCAAATAAATTAACCTCTAACAAATTAATTTAAAATTTGGAGTGTGTCATAAAAGAGCATCAGAAATATAGATGCTCTTTTTATTCTTTATAATTCATATTAGATTGTATTAATCAAACCAAAAACTGAAACAAATCGGGTTTGTTGTTTAAATACTCACCATAAAAACTCTTTTTTTTCATTCGCTCTAATAATAAATTAAAATCTTTAGGTTCTTTTAATTGTATTCCTACTACTGCAGGGCCTTGTTCTCTATGATGTTTTTTAGAATATTCAAAATGAGTAATATCATCATTAGGTCCTAATACTTCTGTAACAAACTCTTTTAAGGCTCCCGCTCTTTGTGGAAAACTCACTAAAAAATAATGCTTCAAATTTTCATATAACAAAGCCCGCTCTTTTATCTCTGCTGTTCTCGAAATATCATTATTACTTCCGCTTACTAGGCAAACTATATTCTTTCCTTTTATTTCTTCCTTATAAAAATCTAATACCGCTAATGTTAAAGCTCCAGCCGGCTCTACAACTATAGCATCTTTAGAATATAATTCTAAAATTGTCTGACAAACTTTTCCTTCAGGTACCGTTATCATATCGTCTAACAATTCTTTACATATAGAATAGGTAAGCTCTCCTACTCTCTTAACAGCTGCTCCGTCTACAAACTTATCTACTGAGCTTAAAGTGGTATTTTTATTGTTCTTGATAGAAGTACTCATAGAAGGAGCTCCTCCTGGTTCTACTCCAATTATTTTAGTTGTTGGAGACAATTGTTTAAATACAGAACAAACCCCAGATGCCAAACCTCCACCTCCTACAGGCACAAAAACATAATCTATCGTTTCATTTGTTTGCTCTAACAATTCTAAACCTATAGTTGCTTGGCCTTCTATAACTTTTTCATCATCAAAAGGGTGTATAAAACTTAACTCATTTTCTTTTTCAAATTCTTTGGCTGCCAAATAAGCATCATCAAAAGTGTCACCTACTAATTTAATATCACAGAATTCACCTCCAAATAATCTTACCTGTTCTACTTTTTGATTGGGTGTGGGAACAGGCATAAATATGGTTCCTTTTATTTGCAATTTCTTACACGAAAAAGCTACTCCCTGAGCATGATTTCCTGCACTAGCACAGACTACACCATTAGCTCTTTCGTTGTTAGTTAAAGAACTAATTTTATTATATGCTCCTCTTATTTTATAAGAACGTACTAATTGTAAATCTTCTCTTTTTAAATAGACTTGTGCTCCTACTTTATTCGATGCAGTTATATTTAACTGTAACGGAGTAGGTGTAACCACTTCCTTTATAACTGCTACTGCTTTTTCAACATCTGAAAGTGTTGGACGATAAACTGTTTTTAGCTTCATTATAAACTGATTATTTTTTTAATCTCTATCATTACTTTCTTTTTTCCATTGATAAAAAAAGAAACAAAAAAATCTAGTCTACATAAACCTACACTCATAAAATATCATCCTCAAAGCTAAATTAAAAGAACTCATTCCTGTTTATAATCGGAATTCAAACTGCTTTTAATTTTCAACGCTACTTTCGGTGTTTTTTATGATTAGTTTTATAGATGACAATTCTCTTCGATAAAAAACAAAGCCTTCTAAAACTAGTAGAAGGCTTTGCTTAAAAGTACTTTAAGTAAGTCCCACTAGTGGGCTAGTTTAAGTTAATTTGTTTCATAGCTGTCATAAAACCTCTTAATCTAGCTCCTACTTTTTCAATTGGGTGATTTCTAATACTAGCGTTAATTTTAATAAGCTCTTGATTATCTACCTCATTAGATTTGCTATAGTTAGCTCCTATTAAATCCGTCTTTACTTTACTCATAAAATCTTCTAGTAATGGTTTACAAGCATGATCAAATAAATAACACCCATATTCAGCAGTATCAGAAATAACACTATTCATTTCGTATAACTTCTTTCTTGCTATTAAATTAGCAATTAATGGTGCCTCATGTAATGATTCATAATAAGCCGATTCATGACCAATACCAGCTTCAGTCATCGTTTCAAAAGCTAATTCTACTCCAGATTTAACAAAGGCGACTAACAATGTGCCGTGATCGAAATATTCTTGCTCAGAAATTTCCATAGATCCAGCTGTAGTTTTTTCAAAATTAGTTTCTCCAGTTTCAGCTCTCCACGATAATAAATCATTATCATCTTGCGCCCAATCTTTCATCATCCCTTCAGAAAAACGCCCTTGCATAATATCGTCCATATGCTTTTGAAACAACGGCCTCATAATTTGTTTTAACTCTTCAGATAGTTCATAAGCTTTCAGTTTAGCTGGATTAGAAAGTCGATCCATCATATTAGTAATACCTCCATGTTTTAATGCCTCCGTAATTGTTTCCCAACCATATTGAATTAATTTGGCTGCGTAAGATGGTTCAATTCCTTGTTCCACCATTTTATCAAATGATAAAATAGAACCTGTTTGTAATAAACCACATAATATAGTTTGTTCTCCCATTAAATCAGACTTTACTTCTGCAACAAAAGAAGAACGTAACACACCCGCTCTATGTCCTCCAGTACCTGCAGCATATGCTTTAGCTATAGCCAAACCATCTCCTTTAGGATCATTTTCTGGATGAACGGCTATTAATGTAGGTACACCAAATCCTCTTTTATATTCTTCTCTCACCTCTGTACCTGGGCATTTAGGAGCAACCATTACTACGGTTAAATCTTCTCTTACCTGCATACCTTCTTCTACAATATTAAAACCATGTGAATAGGATAAAGTAGCCCCTTGTTTCATTAATGGCATTACCGTTTTTACAACTGATGTATGTTGCTTATCTGGTGTAAGATTTGCTACTAAATCTGCATTTGGTATTAACTCTTCATAAGTACCAACATTAAAACCATTTTCGGTTGCATTCTTATATGACTGACGTTGTTCTTTAATAGCTCCTTCTCTCAGAGCATAAGAAACATCTAAGCCAGAATCTCTTAAGTTTAATCCTTGGTTTAATCCTTGGGCTCCACAACCCACAATTACTATTTTTTGGCCTTTTAATTTATTTACTCCTTCTTCAAATTCAGACGGATTCATAAACTCACACGTTCCTAATTGCTCTAATTGTAAACGTAACGGTAATGTGTTAAAATAATTAGTCATCTTTTTAATAATTAAATTCTTTTACTATTCTTGATATATTCATGGCTTCTTTTGTAACCGATATTCTTCCTGTTCTTACAAATTGTAAAATCCCAAATGGAAGTAATTGCTTGTATAGTTCTTCTGTTTCATGACGTCTTCCTGTTTTTTCAATTACAAAATAATCGTGAGCAACTGTTACTATATTGGCATTGCTGTTCTTTATAATATTTTGTATTTGTCTATCATCAAACAATAAATTAGTAGCTATCTTAAACAAAGCAGATTCTTGAAAAATAGTCTCCTCATCTGTATGATAATATGCTTTTAACACCTCAACTTGTTTCTCTATCTGCCCTACTAACTTCCTAACTCGTTCTTCGCTGATTGTAATTACAAATACAAAACGAAAAACATCTTTTATCTCAGACTGAGATGCTGTTATACTTTCTAAGTTTATATGTCTTTTTAAGAATATGCCCGATATTCTATTCATTACACCTAAATTATTTTCGGTGTAAACTGATATGGTATATGTTTTATTTTCTCCCATAACTATTTAACTTAATCTACATTCTGAAACGGCTGCTCCTGTTGGCACCATTGGAAAAACATTATCTTCTTTTTCTATAACTACCTCTAAAAAATATGATTCTTTATTCGCAATCATTTCGTTAATAGCATTTTGCAATTCATCTCTTTTCACTACTCTTCTAGCCTTAATATCATAACCTTCAGCTATTTTAACGAAATCTGGATTTTCCATTTCTGTTGAGGCATATCGTTTATCAAAAAACAGTTCTTGCCATTGGCGAACCATACCTAGATAACTATTATTAAGTACTATAATTTTAACTGGTGTTTTAGTCTGAAAAAGTGTACCCAATTCTTGGATATTCATTTGGTATCCACCATCCCCTATAATAGCTACTACCTCTCTGTTTGGCACCCCCATCTTAGCTCCTATGGCAGCCGGTAAAGCAAAGCCCATAGTGCCCAAACCTCCAGAAGTTACTTGACTCCTTGTTTGTGTAAATCGAGCATATCTGCAAGCAAACATTTGATGCTGACCTACGTCTGAAACAATTAAAGCATTGTCATTTGTAGCTTTATTAATTCCTTCTAAAACCTCCCCCATTGTTAAACCCTCTTTAGTTGGTTTTAACTGATCTTTAATAACTTTTTTATACTCTAATTCATGTAAATCCTTAAACTCTTGATGCCAATTAGAGTGTTCATTTTTATTAATAAAAGGTAATAACGCAGCTAATGTTTCTTTTACATTACCTAAAACAGCCACATCTGTTTTAACATTTTTATCTACTTCAGCTGGATCAATTTCAAAATGAACAACTTTAGCTTGCTTTGCGTATCGATTTAAGTCCCCAGTTACCCGATCGTCAAATCGCATACCAATGGCTATTAATAAATCACACTCATTAGTTTTTAAATTAGGTGCATAATGCCCATGCATACCTACCATACCTACATGTAGTGGATGATTGGAAGCTAAACCTGACAACCCTAAAACGGTAGAAGCTGTTGGTATTCCTGTTTTTTCTACAAATGCTTTTAGCTCTTCTTCTGCTCTTCCTAGTATTACACCTTGACCCATTACTATAAATGGTTTCTTGGCTTTGTTAATTAACTTAGCTGCTTCTTTTACTTGCTCAATATCCATTTCTGGTTTTGGGTGGTAACTTCTAACTCCTTTACATTTTTCATAAGAAAAATCTAGACTATTCATTTGAGCATCTTTAGTTATATCTATTAATACCGGACCTGGTCTACCAGACTTAGCTATATAAAATGCTTTAGCAATTACTGAAGGAATTTCTTCTGCCTTAGTTATTTGATAATTCCATTTAGTAACTGGAGTAGATATCCCTACAATATCTGTTTCTTGAAAAGCATCTGTACCTAATAAATGAGATGCCACCTGACCTGTTATACAAACCAGTGGAGTTGAATCTATTTGGGCATCTGCAATACCTGTTACCAAATTTGTAGCACCTGGGCCAGATGTTGCAAAAACAACTCCAACTTCTCCAGTTACTCTTGCATATCCTTGAGCCGCATGTATAGCACCTTGTTCATGTCTGGTTAAAATATGTTTAAATTGGTCTTGGCACTTAAACATTTCGTCATAAACTGGCATAATTGCTCCTCCAGGATAACCATAAGCTAGTGTAGCATTTTCTTCTAGTAGTGATTTTATTACCGCTTCTGCTCCCGTCATTTTAACGGTATTTTCTTTACGGATTTCTTTCTTTTCTAATTCTAATGTTTTCATAATACTAATTAGATTAAAATTCGTCTGTTACACAGCCTTTAGAGGCCGACGAAACTGTTTTAGCATATTTATATAAAGTTCCTCTTGTAGCCTTTAACTCAGGTGGTTTCCACAATGATTTTCGCAAGGCTAATTCTTCTGTTGTTATTTCTAACTCAATGCTATTTTTTTCAGCATCTATGGTAATGATATCTCCATTTTTAACCAAAGCTATTGCTCCTCCCTCTTGTGCTTCAGGAGCTATGTGACCTACAACAAAACCATGAGTTCCTCCAGAGAACCTTCCATCTGTAATAAGCGCTACATCTTTACCCAAACCAGCTCCCATTATAGCTGCTGTAGGTTTTAACATTTCTGGCATTCCTGGGCCTCCTTTCGGGCCTTCGTATCGTATTACTACAACATCTCCTTTTTGTACTTCGCCTCTTTTAATTCCATCATTTGCAGCGAATTCACCGTCATACACTTTTGCTTTTCCAGTAAATTTCAAGCCTTCTTTTCCTGTAATCTTTGCTACAGATCCTTCTAAAGCTAAATTCCCATATAACATTCTTAAATGGCCTGTGGGTTTTATTGGATTAGCAACAGTTCTTATTACATCTTGACCTTGTGGTAAATCTGGAGCATTTTCTAAGTTTTCTGCTAATGTTTTCCCTGTTACCGTAAGACAATCACCATATAACAAACCTTCCTTTAATAAGTATTTTAAAACAGCTGGTATTCCTCCTATTTCATGAACATCTTCCATTAAATACTTTCCACTGGGTTTTAAATCTGCTAAAAAAGGTGTCGTATCACTTATTTGTTGAAAATCTTCTAATGTAAATTCTATATTAGCGGCTCTAGCAATAGCTAAAAAGTGCAATACTGCATTGGTTGAACCTCCTAAAACAGTTACTAATCTTATAGCATTTTCTATAGCTTTTCTTGTAACTATGTCTGATGGTTTGATATCTTTTTTTAATAAATTTTCTAACATTCTTCCTGCCTCAACTGCTTCAAGTTTCTTTTCACTACTTAAAGCAGGGTTAGATGCATTATAAGGTAATGACATACCCAAAGCTTCTATTGCTGAAGCCATAGTGTTAGCAGTATACATACCTCCACATGCTCCTGCACCTGGACAAGCCTTTTGAATGATACTTTTATATTCATGATTATCTATAGATCCTGCCATTTTATTTCCCCAAGCTTCAAAAGCAGAGACAACATCTAGCTTCTTTCCTTCATGACAACCAGAGTCTATAGTTCCTCCATAAATTAATATGGAAGGTCTATTAAGCCTGAGCATAGCCATTAAAGCCCCTGGCATATTTTTATCGCACCCAACAACTGTTATTAACCCATCATAACTCATAGCTTCAACTACGGTTTCCATAGAATCTGCTATTAAATCTCTGGAAGGAAGAGAAAAACGCATTCCGGGTGTTCCCATAGAAATACCATCACTAACTCCAATGGTATTAAATATTAAACCAACCACATTGGTTTGTAAAACCCCTTCTTTTGCTAAAGAAGCTAATCCATTTAAATGCATATTACAAGGGTTTCCTTCATAACCTGTGCTAGCAATACCTACCAGAGGTTTATTCAAATCTTCCTCTGTTAACCCTATGGCATGTAACATTGCTTGTGCCGCAGGTTGTGTATCGTCTTGTGTTATTCTTTTACTGTATTTATTTAGTTCCATTTCTAAACCAATTCAAAGTTTTTGTATTCTCTTTTTGTAACTCTATTCTTGTAAGCTTTAGATAAATCATATCCCATAGAGTCTTCCCATTTTAACTTGAACTTTCTTCCATCTAAAGAGTTTATTCCAGCTATTTCTACTGCGGTTCCTGTAAAAAATGCAGCGTCTGCTTTATACACTTCCTCGGGGGTAAAAAACTTCTCAATTACTTCAAAGCCTAATTCTTCGGCTAATTCAAAAACTGTTTGTCTTGTTATTCCTGAAAGGATATTTCCTAATGGACAGGTATATAAAACCTCATCTTTTTCATAAAAGAAATTTGCCCCAGGTCCTTCAGCTACATTTCCATTCATATCTAACAATAAGGCTTCATCAAAACCTTTTTGTTTAGCCTCTGTAGTAGCTAATATGGAGTTTGTGTAATGCCCAACAACTTTTGCCTGAATATGACTTGATTTTGGATTTGGTCTTTGATAGCTTGAGGTAATTAAGTCTAATTGCTTATCGCCTAAATACCTTCCCCATTCCCATGCTGCTAAAAGAACATGAACCTCTTTGGTTGGCTGTAACGCCATATTTTCTCCTAAATAAACCAAAGGCCTTATATATGCATTTTCAAGATTGTTCCTTTCTAACAATTCATAAGTAAGTTTTGTTAACTCATCTACTGAATAATTTAAATCAATATGCATGACCTCTGCAGAATACTTTAAACGCTCATAGTGCTCTTTGGCTTTAAAAACCTGGACCCCATCTTCTGTTTTGTATGAACGAATTCCTTCAAAGACTCCATTTCCGTAATGAAGTGTTTGAGCATATAAATTGGTAGTGGCTTCTGATGCTAATAGCCAATTACCGTCTAAAAAAACCTGAGTATTCTCTTTGTAATACATGATAATTGAATTTTGGTTGTAAAATTATTCGACCTTGTTTTTAATTAATTTGTTATTTATTCTTTATTTACACTGTTCAGCTACCGACATTTTTCTTGTTTTTGTAATAATTTCAATAGCTAACAACTTTTTTTATTTACATTTTCTAAAGCATAAAAAAAGCCTGAATCTAGAATTGATTCAGGCTTATATTTATACAATAGCAGTCTGGAATCAACTTGGTGGTGAGTTAATAATGACAATAATTACGACTGCTACTATGTTTGTTATTCTATTCATTTGTTTTTTTTAAAGAGATTAATACACTCTTGTTTTCAATAAAAAAAGCCTTCCGTTTCGGGAAGGCTTTTCATAAAAATATTTTAAAATTTATAATACCATTCCCTTATTGTAGTGAAATAATCACGACAATAATTACAGATACGATATTTAAAACTTGTGTATTCATTTTGCTGATGCAAAGATATGAGATAATTTTTCTAATAAACAAATGTTATTTTTCTTTTTACACAAAAAAACATTCTTTCCCTGATAGAAAACAACTGTTCACTCCCATTATTAGTAGGTTAACAGAAAAAAATGTATTTTTAATATTTGAGCAACTATTTTAGTTGAATGCTTCATATTTTAAAGAAACATATCTTATTTCACTTCTTATTTTGGAGTTTTATTCTATGCTTTGTTCTAGATTATTTTTACGATGGAAGTAATTTAATTCAGGCCTTAAAACATGCCGGAATAGAATGTACTTTTTATGCCCTAATTGCATATATTAACTTATTGATTATACTCCCTTTTTTTAAAGAAAAACCTAAAATTATATATATTATTTCTCTAATTGCTTTCTTAAGTATTTTACTCAGCATATATTTAGGCTTAAAGTTAGATAAAGTTTTAATGAATTATGATACTACACGCAATAGCATCTCATTCAGTTTAAATTTTACTTTATTTACCATTATCTCTTACCTATATTGGTTTCTAATTCTATTTTTTATTGAAAAACACCGGCACATTCAATTAAAAACAGAAAAATTACAAGCCGAATTAGAGTTATTAAAATCTCAAGTTAGTCCTCACTTTTTATTCAACTCATTAAACAATATTTATGCTTTAGCTGTTACCAAAAGTGAGCATACACCTGAAATGATTGAAAAGTTATCTGATATTTTGAGATATTTATTAGAAGATGCCACTCAGCATAAAGTTCCCATTACTAAAGAAGCCGATTTAATACAGAAATATATTGATTTACAACATTTAAAAAAAGTAAAAGCTAATAACCATATTAGTTATCTTTCTAACGGCCTTACTCCTCAAATAAGTATTCCTCCTTTATTATTAATTAATTTTGTAGAGAATGCTTTTAAACACAGTGATATACAATATAACAAAGAAGGTTTCTTGCATATTAACTTATCTATAGATGAAAATGATAACGTTGAATTTGAAATTGAAAACTCTAAAGATAAAAAAATGAATACTCTAG
The DNA here is from genome assembly GCF_042675745.1 of Pseudofulvibacter geojedonensis. NCBI lineage: Bacteria > Pseudomonadati > Bacteroidota > Flavobacteriia > Flavobacteriales > Flavobacteriaceae > Pseudofulvibacter > Pseudofulvibacter geojedonensis. Next base: position 173,426 of record NZ_JBHTJM010000010.1, on the reverse strand, counting down.
GTATTGGTTTAAGTAATACCAGGAAACAATTAGATTTATATTACCAAGGCAATTATAGTCTTGATATTAATAATACTATTTCGTCTTTTAAAGTAACTCTAATACTCCCTGGAAATGTTGAATAAATACAATTGTTTAGTAGTAGATGATGAAACCTTAGCTCAGGAATTGTTAAAAAGTCATATTGCTCAAATTCCTGAATTTAACTTAATTGCTACTTGCCATACTGCTGTAGAAGCAATGAGTGTATTAAAGAGTAACCCAATAGATATTTTATTCTTAGATATACAAATGCCTAATTTAACTGGCTTGGATTTTTTACGTTCTCTAGAAAATCCTCCATTAACCATTTTTACTACAGCTTATTCTGAGTATGCAGTTGAAGGATTTGAATTAAATGCCACCGATTATTTATTAAAACCCATTAGCTTTAATCGTTTCTTTAAAACTGCTAATAAAGTTTTAAACATACTAAATAAACAGTCTTCCTTAACTCAGAACAACGCAGTGCATAATTATTTATTTGTAAAATCTGATGGAAAAGCCATAAAACTAAAATTTGCTGATATTCTATTTATTGAAAGCTTAGAAAAATACGTTCGTTTTTATACTTCTACACAAAAAGTTATTACTTTAATGAGCTTGACAAAGCTAGAGAGCTTATTACCAACTAACTTTATGCGTATTCATAAATCTTACATTGTTAACTTAGAAAAAATAGTAAGTGTAGAAGGTAATAGAGTTCATATAGAAAATAACTATACAGCTAACATTAGTAAAACTATAAAACCCGAATTAATGAAACGTTTAGATGGATTTGGGTTATTGTAATAAAAAAATGAGAGTAACATTACTCTCATTTTTTTATTACAATTTTATTTACTTACTATAAACTTCTTTGTTCTCTTCCTGCCTTTTCCTGTTTGCATTTGTAACAAGTAAATACCTTCTGAAAAACTAGAGACATCTAACTCCAACTCATTATTCACAAACATATTAGATTGAATCTTTACTTCTTTTATCTTTTTTCCTTTAGTGTCATAAAACTGTACTATACTATCTTGTTTTTCATTACCTGCATAATATATTTGTAAATCTTTAGGTGTTACAGTTGGATACACATCAAAATCTAAAGGCAATTGTATATGACTATTAGAACTTAATAAATTGTCTCTATACACTTCTTGGCCTGCTAACCAAGTATAGATAACTTTTGTAGCTCCTATTTGTGTGTTGGGAATGGTAAATATATCCCTATCTATCATTATTAAATCTGCATATTTACCCAATTCTACACTACCTGTTACAGTCTCTTGTCTCATAGTATACGCACCATTTATAGTATAAGCTTTAACTGCGGCAAATACATCTGGTAAGTTTTGAGGAGATCTTGTTAATGAATTCTGAATCCCTACAAACGGACTAATAGCAGATACATTCCAGTCACTACTTAATGTTACTCTTGTTCCGGCATCGTAAAACGACTTTACTGGCACTAAATTATTTGACCTTTCTGCTCCTAACAAGTAATCATTTTCATGCCAATGATTAGGTTGTGTAAAATCTCCCGCTACTTGCATATCTGCAGTTATATTTAACGCCGTAAAGCGAGGAAAATCTGTTGGCTTAACAATTTCTAAATGAGTTAATCTGTGTCTTGCTCCTAAATCTCCGTTTACATTTCTAGCTGCTTCAATTGCGTTTAAACTTTCTGTTATCCCTCTATCTCCAATGGCATGAATAAAGAAATCATAACCTGTTTGTTCAAGAGTAGTTATCAAATTGGTCATTCTTGTTTGATCTATATAATTTACTCCTTTATTGTCTGTAAAACCAAAGCCTAAGTCTACATTATAAGGTTCATGTAAAGCTGCAGTTGAGTTATGAGTAATACCATCGCTGTATAGTTTAATTTGTCTTACTTTAAGCATATCATCTCCTTCATCGTACATAGATTGTAGTATTGGTATTTGAGTAGCATCATCATTATTAGGATATACCCAAGGACATAAACCTACTCTTACTGTTAACAATCCTTCATTTTTTATTTGTCGCCATACTTGCTCAAAGTTTTGTTTCCAATAGGTTCTACCATCTACAAGAGATGTTATTCCGTTTTTAGCTAATAACTGTAAACCATAATATCTTAGGCCTTCATAGTCTATATTTTGTAATGTAGCATTTTGTGCCAATGCAACTTCTCTAGCAGCGTCTCCTGCATTATCTATTAAAATACCATCTGGAGATCCATCTCCCCAACGTCCTTTTACAATATGACCTCCTACTGGATCTGGAGTAGACGCATTGATACCTAGTAAATTTAAACCTGCAGTATTTATCCAAAACGAGTGACTCGTCTCTTCCATTATGAGTATTGGTTGTGTAGGAAATACTTCATCTAATATTAAGCGAGGTTTTCTTGTAGCGTTAAGTAATGTATTAAGTGAGTGTCCCCATCCCATAATCCAGCCATTAGAATTTACTACTGGTGCTGCATTTTGCAACTCTGGTATATGCTGTTCAGCATCTGTTATAGAACTCGTTAATATTACACTTGCTCCATTTTCTGAGCTAGATTCTAGAGCATGAATATGTACATCGTGCATACCGGGTAAAATAACTTTACCATTAGCATTTAAAACCTCTGTCGAATTATTGATATAAATATTTGCTCCAGAGTCAGTTCCTATATATATAAATTTTCCATCTTTAATTGCTACCGCCTCAGCAAATGTATTTGAGGCATCTGCTGTATAAATTTTAGCGTTTTTAATAACCTTATCAGCTATTTGAGCTGAGCTCATTAAACTAACTAACATAATGAATAAACAAATTGGGATCTTACGTATCATAAGCTTGATTTTTAATGTTATTCAAAACTATAAGTTACTAAGTTCTTAGCTAAAATTATTCCTTGAATGGATAAATTTAGGGAATGAATGTATTTTTATAAATAAAAAACCCGCTTATAGCGGGCTTTTATATTTTATAATTCTTCTGGAGCTAATTGTATCTCCAATCCTTCTAAATCTTTAGTTATAGGTATTTGGCAACCTAGTCTAGAATTATCTTCTACATTAAAAGCCTCTGCTAACATAGCTTCTTCTGCATCTTCCATTTCTGGTAATTCATGATCTGATAACACATAACACTGGCAAGAAGCACACATAGCCATTCCGCCACATACTCCAATTGTTCCTTCTGGAGCCAATTCGTATGACTGAACTACCTCCATTAAGTTCATAGCCATATCTGTAGGAGCATCTATTACATGTTTTTCTCCTTCTCTATCTATTATAGTAATAGCAACATCAGACATATTACAATTCGCTTATATTTATTACTTGATCTTTTTTAGCAACCTTATGAGAACCGTCAAATCCAGTTACACCACCTACGGTTGTGTATTTCATAACAAACTTCTTACCAGGATTAATTCTTTTATAAGCACTCTGGCACATTAGAGTTGCTTCGTGAAAACCACATAGAATTAATTTTAATTTTCCTGGATAAGTGTTAACATCACCAATAGCATAAATTCCTTCACGATTGGTTTGGTAATCTAATGCATTGTTAACTTTTATTGCATTTTTCTCTATTTCTAACCCCCAATTAGCAATTGGACCTAACTTAGGCAATAAACCAAATAACGGAATAAAATGATCTGTTTCTTTAATTAGCTCACCTTGTGTTTTATGATTAATTCTAACAGCTTCTACTTTACCTTCTCCAAAAATATCTGTAACCTCAGCTTCAGTAATTAAATTAATTTTTCCAGCTTTTGCTAATTCAGCCACTTTTTCTGCTGAATCTAGAGCTCCTCTAAACTCGTTTCTTCTATGAACCAAAGTCACTTCGCTAGCAACATCTGCTAAAAAAATAGCCCAGTCTAAGGCAGAATCACCTCCTCCTGCTAATACTACTCTTTGGTCTCTGTACACTTCAGGATCTCTAATAACATATACTACTCCTTTATCTTCGTAATCTGCTATATTAGAAATCTGTGGTTTCCTAGGTTCAAAAGACCCCAAACCTCCAGCTATAGCTACCACTGGTGCTTTATGTATAGTACCTTTATTTGTAGTTACAATAAAAGTTCCATCCTCTTGCTCTTCTATAGTATCTGCTCTTTCCCCTAAAGTAAATCCAGGTTCAAATGGCTCTATTTGCTTCATTAAGTTATCTACTAAATCTCCTGCCAACACTTCTGGAAAAGCAGGTATATCGTAGATTGGTTTTTTAGGATATAACTCCGAACATTGTCCACCAGGTTGTGGTAAAGCATCTATTAAATGACATTTCATTTTTAATAAACCTGCTTCAAAAACAGTAAATAATCCGGTTGGTCCTGCTCCTATTATAAGTATATCAGTCTCTATCATTTTTCTTTATTGTTTTGCAAAAATCTTAAAAATTCTTGGTTTTATGAACTCTTTTATTGTTTTATCTATATTAATTATAAATAATAGATTTAGTTAACTTGTTTAAACTGTTAACCTTTTCTCTAAAATTTCCTTTTATATTCGATCTATATTGATTTAAATTCAACACCAAATCATCTATACTTTCTGGAAGAACATCTTCAAAAAATTGCCTCAGACGTTTAGCCATCGTTGGTGATTTTCCATTTGTTGAAATGGCAATTTTCACATTCCCTTTAGTTACTATTCCTCCCAAATAAAAATCACATAAATCTGGTGTATCAGCTATGTTTACCAAAATGTTATTAATAGTTGCATCAATATAAATTTGCTGATTGGTTTTATGATCATTAGTAGCCCCTATAACAATGTGCTGATCTTCTAAATATTTTGCCTTGTATATATCAGATATTAATTCTACTCTATGCTCTTGTGCTAGTTTTTGCAATTCTTTATCAAAAGATATAGATACAACTTTTACATTAGCATTAGGACTAGACTTTAATAAAAAACTTAATTTTTCTAATGCCACTGTCCCTCCACCCACTATCAATACATTTAATTGATGTACTTTTAAAAAAATAGGGTATAAATTATTTCTATTTTCTAAATTCATATGGCTTCAACTTTTCTAGGGATTACCCTTGACTTAATATTTAATATTCGTTCTCTATGATTAACTACTTCTCCTAGAACAATAATTGCTGGATTACTTAGTTCTTTTTCTTGAACTATTTTTTCAATTGTAGTTACTGTTCCTACTCCCACTTTTTCCTGAGAAGTGGTTCCGTTCTGTATAATAGCAACTGGCAAATCATTCTTTCCTTCTGCTTTGAACAAAGCAACTATTTCTTTCAGTTTGCTCATTCCCATTAATATAACTACTGTAGCTGTAGATTTAGCTGCTAAAGCCACATCTTTAGAAATTTGATGGTTTTTAGTGGTTCCAGTAATTACCCAGAAACTTTCTGAACTGCCTCTTTTAGTTAGAGGTATATTCTGGTAAGCTGGTACTGCTAACGATGATGATATACCAGGAACCATATTAACTTTAACACCTAATCTAGAAGCATATTCCATCTCTTCGGCACCCCTCCCAAAAATAAATGGATCACCTCCTTTTAATCGAACAACGTGCCCATTAGAGTAAGCTCTACTTACTATAAGCTCATTGATTTGTTCTTGTTGATAAGAATAACATCCTTTTCTTTTACCAACATAAATTTTTTCTGCTAGTGGATTTACGTACTCTAATAAATCTGTATTCACTATAGCATCATATAAAACTACATTGGCCTGTTTCAACACTTTTATTGCTTTAAGTGTGATTAAATCGATATCTCCTGGCCCTGCTCCTACAACGGTTAATTGTGCTTTATTTCTCATCTTTTCCTATGCTAATCTGTTCTTTTCTATATACGTCTGCTAATTGATAAAAGGCTTTAGCTTCATTTAAATACTCTCTTGCAAAAACTAGGCTAGGTTCATTTTTATTAATCTGATAAACCAAATCATTAAAACTACTTGCCAATTCAATTTTATTCGTATCTATTAACAACTCATCGAAACTTTTTACAATTCCTGCTTGTGTATTGGTTTTTGCGCCCTCAACTGTTAATAGGGCTTTAGCAGTATTAACCAAAACAGCATAAGAATGATAAATGCTATCTGCCCATTGTTCATTATTAAATGCTTCTGTAGCTAACTCTAATTTTTCTTCACTCTCAAACAATAACGTAGCTATTAAATCTATTACTACTCCTGCACATTCCCCTACACCAATTGCTTTAACATAATTTTTATCTTGCCCCCAGTCTATAAAGTCATTCTCAGTAAGATTAGTGATATCTGATAAATGTTTTAATAAATCATAGAAGTAGGTTTTTCCTTGTCTATCGTAATAGGTTAAAAAGTCTTCGCTTTCTTCTTGATGAGCTTCAAAGTCGTTTAATAAAATTCGTAATGCTTCTGGTCCTCTTTTACTAGGCACTTTTACCAGTTTATCTGCAAAACGACCTTGACCATCTCCTAAAACACCTCCACCTATTAATACCTGCAAAGCTGGAGCTACTAATTTATCTTTAGTACGAACAGACATCCCTTGAAAACCTATGTGTGCCATATTATGCTGACCACAAGCATTCATACATCCACTAATTTTAATAGTTAACTCTTTATTGTTAATGTAATCTGGATATTCTTCTTTAAGAATTCTCTCTAACTCAACAGTTACTCCTGTGCTACTTGCTATTCCTAAATTACAAGTATCTGTTCCTGGACAAGCCGTAATATCTAACAAGCTATTATAACCTGCTTCAGCAAATCCTAACTTTTTAAGTTCTACGTAGAAAAACGGTAATAACTCTTCTCGTACATGACGAATTAAAATATTTTGACGTAATGTAAATCGCAGCTCGTTAGCTGCATATTTCTTAATTAAATCTGCTAACAACCTAGCTTTATCTGTATAAAAATCGCCTAAATGAACTTTTATCCCGACCGCAAATAAACCTTCCTGTTTTTGATTAATTACATTAGTTTGTTTCCAATTTTCATAAGCTCTTATTTCTTCTATTTCTACTGAAGGAATGTCTTCTGTTTCAAATACAATTTCTTGTTCAAAAGGCTTTCTATTTATTGGATATGTTTTATAAGCTAAAGCTTTACGTTCTTTATCTACCAATTTAACAAAAGCTTCTAAACCTAAATCTTTTACTAAAAACTTCAACCTAGCCTTCGCTCTTTTAGATCGTTCTCCGTGTCTATCAAAAACTCTTAACACGCCTTCTATAGTTGGTATTAATAAATCTTCTTCTAAAAACTCATAAAAAACATCTGCTTGCCTTGGTTGAGAACCTAAACCACCTGCCAGTAACACTTTAAAACCTCTTTGCTCTTTACCATTTACCTGCTTTGTTTTAGCAATAAATCCCAAATCATGCATAAAAGTTAACCCTGTATCTTCATCTGTTGCAGAAAAAGCCATCTTAAACTTTCTTCCCATTTCTTGACAAATAGGATTACGTAAAAAGAACTCGAATGTTGCATGTGCATATGGAGTTACATCAAAAGGTTCGTTTACATCTATACCAGCAGTTTCTGATGCTGTTACATTCCTTACCGCATTACCACACGCTTCTCTTAAAGTAATATCATCTTTCTCTAACTCCGCCCAAAGTTCCGGAGTCCTGTCTAAACTAACATGATGGATTTGTATATCCTGACGTGTAGTAATATGCAGCCTACCTCTAGAATACTCATCAGACACATTTGCAATACGGTGTAGTTGCTCTGAAGTTACTTTACCATAAGGCAATTTAATCCGAATCATTTGTACTCCAAACTGACGCTGTCCATAAACTCCTCTTGCTAAACGAAGACTACGAAAACGTTCTTCGTCTATTTTACCTTCTTTGAAAAGGCGTATTTTACGTTCTAATTCTAGAATATCTTTTTCTACTACCGGATTTTCAATTTCGGTTCTAAAACTTTGCATTACTTGTAATTTTTGTGTTGTTTAATTGGTATTAAAAAAGCCCTTTTGATTATCAAAAGGGCTTTTGTTTTATAAACGATTTTCAGTTTATTAACTCATTATCCTTTTGACTTTATGGTACTGCATACACATGCTCATTGAAGTGCACATAGCTAGAGTCATTATATTAGTTTTTCTTATTTTCAACTTATATTGGTTTTTGTTGATTTTGGTTATTAATTCTATTCTTAAATCAATTAGTTTAATCAATAAATCCTACACCTGCTGTAGTATTAGTTTGAGCATCAATCAAAATAAAAGATCCGTTAGACTTATTTTCATGATAACTATCATAAAACAAAGACTTACTTAATTTAAAACTCACCTTTCCTATATCATTCAATCCTAATTCATTCACTTCTTCAATTCCTGAATAATCGGTAGCAACGGTATGAGCCACTTTATCTACTTTAGATAAAACTATATTGGTATTATGCTGAATTAAATACTTGGTACCTTGAGCTAACTTTTTTGTATCCATCCAACATATTGTTGCCTCTAATTCCTTAGAGGAATTTGGTACTTCATTAGTCTTTACTATAGTATCTCCTCTACTTACATTTATATCATCTTCTAATTGAATTGTAACTGAGGCTCCCTCGTTTACCTCTGAGAAAGTGCCATCAAAAAACTGAATTTCTTTTACTTTACTTTCTTTTAAAGATGGTAACACAGTTACTTTATCTCCAACTTTAACACTATCTCCATATACTTTACCTGCATAGCCTCTGTAATCGTGATAAGCATCTTGTTTGGGTCTTATTACTGTTTGTACAGGAAAACGAAAATTACTTTTTTGATAAGTCTCTTCTGCTTTTAAACCTTCTAAATAAGATAAAACTGTTGGACCACTATACCAATTGGTTTTTTCTGAATGAGTAACCACATTCTCTCCTTCTAAAGCGCTAATTGGTATAAAAGTAATTTGCTGTTTGTTAAATGTACTCTTACCGTTTAGGGCTTCAAAATCTGATTTTATAGCATTGAAAACATCTTCATTATAATCTACTAAATCCATTTTATTTACAGCTACAATAATATGCTTTACGCGTAATAAGTTATTGATAAAAAAATGACGCTTAGTTTGCTCTATTACTCCATTTCTAGCATCAATTAATATAATAGAGGCCTGAGCATTAGATGCGCCTGTTACCATATTTCTAGTATATTCTACATGCCCAGGAGTATCTGCAATGATATAACTCTTCTTTTCTGTCGAAAAATAAATATGAGCTACATCTATAGTTATTCCCTGTTCACGTTCGGCTACCAAGCCATCTGTAGCTAAAGAAAAATCTAAGTAATCAAATCCTTTTTTCTTACTACTCTTTTTTATAGCTTCTATTTTATCATCTGTTAACGACTTGGTATCATACAGTAATCTTCCTATTAAGGTACTTTTACCATCATCTACACTACCAGCTGTTGCTATTTTTAATACTTCCATTTTCTTTTAGTATTGAGTATATAGTACCTAGTATTAAGACTTTATTAATAATTCAGTACTAAATTATTTTGAATATCTATTGACTATTAGGTGTTTAGTACGTGAGTCTAAACTTGTTTCAGGTTCTCATCATAAATGATTAAATTATCTGATGAGATTCCGAAACAAGTTCGGAATGACTAAAACATTATCTAAATGCCACTTTTAAAAATACCCTTGTTGTTTACGTTTTTCCATTGCTGCCTCTGATCGTTTATCGTCTATTCTAGCTCCTCTCTCAGAAATTGTTGAGACTCTTATCTCATTTACTATCTCCTGAATTGTTTTTGCTTTTGATTCTACTGCTGCTGTACAGGTCATATCTCCAACCGTTCTAAAACGAACTATTCTATCTAATACTTCTTCATCTTCTTCTTTATACACATATTCAGAAGCACTCCATATCAATCCATCTCTAACAAAAGTTGGTCTTTCATGTGAAAAATAAATAGACGGAATTTCTATTTTTTCTTGCTCTATATAACTCCAAACATCTAACTCTGTCCAGTTAGATATAGGAAAAACACGTACATTTTGACCTAATTCTATCTTTCCGTTCAACATATCAAATACTTCTGGACGTTGATTCTTTTCATCCCATTGTCCGAAATCATCTCTAACCGAAAATATACGTTCCTTAGCTCTAGCCTTTTCTTCATCTCTTCTTGCTCCTCCAATACAGGCATCGAACTTAAATTCTTCTATAGCATCTAATAAGGTAGTTGTTTGCAGGCTATTTCTACTAGCATACTTACCTGTTTCTTCTACTACTTTTCCTTGGTCTATAGCATCTTGAACATTTCTTACAATTAAGTTCAAACCTAACTCTCCTACCAATTTATCTCTAAACTCTATGGTTTCCGGAAAATTATGTCCTGTATCTACATGTAATAATGGAAACGGAATCTTAGCCGGAAAAAAAGCTTTCTGTGCTAATCTTACTAAAGTTATAGAATCTTTCCCTCCAGAAAATAATAGAACTGGATTCTCAAACTGAGCAACCACTTCTCTAAAAATATGAATTGCTTCTGCCTCTAAGGCATTATGTTGTAATATCTTACTCATTTTCTTTCTTCTTCTTTTCTATTATTGGTGTATTCCACACTCTCTGTTTTCTAGTACTTTGGTTGGATCGAAATACTTCAGCTCGTTTGGTAAATTATACTCTTTCAAATAAGCATCTAATTGTTCTTCTGACCAATGATAGAAAGGACTTACTTTTAATACTCCATCTTTAGAAAAACTAAAAATATCTAAGCTATCTCTTAAAGCTGTTTGTCCTTTTCTTAAATTGGTAAACCAAACATCTGGTTGCTGTTCTTGCATAGCTCTTTTAAAAGGTTCTATCTTAACTTGCTCTGAAAAAACAGCATGTAGCGGGTCATCTACATTTGGTATTCCCATTACAACATCTCTATGAGCTGCCGTTTGTTTAGGAGTGTACAATTTTATATTTAAACCTAATTTTTTAATTAATTCGTTAGCATGTCTATATGTATTTGGTGTATTGTATCCTGTGTCGCACCAAACCACATTAATATCTTTTAATTCTGACACGACTGCGTGTAAAATAGTTGCTTCATATGGTCTAAAATTAGTTGTAACAACTGGCTTATTTGCAAAACTTAATACCCAAGAAATAATTTCTGAGGGAGATTTATCTGCAAATTCATCATTATACTTTTTAAGTACTTCTTGTTTAATTTCCATTTCGTTCAATTTAGGAGGCTTCATAGCAATTATTTTCCCCAGTTAATTTTATTCCAAATTCTTTCATGAAAAAAATACAACACCATTTTAGTTATTAACTCTACAAAACCAATTGATAATGCTAACTGCAGAGTTCCGGTTATTAACCATGAAATTAATATGGTATCTAAAGTACCTACAATTCGCCAACTAACAGACTTCACTACGCTTCTAAGTGGCTTTTCTGAAGACTTATCTTTGGTATAATCCAGTTCTTTTTGGTGATATACTTTATCTAAAATCATCTTTTCGAATTAATTAACGGGGGCAAATATATAAACTTTTTTCAATTAAACTATATTTCCTATAGATTTTATAGACTATTAGTTTTAACTATATTAAAATATTGATTTTAAAGCCTCTAAAAACTCTTGCATAGTTTAAAATTTACTTTACATTTGCAAACTCTATTTATTCTATAGATTTTATATATTAATTTATTAACCCACATAGTTATGGCAATATTCATAACAGATGAATGCATTAATTGCGGAGCTTGCGAGCCAGAATGCCCAAATAATGCAATTTATGAAGCAAGTGATGATTGGAAATATTCTGACGGAACTTCTTTAAGCGGATCATTAGACTTTCTAGGTAGAAAAACGATTGATGCAGATATTGATCAAGAAGCAATATCTGATGAGTTTTATTATATAGTACCAGATAAATGTACTGAATGTAAAGGATTTCATGAAGAACCTCAATGCGCTGCTGTTTGCCCAGTTGATTGTTGCATTCCAGACGAAGAAAACACAGAAACAGAAAAAGAATTATTACAAAAACAAAAATTGTTACATCCAGTATAAAATGGAAAACATGCAACACCTTAACACTTTACCTTTTTCAATAGAGATTAGTATAAAAGACTCTGTAGAAAAGTTTACTAAAGAGTTATATTATTCCTTATTTGATATAAACTATGCTAATAATTATATCAAGAATATTGAGACTAATTTTATATTAATTTGCAAAAAATTAGATATAAATACTTCAGAAAAAAAATGGAGTGAGTTTAATTCCAAAATATCATCAATAAGAAAAGATCTTATGCTTGATGCAGAAGCAGCCTTACAAAAAGATCCCGCTGCAAAAAGTTTAAAAGAAATATATTTTGCATACCCTGGTTTTTTGGCAATAGCAATTTATAGACTCAGTCATGAACTATTAATTTTAGATATTCCTTTACTTCCAAGAATGATGAGTGAATTCGCTCATAGCTTAACTGGAGTAGATATTCATCCTGGAGCAACGATAGGTAATTCTTTTTTTATTGATCATGCAACAGGAATTGTAATTGGAGAAACTACCATTATAAACAATAATGTTTCGATTTACCAGGGAGTAACACTTGGAGGTATTCAAGTAAAAAAAGAATTGGCCTCTGTAAAAAGACACCCCACTATTGAAAGCAATGTAACTATTTATGCTAATGCTACTATACTAGGTGGTAATGTAGTTATTGGAGAGAACTCCATTATAGGCGCTAATGTTTGTATCACCAAATCTATTCCTAAAAACTCAATTGTTACTTATAAAACAGCTTATAATATTAATCCCTTATAGATCATGAATATCAATCGAAACATAACACAGTTAATTGGTAATACTCCTTTAATTGAAGCTTCTAACCTTATTGACAAAAAGGAAGTGAAATTATTATTAAAATTAGAAAGCCAAAACCCTGGAGGTAGTGTTAAAGACAGGCCAGCCTTTAATATGATTAATCAAGCTTTAAAAAGAGGTGATATAAAGAGAGGAAGTCATCTTGTAGAAGCGACAAGTGGTAATACAGGTATAGCTTTGGCTTTAACAGCTAAATTATTAAACTTAAACATTACTTTAGTTATGCCAGAAAGTGCTACTCTAGAAAGAATAAAAACTATGAAGGCTTATGGAGCCGAGGTAGTATTAACCGATTCCCAAAAAGGTATAGAGTATTCTAGAGATGTAGCTTTAGAAATCCATAAAAATAAAGGGGCTTATATGTTAAACCAATTTGAAAACGAAGATAACTGGAAAGCACACTACAAAACTACTGGTCCTGAAATCTGGAAAGGTACTAATGGAGAAATAACTCATTTTGTATCTGCTATGGGAACAACAGGAACTATTACTGGTGTATCTACATATTTAAAAGAAAAAAACAAAAATATTCAAGTCATAGGTGCACAACCCAAAGCAGGATCTAAAATACCTGGAATACGCAAATGGTCGCCAGAATACATTCCTAGTATTTTTAAACCCGAAAATATAGATAACATACTAGAAGTGAGCCAAGAAGAAGCTACAAAAATGACTCGGAAATTAGCTCTTAAAGAGGGAGTTTTTGCTGGTATGAGTAGTGGTGGTGCTGTTTATTCTGCTTTACAAATAGCCGAACAAATAACAAAAGGAACTATTGTAACCATTATTTGCGATAAGGGCGATCGTTACTTGTCATCGAATTTATTTTAAAAACATCGCTTTATAATACGGTTTATTTAAATATATATTATATTTACGTTATGGGACCTAACTTAAAAAAAATCGAGGAAATTTCTGACGGAGATGATGTTTTTAAGAAAAAAATGATTGACATTATTAAACAGGAATTCCCAAAAGAAAAACAAGATTACTATTTCTATCTTGAGCAAAATAAATATCAGGAGTCTGCTTTAATAATTCATAAATTAAAACACAAAATTAATTTATTAGACTTAGAAGAAGGATTTAAATTAGCTCAAGATTTTGAAGTTGAATTAAAAAATAATAAATTGGATTTAAAAGATAGTTTTGAAGAATTACTCGCTACTATCGAAGCGTATTTAACCACTTTAAGTTTATGATGAATTGTATTATTATTGATGATGAAGAACTAGCAAGAGTTATTATTGAAGGATATTGTAATAAAATAGATCATTTAAACGTAATAGGTTCGTTTGGTAAAGCATTAGATGCTATTACTTTTATCAATAACAATGAGGTAGATTTAATTTTCTTAGATATTCATATGCCAGAGCTTAATGGCTTTGATTTTATTGATAGTTTACACAACCAATCAAATGTTGTATTAACAACTTCTGACAGTAATTTTGCTCTGAATGCTTTTGAATATAAATGCATTATAGATTATTTGGTTAAACCCATTAAATTTCCACGCTTTATAAAGGCCGTTACTAAAATAGATTATAATACTACTAAAACAACTACTGGTAACAATTCTGAAGTTAAAGAAGAAGGTAATAATGAACTGTATGTAAATATTGATAGACGTTTAGTAAAAATATTAATGTCAGACATTTATTTAATTCAAGCCAAAGGAGATTACATCAATATTAAAACCAATCAAAAAAATCATATAGTACACACAACTATGAAAAAAATTGAGGAAAAGTTACCTCAAGAGTTATTCCTTAAAGTACACCGATCTTATATTATAAATTTAAAAGAAATTATAGATATTGAAGATAATAGTGTATTAATTAAAAAAGACGTCGTTCCCGTAAGTCGATCAAACAAGCCTGAATTAATCAAACGTTTAAATAGGTTAAATTAAAATTTGTATAACAAATTTAACCCTATAGATGAAAACTCAAATCCAGCTGCATTACTAGACGCTATATTACTATGTGAACCATATAATTTAGCTATAAATTTATCCTTAACTTTATAAGCTAAACTAGCCTCTAACCTGTAGGTAGACTGGCTAGAATTAGCATCGAAAATTTGTACACCAACAGCCGCTAACATCATCATTTCAAGTTTATTACTTTTGTTTTTTATTTTTGTTTCTGCAAATATTTCTCCTAAAGTATACGAGTCTGGACTAAAGTATTGAAGTGGTTTTGATTCACTAAAACTTATGTAATTACCATTAAGTCCTAGTTTTATTAATTGCTTTGTATTAAATGAATAATATAACGATAAGAAACCTAAGTTTCTAGAATTTTCGTCTGTTTGGTGTGTATATATGTACTGACCATAAAGTCCTATTCTAGACCTTGTAAACCAATGATAATTTACAATACCATGATATTGGGCAATGTCTAAATTTATTAAATCAACATTAAAATTATGGTATTCTTTAGATATGTAAACATTTAAGTTTTGATTATGCTTTGGCTTAGTTTCTAAACCAAGCTTAAATATGAAATCTGAATATGATTGATTTGAACTAGAAATTAAACAACCTATATTAGACACCACTTTAATAGTATTTCTTAAACTAACTGAGTAATCAAAATTAAATGTATTTTGATTAGCTATATTTTGAGATATTGAATTTTTAAAGTGTGAATATCTATATGTTAATCCTATTTTGTGTTTGGTGTTAATTGGATACTTCAACTTAGTTTCTGAATGAAAATTACTATTGTCTCCACTATCGAAAGTCAGTTTAAAATCCTGTGAAACTTCTGGCTTATATAGCTTCTTAATTTTTAACTGTAGCTTTTTTATATTTTCTTCATTCGGGTTGACTTCTAATATTTCTGCAATAACAGTAAGAGCCTTTTTATTTTCATTATTAGCATGATAAGTAAAAGCCAACCCTATCTTAGTTCCAAGAATCGTATTGTTTAATGCCAGTGATTTTTTATAGTATTTTATAGCATTATTATATTGATTCAAACTACTATAAGAATTCGCTAAACCCATATGTACAATAGGATTATTAGGATCTAAAGTCATAATAAACTCATACGACTTTAATCCTTCTTTATACTTTTTTAACCATAAATAAGCTTCTGCTTTGTTTATTAAAAACTCTATATTCTTTGGATCTAACTCTAACAACATATCAAATATCGACAGCGCTTTTTCAGGATTTCCACTTAACCCAACTGCTCGGCCATAACACAATTGAGCTGTACGGTTATCTGGAAATTTATTAAGGTAACTTTTAAAGAACTGTTCTGCTTTTTTAAACTCACCTTTTTCTAATAATTCAAACCCCGTATCTATTTCATTTTGAGACCATAAAACATTTACGAAACAAAAAAACAATAAACTTAAAATTAATTTAAATGACTTACTCATACGTATTGATTAGCATTGCTACAAGTTACAACGAAATAAGCTTTCAATAATCGACAGTAACCTGCGTTCTATCGAAAGATAAGTAATTAAAGTTGTAAAAAAGTAAATCTTTGTAGTATACAAATCAAACAACGATTATATTATGTTACAAATCAATTACAACCAAGGTATATATGAAGTAAATGGAAAATTAGTTAATGAAAATTCTAATAATTTAAAAAATTATTTCAAAGCTTTACTTTCAACAAAAAATGATATAATTATTAACTTAGATAAACTTTCTAGTATTGACTATTCAGGTATTAAAGCAATACACGACATCTATAAAAATGCAATTAGAAATAATAAAATATTGTATGTAGTTGGCAAAACAAACGCTAAAATTAATGACAAAATTGCAAAAAGCAGCTTGAAGTATATCATTAAAAGTGATTTTATATAATTATGCAAACACTTATTAAAATAGCTAGAAAACAGCTGAGTAGCTCTCATGTTTTTTTCCTCAGTGTCCTATTGGTAAATATTGGCAATTATGCTTTTAATTTACTAATGGGACGACTTATGGGGCCTGTTGTTTTCTCAGAAATAGCTTTTTTAGTAACATTATTATTAGCTTTATCTTTCTTGGCAATGACCATACAATTAGTTGCAACTAAATATGTTATTGAGTTAAATACAAAAAACAAAATAGCCTTTACAAGTTATCTCTACAAATGGGCTATTGGATTAGGGTTTATATTTGCTGCTCTTTTTATTCTTTTTGCAACTCCACTAGCCAATACTTTTAAAATACAATCTCCTACCGTATTTTATTTCTTTGGTATGGGTATACCAGTATATTTTGTAATGAGTGTTACTCGTGGTTTAAATCAGGGGCAACAAGATTTCATTAAACTATCTATATCATATATTTCTGAAATGGTGTTTAGGTTTGTAATATCATTTTTATTAATTTTCACAACTTCTTTATCTCCAATTGTAGCGGTTAGCATCGGTATATTAGTCTCTTTTATCGCAGGCTTATGGCCAAATAGTTTTAAATGGTCTTTACTTATCAACTCATTTAAACTATCAAGTTCAATTACTAAACCCATTATTACATTTTTAAGTTTTACAGGTATTTATGAGTGCACACAAATTATAATTAACAATTCTGATATATTATTAGTTAAACACTACTTTGATGCCCATCAAGCTGGTTTATATGCATCTTTAGCCTTAATAGGGCGTGTAGTATATTTTATGATATGGATGCTTATTATGGTTTTTATACCCAAAGTTATTGAGGCAAAACACAGTGGTAAAAACCCCAAAATAATATTATTACCATACTTTAAAGGCATCTTATGTATTACAACTGCTTTAGTTGTTGGCTGTGCTATTTGTCCAGAATTAATTATCTCTATATTTTTTGGTGAAGCTTATATAGAAATGGCTCCGTTACTTTACCAATATGCATTAGCCACTTCTTTGTTTGCTCTAGCAAATTTATTTTGCTATTACTATTTATCATTGTCTATATACAAACCAGTTATTCTTGCCTTTGGTTTTGCTAGTCTTCAGTTAGTTTCAATAGCATTATTTCATAACTCTTTAACTCAAGTTGTTCAAGTTCAAATTGCCATAATGAGTGTGTTACTAATTATATTATTAGCATATTTTTTTAGCAGGAAGTAACTAATATACAGGAGAACTTTTACTAGTGTAACTGTTATATCATTAAAAATTTTGATCGTATATTAAGTTTCTTTTTTTTAAGAGTACTTACGCTAATCAAGAAAAGGCAAAATACTTATTCTTAACAAAATTTCTACTCATACAGTTTATTTAAAATAAACGAGGTTTTTACCTAAACACGGTATGTATTATCAGTTAAAACAAGACTTATACTAAACCTATTTCATTACAAAAAAAGTAGTTTAATATTTCTAACTATTTCCTAAGAATAGAATCAAAAAAACACTTAGCATATAGATTATAATAGGTATTACAAACCAAATATCTCTAATAGAAAATTCATCTATACATTTTTAATAAGAAAGAAGATTGATCGAAATAAAAATTATAAATATTGTTTTACTACAAAAAACTCTTATTTATAATAAATAAGGAAGCCAGCTTTAAATTAATTTAAAGCTGGCTTGTGAGTATACATTACGCATTAAATACTATCAATAAAAACATTTAAAGTGTTGCAACCTCTGCTATTAAATTGTCATTATTAAATACTTCTATATACTTATCACAAATTTTTGACATTGGATAAGCTGTAGCTGCGCGATAATTTTGTTTACCTATTTGAATTCTTTTAACATCATTTAGTACTAAAACCTGTATAGCATTAGCTAGGCTTTCTACATTTAAAGGGTTAAAAAACTCTCCTGTATATCCCTCGTCTGTTATGAGTTCTTTTAGATCTCCTATATTGGGTAGTATTGTTGCTTTACCATAACTTCCTGCCTGGTGTAAAACACCAGAACTCCCTGTGGTAGATGTATATGGAAAGGCTACAATTGCCGCTTCATTAAAAATGGTTTGTACATCTTCTTCTTCTACATAACCAGTGAAACGTATAAAATCTAAATGCTTATACTGCTCTTGTACATTTTTCAAATAATTTGGTGTGTTAGGATTACTAGTACCTGCAATTACTACTTCTATATCTTCTCTTATACGCTGCCTAACACGTTTTACAGCTTCTATTAGAGTTTCAACTTTTTTGTATGTACCAAACTTTCCAAAAGCCATTACTTGTTTTGTTCCTTTCTTAACTTTATAATTTGGTAGTTCTGGTATTTCAAATGTACCATGAGGTATATGTACCACATTACCAGCTTTATATTTCGACTCTAAAATTCGTTTGTACTTAGGTATTGTAACAGCAACCTGATTTGCACACAAAATTAGTTTAGTTAGAACATAACCAATTGTATTATATACCCCTTTTAAAATTGGATTATTAGTAAAGCCCGCACTAGATAAATCTACTGTTTCTAATATATTATGTATTAAAACTGTGTTCTTTACCCCTAACAACCTTGTTAACATAGGAGCCAATAATCCTAATGCTGCTACCACTTTTTTATCGCCAAACTTCATAAACTGAAGATTGAACAACACATGGCTTGGGCCTTGTGATTTAATAGATTTTAAAATTCTAAATAACGATGTATACGAATTAAACTTCCAACACTCTACAATAGTTACTTTTTCTGAGTATGGAAAATCTAAAACCTTCTTTTCTTTTGTTTTGTCACAGAACAATACAACTTCCTCTATCTCTTCTTTTTCTACAAAATTTTTAACTAAATGATAAGCATATTCATTTAATGTAACCTTACTAGGCGGAAAAGATGTCACTATACCAATTT
Organism: Pseudofulvibacter geojedonensis; assembly: GCF_042675745.1. Taxonomy (NCBI): domain Bacteria; kingdom Pseudomonadati; phylum Bacteroidota; class Flavobacteriia; order Flavobacteriales; family Flavobacteriaceae; genus Pseudofulvibacter; species Pseudofulvibacter geojedonensis. The sequence continues at coordinate 153,848 of NZ_JBHTJM010000010.1, read as the reverse complement.
TCATATTACACTCTTTAAAGGGTTTCTACAGATTAAAAGTACAAGCAGTTGCTAAAAAAAACAGTTTAATTTCGTTAGATGCATTATTAGTGTAGATGAATGGTAGTAGCATCGTATGTTATATGATAAAATTATATTACTAGCTTACAGCTTTTTCTTAAGAACCCAAACAATAGTAATACTAATGAGTACAATCACAATAAAACAATAAAACCAATTAAGTCGTTTAAATAGTGGGACATCTATTTCTGATTCTGAATTAGTTAAATAATGGCTCGACAATTTTAATTTACCATTTACATCAATACAACCATAATTCTTTTGAGGATTGCTTTTATGTGGAAGCCGCCCAAATACTTGAGTATCTATTTCAGGAAAATCATACAAAGTCCAACTTAAATAATTAGTTATATTTAAATTTTTAAATTGTTGTTGCATACTTTTATAATATTTAGCCTGGCTGTACTCTGATTGACTAAATGGAAACCAAAAAGAGTTATAACTATGTTTACCAAATTCTTGAATAATTATTGGCTTATTAGTTTCTTTTTGTAAAGTTTCATACTGATCTTTAAGTGCCTCGGGGTCATCGTAATAATGAAATGAAACACAATCTACCTTATTTTTAAGATTATGAGCACTTTTTATATTACTCCAACCTATAGTTATTGGTGTAGACATGTCTAATTGTTTAATTTGGTAGGACATGAAATTTAACCAATTTAAAACACGCATATTACCCCTTGCTTTGAAGTCTAAATCAGGTTCATTTTTTATATCATACTGAATAACAGCAGGGTGGTTCTTTATTTCTTTTATTATTTGCTCAACATGAGATAAACAAGTAGCATATTGGCTTACTTCATAATTGGAATAAAAATCAAAAAAAGTAACAATTACTTGAAGCTTTTTGGCATGTGCTATATCGAGTAATAATTTTAATTTTTCAAGCTTATCAATATGCACTTTACCTTTACCAAACTGTTCATATGGAATAAACACTCTAATTGTATTCAGTCCTAAAGAATTAATTTTCTCAAAATCCTTGCTAACTACATTAACATTAAAGTTTTCCCAAAATTTAAACCAAGGTGTTTTTTGTGAATAATAATTAATTCCTTTTATGGGTTTAATATTTATTTTTTTAGCATGTACTTCATTATTCTGAGTAAGTTCAGAATTACTTTTTTGAATGTGACGAACCCTCCAAAAACCATCTTCTAAGAGCAGTATTACTTTATATGAATCTACAGACTGAGTCTGAACAACAAATGTATCTCGCTTATAAATTGAATTATACTGTGGAACAGCATTATCTTCTAAATATATAAATTGTCCGTCTGCAGAAAAAAGTTTAAAATTTAAATTATGTGATAATGTACCAAACTCATTACTAATACCCTTTTTCTCATTATTTACTAACTGATCTTTTAATTTTACTTGTAATGAATCTGTATAATAATCACTCAACAACTCATGGTCATACGTTTTAAAAGCCAATTGTTTTACTTGCCATGACCTTACATAATCTCGAATTATATTTTTAATTAATATTGGTGTTAAACGACGCCCTTTTAAATCGGAAGTATCTATTTTAATTTTAGGATTGTAATCAGATACCTCAGTAATATTTAATGATATGGGTTTTCTATCTGCTCCAGAATTAAACTCGTAATATACTTTTCCTAACAATCCAAAAAGTAATAAGCTAACTAGTACAAATGCAATTATGGCTAATAACCGTTTTGTGTATTTAGTGTTAAAAAACATGGGCTACGTAATTTAATTCTATATAATTGCTTTTAGCAAATCCTTCAATAAAAGCTTGGATAGAAATTGATTTTGGCTTTTTAGGATGAACCATTTTATAAACAGCTACTCCGTTTATAGTTTTAGCATACCCAAAATATGATGTATTTGCGTCTTGAATTCTAAACCTAACCAAACTTCCGTTTGCTATAACATTTCCGTATACATCTTTTATTTGACTTGTTGTTACACTTGTAAGTTCTTTTCCATCTGCTATATTATTATTTTGCCTGTACTCAATCATAAAATTTTGAGCAAAAGATGGTCTTATTGCAAGTTCTAATCTCTTAGATGAAATATCTTCATTTTTAACCTTTATAAATAATTTACCCGATTTTTTCTTGCTGGGAATAATATCATAATTCACAATATCTACTGCTATAGGATCTTGTTCTTTTAAGATGGTATTGTTTAAAGTTTGAACTTGTAGAGGCTTCATATTTGGATTGTCATACTTATCAAACGGAATAGATACCAACATTGCATAATCATTAGGTAAGGTAGAAATATAAGAAGGCCCCAAGTAAGTTTCTAAGTTGATTGTTTTTTTTTGGGGTAAAATTGTTATTTGCTTAGTGTCCAAAATCTGTCCTTTATGCACCAAATTGCAACTCAAAACACCAGCTTTTTGCGTGTACATTTCATCAATAAAGTATTCTAATATACCTGCTTTGTTCTTCTTTGGTAGTACTAATGTACTAGACAAACTATTTGATACCTCTAAGGTAATGCCTTCTATCTTATTATTAATTGTATATTTAATAACAACCGGAGATGAAGCTAAAACAGTATCTATAGGTTCTCCTATATATTTTACAACTGGAAGAGAACTTATTTTTATTGAATCAGCTTTTTGAACCTTATTGCAAGATACTAAGGTTACTATTAAAAAAAAGAAGAGTATAAATAGTCTAATCATTCCCTATAAAATTATTAACCTTTAGCTGAATATTGTTATTCTGTATAACATTTTTATCTAAAGTACTTTCTAACCTGTTAACTGACAAATCTTTAATATATTCTATTTCGTTATTGGGCATACCATTTATAAAGCAATCTTTTGTTGTTGATTTTAATACCTTAATATCTGTAACTAATTTTGGTTTAATTAAAAAATCTACTTTTCTATGAGGTCTAATACTTGTTTTTACAAAAGCATGATCTACCCACCTAAGCCTAGACGCCTCTTTATAACTAATTAATATTTGAGGTATTGTAACCTCTTTGTTGCCAGAATTATACAACTCACCAATGATATTTTGATTATCAGATTGTTGAACAGCACTTATCTGAACCGCATTATATAGATTCTTAGTAGATACGGTAGACGATACATGTATTACGAAATGATTTGGGATCGTTTTAAATTCTTTAGGATGAAACTCTTGAGGGTTAAAACTTTCTGAACTTTTATTGGTTGTTAACCAAGCAATTTCTTCAAAATCTATTTTAAACGGCACTACCTCATAAGGGCTTAAATTATATTTTGATTGAAATTTGGGTGAAAAAGAGGCTAGCAGATTATTTGAACCATCGTATAACTCTGCTTTAACCTGAATAGATGCAGGAAAATAATCTAAATTCTGAATCTCTCCTATTACATGATAGGCACTATCTTTTTGTATTAATGAAGCATTTAAAACATATACCACTGGCTGGGGTAATATATCCTCATGGTGTGTTTGTTGAGTGGTTATTTTCCTCCTTCCTTGGTTGTAATATTCTACCTTAGGCGTATCAAAAAATTGATTAGATGGAATATACTTTGAAGGCTCTTTGGGAATAATATACCATTTGTCTTTCCTTTTTATTGTTTTAAACTCTTCTGTTTTATCTATACTTTCTAGAGGAGTTATCCATTTAGTTTGTGCTTTAACTATACAAGTATCTCCTTTTCTATTTAATTCTTTAACAACAATACTATCTAATTTAGCATAGGAACTGAGTACCCCATCAGAAACTGCTATTTCTAGCATAAACTGATCTAATGTTTTATGAGATTGCATATCTAAATAACTATGGGCTTTTTCAAAAAAATTAAAATCTAAAGCATCGTAATAATGCTTAACAACATGTTCTGGTGTATTTTGTATACCATAAGTTTTAAACGATGATTGCATAAACCATATAACAGTTAGAAAAACAATTAAATTCCATATTCGCATAGGCTTTACAAAACTTAAACTTGTTGGCTTAACATTAGGTAAAGTATCCGTTAATTTAGGAAAAAACATATATCGCAATAAGGTCCACAACAACAACATTATAAGCATTGAAATTGGAATGAAAGACCATATTATTTTTTGAAAATCAGCTACATCTATTCTTGGCAAAAGTGTTGGCAACGGATCTATATTTTGTTTCTCCCAAACTACTATGTTATTTTCTAATACTACTAGTTTTTCCCAACCTGTAAAAAACAAAATAGGATCGTAAAATTTATCATTAGAAAAAACATACTTTAAATGAAACTTATTAGAATTCGATAAAAACTGTTGTAATGATCCTATTCCTTCTATTCCTCTAAATTTAGAGTTTTCTAATCTTTCAACCGCTTTTGTTGTTAACTCTGGTAATCGTCTAGCTGAATGATAATTTCCATCTACAGTTAAAGCATTTGTTTGCGATGACAACCAAGCCATTTGATCTCCAAATCCCAAGGTTAAATATCGCCATTTGTAATGCATATCCTGATTTAAGAAATTTACTATAGGTAGCATTTTTATAGCTTGAGGCTGAGATGGTCTAAACTTTCCTATGTTTGTGGTAAATACTGCAAAAAAAGCAATAATAGCTCCTATAGAAACAACCATTCCGAAATAATAAATTTTTCCTATTTGTTTTCTTAAATACGATTTATAATCCGATTTAAACAACCTGTAAAACAACTCTCCTACTAAAGGAAAGCTCATTATAGATGCCCAAAAAGTAAATCTATCTAATGTTAATATAGAAAATGCGTTTTCGCCTAACAGCAATTTAGGCAATGGTGTTGTTCCGCCAGTACCTAATAGGAATAACATAGAAAATGACAAACCAAAACATATTAATCTCTTACTAAAGAGTCTATACAGAATATAAGGCAATAGGCATATCACTATACCGTATGGAATAATAAAAAAAACCAACCCAGAGGACAATACTTCTAAAAAATTATCTCGAGATCCATGAGGTATTGGCACCTGAGTAATAGGGTTATTTTTTGTATTAATCCAATAGGGAAGTATACAACCAATTAATAAAATTAAAGAGCCTAAACCAAAACCTATAATTTGTTTAATCGACCCCCATAATGTTTTAATAAAGTGCATTAGTTTCACCTCTTTATAAGACCCTGTATTAGATTTTGCTTTGTCTAAAATAGCTAAACCCAATGTTGGAAATATAAAAAACACCATTCCGAAAATAGGAGTCACATGATGGGAACATACCATTACTGCCATTAGTAGTAATGAGCTAATTAAATAACGTTTCTTATGAGTTATTACCCAATTATACACTTCTGGAATAACGTGCAAGAGTAATGAAACTCCCATAAGTGTTGGCAATTGCCCAAATACATGTAATGTTTCTATATATACAGATGAGAATACACAAAAAACTGCAGCAAAACCTGCATATTTAGTATTTTTAGTAAGTACTAAGCTAAATCGGTACACTCCTGTAATAAATAGTATTATTAGCAGTAATGTAAAAGTAAACAATGCAAATTTAAGTCCTGCTATAAATGACAGTAGAGCTAATAATTGATGTACTAATGGGGGGTACCCCATAACTGTAAAACCCGTATACCATTTATACGACCAAGGTTCACTCCAGTTACTTGCATAATGCTCTGCAAAAAACAAGTGTATAAGTGCATCATAGGTTTCTTCTAATGTAAAAAACATAGCAGTACCATGAAATAATATTCCTAGGCCCAATGCTATTATTAAATATTTACTTGTTAAACTTTTCACTATAATACTTTCGTTAAATCGATGATATAAAGGTACGAATGGTTTTTAAAATACTAACCTATTTAGCCCTACCGTTCATCGACAGATTGTACATCACTCACCGATTTTAACCATTTCAAGGCGTTTATCTCTTCTACTTTTGAATTGTAATCAAAAATCAACAGTTATGAAAGTAGGTATCATAATCCCTTGTTACAACGAAGAAAAAAGATTAAACTTAAGAGCATTTAGACTTTGTCTTGAACGTTTTAAAAGTTTTAATTTATGTTTTGTAAACGATGGCAGTTCAGATAACACTGTAGAAGTTCTTCAGTCGCTAAAAGAAGATTACAAGTCTAGAGTTAGCATTATAGATAAATCTTTAAACGAAGGTAAAGCAGCAGCAATTAGAGATGGTGCTAATTATTTACATCAAAATACTAATATAGGATATATAGGCTACCTAGATGCTGATCTTTCTACTGATTTTGAAGATTTTAATGAATTATTAGAAAGCTTAAAGTCTGACAGAAAATTAATAATGGTTTTTGGATCTAGAAACTGTGGAACAAATAACATTGAACGAAATCCGTTAAGAAAATTATTTTCTACCATTATAATGAAGTTTATTCAATTAATCCTTCAATTACCTATTAAAGATACACAATGTGGTGCTAAAGTATTTAGATCACAATACGTTCCTGTAATGTATAATTCTACTTTTAAAACTAGATGGTTATTTGATGTAGAACAATTTTACAGATTAAAATATCATTTTTCTGACAAGAATTTAATGGATCATATTAAAGAGCAACCTCTAAACAAATGGAATCATGTAGACGATTCGAAATTAACAATAAAAGATAGTGTTCAAATTCCGTTTAAAATTATTCAAGTATGGTATACCTATAGCTTTTAAATCATATTACTTAACCTAATGTCGATTTCTCTTACCTCATAAAGAAATCAAAAAGGTCTTTATTATTACTTGGTATGCAATCCTGAGTTTAGTAGAGGCCTTTTTATTTAGGAAATTTTACATAGAAAGTAGTACCTAAACCTAACTCACTTTCTAACCACAATTTTCCGTGATACATATTTACTATTTTATGCACTATAGATAAACCTATTCCTGTAGAATCTTCAGAAGTATTGTCAAGAGTTTCAAAAACTTCAAATATTTTTGTGTGGTATTTTTTATCAATCCCAATACCATTGTCTGAAACCGAAAAAGTATAAGAGTCTTCCCCTTCTTCAACACCAATCTCAACAATACCGATTTCTTTATCGTTGTATTTAATTGCGTTTACAATTAAGTTTTGAAACAGTTGTTGCAGTTTAAACTTTTCAATATATAATACTGGTAAGTTATTTTTAATACGAACGGTAATGTGATTAGGTATGTGAATTACATCTATAATATCTTCAATTAACTCGTGGGTATTTACATCTTGAAATTCATTGGTAGTTTTACCTATGCTTGCATATTTTAAGATCCCATTTATTAAATGGTCCATCTTATCTATTTTCTTTAGCAGCATGCTAAAGTTATTTCTTGTATTTAAATCGAACCCTAAGCCATTATCATTGTCTTCAAGTATCCAATTAATTAAAGCATTCATACTTCGCAAAGGCGACTTTAAATCATGAGAAACCACATGGGCAAAATTTTTCAACTCTTCGTTTCTATGCTCTAGATTTTCTAGTAAAACTAATCGCTCTTTATCTAAACTTCTCTCTTTATTTAAAGAAATTACACTATTAAATTGAGCTGCTGCTAAATTTGCAACATTTGTAAATACATCTAAATGTTCCTTGTTAAAATAATTTTTCCTAGAGTGTTCTGAGTCTATTACCCCAATCACTTTATTGTTGGCTAAAATTGGAACTGCTAACTCTGAATATCTTTTGATATCATCTTCTATATACCTAGAATCTTTTGATGTATCGTTAATTAACTCAGGTTTACCCTTAAGAGCAACTGTCCCTACTATTCCTTCGCCAAAATCGATTACAATCGGATTGATGATTTGGTTTTCATTATCTAACTTATTGTCATAAGTAGCTACCTGGTATAGTTTTTTATCAATTTCATTAACAGCGTAAATTACGCAGTCTTCTAGTTTTAAAAACCCTGACACTTTTTTGGCTATTTCCCAAGATATTTCTTCTAAACTAGTTTTTCCTAATATTGAAACAGATAGCTCGTTTAGAAGTTTTAACATTCTAGCCTGCCTACTTTTTAATGTTACATCTTCTAATAATGCAACTAAGTACTTAACTTCTCCGTTTGGTTTTCTTATTGAATTTAAATTGACATTACAAATTATTGTATCTCCATTTTTTTTCTTAAAACGCTTTTTACCCGAAAATTTATTTATTTCTCCTTTTTCTAAATAATCTAAAACTTTATAAGTTTCTTCTAAATCTTCTTTAAAAGAAACATCGTTTATAGTTAACTGAGAGAACTCTGCTTTAGAATATCCTAATAGATCGCTCAATGCTTGGTTGGTTTTTACTAATGTCTTTTTACTCGACAAAAAGATACCCAAAGAAGAATTCTCAAAAATGATATTCATTTGAGATGAGCTATCATCTAACAAGGCCTCCATCATTTTATTAGCTGATTCTAACTTTTGATTAGTTTCATACAACTCTAATGATTTCTGCTCTAATATTTGTTCAGCTTGTTTACGGGCTTTTTTAGCTCGATCTAGAGCTCGTTCTAATATTTTTACTTGGTTTTCGCTCATGTAAGTACCCAAATATAAAAAAAAGAACTGTAAGTTATTTCGTTATTGTAAACATGACGTTTGTGCCTGTAGCATCTAGCAATTTATAGTTAATTGAAGCAACTTCTTGATAATGCTCTAAAGTCCTTTCCATTAACCCTAAAGCAAAACCATACATGGCTCTATCTGACTGATATTCTAGTACTAATTTATTTTGCATCTCTTCATGAACAATAAAATAAGGCAATTCTGCATCTGGATATATTTTTCTTACTTGAACATGAATATGTTTTTCTATACCAGCTAAAAGATCAAAAGCAGTTGTATAGTAATCAAATATGTTAGGGTAACTCTTTACTAATACATCAAAAAAATAAACTCCATAAGCATGTATTAAAGTTGGTACTTCAATATTAGTTTGTTTACTTAAACTAGTAATTAAAGCTACCATTTCTTTAAAATCATATGTACCTACTGCAGTATATATTCCGTTAGACTTTAAATCTGATGTTTCTAAAATAGAGTCTAAAACATCTAGGCCAAACTTTTGTTCTACCATCTCTAAAAATTCCGTAAATACAATTCCTTTCATTTCGTTTACAACTTATTTAATTACAAGTTCATTTATGGTCCAATAATCTATTATTCGTTTTATTTGCTCTACATAATCTTTGTAGTCTAGTGGTTTTACTATATATCCTGCAACACCTATTTTATAGGCTTGCAACATATCTACCTGATTATTGGATGTAGAAAAAATAATTATTGGAATGAACTTATGGTTGTCATCAGATTTTAAAATTGATAAAAACTCTAAACCATTCATTTTTGGCATATTTAAATCTAGAAGAATTAGGTTCGGTTTTTTATCCTTAGCTAAATTAAGGGCTTCTTCGCCATTTTTAGCTCTAGTTATAGTATGAGAAAAACCGAGTTTATTCAACGCTCGGTTAAACTTCATAGCTTCTAACTCATCGTCTTCAACAAGTAATATATTTAACTTCATAAAATTGGGAATTTTAATTAAAAGCAACTTATAATATCTAAATTAAAAGCTAAATCAACCGTCTACTTCGGTGAGTAACGTAAAAGTGTAGACGAATAGCTATTATCTATAGATAAATGGCTTTTTATTGTGTTGTTATTTTTATTATATCATATTCTAACGAATTTGTACTAACTTTAACTAAATACAAGCCTGTAGGTAAACTGATTTTATCTAGTCTATAAACATTGTTTCCTGGTTGTAAAGTAAACGAGTCATTCATTACAATTTTTCCAGTAATATCTACAATGGCTATCCTTGCAGATTCTTTAGTTTTAGATGATAAATGCAATGCATTGTTATAATACAATACACTACTTTGTAATTGATTCGAATCAGCCACTCCAAGAGAGCCAAATACAGTTTTCAGTTTTATATTCTCTATGTTTAGTTGTTTTTCCTGTAAATTACCATTTGCCTCCATTGTAAACACTAGAGTTACCACATCATCAAAAGTTGGTGTACCTCCTATTTGAGATGCAAATTCATCAAAATTAATGGTATGTTCTGTTAAGGTATTATTTAACGCAATACTATATTTATATTGATCATTCCAATCTACAATTCCTTTTTTTACAAATCTAACATCTAAAATACCAGTTCCTTTTGCCATAAAAGACAAACTGTTAAAATCTGTAATGTCAACTGCTTTAAATCTAGGTGTAAATGCCTTATATAATGAAACATATTCAGATGTTTCGGCAGATAACATAACATTTCGTTCTATACGCTTTTCACCAGCAGAAACTAACGATGTGTTTTGTGATACTGAATAAGAATTAACCGAAGTAGAGTTAGCAAAATCGTCTACCCCCCAAGGTCCGTCTGACATAAATACATCATCTGGAGTTTGAATACCATCTCCAATTCTAAATCCTATATCAAAAACCTGACCTGTTTCGATATTAATTGTTGATAAGAAGTTTTGATTTAAATCTAAAACAGTAGACATTGTATCTAATCCGCTCGTTTCTGAGGTCTTATATCCTGCATCAAACCAAATTTGTTCTGTTTGATTAACATTAGCTACATCTAAATGTAATTGTCCATTTTCGTATCTACCCTTCTTAATATATACTGGAGGTGGTGTTGATAAATTATACGATTCAATTGGTTTATAAACCTCTAATAAATTAACTACCTCATTCCCTAACGCTAATAATTTATCTACAGAATTTGCCCAAATTTGAAAATTATAATACTCCCCAGCCGATTCATATCTATCTAAATTCCAATGACATTCTAACTTAAAAGCATCTGATGTATCAACATATGCAGAAAAACTCAACGTAAACTCCATTTGCCCTTCTGTATTTTTTATAATAGACTTGATAAAGTTATGCTCTCTTATTTGAATTGTAGATACCGATAACAATTCAGCTCCTAATAACCTATCACAAATAGTTTTAGTGTGTTCGTAAACTCCGTTTTCTGATTTTATAGCCATAATTGTAGCTATAGTTTCGTTGTTATATTCATAATCTACAGATAAAATATCTGTTGCGTTTGTTATAGCTACTAAATCTGTTGGTGTTGACTCTATAGCTTCTTCTTCTCCTATAATCTCTAACGGAATTAAATCTTCTAGAGCAAAACTGTTATTAGACGAGCTCATTGCGTAATTGTTAGCTCTTTGTAACCTTCTTGCCGAGGTTTTATCAAATTGATATCCTGTTCTTATTCGATCGTAGTTACGTTTATTTATTTTTTCTGCCAAACGATTATTACTTTCTAATCCACCATTATCACCTCCAGAAGTAGGCTCTATTACCGGACAAGCTTCTACCCCAGAACATGAAGGATCATCACAATCAACTAACCCATCACCATCATCATCTGTACCATTTGTACAATCTTCTACTGGCACCGGAGCCGTAGGACATCTTGCCCCATCATTACTTGAACTAGAAGGTCCAAAAGCAAACAAGTTTGAACTAATTGGTCCTCCTGCGCTAATATTAGCTACGTCATTAACAATATAAATAGTACCTGTTTGATTAGATGAAACATAAAAATTACCCGCCAAATCAAAATAAACTGCACCATAAGTGTAATTATTGCCAGACATTATTGGCACTTCGCCTAAGTCTTCAACTGCATTAGTAGAAATATCTATTCTATAAAGTTTATTTGAAGCCTTTTCTACTGTATATAATTTTCCATCTACTGCATTAAATGCCCAATCATGTATTGTTAAACTTTGTGGCAATGTTCCATTTCCTAGATGTGTTAAGTAAGTTGGTGACGCTGGATTTAAATCTATCATTGCATAGGTTGTTCCTCCATTTTTAAGATAATAAATACCATCTGGTGCAATATCTCCTATATAGGCATTATTAAATGGTAAAGTTGGAAGCTCATATGTACTTACTTCAAAATCCTTTCCAATTTTAACAATTGTATGTGTAGGTGTTTTTAGTGATCCCCATATATACCCATCTGCTGCATTATAACCTGCTCCATTAATATTACCCGGAGTTACATCTGCAGCTACTAAAAAAGAATTTCCCGAAGCTAAATCTATCGAATAAACATCATTAAACTGAAATAAATAAGCATAATAATCACAATTAAACGGAGTTGATTGTGCATGATTATCTGTTGTAAAAAACAACGCAAATAAACTAATAAGTAGAGTAAATTTAATTTTCATAACAAATCTTTTTTAGTTTGTATGCTTCAAAGATATTTTTTGTTATGGCTACTATTCTTTTTTTTAGTTTAATCCTAAACTGCTATCGACGAATGACATAAAAAATGTCGACGAATAATTTTAGAACTAATTGCTTTTGTAACTATCATACTTTTAATTACTTTTGCTGTCTAATTAAAAACCAGAGGAAGGATTTGACTGATTGCAACCTCATAAAAAAATGCTAAAGCAGTGTAAACTTCTTTAGGCGCATACGTCAAATCTTCTCAGACAATTTAAATTAAAATAATGGCATATTTATTTACGTCAGAATCAGTTTCTGAAGGACATCCAGATAAAGTAGCAGATCAAATTAGTGATGCTTTAATAGATAACTTTTTAGCTTTTGATGAAGACTCTAAAGTTGCTTGTGAAACTTTAGTAACTACGGGACAAGTGGTATTAGCAGGAGAAGTAAAATCTAAAACGTATTTAGATGTACAGAAAATTGCTAGAGAAACCATTAATAAAATAGGATATACCAAAGGTGAGTATATGTTTGATGGAAATTCTTGCGGAGTTTTATCGGCAATACATGAACAATCTGATGATATTAATCGTGGTGTAGATAGAGCTAGTAAAGAGGAACAAGGAGCTGGAGACCAAGGAATGATGTTTGGTTATGCTACCCGTGAAACAGAAAACTTCATGCCTTTAGCTTTAGATTTATCTCATAGAATTTTAATTGAGTTAGCTGAATTAAGAAGAGAAAATAAAGACATTACTTATTTAAGACCCGACTCTAAAAGTCAGGTAACTATTGAATATTCAGACGATAACCAACCTCAACGAATAGATGCTATTGTTGTATCTACTCAACACGATGATTTTGGATCTGACGAAGAAATGTTAGCTAAAATTAGAAAAGACATTGTTGAGATATTAATACCTAGAGTAATTGCTAAATTACCTAAGCATATTCAAGTATTATTTAAAGATGATATTAAATATCATATTAATCCAACTGGAAAGTTTGTTATTGGTGGTCCGCATGGAGATACTGGTTTAACAGGAAGAAAGATAATTGTAGATACTTATGGTGGTAAAGGAGCACATGGTGGTGGAGCTTTTTCTGGAAAAGATCCGAGTAAAGTAGACCGTAGTGCAGCTTATGCTACCAGACATATTGCTAAAAACTTAGTAGCTGCTGGTGTTTGCGACGAAGTATTGGTACAAGTTTCTTATGCTATTGGTGTTGTAGAACCAATGGGGATATTTATCGATACTTACGGGACTTGCCCGTTTAATATGACAGATGGAGAAATTGCAGAAAAAGTATCTGAAATATTCGATATGCGTCCAGCTGCTATAGAAGAGCGTTTAAAATTACGCCAACCAATGTATAGCGAAACTGCTGCTTACGGACATATGGGACGTAAAACAGAAACGATTACTAAAACGTTTACTCAACCTAATGGAGATAGTAAAGAAATTGAAGTAGAATTATTTACTTGGGAAAAATTAGATTATGTAGATCAAGTAAAAGAGGCTTTTGAATTGTAAAAACTTCTAATCTAAAATAACAAAAGCCGAAACTTACGTTTCGGCTTTTTGTTTTATAAAACTGGCGGTTACAAATTATACTTTATTTTAAACACTAAATATCTTGGCTGAACAAAATACTCACTAGTATTTATACTAAAGTCCGAACTGTTATCTTGGTTTAACGACTCTGTATCTAATATATTGGTAGCTCCAATAGTATACTCCCACTTACTATCTTTTTTCTGATAGGTTAAATCTGCATCTAAAAATGAATATTCATTAATTGTTCTTTCTTCGTTTTTATAATTATTATACGTGTAATCTGCTTTAAAAACAAAGTTCTTTAAAAATAAAGCATCAAAACGAATAAACGGTGCCTGAGTTATAAATTTACTCTCGTTTCCTTGTAAATACTTGTTAATCGTAAAACGATAACCAATGTCGAAATTAGGTGCTTCCCTAAAATTGGTTCCCAATCTAGGTGTATAGGTCTGAGTTATTGACTCATTAATAAAACGCTGCCCGTTATTAATTTGGTTAAACTTAGAATAAGAGATGCTAGCTCTAACAGATGCCTTAAACTTACCTATAGTTCTTTCAAACCTACCATTGGCCGACAAGGACTCATCTGCGAAATTAGAGTTCGTAGAAGTAGAAGTTTGCAAATTGGTATTGGGTATAGACTGAGCAATTCCTCTTACCGCATCTTCTCTTTTATTATAATTAATCATAGCAAATACATTGGTGTAATTAAACATGTTAAAACTAAAGTAACTCAAATTAAAATTATGCGATAATGCATTTTCTAATTGCCTATTCCCCGCAAACAGACTATTATAATTATTCATTACCAAACCTTCTGCTAGCTGATTTACATCTGTAAAATCTGTTTGCATCTGGTAATTGATATTAATGTTCTCCGAGCTCTTTAACTGAATTCTTGTATTGAAATCTGGTAATAGCCTCACAAAATTATCCGTATAACCTGTTCCAAACTGTTCGTTATTCATAGAATAGTAATGTAACGATGCTCCTGGAGTAAAAGTAAACTTCCCAACTTTAAGCTTATAATGCAAGCCAACATATAAATCATTAAACTTATAAGCTATATTATTTACCGAGCTACCAATTGATGGAGTTAAATTATTAACTGATCCAGAATCTAATATCTGATACAATTCTGAATTGAATTGTTGTTTGCTAAACATTTCTCCTACGGTAATATTAATATTACTCTTGTCGTTTAACACATACCAATAGTCTATTTTAGCATCAAATTTATTGGTTTTAACTCGCTTCTCTTGATTTAAATTATAACCGTTGGTTGAATTGTCTAAATTCAGTACCGTATCGAACGAGTAAGTATTATTATTCTCGATAATAGCATTATAAAAAGGGTCTTCGTCTTGCCATAAATGCTGAACCTCTAAAGCAAAAATATTTTTATCGTTTAATGTATAGTAATAATTTAAGTTCTGATTTAAGCTAAAAGGGTTTTGCTCTTGTTGCTCTCCTATTAAGTCGTATAAAGACGAATTTAAACCTTGTCTTTCTCTTTGTCCAGATATTTTCACAAAAGCATCATAATCTAACTGATTATTAGAGTTTGGCTTGTAAACAGTACTTAATTTAAATAATCCTAAATCAGATTTCTGATGAGTTTTGCTAGTAGTAGATTCGTCTATAACCTGTTCTGGGACAGTATTATTAGGGTTGTTAGGGTCTGGATGTTCAGGAATGGTTGTTCTAGAAAAACCATTTTCTAACATGTCTGTTCTAGTGCCTGAAAAAATACCAAATCCACTTATATCCCAAGATTTTTTTGGCGAATAACTAAAGTTAGCTGCTCCAAACTTTGTATTGATTTCTTGAGCCTTATCATTTCTCATAGTTAAAAAACCCATATCGCTTGACGCTACATTAAAATTGGTACCACTACTTCTATTAGCTCCTCTAAAACCACCTGTAAACTTAAAATAATCTCTTCTTGTAAATGGTATCTCTCCAATATTATTCATATCGGTAATAATATTCACACTGTATTTAGGGCTATAGTAAAACAACTTAGGGTGTACCAAATAACGTTCGTCTAAGCCTGCACCAGCAGTAACTTCTCCAAACCAAAAGTTCTTTTTACCTTCTTTAAGTTTAATATTAATGGCTATATTATCTTCATCATTACCAAGCCCCCTTAATTGTCCTACATCGTTATGATTCTTTAAAACCTCAACTTTACTTACTGCATCTGCCGGAATATTTTTTGTTGCTAATTTAGAGTCGCCATCAAAAAAATCTTTTCCTTCTACCATTACCTTTCCAACAGTCTTACCTTCTACTTCTATTTCTCCGTCATCGGTAACTTCTACTCCTGGTAATTTATTCAAAACATCTTCTAGCTTTTTCTCTGTTCCGCTTGTAAAAGAATCTGCATTATAAACCAGTGTATCTCCTTTAACAGTAACTGGCATTTCATAAGTTAACTCTACTTCTTCTAAGGTATTGTCTGGCTCTAAACTAAAGTTTTTATTAATATTTTCTTCTTTAGTTTCTACAGTAGTCTTAAGTGTTTTTAAACCTATGTAGCTTACCTGTAATTCATATGTATCATTCTCTTTAAGAGACAATTTGTATTTTCCGTCACTGTTGGTAATTCCATATGAATCTAAGGCCTTGGTTGCTTTATTAATAGCTATTACATTAGCCATTTCTAAAGGATTTCCTAAGGAGTCCTTTACCACACCTTCTACTCTTATTTGAGCAAAAGATTGCCCCCCTATTAACAACAATAGGGCTAATATTATTTTTTGCATGATGATTTTGAGTTAGCTTTTTATTAAATTAATGACGGAATCCTCCTCCACCTCTTCTTCCGCGGTACATTTCACGCATTTCTTCCATCTTTTTCTTTACAATATCATTGTATTCTTTAGTAGTAACTTCTTTTCCTTTAGAGGGAGCTTCTATAGTTTCTTTCTCTCCTGGATTCATTACAATTTTAGTGCAAAGAATCGTTGTTCTATCTGCATTAACCTCTAATATTAAACCCGGTAATCCCCAGTACTTACTCGGTCCTTGACTTACCGGAACCTGTGGTGTGTACCAAGCGGTAACCTCTATCGTTTTTGGCGTTTCTATTTCACTCATAGGATCTTTATTTGAAATAGAATCTTTAGCTAAACTATCTTTATCTTCAGATGTCTTTGGCTTTCTTCTACGCATACTTCTCCAGTCCATTTCATCTACTTCTTTTATAGCTGTAGCTTTATAACAAGTATAATTTCCGATAATTTTGGTTTCGCTTCCCAACTTCCAATCTAACTTTTTTAAAGGCTCTTTTATTAAAAACTGTTTACCAAAAAAATCTCTCTTCTCTAACCATTTATTTTCTTTAATATCTTTATATTGTTTCCCTGGCGAAAAACTTTTACCCATCATTCTTCCCCATCCTCCTCCTTGACCTGGAGCTTCTAGCTTTTCTTCTTCTTTAAAAACAGATTCAGATTTATTGAATGTTAACACATAGGTTTTTTCTAACATTGGTTTCATTCTATCTAACATTTGCTTTTTTTGCTCTTCAGACATTTGCTGAGCTCTTGGTCCCATTTGGCTAAAATCAAAAGAAGTTTTAGACTGATAAATCGCTTTTCCTTGAAAATCTTGAGCAGAAATCAGCATGCTAAAAAGCAATAAAAAAGAAGTAATAATAAGTTTCATTTTGTTTATTTTAAAGTAATTACTCAACATAAGACGACAATCGTCTTAATTTGTTACCACACTTAGAATAAACTTTTTAGAAAAGGTTTAATTTGTAAATGTTAAAAAATACCTTAATACTAATTTCCTATTATCATTACTCTTTGTTCACCATCTCTATTTCTACCTCTCATACGCTCCATCATCTCTTTATTTTTCTTTTCCATTATTTCACTAAACTTTTCTTCTGTAACTACTTTTCCTTTAGTTGGCTCTTTTAAATCGATAGCTTCTTTAGGATTTATTACAATTTTGCTACAAATCAATGTTAATTGCCCATCGTTTATTTCTAAAATTAAGCCCGGTAAACCTTCATATTCAGCAGGACCATTACTAATTGGTATTTGAGGCGTATACCATGCCGTTACCAATCGTTTCTTTTTAACTTCTGTTATCTCACCATCGTTCACGGTTTGCATGGTATATTCATCTTCATAAGTTGCTTTATAGCATTCGTACTCACCAATAAACTTCTTCTCTTTTCCTAACACCCAATCTCTTGGTTGCAATTCATCTTTAATTAAAAACTGTTTCCCCATAATATCTGTTTGGTTACTATATCTTTTTTCTTTTATGTTTTTAAATAACAAATTAGAACTTTCATCTATAGTTATATTGATACCTGAAGTTTGAGGCTGGGGTGCGCTTAACTTTTCTACTTGCTGGTACATAGAAGCTTCTTTGGTAAATTTCAGCGTGTACTCTCTTTGAAATTGTTTCTTTAACTGCTCTTCTATTTGCTTTTGTAAAGCGTCGTTCTGTGGGCCGTCTCCATCTACTTTAAAATCGTCTAACTTTCTATGAGATTTATACGTAGCTATACCTTGAAAATCTTGTGCAAGAATTACTCCCGACAATAATAATACTGCAATAAATAGAACTTTTTTCATTTTAATTTTATTTGATTAATGTTCGTTTTTTAATTAACTACTACAAAGATGAAGCAGATTTATCTTCTTTTAAGTTAATGAGTGTTAACGTGTGTTAATAGAAAGCTTTACTTATTATTTTAAATCTTACTTTTGAAATATGAACAAGAAAAAGTACACCTGGATATTTTATCTTATTGCTTTTACTATTGTTAGTACTATTTTGGTTCAGTTTTACTGGAATTACAAAAACTATCAAGAAAATAAGCAACGAGTTAATAATGAAATTCAGTTAAGTTTTGACAACGCTATTGAAGAGTATTATGCAGACTTAGCTAAAGAAGATCTTTTTACTTTTGTGTCTAGTTCTAATAATTTTCCGGGTTTTCAGAGTTTAGATAGTGTATTACCTAAACAGAAGCAAATAAAGAGTATAAGGAAGAAAACCAAGAATATCGATTTTGCGATTACAGAAATCGAAATAACAGATTCTAGCAAGGTCCATCAAACAATAGATACCGATTCAATATTTATTAACCTTACTAATAATTTAATGATTAATGATACTATTAATGCAGATAGTTCACATCATAAACTTGTTATAAAAGAAAACAACAAGCCTATTAAAATTTTAAGAGGAAATAAATCTATTGATAGTTTAGAATTAAGACACGATTTAAATTCAATCTTTATTTCTTTTTTAAACAAAGAAGTAAATTACCAACAAGTAGATTCATTGTTTCAAAATCAATTAAACAAAAAAAATATAGATTTAGAGTATAGTATAGAACATCGAATTCAAAATCAATTAAAACACCAATCTAACAAAGATCAATCTATAGACGATTCTCAAATCATCAATGCCAAGTCTACTTTTATTAAAGGAAATGAAAAAATCTCTTTACGCTATACAGAAGCCACCAAAGAAGCTTTTAAAAGGAGTAGTACTGGTATACTTTTATCGTTCCTATTATCTCTATCCGTTTTAAGTAGTTTGCTGTACTTACTAAAAGTAATTAACAAACAAAAGGAGTTGGCAGAAATTAAAAACGATCTTATTAGTAACATCACTCACGAGTTTAAAACTCCTATTACAACAGTAAGAACCGCATTAGAAGCTATAGAAAATTTTAATGCAACTAACGATACTGAAAAAACTAAAAAATACCTTTCTATTTCTAACCTTCAGCTTAAAAAACTACATTTAATGGTTGAAAAATTATTAGAAACAGCAACACTAGACAGTGAGAAGCTATTCCTTAAAAAAGAAGATGTCAACCTAATAGACTTATTAGAAACCATTACTCAAAAACATCAATTACTAGCACCAGAAAAAAAGTTGGTATTTAGTAGCAACGTCAATGAAAAAACAATTGCTATTGATGTTTTTCATTTTGAAAATGCCATTTCTAATTTAATTGACAATGCCATTAAGTACGGAGGAGATATTATTGAGGTAAATTGCAATATACTACTCAACCAAATAGAAATATCTATAAGCGATAACGGAACTGGAATTTCTAAAAATCAGCAAGAAAAAATCTTCGATAAATTTTATCGAGTACCTAAAGGAAATACACACGATGTAAAAGGTTTTGGCATTGGCTTGTATTACACCAAAAAAATTGTTGAAAAACATTTGGGTAGCATCATTGTTAACTCAAACAATAATTTAACTCAGTTTAAAATTAGTTTAAAAGATGAATAAACAAGCTATTAAATTACTTTTAGCTGAAGACGAAGTAAGCTTGGGACAAATTGTAAAAGAAAGTCTAGAAACTAGAAACTTTGAGGTATTTCATGCAACTAACGGAGAAGAAGCTTATACTATATACAAAAAAGAAAACCCTAACATTTTGGTTTTAGATGTAATGATGCCTAAAAAAGATGGTTTTACTTTGGCAAAAGAAATAAGAGCAGAAAACCCTGAAATACCAATTATCTTTTTAACTGCTAAATCTCAAACCAAAGATGTGGTAGAAGGTTTTAATCATGGAGGGAATGATTATTTAAAAAAACCTTTTTCTATGGAAGAATTAATTGTTCGTATTCAAGCATTACTCAATAGAATTCCTAAGCAAAATAATCAGTCTGAAATAACTTTAGGCAATTATACATTTAACTACACCAAACAATTACTAGTACACGAGAAAGAAGAAATTTTACTTACTCACCGCGAAGCTGAGTTATTATATCATTTAACTCAAAAAAAGAACGAAATATTAGACCGTAGTTTCATACTAAAAAAACTTTGGGGTAGTGACGATTTTTTCAATGCACGAAGTATGGATGTTTTTATAAGCAAACTACGCAAAAAACTAAAAAAAGACGATAGCATCTCTATAATTAATGTGAGAGGTTATGGCTATAAATTAATCTATTCTTAATTGACTTTTTTAACAAAAACAACTAACTTCGTTTAACCGCAGATAAAAAGAATTGAAACTCCTTTTTATCTTAACTTAGTTACCAGCAACACACAAAAAACCAATCCGAAATAGAAAGTAAATGAACCAAAATCTGACTGATTACATAAAAAGATATGTGACTTTTTCGGAAAAAGAAAATGAAATTTTTCAATCTTATTTAAAATTAAGAAAATTAAAGAAAAAGGAATTTCTGTTAAAAGCAGGTCAATTTTGCAAATCAAGATATTTCATTACAAAAGGCTGTGTTCGTCTATTTTATATAGACAATAAAGGAAACGAACAAATTATACATTTCGGAATTGACAATTGGTGGATAACCGATTATGAAAGTTTGATTACTAATAAATCATCTACACTAAATATCCAAACAATTGAGTATACAGAATTGCTCGAACTTCCACAAGAAAAATTTGACGATTTGTGCGAGAAACTACCAAAAACTGAACGTTTGTTTCGAAAAGTAATGGAAAGAACCTATATACCCATTCAAAAAAGAATCGAGTATATTTACAGTCTTAAAGGTGAGGAACAATTTCGTCTTTTTATATCTGAAAACCCAGAGTTCGCTCAAAGAGTTCCTCAATATATGATTGCCTCATACTTGGGTATGTCGCCAGAGTTCGTTAGTAAAATAAGGGCAAAAATAAAATAAGTCCATTTCTTAATCTTGATTAAGTTTTTTTGTCAATAAAGTATCGACCTTTGTCTAAAACCAGTTTAAATATGAAAAAAACATTTATGTTGATTGCGATTCTGGCTACTATTGGTTGCCAATCTGAGAAATCAAATTCAAACCTTAAAAGCGAGGACACAATTCAAACTAAAAACAAAAAGGATAAGCAAGCAAAACACATAAGACCATTCAAGAAGGAACTCCCAACAATCGGACTCTTAATGTATGACGGTGTTTTACAGGGAGAAGTAATTGCAACATCAGACGTTTTTGCAAAATTAGACAAGAATGGGAATCAGCTTTTCAACGTCATATCAATTGCTGAAACCAATGATCCAATTGTAACAGAGGAGGGAATGAAATTTGTTCCCGATTACTCTTTTGATAATTGCCCAAAATTAACAGCTTTGTTCGTGCCAAGTGCATATGACATGCACGCACAAGTAAATAACGAGAAAATTATCGAATTTATAAGGAGCAAAAACTCGGAGACAAACTATATAGTGAGTAATTGTGCAGGAGCTCAACTAATCGGAAAATCAGGAATTGCGAATGGACATAAAATAGTTACTTGGATTGGTGGCGGAAAACAACTACAAAAAGATTATCCAAATTTAAAGGTGCAAAACGACAGTTTAATAGTGTTTGTGGAAGACGGAAAGTTCAGTTCATCTAATGGAAATTTAGCCAGTTATATTTCTGCCTTAAATCTGTTGGAGAAAATGACAAATTCAGAACATAAGAAATTTGTTGAAAACTACCTTTATCTCGACCAACTCCAAAATTGGAAGAAATAAAGTACTGTAAGTAAAAATCTTTATAAGTAATAACGGTTCAGGTTAAAACCTAAACCGTTTTTTGTTAAAATAATAAGTATATTGCTTAACGAAAAGTAGTTGTTAAAACCCGCACTACTCAAAACCAAAACCGTTAAACAAGCCTTCTTTACATTCCATATAATTATTCGTATTTTGCTCTCTCAATGAAATTATTCACGCATATAGTATTCTTTCTTACGATTCTTAGCGCTTATGCTCAAGAACCAATTTCTGTTACGCTAAAAAGTTCTACTCCTTTACAAGCAGATCGGTTTTTACACAAAGACAACTTTGATGCCTTATACTACATAAAAAACAATACTCTTGTTAAAAAAAGTACTAATGAATTTTACGAGTACAACAATGTGCTGTTGGGAAACATTAGCGCTATAGATGTTTTAAACCCTTTAGAAATTACCTTATTTTACAAAGATTTTAATACTGTTGTACAACTAGACAACACGCTAAATGAGATTAATAAAATAGACTTTAATATTTTACAAGACTTTAAAAATGTAAACTGGGCAGCAACAGCCAGTAACAAAAGACTTTGGTTATATAACAACGATAATTTACAAATAGAAATTTATAATTTTCAGCTAGAAAAGAATGAAGCTACTACCCAACCACTAGCAAAAAATATTATTGCATATAGTAGCAATTACAACTTTTGTTGGTTGCTTACCAATAAGAGTATTTTGCAGTTCAATGTATACGGTAGTTTATTAAACAATATTCCTTTTAATGAGGGCGAAGGTTTTAGCCATTCTAAAAACAATTTTGTTGTTCTTAAAAACAATGAATTGTATTTTATAAAAAGTGAATCGACTACTCCTGTAAAAATTAATTTACCAAAAATGACTATACAAGATTTTTCTTTAAGACATGAAACCTTGTATATTTACAACGGAGAAACTTTGTTTACTTATCAACTTAACTTAGAAAACTAGAACAACATGCACATTGCTATTGCAGGAAACATAGGAGCTGGAAAAACTACTTTAACTAAATTATTAGCAAAACATTACAACTGGGAACCCCAGTTTGAAGATGTTGTAGACAATCCTTACCTAGACGATTTTTACAATAAAATGGAACGTTGGTCTTTTAATTTGCAAGTATACTTCTTAAATTCACGTTTTAGACAAGTTTTACAAATTAGAGAAAGTGGTAAAACAACCATACAAGATAGAACCATTTACGAAGACGCTTATATTTTTGCTCCTAACTTACACGCTATGGGCTTAATGACTAATAGAGACTTTGAAAACTACAAATCTTTATTCGATTTAATGGAATCTATAGTAAAAGGTCCCGATTTACTGATTTATTTACGCAGCTCTATACCTAATTTAGTAAGCCAAATACACAAACGTGGCAGAGATTACGAAAACACTATTAGCATAGACTATTTAAGCCGATTAAACGAACGTTATGAAGCTTGGGTACACGATTACAAAGGAAAATTACTGGTTATAGACGTAGACAACTTAAACTTTGTTGATAAACCAGAAGATCTTGGTTTTGTAATTAATAAAATAGATGCCGAAATACACGGATTGTTCTAAACCAGATTATAACAACAGCCTCTTAAGGCTGTT
The DNA here is from genome assembly GCF_042675745.1 of Pseudofulvibacter geojedonensis. NCBI lineage: Bacteria > Pseudomonadati > Bacteroidota > Flavobacteriia > Flavobacteriales > Flavobacteriaceae > Pseudofulvibacter > Pseudofulvibacter geojedonensis. The sequence continues at coordinate 130,004 of NZ_JBHTJM010000010.1, read as the reverse complement.
TTTTTTTGTATCTTTGTTCTAGACTTAAAACTTGCTTAGTTACACACTTTTTTGATTTTACATTAATTAAAAAGAAACTGTAATGTTAACTAAACAATCTAGCTTAAAGCAAACTTTCCTTATTATTTTATTATTCTCTTTTAGTTTTGGTCATGCTCAAATTTGGAAAAAAATTCAGAAAAAAGCAGAAAAGGCTGTTGAACGAAAAATTGAAAAAAAGGTTGAAGATGAAACCGAAAGAGCTATGGATTCTATCTTGAATCCGAATGAAAAAAGAGAACCTACAGACTCACATACCAATCCAGATCATTCAGAAAAAAAAATACCCACTCAAGCTCAAGAAAAAACTGGTTTTACAAAAATAGAAGTTTATAGAAAGTTCGATTTTGTACCCGGTAACAACATCATATTCTTTGACGATTTTTCTAAAGACTTTGTAGGAGATTTCCCTTCTAAATGGAATACCAACGGTTCTGGAGAATTGGTACAATTAAACACTTCTAAAGGCAATTGGTTTGAATTAAAACCTGGTTACAATATTCAATACCTACCGCTAATCACCAATTCTTTACCAGAAGAATATACTATTGAGTTTGATTTATTGGCAGAAGGCTTAGATCATAAAACCTCATCTACAGCTAGATTGTACATTACTTTAGATGATAACAGCAGCTTTAAAACAGGAAAGAACAATGCTACTATAAGCATTCCATTTGGGCAATACTGTGCTTTTGGTATAGGTATAAAAAACCGAATTAACAACAATCATGTTATTAGTAGTACGATTACCGCAGATATTAGAAAAGCAGTAAAAAACTCCCCTCATATTTCTATTGCTGTTAATAAAGAACGCTTTAGGTTATGGATAAACCAAACAAAGTATGTAGATATTCCTCAACTCATTCCTACTCCTAACTTTATAAGCAATGTAAAATTTAACATCTATGGATTCAAAGACGGAAAAGATCGATTGTTTGTTAAAAACATTAAAATAGCCGAAGGCGGATTAGACCTACGAAAAGATTTATTAAATAACGGTTCTGTATCTACTAACGGAATTTTATTTGATACCGGAAAAGCTTCAATTAAACCACAATCTTTTGGAATAATTAGGCAAATTTCGCAAGTTTTACAACAAGACGAAAAATTAAAACTTGTAATTATTGGTCATACCGATTCTGATGGAAGCGAAGATGCTAACCTAACTTTATCTAAAAGACGGGCAGAATCTGTAAAACAAGCCTTGATAAACATTTATAACATTTCTGAAGACAAATTAACTATAGATGGTAAGGGAGAAAGCGAACCAATTGCAGATAATAAATCTATTAATGGAAAAGCGCAGAACAGAAGAGTTGAATTTATTTTAAGATAATTAACTCCCTATTTTATCGATTTCTACACTTACATCTAACTGACTTTTTTTTAAGAATTTATAAACAAAAAACATATCTATAAAAGACACAACACCTAAAAAAAGAATCAAATAAATAATACTATTCATAATAAGTACTAAATTAAAATCGTTGGGCGGATCTGTTTGCATTAAATAAGCCAATATCAATCCTGATCCTGTAAAAGTTAAAGCCGATAATGAATTAAGCACCCAATAAATCAATTTAACCTTTCGCTTTTTGGTGGTATAAACTTGGTTCTTTTTTTCTTTTAAATATTCTACATGAAAGAAAATACTTCCCACTACAAAAGAGAAAATCAAACACGGAATTAATAAATACTCTTGATTCTGATTTATTTTATAAAAAGACAAAGCCATTGATGTTAGCAATAGTGAAACTATTGTAAGCTTTAAGCACATTAAAACAATGCGCAGTACTTTTTTTAGTTTATCATGCTTCAACTTCAAACAGAGTATTGAAATGTTTTAAAAACTTTTGTTGAACTTCTAACATATCTACTTTATCTACTCCTAGTTCTACATTCATAGAAGTTACCCCTTTACCGCGTATACCACAGGGAATAATGTTATCAAAATACCCTAAATCGGCATTAACATTTAAGGCAAAACCATGCATAGTAACCCATCTGCTAGCACGTACGCCCATTGCACAAATTTTACGAGCAAACGGTGTTCCTACGTCTAGCCAAACTCCTGTTTCGCCTTCGCTTCTAGTAGCTTTTAAATCATACTCTTCTAAGGTTAGAATAATAGCTTCTTCTAATAAACGTAGGTATTTGTGTATATCTGTAAAAAAGTTTTCTAGGTCTAAAATAGGATAACCAACAAATTGCCCTGGACCGTGATAAGTAATATCTCCACCTCTGTTTATTTTATAAAAAGTTGCTCCCTTTTCTTTTAACTGTTCTTCGTTCAGTAATAAGTTATCAAAGCTTCCGCTTTTTCCTAAAGTATATACATGCGGGTGCTCTACAAACAATAAGTAGTTTTGGGTTTCTAAACCTGCTTCCTCTCTTCTATTTTTAATTTTAGTATCTACTATAGCTTTAAAGAGTTCTTCTTGGTAATCCCAAGTGTCTTTATAATCTTTTAAACCTAAATCTTGAAAAATTACTTTTTTATTCATTTTATAAAAATCTCTTTACATAAGCTATAACATCTAACCCGTGTCTAAGTTTAGCAAACAACACAAATAAGATTATAAATGCAATTAAAAAACCCAATAACAATCCTACTCCACTATTAGAAGCAACTTTTTTACTTTTTTTCAAGTACGCTTTAGAGGCAGAATTAATCCATTTCCCCACTAATCCAAATAAAGGAACAAATACAAGAACCGTAACTCCCATGCCTATTAAAACAGAAGTGTATGTAGGTTCTTTATAATAAGAATTAACCCATTTAACAATATACTCGTTAACCAATGAAGCAGTTAACACAGATATAATTATGGTTGCATATTTGGTTCTTCTTGTTAGTGCCATAAAACTTTGTTTTACCACACAAAAGTAACCATTTTTAACACTAAAATACTTCTTGTTAAAAAAGTATCACTATTTGTTAGTATTGTTTAAGATAACTAGTGCTGCTATAACCCCTGGAACCCAAGCGCAGCAAGTAAGAATAAAAACGATAATAATAGAACCACAACCTTTATCTAAAACGGCCAATGGTGGAAATAAAATTGAAAGTAAAACTCTCCAAATACTCATATTTATTTTTTTGATTGATTCGCTTTGTAAGTCTCATAAACACTCAGATTGTTACATATCTAAATATTATTTTAATATTATAAATAAAGTAGTACTTTCGTAATAATTAAAACTAATCACTATTAAAAAATGGAAAACTCAACATCATCTTTCGAAAATTTTGATAATAAAGAAATGCCAAAGAATAGCATGGCATTAGCAATTATAGGTACTATATTAGGTTTATGCCCTACTATTTGCTGTATAAATTTTATAACTGGTTTAATAGCTATTTACTTTGCTTCTCAAGTAAAAAAGAAATTTGAATCTGGTGATTATATTAGTGCCGAAAAAGCTGCTAAAAACGCAAAGATTTTATCTTATATTACTTTAGGATTATTTGTTTTAGGAATAATTATTAGTATTGTTACATATGATCCAGCTCAACAAGAAGAAATGAGAGAAAAAATAATGGAAATAATGAATCAATAATAATTTTAAAAAACCGATTCAATTGAATCGGTTTTTATTTTTTATGCTCAAAAAATCACTTTCCATATTCTCTATTTTAATCTTTGGTTTATGTTTTAGGTATTTTTATCTAAATAATCCTGCAGACAACACTTCTCCCTTTGTGGTTTGCATGAGCAAACGTATTGCTAAAATAGATTGCCCTGGATGTGGTGGTCAACGAGCTTTTCATCAATTGCTCCACGGCAACTTTCTCGAAGCTGCCCAACTCAATGTCTTTATCTATTTCTTTGCTCCTTTACTAACTTATATATTTTTAAGTTTTGCTTTAAGACCTTTTAATATTAACCTTCCAGATATTGACATTTCTACCAAAGGGCTCATAATCATCCTGATCATTTTAATCGTTTTTACAATTATTAGAAATATAGCTTTTTAAAACAGCTAATTAACTTCTTGTTATTTATTAAACAATGCTTTCTCTAGTATTGATTTTTATGTAATTTTGCAGCTTATTTAAAATTAATAATCATGCAATTATCAGAACAAGAAATAGTAAGACGTGAAAAACTTACTAAGTTACGTGAAATGGGTATAAACCCATATCCTGCCAACCTTTATCCTGTTAATCATACTTCCAAACAGGTAAAAGCTGATTTTAGCGAGGGTAAACAGGTGATAATTGCTGGTAGGTTAATGTCTAGACGTATACAAGGGAAAGCTTCCTTTGCAGAATTACAAGATAGTGAAGGGAGAATACAAGTGTATTTTAACAGAGACGAAATTTGTACTGGAGAAGACAAAACTTTATATAACGAAGTTTACAAAAAACTATTAGACATAGGTGACTTTATTGGTATTGAAGGAGAGCTATTTACTACTCAAGTAGGAGAAAAAACTATTTTAGTTAAAAACTTTGAGTTATTAAGCAAATCATTAAAACCTTTACCTTTACCTAAAATTGATGCAGAAGGAAATGTTTTTGACGGATTTAATGACCCTGAATTACGATATAGACAACGTTACGCAGATTTAGTTGTAAATCCACAGGTAAAAGATGTGTTTGTAAAAAGGACTAAGTTATTTACTGCCATGAGAAACTTCTTTAACGAAGCTGGATATATGGAAGTAGAAACACCTATTTTACAAGCTATACCAGGAGGAGCAGCAGCAAGACCATTCATTACTCACCATAATTCATTAAACATACCATTATACATGCGTATTGCTAACGAGTTATATTTAAAAAGACTAATTGTAGGTGGTTTTGACGGTGTTTACGAGTTTTCTAAAAACTTTCGTAACGAAGGGATGGATCGTACGCATAATCCGGAATTTACAGCAATGGAAATTTATGTAGCCTATAAAGACTACAACTGGATGATGGACTTTACAGAAAAATTATTAGAGCACTGTGCTATAGCTGTTAACGGTACTACTAAAGCTACTTTTAACGGACAAGAAATAGACTTTAAAGCGCCATATAAGCGTATTACTATGGCAGATTCTATAAAAGAGTTTACCGGTTTTGATATTACAGGAAAAACCGAAGATGAACTAAGAAGTGCCGCTAAAGAAATGGGGATTGAAGTAGATGATACTATGGGGAAAGGAAAGTTAATAGATGAAATGTTTGGTGAAAAATGTGAAGGAAACTACATTCAACCAACTTTTATTACTGACTATCCTAAGGAAATGTCGCCTTTAACAAAAGAGCATAGAGATAACCCAGAGTTAACCGAACGTTTTGAGTTAATGGTTTGTGGAAAAGAGATTGCCAACGCTTACTCTGAGCTAAACGATCCTATTGACCAAAGAGAACGTTTTGAAGCGCAAGCTGCTTTAGCCGAAAGAGGAGATGATGAGGCTATGTTTATAGACCAAGACTTTTTACGTGCTTTAGAATATGGTATGCCACCAACTTCTGGATTAGGAATTGGAATGGATAGATTAATTATGTTCTTAACAGACAATCCGTCTATTCAAGAAGTATTATTCTTTCCACAAATGAAACCAGAGCGTAAAGCAGTTGCTATGACCGACGAAGAGAAAGCAGTATTTAACATCTTAAAAGACAACTCTCCTATAGATTTAAATAACTTAAAAACTCAGTCTGGATTAAGTAATAAAAAATGGGACAAAACCATTAAAGGCTTAACCAAAAACAAACTTGCTAAAGTTAACAAAACTGAAGAAGGCTTGTTTGTTGAAGTTGTTTAATAAAGTATTACATTGAGTCTATCGAAATTCATCAATCATCTTCAATTGACTTCGATAGACTCATTTTTATTATAAAAAATTACATTTTCAGATAAAAAGAAAACCGTTTTACGTTGATGTAAAACGGCCTCACCCCAAATTCAAGTAATAAAATTACTTAACAAAATTTTATTGTACTACTTACAGCAAGCCATTTTCTAGAGCCGCTTGCAGCAAGTTATCTGTTTCTAATTTTTTCTTAAGCCTGTTCTTTCTCTTTTCTATAGCCCCTAAAGACAAGTTTAATTTTTCTGGTAAGTCTTTTGTTTTACAACTTTTAGTTAAATAAAATAACAAATCAACATCTATTAAGTCTATCAAATCTAATACTTGATAAGAATGCTCTTTTATTTTTTTTACTTTAGGACTAAAAAGAAACCCTGAGGAACTCCATATTACCTCAAAACCTTTCTCCAATAACTCTTGATTCAACTCTTCTTGTAGTAAATAAACATTTAACGCATATAATTTTAGCATACGCTTAATTCTATTAACATTAGAGCTATTGCTTATTAGGAATAATTTACATTTAGGATAATTGAATCTTAATTTAGTTAGAAATCGTTCTTCCGAAATAGATGCTTCTTGAATATTATATTCAGAAGATAGTATAACTATATCAAACTCTTTACCTTTTTTAAACAACCTATTAGCCGTAGTTATAGAATCTTCTATCTTTAATTGATATGGTTTATTTGCATATTTAGATAATAACTTTTGATACAAAGCTATTAGTAACGGATTCTTTTCAATTAGTAATATTTGCTGAAGGTTTGCTACCACTTGATAAATTTATTACAGCAAATCTAACTCTAAGTAACAAAAAACAACTAGGGTTTTACCTTTCAATACAAAAGGAAAAACCCTAGTACACTTTAAATATTTTTATAAAAAACTTTTACAGAAAACATCAATTCAACTAAACTACTATTTAACACCTTAAGTATTAGATAAAACCTTTTTCTTTGGCCATAGCCACTAAAACTCTATCTGGTTCTTTCTGAATATCAAAAATTTCTTTTATCTGACGCTTTCTTCGCTCTACTCCGCTTAAAGACAGTGGTAGAATTTTAGGTAAATCAACCATTTTTGTTCCTAAAGACAACTCATACAACAACTGCCTATCTATCTTATCTAAAAAGAAATCATGATTTACATGAGTTCTCAATAGCTTCAAAACTGTTTGACTGTAGTAAGGGGTGTCATCTAAAATAGTTTTAATAGCTGCCATTAAATCTTTAGGTGTAATATCGTTTTTCACTAAAAACCCTTCTGGGTTAATACTTTTTAAAATATTATTCACCCTATAATTATCATTATAAGTTGTTGAAACTATAATTCTTGCCTCTGGTAATTTCTCTCTGAGTTCAATTCCTAAATCTTCTCCCGACAAAAACTTACCATCTAATGAAGGTGGCAACTTCATATCTAAAAAAATTAAATCTGCTGTTTTTTGAGTTTTTATGTAATCTAAAACATCATCGCAATTTGTTAGCATTTCAACAGAAAAGTCTAACTCTTTACTATCTAAACTCAATTTATTTAATGCAAACTTATAAGCCTCTGCAATTATTGGATGATCGTCTATTATTAAAACAGTATATGTTTTCATCTGTTTACAATTATTGCTTTTTAATTGACTTTTAATAATGGGATTTCAATATATAATTTTGTTCCTTTATTAACAACAGAATCTATTTTAAAAAAACCATTTAACTTCTTTATTCTAGACTCTATATTCTTTAAACCAATTCCAGAATATTTTTTTTCTGTAGGAAATCCCATACCATCATCTATTACTTGTAATAACAAATTGGTATTTTTATTTTTTAAAATTACTTGAACTTGTTTTGCTTGAGCATATTTATTAATATTTTGAACAGCCTCCTGTAAAACCCTATAACAATTAATTTTTATTTCATTAGAAATATGACTCCAATGCAATTCCTCTGAGGCTTCTATACTAAATGTAAATCCACCAACTTGCGACTGTTCGTGTAACAGTTGTTCTATTATCTGTATAAAATTTGCCTTATCTATTAATTCGTTTTTTAACTCATGAGAAATAACTCGAATTTCTTTTTCTATTTCTTGTAATTCATCTATGTATTTTTGATGTTGATTTTGAGTAAACTCATCAGCTTGAATATCTAAAAAGCCTAAGCCCATACGTGTACCAAATATTTTCCCTAAAACACCATCGTGTAATTCTTCAGATATCCGATGACGCTCTTTCATTTTTCCTTCATCTAAAATTTCTTGCTGTTTTAACAATAACTGATATACTTCTTGATTAGCCTGTTGCTGAGCTGCCTCTAACTGTAAAGCCTTATTTTTAGAACGTTGCAACCTAACAAAATACAAAAGCGACAAAACTAATATTAAGGCTATTGAACTAATTAATATAATGGTTTGTTGAGCAGATAACCTATTAGCCTCTTCTATATATTCATCTGTTTCAAAACGAATTCTAGCAAATTTATTTTTTAAAAAGTTTTCTTGTTTTGACACCTCTTTTTCAACATCAACATATTCATTTAAATACTTATACGAATTCTTCTTATCTATTTCAGATAAAAATTGTAACGAAGCTAATACATCTCCAGGATGGGCAATTTTTTTTGCTAACCTATTTGCCTCTTTTGCTAATATTAAAGCCTGTACTGTATCTTTAAATTTATAATTATACTCTGCTAAAGAAAGTTTACTAGAAATAATTCCGAGTACATGATTTATACTATCTCTTATTTTTAATGACTCCAATAATTCTTTTTCAACAATAAGAGTATCGTTACTTAACAACCTCGAATAAGCTATATTGGTTTTTAAAGAAGCATAGAGTCTTATATTGTCTTTATAAAGATCTTTCATTTCTAATGCTTTATTAAAATAACTCAAAGCTTGTTTATAATTATTTTGCTCTTTATAAATGAGACCTATATTATTAAGAGTAGCCGCTTTATAAGCACTATTGTTATCTAATTTTTCCAGTACAGACAAAGCCTTTTTGTGGTATTTTTTTGAATTGTTATAGTCATAACTATTACCATACATTACTCCTAATAAATTATAACACTTATATACACCTTTCACTTCATTAGATAACTCATAACTAGGTATTGTTCTAAAAACATTAGATTCACATCCCAAGTAATCTTTAATCTTATATTGTATAAAGGCCATGTTATATAACATTTTTCCTTCATACCTATTATTGCCAAGTCTTTTGTATTTATCATAAGCTTTTTTATAAAAATAATAAGCAGAATCATATACTTCATAGTTCGAAAAAAAACTTCCATAACTCCAATATGACTTAGCTAAACCCAACTCATCATTCAGTTCTTTCGACATTACAAAAGCTTCTTTATTAACTTTTCTAAAAAATAACGAATCTTTTACTTTTTTGGCTTGAAAAGCCACATCTAACAACTTACTGTTTTTAATTGAATCATTACCTATATCATTAATTAACCTATATGCTTCATATAAATATTTTCTTCTTTTCTCAATACTATTCTTTTTATTTTTTGCGGCCTCAATTGATGATTCTATTTGTAAATTTTTAGAAAAAACAACATCTTTTTTATTACAACTGCAATAAACAACCAGTATAAAAATTGCTATATACTTAGGTAAACACTTCAAATTATTCGTTTTAACTTCAAACAAATCTAACAAAAAAACCTTAGTCAATTGCCTAAGGTTTTTACTATTCATTTCGAGTTTTTTTTATTCATCATCATCATTTTCTACCTCTTCATCACCGCCAGTATCTCTAGCCACTTCATCATTTATCTCAACCTCCATTTCTTTTTGAGGTTCATTCATAATTACATCATCTGTAGTACAAGAAAAAAATACGGTTGCAAACATTACTAACATTACTACTTTTTTTAAATTTTTCATCTTTAATAAATTTTGGTTTTTAATTGCGAGCCGTTTAGCTCATTTTCACATTCATTAAGAAGGTGTTTGCCACTCTCTTTCCGTAACCAAAATTTTTTCAGTTTTTTTTATAAAAATTTAAAACATAGCTTAAACCTCATGTATAAAAGGGCTTAACTGTTCTATAATACTTTATTCAAAAAGTTATTTACTCCCTCTAATGAGTTAATTTTATAAAAGCTCTCTCTGTTTTTTCTTTAAGAATCGATAATAATTAAAGTGTATATCGTTTTTCTTCTTACAAAGCTCTTAGTACGGTAAAACCGCCTTTTAAGAAAAAATCATCTTATTAACAATACAACAACATGACTACCAACTACTTGAAACCAGGTGTATTTTTTAAAGAAGTCACCTACGGTAATTTTTAGGGTTTTTTAGTATTATTGCTTTCCCAAAACTCTATTATTTGAATTTTTTATTCCGTAAAAAACAATCTTTTACAGATGATGAAATCATCCGTATTTTAACTTCTAATCATAGATTAGAAAATGCAGTATTGCGCTTTTTATACACAGAAGTGCAACCATCTTTATACAAACTAATTCTTAGTAAAGGAGGTATATCGAATGATGCAGAAGATATCATTCAAGATGCAATAATTGTCTTTTACGAAAAAGCTAAACAAAACCAATTACAAATTGAAAAAACCATAACAGGTTATATTTATACGGTAGGTAAATATATGTGGTATAATAGGTTGAGAAAAAACAAAGAGCATTTGTATTTAGATAGTGATCATGTAATTTCTTTAGGTTTAGATGAATTTGATTTGGAGCTCTTCCATACCAATGAAACGAGATTTGTACAGGAGTTACTTTCTAAAATAAGTAAGGCATGTCAAAACATACTACAGCAAAGTATTTTTGAAAGAATAACTATGGATAAAATTGCTTTATTACACGGTTATAAAAATGAACAAATTGCTAGGAATAAAAAATACAGGTGCTTAAAAGATTTGCGTTCTATAGTTGAACAATCTACTCAATATCAAACAGTGATAAACGAATTGTGTTATGAATAATAAATACCTTATAAAAAAGTTCTTTCGCAATGAACTCACCAAAGAAGAAGCTAAATTATTTTCTCAAAAAAAAGAAGATCCTTTATTTTTAGAGGAGTTAGAAAATGAAATAATAGCTATACAAAGTCGAAAACAGTTAAAACAAAAACTTCAAGGAGTTGGAAAGGATATAAATAATAGTAAAAAAGCTCGCAAAAAGTTTTTCCCTTTAAGCATAGCTGCCTCTGTTATTTTGTTAATTGGTGCTTTTTTCTTTTTCAGTCATTCACCGAACAACCAAGAATTGTTTAACGAATACTACAACACTTATCCAAATATTTATACTCAAAAAGGAAGTGAAAATGAAAACAAAACCATCTTTGAAAAGACTATGATCTTATACGACGCTAAACAATACTCATTAGCTAAACAAAATTTTGAAGTAATAGCAGCAAAAAACACTTTATCGGACGCCGAAAGCTTTTACTACGGTGCTACTTTATTAGAACTTAAAAACACCAAACAAGCCATACAACAATTTAATGGTATTGCTAACGACTCTCCTTTATACAAAGATGCTCAATGGTATTTGGCCTTGAGTTATATACAAGTTAACAACATTGATTTAGCAAAAACTACATTACAAAACCTACAGAATAAAGTTAGTATTAAAAAGCAGGAGAAAATAATTAGTTTACTTAACCAATTATAACCTGCGAAGAGAAAACAATTATGATAAATTAAGTTCTTTTTTAAAAAAATCTAACAACACAAACACCCCACTAAACACCGTGTAATAATTTATGAAAAAACTATTCATACTCTTAACAACTATAATCCCTTATATTATTTATAGCCAAAACAATTATGAGTACAGATCTATTAACGACAGTCTTAATGTTAGTATTAAAAAAAATAATTATGCATCGGTAATAAATTTTGGAGAACAACTTTTAAATAAATTTAAAAATGAATTAGCTGATAGTAGTTTAGTTCGCATTAAACTTAACACTGGATATGCGCATAAGCATAGCGGAAACTTACAAAAGGCTAAACAATATGCCAATGATTGTATCATAAAATTAGAAAAGCAGAATTCAAAAAACATCCAACTAGCTAAAGCATATGAATTACTAGCATTATCATATAACCATAGTAGTGGAAACATTGGTGTAGAGCCTGGCATTGATGCTGCAAATAAAGCCTTAGCTATTCGAAAGAAGATTTTTGGGAATGATCATCATGAACTATACCGACCTTATTTTATTAAGGGTGAATTATATATCATTTTAAGGGATAAGGATGCTAGTCTAGAAAACAATTATAAAGGTTTAAATGTTCTTCAAAAAAAATTTGGAGAAAATCACATTGGTATCACAAGAGGATATAAAAATATAGGTTTGGTTTATGCCAATGAAAATGAATACGACAAAGCTTTGAAACACTTATTAAAAGCGCAAAAAATAAGAGAAAAGTTATTTCCTCATGTATCTCTTTTAGGTCATTCTAATTTATGTACTAACTTAGCTACTTTATATTATAGACTTGGTGAACACAATAAAGGCTTATTATATCAAGAAAAGGCATTAGAATTAAAGCAGAAAATTTTAGGAAAAGACAGCCCTACTTTAATAAATTCTTATGCTAGAGTTGCTGCTTTTGCTACACTTACAAGAAATTATGAAAAAGCGAAGAATTACTTTTCCAAAGCAATTGACTTTACTTTATCTCAAGAAAATATTAAATATGGAGAACTCGCTCAATATTATAATGCCATTGCTAAAATGTACAGTAGTCTTAAGCAGTATCATAAAGCTATAACCTACTTCCATAAGGCTATGATTACCAAAAAAAAGTAGACCTTAAAGTTTCTAACAAACACTTTTCTACTATATTCAACAATTTAGCAGATTCGCACCTAAAAAATAAAGATTTAGACTCTGCCTTATATTATGGTAATAAAGCCTTAATAAACTGGCCTACTACTCTTTATAGTGGAATTGCAAAATCTCACAACATATTAGGCTTGATATATCATGAAAAAAAAGACTTTAAAAAATCGCTAGCTTCTCATAAAAAAGCACTTTTTCACACTCAAAAAATAAGCAATACCAACCCCCTTTCTATAACTGAGAAAAACAATCATATTATTAAAGCATTGATATACGACTCTCAGTTAAACCAAGCAAAAACTCAGTTAGATCAAGTTAAAAATATTGTCTTTTCTGGAAAAAACAATTATGATTTAAAAAACACTAAAAACGATATACTCGTAGAAGAGTATTTAACCAACAGTATTTTATACCATAAAAAAAAATCACTAATAGAGAAAAAAGATCAACATTTAGACTCTATAAAATATTATTACAAACAACTAGATTTTTTTCATGATAAGTTACAAGAAAGAACATTAAACAACAAATCTAACCAGATCTTAGCAGAAATAGGCTACTCTTTTTATGAACGATACATTAATGATCTTGAAAATATTTTTGATTCAAACAACCAACAAAAATCATTTGAATTAGCCGAAAAAAATAAGTCCAGACGCTTACTAGAAAAGATTAATATACAAAACACCTCTTTTAAAAAAATTCCTGATTCCTTATTTAAAGAAGAGAAAAACATTGTAAACCAAATTATCTCAAACGAAACAAAAAAGAATACTGCACACGATAGCTTAAAAAGTAAAATTTCTGATAAAATTTTTGAATTAAAAAGAGAACAAGAGAAACTAGAAAAACTATTTAAGCATAAATATCCAGAATATCATCAACTAAAATACGATACTAAGATTAGTAGTATTAAGGATATTCAAAGCAAACTTTCTACCAATCAAAGTTTATTAGAATATTTTGTTGGAGATGAAAACATTTTCATCTTCGCTATTACTAAAGACATTTATATTGTTAAACAACTTAAAAAAGACTTCCCTCTAAAAGAATGGGTAGAAAACCTCCGTAATGGCATTTACTCCTATTGGAATAATAAAAAGGGCGATTTAGATGAGTACAATAAATTATATCGTAAAAATGCGTTTAATTTATATCATAAATTAATCAATCCAATTAAAAACCTATTAACAGAAGAAGTTATCATTGTGCCTGATGCCGAATTAAACTTCATACCTTTTGATGCTTTATTGACAGATAAAAATGATGACAAATCATATTTAATTAAAGATTATCAAATTAGCTATAATTATTCTGCTACTCATTATTTACAATTACTAAACGGTAAACAAAAAAAAACTACAAAAAGTATTTTAGCTGTTGCCCCTTCTTTTAATAAAAAAGCCTTTGACTATGAGTCTTTACTAGCTAAAAGGTCTGACTTAAGTAATTTAGAATATAACATACCAGAAGCAAAATCTGTTTCTGCTTTATTTAATGGAACCTTATTAGAAAGTAATCATGCTACTAAAGAAAACTTCTTAAAACAAGCTAAAAACTTTAATATCATTCACTTATCCACTCATGCCAAATCTAATGATGCCATGGGAGAGTTTTCATACATTGCTTTTCAAAAAGAAACAGACTCAACTAGTATTAACGATAGTCGTTTATATGTTAACGAATTATACAATTTAGATTTAAATGCTGATTTAGTAGTTTTAAGTGCTTGTGAAACTGGCTTAGGAGAATTAAAACGTGGTGAAGGAGTTATTAGCTTAGCGAGAGGTTTTACCTATGCTGGAGCTAAAAGTACCATTACTAGTTTATGGAGCGTTAACGATGCACAAACTACTAAACTTATGGAATCATTCTACACCAATTTAAAAGAAGGAATGACCAAAGACAAAGCCTTAAGACAAGCTAAATTAGATTACCTTAATAATGAAAATTTAAACGCCCCTTATTTCTGGGCTGGATTCATTCCAGCTGGAGACATGAGCGTTATCTCTTCTAATACCAATTATTGGTGTTGGATAGTAGGTATAATTATTTTAGTAATGTTTTTTATCTTTAACAGAAAGAGAAGTAAAAAACTGAGATAAATATCTATGAACAATAATTTGCTAAATTATTGTTTATGGAGTTTCCCTAACTCAAAAAACACTTTAACTAAATATAATAAATAGTTAACTAATTGTTCATTGAATAAACAAGTGTTTGTTTATAAGTTTGGTATAAACAAAAAACATATAGAACTTATGAAAGCACAGAAAAAAAACTTTACAAAAATGAATTTCCTTGGAGTAGTCTTATTCGCTTTGTTTGCATTAAACACTTCTTTCGCACAAACAAACGAAAAAACTATTAGTGGAACCATTAGTGATTCTTATGGCCCTATAGAAGATGTAAACATCGTACTTAAAGGAACTAAAACAGGCACAACTACCAATGAAAAAGGTGAATTTACTTTTCCAAAAAGTTTAGCCAAAGGAGATATTTTAATTGTTAGTTATTTAGGCTATAAAACACAAAACATAACTATTACAGAAAACACTAAAAGTTTAGTTCTCGTTTTAAAAGATGATTTAATCGAAATTGCTGGCGCTTTAAACAACAACACACCATATAAATCTAAACGAAGCAAATAACATTATATCCTTTATAAATGAAAATAATATTATACATACTATTTATCATTTCCATACTCCAATGCAATGCTCAAACAGCAAATATTAATCATCTTAATTTCAAAAAAGCAGATAGTATTGCATTGGTTTATAAAGGAGAAAAATTAGATAACTTGCCCATTCTAACTCATAACCTAACCTCCAATTTATCTTCAGATACTGAAAAATTCAGAGCTATTTACAAATGGGTTTGTACTAACATAGAGAATGATTATAATCTTTACTACAAAAACAGTTTTAAAAGAGGTAAATACAAAGACAACCCTAACAAACTCCTAGAATGGAATAATGGATTTAGAAGGACTCTTTTCAAAACACTTTTAAAGAAAAAAAGAACCATTTGTACTGGTTATGCCTTTATAGTAAAGCAACTTGCTGAGTTAGCAAATATAGATTGTGTTATTGTAAACGGTTATGGAAAAACTAGCAGCACAAGTAAAACAGATTTGAGTATTCCTAACCATTCTTGGAATGCTGTAAAACTAGATAACAAATGGTATTTGTGCGATGCAACTTGGGCTAGCGGAGTACAAAACCCAGAGACTATGAATTTTGAGTTTCATTACAATGACGGTTTCTTTCTTAGTCCACCAGAATTGTTTGCAATTAATCACCTACCTGAAAACCCAAAATGGTTGCTTACTCAAAAAACACCTCCTGAATTTGTTACATTTTTAAACAACCCAGTTTTATACAACGATGCTTATACTTATTTAACCGACCATGTTTCACCTAAAAAAATGCACCATGAGATTCAACTCAACAAAGAGATTAATTTTAAATATTCATTGAAAAAACAAATACTAAAAGAAAATGTTAAGCTATTAATAGATAACGGATCTAGCAGCAAAAAAATCACTCCTAAATCCGTTAGCATTAAAAACAATATATTAAGTTTTACTCAACCATTTCACAAAAAAGGTTTTTATGATGTTCATTTGTTTTTAGACAATTATATTATTGCTACTTATACGGTTAAGGTTCAAAAAGCAGCTATTTAACTTCCAATCCTAAGTAGAAAAAACACCTAAGATGCAATAACAGAACAGAACCCAAAATTAGTAAACTTATCAGCTTAACTTTCAGATTACTATTTTCTTTATAAAACATATAATATAACAAATACATTCCTGAGCTTGCCACCCCTATTAAAAGCATTAAATGAATCCAAGCTAACCCTTGAGAGTCACTTGTTCCTCCTGCAAACAACTTCACCCCTATATCTTGCAATGAAATTAAAAAGCCTATCAAAAAAGTTTTTACACAAGTATTAATCTTCATCTCCATAACAAAAACCGTAATCACACATATCACAATTGGAGAAAACATAATACTAGATGGTGGTAAAAAATGTCCTAAAGCCACATTAATTAAAATTATAATTAATGAGTAAATAAACCACTTACTCTTCCTTAACATAATCCTTAATAGAAACTTCATCTATCATTACATCAGCCAATACCGCTTTTCCATTTTTCACATAAACCACCGCATAAGTATCGTTTTCTGGTATGCTATCTCTTAGAACCGACATTGATGTTATTTCTGCTTCATACGCTTTATTTTCATCCATGTAGTAACGATCAAACTCATAATCAAAATTCAATTTACCACTAGTAAGGTTATACCAGTTTACTTTCGCTTTTACATAATTATCAGAGTTTGCAAACTCGTTTTTGCTAATTTTATCTATAGTGGCATACCCCAAACTATCTTTCAGCTTTACATAAACATCGTCTCCTCTATTCCAAGTACTATCTTTTGTTTTAATAGAAGTTTCTTGATATCTAAGCGTTATATACTTTCCTCTAAAAGGATCTGTTGGATCTACTGGCCTGGTCTTAAACTTGTATTTCTTTCCTTCTTTTAAAACAGCTTCTTTACCCGCAATCATTTGATATGGGATAAACAATTGCACCAGTGCCAAGCTAATAAAAATTAAAAATATATGTATGGTTTTCATGTTATTTCTTTTTAGCGTTTAACTTCATCATGGTATAATTGGCTACAAAGAACCCTACACCAATTAAAACAAATAATATTCCTCTTATTACAAAGCTTATATTGGTATCGAAAAACCTACAAATAATTAATGTTGATATAATCAATAACCCGTAATTCATTATTGCAAAATGGGTTTTATCAACTCCACGTTTTATAGCCATTACTCCTAATAAGAATAATAACACATTTACCAATATAGTTCCTACAACATTGAACTGAAGTCCGATAAAAAATAGTAACACAAACAAACATCCGATATACAAAAACAGGTTAAAACTTTCCTTTTGAGACTTCAATTTATTCATTACCAACAGCCCGATATTTATCAGTAATAAAACAACAACTATCATAAATTCTTGAGATGAATAGTTAATTGAGGCATTCAATTCTTCCCAAATCCATTTAAAACT
This sequence comes from Pseudofulvibacter geojedonensis, assembly GCF_042675745.1. Taxonomy (NCBI): domain Bacteria; kingdom Pseudomonadati; phylum Bacteroidota; class Flavobacteriia; order Flavobacteriales; family Flavobacteriaceae; genus Pseudofulvibacter; species Pseudofulvibacter geojedonensis. The sequence continues at coordinate 112,222 of NZ_JBHTJM010000010.1, read as the reverse complement.
TGAAATGAGTAATACTACAATCATACCTATAGACCCTAAAACTGCAAAACCGTTTTTTCTTAAGGAATGATTTTTAAATAGAGGCAACATTCCTATTATATACAAAGAACTAAATAGCAATATATACATAACAAGTAACAACTCCCATTCTTTAACTACAAAAGAACCTAAAACACTTATTAAACTAAGCGGTAGTAACCAGTTACTTACGGCTAACACATTTACCAAGCCTTCTTTTTTATACTTTACTAAATAGAAAGGGATAACAGAAATAATTAATAATAAATACATCCAAGGAGTTTTATTATTCCCTAAGCCAAATTGACAAGCATAATAGGTTGAAAAGATAATCGTTAGTAAATACAAGGCATTAGACCTTAATAAATAAATCAGCGGTAAACACAATGCTATCCAAGTTAACAAGTAAGTGCTAAAATTACCTGGTATATTATATATCTGGCTTATTAAAGCCATACCAGATCCTACAGCAAAGAACAGAAAAACACCCGACGATTCTCGCCAACTAGCGCTTTTCTTTTTAAGGATAGAATACCCACACATAACTTGACCTATCAACAAGGGTATAAATGCTAATAATGTCTTTATATATTTAGGCAAGAAATCCCAATTATGAGCTATAATTAATATAATTCCTAGACCTACTAGAATCGATCCTAAAACCCCAAAAACGGTTAATAATTTATTTGGAGATGAGACTTCTTTACTAGAATAATATTGTTTTATTCTATCTGATATTTCTTGAGTAATTACCTCATCTTTTACTAGTTGAGGCAATTCATTTAAAATCTTTGATTTCATATATTCAAATTTTAATGCCTCGACTAATTGAGCCAAGGCATTAGGTTAGCCAACCACATCAAACAACTTCTTGTTGCTTTAATGCTTTTAAAGATATTACTTATTTTCTTTCTCCTCTTCTTTACTTAAAAACTGTACATCTCTAGTGTTTTTTTGCACCGCTATGGCTGCAAATAAACTTAGTAGAAAAGACATGCCATAAAATCCTTTTTCACTTAATAACAAATCTGCATTCCATAATCCAATTACTAATAACACTATAGAAGCTATGGTAACAAACCAACTTATACCATAATACATTTCTGTAACTGCAATTCCTTCTAATTTATCTCTTACTGCTTTTTGAACTGATATTACAGAAAACAACCCGAATAATAATATAGTAAAATAGTAGCCTTTTTCATTTAACTGCATATCAGCATTCCATAATCCAATACAAAAAGAAACTACACCTATTAATAAGGTTGACCATGATGCTCCTATAAAAGCCGAAGTTGGTTTAGCATTAAATACTTCTTTCTTTTTAACTGCTTTTTTTGTTTCTAAATTCTCTTTTGCTGAAACTGTTGTTTGATAATCCATAATTATTGTTTTTTAGTTAGTAATTATCTGTTATGATTTTTCTCAATCACAGTTCAAAATTGCAACAAAGGAAAAAAACCAGCAACACAAAAAACATTAAAAACTTACGATTTAAAATCATTTAAAACACCAATAAATCAATTATTTTAGATACTTTTACTTTAAAACTTACGATTTAAAATGACAAGATTAAATAGTTTAATTAGAAGCTTAACCGTTGATGAGCAGACACGATTTAAAAATTACCTTCAAAATAAAAACAGAAGAGGTGACACCAAAAACATAGAATTATTTAATCTTCTTCTTAATTCTGAACTATCTAATCAAACAATATTTGAATCCTTATACACTCCAAATAAAAGAGGCGCATATCACGCTCTTAGAAAAAGACTTCATGACTCTTTGATTGAGTTTATAGCTCATGAAAATTTAGAGAATGAAAATTCTCTAGAGTCTGGAATCATTAAATTAATTGTAGCTGCAAGATCTTTATTTTTTAAAAAACAATATAAAACCGCCTATTTAGTTTTAGAAAAGGCTGAAAAACTTGCTCAAGAAAATCTGCTGTATCCATTACTAGCAGAGGTTCATCATACACAAATTCAATATGCATACTGCAATCCTGAGATAAACCTGACTGAACTTATTCAAAATTCTGACCTTAACTTAAAGCAATATATTCTTGAAGAAAAACTCAATCATATATATGCACAGTTACGTTTAATAGTTAATCAAACAAGAGAATCGCAATTACATAGTTTTCCTCAATTGATAGAAAATCAATTAAACAAACACAACATTAGTATTGAAAATGACTTATCTTTTAAATCACTTTATCAATTAAGCACTTTAGCTAGTTTAGCAGCTTATACAACTAAAGATTATAATAGTATAGAGTCCTTTTTAACCAATTGCTATCAAAAAATTAAACAACAGACTAATAGATTTAGTCAGAGTTTTTATCACATTCAGGTTTTATACCAATTAGCCAATATGTATTTTAGAAATAAAAAGTTTCAACAAGCTTTCTCCTTTTTAGATTCAATGCATCAAGAAATGTTATCTAATTCAAAAAAACATTACAAAACATTTCTTTTAAAACATCAAAACCTACTAGCCCTATGCTATAATTATACTAATCAAAACAGTTTGGCCATAGAAATAGCTCAAGACAATATTTCTAAAAAGCACCCAGACTCTGAAATTACTTTAGATGTAAAATTATGCTTAAGCATGTATTATTTTCATAAAGAAGATTTTAAATCTTCTTTAAAAACAATTAATTCTTTATATCATTCTGACAATTGGTATCGTAAAAAAACTAATGAAGAATGGATTATAAAAAAAAACTTAATCGAACTATTAATTCATATTGAATTAGATAATTTTAACCTTGTAGAGTCAAGGCTTCTTAGCTTTAAACGAAAACACTTTTCTTATCTAAAAGAACAGCATCAAAACCGAGTTATTACATTTATTTTATTAATAGAAGAGTACTATTTAATAAACAACAATATAGTTACTACTGAGTTAACAGAAAAAATTAAAACTTCTTTTGAATTTAAAGAAGCTAGACTAGAAGACATCTTTGTTATGAGTTTTTACTCCTGGTTAAAATCTAAAATCACCAACTCTAACACTTACACAACCACCCTTGATATGATAAAAAATTGTTAAAGAACATATTCATATTAAACCTTTTAATAATTGGCTAGTCATAAAAGCAAATAAATTTAAAACTTATAAACATGAAAAAAATATTTGTATTAGCCTTTTTAATTATAAGCTCTACTTCTTTTGCACAAGAAAGAAGAGGCCAACATCATAGAAAAGGAAAAATGGAAATGATGAAAGATCTTTCTCCAGAACAGATGGCTACCTTAAAGACTAAAAAAATGACTTTAGCTTTAGACTTAACAGAGTCTCAACAAAAAAAGATTTATGATTTCAACTTAAAAAATGCTACTGTAAGAAAAGCCAAAATAGAAGCCCACAAAGCAGCTATAAAAAAGAACACTGATAAGAAATTAGCATTAAGTGCTGATGAAAAATACAATCGAGCTAATGAAAGACTCGATCAGCAAATAGCTATGAAAAAAGAGCTGTCTGCAATACTTACAAAAGAACAATTAGAAAAGATGGAGCAAATGAGAGAGAGAAGAAAAATGAGGAAGAAAAAAGCTCATATGAGAAAAAAGTTAGAAAAGTAACTTCTAAAGCACCTGAATAATAGGTGCTTTTCTAGTTAGTAAAAGCTTGAATTCATTTTTTTTACTTACTTTTAGCATCAGAAATTATTAATCCACTATTTAAAAATTATAAATTATGAAAAAGTTCATAGCTGTTTTAGCTTTTTTCACTGTAACTTTATTAAGCACAGACGCTGCTTTTGCTCAAGAAGCTAGACAAAACTTTCAAGCAATTGCTAAGCACAAAACACATGAAATAACTAAACAATTTAAGGTAGACGGAAAAAGTCAGAGAGTTATTTACAATGCTTATATGTTACGTGAACGTAAATTAGCTGCCATGCTAAGAAATAACCCTAATACAGCTGCAGATACTAAAGCTATCGATACTGAATTATACTCAAAATTAAAAACTGTTTTAACTGAAGAGCAAATAAAGAAGTTAAAGCAAATGGATATTGAGAAGCCAAAAACAAAAAAGTAAAAACATTAATTTACTTAACAAAGAAAGCCTTGATAATATCAAGGCTTTCTTTATATATACACTTATTTTTACAATACTTTATTGCAAGCTTCTATAGTTTTATCTAAATCTTCATAAGTCAATGCATCACATAAAAACCATGTTTCGTATGCACTTGGTGCTATATAAACCCCTTCTGCTAATAATGCATGAAAGAAATCTTTAAACTGCTGATTATCTCCAGCTTTTGCTGAATTAAAGTCAACAACAGCTTCTTTGGCAAAATGTACAGATATCATAGAACCTACTTGATTGATTGTAAAATCTATTTCTTTACTTTCTAAAACTTTCCTTAAACCTGCGTGTAAATAGTCTGTCTTCTCTTTTAACCTATTAAATATATCAACATCTGTATTTAACTCTTGTAACATTGCCAACCCTGCAGCCATTGCTAAAGGATTTCCAGACAAGGTTCCAGCTTGATAAACTGGACCTAAGGGAGCTAAAAAGTTCATTATTTCGTTTCTTGCTGCAAAAGCTCCTACAGGTAGTCCACCTCCTATTACTTTTCCAAAACAAACAATATCTGCAGCTACATTAAACAACTCTTGTGCTCCACCTTTAGCCAACCTAAAACCAGTCATTACCTCATCAAAAATCAATAAAATATTATTCGCATCGCAAACATTTCTTAACTCTTGCAAAAAGCCTTCCTTTGGAGGAATACATCCCATATTTCCAGCAACTGGCTCTAATATTATACAAGCTATTTCATTAGTATTAGCCGCTATTATATCTTTTACATTTTCAATATCATTATAATTAGCTAAAAGAGTATCTTGAGCAGTTCCTTTGGTTACACCCGGGCTATTAGGAGAGCCGAATGTAATTGCTCCACTACCTGCTTGGATTAAAAAAGAGTCTGAATGACCATGATAACAACCCGCAAACTTGATTATTTTTTCTTTACCGGTAAAGCCTCTTGCTAAACGAACTGCACTCATACAAGCTTCTGTACCAGAATTAACAAATCGAATCTTATCTATATTTGGCACCATTGAAACAGCTAACCTAGCTATTTCTGTTTCTATTTCTGTTGGTGTACCAAATGAAGTTCCTAATTTTGCTTTTTCTATAATTGCATTAATTACTTTTGAATGCGCATGACCTAAAATCATTGGCCCCCAAGAATTGATATAATCTATTAATTCGTTACCATCTTCATCATACAAATAAGCTCCTTTTGCTTCTTTAATATAAATAGGATCGCCTCCTACTGATTTAAAAGCTCTAACAGGCGAGTTAACTCCTCCTGGAATATACTGAGACGCTTCATGAAACAAAGCACTACTTCTTTTATATGCTATCATTCTATTTTAATTTTATTTCTTGACCTACAGACAATTCTGTAGAGTTTAACCCATTTACTCTCTTTAACACTTCAACTGTAGTATTATTACTTCTTGAAATACTATACAGAGTATCACCTTTTTTAACTATATATATAGACTCATCTACTGCTGATGTCAAATCTTCAATAGAATCTTCTACTACAGTAATATCTTTATCATATTTATGTAAATCATATCGTTCTATTAAACTAATTAACTTAGCAGGATATTTAGAATCTGTAGCATAACCAGCTTTTCTCAATCCTTTTGCCCAGCCCTTATAATCTGTCTTTTTTAATTTGAACAAAGATGCATAACGGCCTCTTGAAGTTAAAAATAATGAATGATCTTTAAACGATTCTCTAGGGTCATGATACTTTCTAAAACACTCTTGTTTTTTATCATCATCATGGTATACTTTTTCTCCATTCCATCCATGACATTTAATACCAAAATGATTGTTTGCTCTTTTGGTTAAATCTCCCTCTCCCGCACCAGACTCTAAAATTCCTTGGGCTAAAGTAATACTAGCTGGTATGCCAAATTGCTTCATTTCATACTGTGCTATTGCTGAATATTGGCTAATATAATTAACTACTTTGTTAGACGAGTTTGGATTGACCCCAATAGCAGGCAAATTAGAATCTTGATTCTTTTCCTGACCATGAGTGTTCGTTTTTGGAGCATTACTAACTTCTGGTTTATTTTCACCATATTTTCGTTGTTCTTCTTTTGATGTAATGACTCTACTAGAACCACAGCTAACCAACAAAACAACTAACAATAAACTGCATATTTTATTCATTTCAACTTGTTTATATATTTATTAATGGCATTCCCTTTTTTAAAAGCAGTTTATTCATTCCTTCAATAGCTTGCAAACCACCCGTATGTATGGCTAAAATACTCCTATTTTTAGGAAAGTATTCTTTTTTTATTAAATCGTATATACCAAACATCATTTTACCGTTATATATAGGATCTAATAATATTCCTGTATCCCGTTTAAACTCATTAATAAAATCTACCAACTCTCTATTGATTTTAGCGTAACCTCCAAAATGATAATCTGTTTGTAATTGCCAATTCGTTTTATTGGTTAATTGAGTAATATCTTTTTTTAAAAAATCTCCTTTTAATGCAGAGAATCCAATTATTTCTTGATTTTCTTTACTTGAATTAATAAGGCCCGCCATAGTCCCTCCAGTACCAACTGGACAACAAACATAATCATATTTTTTATCCTCTGTATCTAGAATTTCTTCGCAACCTTTTATTGCCAAACTATTAGTTCCTCCTTCTGGCAACAAATAAAAGCATCCAAATCTTTTTCTCAAAGTATTTATATAAGCCTGATCTTTTCTTCTTCTATACTCTTCTCTGGTAACAAAATGAAATTGCATTCCGTTTTCTTGTGCTTTTAATAATGTTGGATTATCATGAATTTTACTTTTTAACTCTTCTCCCCTTACAACTCCAATAACATCAATCCCATATAATTTCTTAACAAAAGATGCCGCATAAATATGATTTGAATACGCCCCACCAAATGTCAATACCTTACTAATTTTCAATCGATTAACTTCACATAAATTATACTTCAGTTTTCTAAATTTATTACCCGAAATACCTTTTCCTAGCAAATCATCTCTTTTAACGGACAGACGAACAGTATTCAAATTACCGCGAATTACATTATTTACACCTTTAAAACTCAAATAATCCTTTTTTAATAACTTTTTAACGATTTTAATGAAGAATTCTCATTTTTATGGGTAACAAAATAAATTATAACCACTAACTTAGCAGTATCAATAATGAAGTCTAACCCTAATACTTCAAACTATGTACAAAATTACTCAAACACTTCGCAAAAATAACTTTTTAGTTTTATTTTTTTTATCAACCTTTACTTCTATAGGACAAGTAGGAATAGGAACCACTACACCCAGTACAACTTTAGAGATAGTCGCAAATGGCACTAATGACGGGTTGCTAATACCTCGTGTAAACTCTTTCACTGCCTTAGGAGCAGCACAAAACAGCGCTTTAATATATTTAACGACCACGATTGGAACCAATACACCTGGTTTTTATTTCTGGGATAACGGAGCCAGCATATGGAGACCTTTATTAGACAACTATAAAGGCTGGACAACAGAAGGAAATACAGGAACAAACTCAGCAGTCAATTATATTGGAACTACAGATGGGCAAGCCCTTACTTTTAGAACCAATAACACAGAACGATTTAGAATAGCTAATGCAAATCAAGTACACGCATTGGCTAATGGAACTGCAGCAAGACCTTTTTATTCATGGGAAAATGATGATGATGTAGGAATGTATAAAACTGGTAACGATCAATTATCATTAGCCGCTGGAGGACTTGAATTCCTACGATTACGTGAAGCTGGATCGGATCAATTAGTAGTTAATGAAGGAAGCAACGATATTAATTTTAGAGTTGAATCTAACAACAACCAAAATATGCTTTTAGTAGATTCTGGAGCAGATGCCGTTACTGTTGGATACGCAGGAGCTACCACAGAACAATTTGGATCTATTAATTTTGCTTTAGGTTATGACGCCATTGTAGGAATGAATAACGACACTGTTGGAAATGCAGTTTGGGCCGTAAATATTAATAATAACGGTACGGGAATTATTGGAGCTAGTGACGGAAATAGTGTTTATAACCCAACAGGATCTGGAATTGCAGGATCTGGATTAAGCTTAGGAGTATTTGGTTATGCTGGAGCAGGTAACACTTTAGGAAATATGGCGGCAAGATTTTCTTTAGATAGAGACAATAATGTAAATACTCTTAACAATAGATGTCAAGCAGAAATTGCAGCTTATGACACTACTAACTACGGTGGTAACGCCTATTATGGAGGTTACTTTGAAGGTAATGGTTCTTGGGCGTATGTAGGATTAAATTACGGAGGTACCTATTATAAAATTGCAGGAAACGGTAGCGTTTCTTCTATGATAAAAGATAAAGAAAACAAAGAAAGAGTTATTTATTGCCCTGAAGCTCCAGAAATTACATTGCAAGATTCTGGAAATGGTAAACTAATTAACGGTAAAGCAACTATAAACATAGATGAAGTAGTATCAAGGAATATTACAGTTAATAAAAAACATCCATTGAAAGTTTTTATACAGTTAGAAGGAGATTGTAATGGCGTTTATGTAAATAACAAATCAAATAAAAGTTTTACTGTTAATGAGCTAAAAAACGGAAAATCTAACACTAGTTTTTCATGGTTTATCATTGCAAATAGAGCAGATGAATACGAAAACGGAACATTGATCTCTAAAAATGCTGATGTAAGATTACCTTTTGGACCAGGAATGAAATCTCAACATAGAGCAGCTAAAAAAGAAATGAAAAGAAATATTAATTAATCCGATGAATATTGAATCCTAGGTAATTAAAAACTCAAAAAAGAAGCTATCTTTTTTGGGTTTTTTAATTATTTAACTCAATCGGTCTTTACAAAATCTAATAATTCAACATACAATTTTCGCCAACTACCCCATATAGCAGTCCCACTAAAAGTGTAATTATGTACAACCATTGAAAAAACTCCACCTACTTCTTTTACACTATTTACAATTGGCTGTAATTGATTTAAAGCAGATTTTGCTTCTGTATTTCTAAAAATATAATCTAATACGCAAAACGGATATATTTTTAAAGGTGTTTGCATTTCATAGTCTAAATCATAAAAATAAAAAGGAGTACAAGTTCCTGCTCTAAAACCTACCTCAGACACGTAGCCCATAGTATAATCTGACTGAACCCCTAAATCAATCAGATTCCTATAACTGTGAGGTAACTTTAACTTAGAAAAAGAGTTCCTACTACTTTGCAATGGTTTGTTTAAAATTTTTTCAAACCGCAACTTTTCTTTTTTTAAAATCTCTTTATCATCCAAAGCCAAAAAAGAACCTTTTAACCCTATTTCAAAATAATCACCTACATACTTTATAAGTGTTCTAAAATGTTTATTATTATGATTTATACTTTTATCGTAATTAGAATAATCTGCTAATAAAAAAAAGAAAATAGGCTTAAAACCTCTCTTTTTATGATTATTAATCAACCACTTATAAGTATCGAAAGGATCTTTTCTTAATTTAAACAAAACAGAGCTTCTATTGTACAAATCAACAAACCTAAGTCCCAATAAATCTTTTAACCCACCTCCCAAGGTTCTTATAAAACCTTTATGTGCATATTTATAAGCAACCGGAACGTCTATAATTGGTTGAAATTGAAACTTTCTAGCTGTAAACTCAAAATCATGAAAATATGACTGTAATATTTTTTTGAACTCAAATGCCCATATATCGACTACTGGTTGTTTTAAAAAATGATACCTATAAGCTAAACTCTCTTCTGGAGGAAATCTTCCAAAATCATCAGCAACATATGGCATATATTCTTCATATCTGCTCAACAAATAAAAACTAGCAGCAAAAATATCGAAAGGTATACTGCTCTTTTCTCCTACTCTAAAAAAACATTTAGTAGCATTCCAATTTTCTATTTTTATACTTACATCTGTTAAACCTTCTTCAAACAGTAAATAATGTGACTGAACAAATAATTCTTTTCCTAAAGGTTGTTTAGTATACGACATTTTTAACCCTTGATGTGCTATAAACTCCTCTACAACAGTAGTGAATTTAACCTCAACACCTAGTATTCTTACACAAATATGCTTAAACACATAACTTAATCTAGAAGTAATTTTATGAGTATAAACTAACAACATTACAATAGGTTTTGATCTGCAAAACTAGCATAAGCTTGTTCTGTTATTACTAAATGATCTAACAACTGTATATCTAGAGAATTACTAGCTAATTTAATTTTCTGAGTAATTTCTTTATCTGCCTTGCTTATTTTTAATGTTCCAGACGGATGATTATGAACCAGTATTATAGCCACAGAATTTAGCTCTAAAGCTTTCTTTAGAATTAACCTAATGTCTACCAAAGTACCAGTAATGCCTCCTTTACTCAATTGTATTTTAGACAAAACCTTATTAGAGTTATTTAGATATAACACCCAAAATTCTTCATGTTGCAAATCTCCTAAAACCGGTTGCATTAATTTAAAGACAGACTCACTTGAAGTAATTTTATTCAAGTCTTTTTTACGAGTCTCTCTTGTTCTTCTTCCTATTTCTAAAGCTGCAATAATACTTATAGCCTTTGCTTCTCCTATGCCTTTATATTTCTTTAATTGAGCTACCGATAATTTACTTAAAGCATTCAAATCATGATCTACATCTGCAAGCAATCTTCGACACAATCCTACCGCACTTTCTTCTATATTCCCCGAACCTATAAGTATTGCTAATAATTCTGCATCTGTTAAACCACCTTTTCCTTTCGCTAAAAGTTTTTCTCTAGGCCTGTCTGATTCTGACCAATCTTTTATAGAAAATTGTTTTGACATTTTATTCTAACAATTCTTTAACCTCTTTTAAATCTAAGCCTCCATAGTTTCCTGAACTCATTAAAAGCAATGCTGAATTGTCGAAATCTAAATCAAATAAGCTCTTTTTAAAATCATCTGGATTTGTATATATTTTTAAATCATTTCTTTTAAATGCATCAAATATTTGCTGTATACTTACTTCGCTTAATTTTTTTATAGCAACGGCCTTAGGAGAATAAAAAACATAAGCTTCGTCTGCAGCATCTAATGCATTTTCATATTCTTTTAAAAAATCAGCATTTAAACTACTATAAGTATGCAACTCTAAACAAGCTATTAATTTTCTGTTGCTATACTGTTTTGCTACTGCTTGAGTTGTAGCTTTTACTTTACTTGGAGAATGTGCAAAATCTTTATATGCAACTTTTCCTTTTCCCTCGGCTATTTTTTCTAAACGTTTACTCGCCCCTTTAAACGTACTTATTGCTTCATAAAAATCTTCTTCATCTACCCCCATATGTTGACAAATCCACTTAGCTCCAGCTAGATTACTTAAATTATGTTCCCCAAAAACCTCTATAGGTAATGGTCCTTCATTCGTTTCAATAAACGTTTTTCCATCTTCTATAAAATGTCTTGGCACTTGGTAGGGGTAACGCTTCATGATTTGATCTGAATCTTCAACTACTTTTTTTACTAACTCATCTTCCTCATTATAAACCATAATTGCCCCATTAGACAAGCAAGTTAAGAAGGTTTCAAACTGCTCAATATAATTTTCTATTGTTGGAAACACATTGATATGGTCCCAAGCTATACCACTTAATAATGCAATATTTGGTTTATATAAATGAAACTTTGGCCTTCTATCTATCGGAGAAGATAAATATTCATCTCCTTCTAACACTATAAAATCATTTTCCTCTGTTAAATGTACCATAGTATCAAAACCATCTAATTGCGCTCCAACCATGTAATCTACATCTTTATCATGATAATTCATCACATGCAGAATCATAGATGTTATAGTCGTTTTACCGTGAGACCCCCCAATAACTACTCTAGTTTTATTTTTAGATTGCTCATAAAGAAATTCTGGGTAAGAATAAATTGTTATTCCTAATTCTTGAGCTTTTAACAATTCTGGGTTATCTGCCTTAGCATGCATACCTAAAATAATCGCGTCAATGCTAGTGTTTATTTTCTCAGGAAACCAACCAAATTGTAGAGGCAATAATCCTTTCTTTTCTAACCTAGATTTTGATGGTTCAAAAATAGTATCATCACTTCCTGTTACTTCATATCCTTTTTGATGTAATGCCAAGGCTAAATTGTGCATAGCACTCCCTCCTATAGCTATAAAATGTACGCGCATAGTTGTTTTTCTTACTTAAAAGTAAATATACTAATTTGATTTACGATTTTGGCCTTTTGAATTGTGATTTTTCCTCCTTTGATAAATAGCTTATTTACTCCATAAGAAGTATCATTTTTTTTTCTTTTAATGCAGGTTCTAAATCTGGTTTTTCTCTCAGAGCTTTTTCTATAAAATTATAAGCATTCCTCTTATCTTTTTTATAGCGATAAATTTGTGCTATTCTGTAATTGGCCCAAGAAATTGGCACACCATCTTTAGGAGAATGATTTTTAATATATTCATTCAAACATATCAACCCTTTATCTAAATACATATTGTATTGAGCGCATACTTTTCCTATCTGATAATTCAAATGATTTCTTTTGTGTTTTTCGCTTGCCTTTTCATAGTTGGAAATTGCTTTCTTGGGTTGGTTTGTTTTTTCATACAAACCTGACAATTTATCATATGTATGCAATGACCCTCCTAATTCTATAGCTTTTTTATAATTTTCCTCGGCTATTTGAGGTTTATCATTATATTCGGCAACATAACCTAAAGCAAGATAGCCATCTACCGGAGAGATATGCATTAACTCATTGGCGTATTTTTTAGCTTTTTTTTCACTCCCTCCAACTATTCCAGGAAGACTTATATAAACCTCAACCAATGCCCATCTCACTTCAATATGCTGATTATCTAATTCGGCAGCTTTATGAAGATGCTTTTTTATATCACTCACTAAAGTAAGTGCTTTTAGTTTATTAACTGATTGTGCTTTATAAGCTAAAACCCCGCCATATTTATAATTATAAACTGCGTTATTATTATCTATATCTAGTAATTTTTTATAATACCCTAAAGACACATCCCATTTTTTTTGATATGCTGCAATATCTCCTAAATACTCTTGAGCTTTTATATAGTTAGCATTATCTTCTGAAATCTTTTTAAAAACACTTTTTGCCGCTTCAAGCTTTTTAGATTCGAATAAATGAATAGCTTCTTGAAAATTTTGGGTCCAAGAATATAAGGGTATCAATAATATTATTAGAAATAATCTCATACAAGCAATGAAGTTTTAATTGTAATCAACAAACTGTAACTTTAAGTTATCTATGTCTTTACAATTAGCACAAACTTACTGATTACTTTTTAACTTTAGGAGGATACCCTTCTAAAGCTTTTTGTACCATAGCTCTAAAATGAGCTTTTCGAGCTTCTGGGCTAGCTTTTTCCTTCATGGATTTTGTTACCTGAGCTTGCCAAACCAAGGAATGTTTTTCTCCATCTAAAAAATCGATTAACAATTCTTGATTCAAGTCATTTCCTCCTATAGGTATTCCTCCAGAAACACCAACACCTCCACTTCTTCCGCCGCCACCAACGCCAATACCAATTGAATTATTACTAGGATTTTTATAGGTTTTAGTATGTAAATCTATATAGAAATCTGGAGATTCACTTTTAGAAATACCATTAACTGTAAGCAATGAATCTAACTGAAAATACAACCTTTTTTCATCTAACTCACTCAAACCTGTTTTAATTTCTGAAGCATAATTATATGTTTTATACTTTGTAAAATCTACAGCTTTATTATAATCATAATTAACCTTTACAGGTGCACACGCCACAATTAACAATACAACTATTATCAAACCTTTCTTTATCATAATTCACTCAATTATTTCTACTCAAGATACAAAAAAAGGGAAACCATATATAGTTTCCCTTTAATATTAACTCTTTAGTGTGTTAATTTAACATCTTCCATAAGGTATCTTTCAATTCTTGAATTCCTTTTTGAGCTACAGATGAAATAAACAAATAAGGAACTCCTAGTTTCTCATCTAACTCTTCTTTCATCTCTGCTTGTAATTCATCGTCTAACATATCAGATTTCGATATCGCTACAAAACGATCTTTATCAAGCATTTCAGGGTTATACCTTCTTAATTCATCGACCAATATTTCATACTCTTTTACAATGTCCTTAGCATCGGCAGGAACCATAAATAACAGAGTAGAATTACGCTCAATATGTCTTAAAAAATAATGTCCTAACCCTTTTCCTTCTGCAGCTCCTTCTATAATACCAGGTATATCTGCCATTACAAAAGTTTGGTAATCTCTATGCTTTACTATCCCTAAATTAGGTTTTAAGGTTGTAAACTCATAATCGGCAATTTTAGGCTTCGCTGATGTAATTACAGATAATAATGTTGATTTACCTGCATTAGGAAATCCAACCAAACCAACATCTGCCAAAACTTTCAACTCAAACGTTACATCTTTATGCTCTCCTTCTAAACCTGGCTGTGCATAACGAGGTGTTTGATTTGTAGGAGACTTAAAATGCCAATTTCCTCTACCTCCTTTACCTCCTTTACAAAGAATGACTTCTTCATTATTAGCTGTAATTTCAAATAAAACATTTTGAGTTTCAGTATCTCTAACAACTGTACCTAATGGCACATCTAAAAACACATCTCCACCATCTGCTCCAGTACTTCTACCTTTACTTCCGTTGCCTCCTTGTTCTGCTTTATAGTGTCTTTTAAACTTAAAGTGATAAAGAGTCCATAAATTTTCATTTCCTCTAACAATAACATGACCTCCTCGTCCACCATCTCCACCATCAGGGCCTCCCTTTTCTATATATTTCTCTCTATGCAAATGTGTAGATCCCTTTCCTCCTTTTCCAGAAGTAAGGTGCAGTTTTACATAATCAACAAAATTCCCTTCAGTCATGACTTTAAGTTTAAAAAAGGGAATTTCATTTAACCCGAAACTCCCTTTAATTGTATTTATTATTTAATCATCCAATTCTGAATGATGTAATCTTATAATTGATCAATAACTTCAGATAAACGGCTGGTTACTTCTTCTATTTCTCCAATTCCGTTTACCGAGTGAAATTTACCTTGACCTTGGTAAAAATCAATTAATGGAGCGGTTTTTTCATTATACTCCTCATAACGATTTCTTATTTTAGCTTCGTCTTGATCATCTGCTCTACCAGAAGTCTTTCCTCTTTCTAATAAACGCTGTACTAAGACCTCATCGTCTGCTTCTAAAGCGATTGTAGCTGTAACTTTCCATTCTTTAGTAGCCAAAAAAGCATCTAAAGCCTCAGCTTGAGGTGTTGTTCTAGGAAAACCATCAAACAAAAAACCATTTGCATCTGTATGTTTTTCTACCTCAGATTTCAACATATTAATAGTTACTTCGTCAGGTACCAAATCTCCTTTGTTAATATAAGACTTCGCTAACTTTCCTAATTCAGTATCATTTTTCATATTAAATCGGAAAATATCTCCCGTAGATAAATGAATTAAATCATACTTCTCTTTAAGTACTTCTGCTTGTGTTCCTTTTCCCGCTCCTGGTTTTCCAAATAAAACGATATTAGTCATAGTGTTGTGTTTAGTAATAAATAAATTGGCAATACACTTACCGATTTTCTTAAAAAAGCTCATCATCTATAATGCCAAATTTAATTTGAAAGGTGCAAAGATACTGATTAATTGATGATTTACATTTTTTGAAGTGCGATTTCTTTTTAAACTACTAAACTAAATACGTACTTTTGTCGTCTGAAAACAAACAACAACACAACACACAACTAGATGATTAACTATTTTTCATCCGATTTTAAACTAGGTATCTTAGGTGGAGGCCAATTAGGTCGTATGCTTTTAAAAGACACCAATAAGTTCGACGTTCAAACTTATGTTTTAGACCCTAGTAACGAAGCTCCTTGTAGTTTCTATGCAAACAAATTTTTTCAAGGAGATTTAATGGATTTTGACACTGTTTACAATTTTGGTAAGCAAGTAGATGTACTAACTTTTGAAATAGAAGGCGTTAATATTGAAGCGCTTCAAAAATTAGAAGACGAAGGCATTAAAGTATATCCTTCTGCTAAAACATTAGCTAAGATTCAGAACAAAGCTATTCAAAAGTCGTTTTATTTAGAGAACAAAATCCCTACAGCTCCTTTTACTCGTTACAACTCCCTAAACGAGCTTAAAAATGATGCTAATAATTTTCCTTTTGTATGGAAATCTGCTCAATTTGGTTATGATGGTAATGGCGTAAAAGTAGTACGTTCTGCTAACGATTTAGAAGGGTTGCCTAACACAGAATGTATAGCAGAAGAAATGATTCCTTTTAAAAACGAATTAGCTGTAATTGTTTGTAGAAACCCAAAGGGAGAAAGTAAAGCATACCCTGTGGTAGAAATGGAGTTTCACCCAGAAGCTAACCAAGTTGAGTATGTTATTTGCCCTGCAAGAATAGATAAAGCTGTAGCTCAAAAAGCTATTGATGTAGCGCTTAAGGTATCTAATAGTTTTGAACATGTTGGTTTATTAGCCGTAGAAATGTTTCAAACTCAAGATGATGAGATTTTAGTAAACGAAGTAGCGCCAAGGCCACATAATTCTGGACATTATAGCATTGAAGCTTCTTATACTTCTCAGTTTGAACAACATCTTAGAGCTATATTAAATTTACCTTTAGGAAATGCAGAAAGTAAAGTAGCTGGAATTATGGTGAATTTAGTTGGAGCTGAAGGTCATACAGGAAATGTTCTTTATAAAAACATAGACAAAGTTTTAGAATTAGATGGCGTGACCCCCCATATTTACGGAAAAAAGCAAACTCGCCCTTTCAGGAAAATGGGACACGTTACGATAGTAAATGAAGATATTAATAAAGCAAGAGCCATCGCTCAAGAAGTAAAAGAAACAATACAAGTAGTTAGTAGTTAACCTAGACTTAAAGGGCTACACATATTTGATTATAAACACTTTCTTTTTATATAAATCATTTTTAAGTTCATTGTTAAGAGCAAGGATCTAAACTTTAAACTTATAAACTTTAAACTTTTAAACTAAAAATGCCACAAGTAGGAATTATTATGGGTAGTACAAGTGACTTACCTATTATGCAAGAAGCTATCGATATATTAGCTGGTTTTGATATTGAGACAGAAGTAGATATTGTTTCTGCACATAGAACACCAGAAAAATTATTTGAATACGGTAAAACTGCTCATGAAAGAGGTATAAAAGTTATTATAGCTGGAGCAGGTGGTGCAGCTCACTTACCAGGAATGGTTGCCTCTCTATCTCCATTACCTGTTATTGGGGTTCCTGTAAAATCAAGGAATTCGATTGATGGATGGGATTCTGTTCTTTCAATATTACAAATGCCTGGAGGGGTTCCTGTAGCTACAGTAGCACTAGATGGTGCTAAAAATGCTGGCATACTTGCCGCACAAATAATTGGCGCTTCTGACAAATGTGTTTTAGACAAGATTTTAGTTTATAAAGAAGGACTAAAGCAAAAAGTAATAGAAGGAGCAAAAGCTGTTAAGAAATAACACTCTCATTAAAAAAACCTTAGGAATTCCTAAGGTTTTTTTTAGAGTATTTTTATCGAGATTGCAACTCCATAGATGGTTATTTTGGGTGAGAAACCATTTGTTTACACTACAAATATCACTCAGATATTCATTTTTTTTCACAAGATTTACCGACCTTTATCAAAACATCGGTGAAAAGACCTTAAAAACCGATAATCAGTCGCTTTTACAAAAACATAAACAATTGATAATGAATACACTATTAGAAAAATTTGATTTAGCTCCTTTTTCAAAAATAAAAAACGAAGATTTCTTACCTGCTTTTAAAACTGCTATAGAAAATGCCAAAGCAGAAATCAATTCAATTGTTACCAATAAAAACGAACCTACTTTTAAAAATACAATTGAAGCCCTAGATTACTCTGGAGCGCAATTAGATAGGATATCTAGTATTTTCTTTAATTTGAATTCTGCTGAAACTAATGAAGAAATTCAGAAAATAGCTCAAGAAGTTTCCCCTTTACTATCAGAATTTAGCAATGACATCACATTAAACAGAGCGTTATTTGATAAAGTTAAAACCGTTTACAACCAAAAAGATCGACTAACAT
Organism: Pseudofulvibacter geojedonensis; assembly: GCF_042675745.1. Taxonomy (NCBI): domain Bacteria; kingdom Pseudomonadati; phylum Bacteroidota; class Flavobacteriia; order Flavobacteriales; family Flavobacteriaceae; genus Pseudofulvibacter; species Pseudofulvibacter geojedonensis. The sequence continues at coordinate 93,975 of NZ_JBHTJM010000010.1, read as the reverse complement.
TAACCCCTGAACAACATACTTTATTAGACAAAAAATACAAAGGTTTTTCTAGAAACGGGGCTAATTTAAATGACAAAGAAAAAGAACAATTAAGAGCAATAGACAAAGAGTTAGCCAAATTAAAACTAACTTTTGGAGAAAATGTATTGGCAGAAACCAATGCTTACGAGCTTCATTTAACCAACAAAGAAGACTTAAAAGGTTTACCAGAAGGAGCTATTGAAGCAGCTTCTCAAACAGCTAAGCAAAAAGAAAAAGAAGGTTGGATTTTCACTTTAGCTTACCCGAGTTACATACCATTTATGAAGTATGCAGATAACCGTGAACTTCGTAAAAAACTATCGCTAGCATTTGGAGCAAAAGGCTTTCAAAAAAATGAATTTAACAACGAAGAAATCGTATTAAAATTAGCCAAGCTCCGCCATGAGAGAGCTAACTTATTAGGGTATAATACACATGCCGATTTTATTTTAGAAGAACGAATGGCTGGCACACCAAATCATGTAAAAACTTTTCTAAATGATTTATTAGATAAGGCTAAACCAGTAGCTTTAAAAGAATTTACAGAGTTAGAAGCTTTTGCTAAAGAATTGGATGGGATTGACCAACTAGAAAAATGGGATAGTGCTTATTATTCTGAAAAATTAAAGAACAAACTTTTTAATTTAGATGACGAAAAACTAAAGCCTTATTTTGAATTAGATAAAGTTTTAAAAGGCGCTTTTACTGTTGCCAATAAACTATTTGGCTTAAACTTTAAAGAAGTTGATTATATAGACACCTACCACGAAGATGTAAAAACCTATGAAGTTTTTAATGATAAAAATGAATTAACATCTATATTTTATGCAGATTTTCACCCAAGACCAGGAAAAAGGAACGGCGCTTGGATGACTTCTTTTAAAGGACAAAAAATTGAGAACGGAATTAACGAAAGACCTCATGTTTCTAATGTCTGTAATTTTACTAAACCTACAGAAACAAAACCATCATTATTAACATTTAATGAGGTAACTACTTTATTCCATGAGTTCGGACATGGTTTACACGGAATGTTAGCAAATACTACTTATCCTAGTCTATCTGGAACTTCTGTTTATTGGGATTTTGTTGAATTACCTAGCCAAATATTAGAAAATTGGTGTTACGAAAAAGAATGTCTAGACATTTTTGCTAAACATTATGAAACAGGCGAATCTATTCCGATGGAATACATTGAAAAAATTAAAGCTTCAGCAAATTTCCAAGAAGGCATGGCTACCTTACGTCAGTTAAGTTTTGGGCTTTTAGATATGGCTTGGCATTCTGGTGAAGCACCCGAAACAATTAACAATGTAAAAGAGTTTGAACAAAAAGCTTTTGCTAGCACCCAATTATATCCCGATGTAGCAGAAAACTGTATGAGTACTGCTTTTGCTCATATTTTTCAAGGAGGATATTCTTCAGGCTATTATAGCTATAAGTGGGCTGAAGTTCTAGATGCTGACGCTTTTGATCAGTTTAAAGAAAATGGAATTTTTGATGCAGAAACAGGTAAGTCTTTTGCAGATCATATTTTAAGTAAAGGTGGCACAGAACACCCTATGGATTTGTACAAACGATTTAGAGGTAAAGAACCTAATAATAAAGCTCTATTGCAGCGAGCTGGCCTAATATAAAAACACTCAATATTAAATTTAACTTCCTAGAATAGTGTTTTGTACTATTCTAGGAAGTTAAATTAGCAGTTCCTCCCAATACATTAAAAAACTGCAGTATGGTTTTTAAATACGCTATACGCAATTCATTCCCCTTAATCTTGGCGTTAAATAATTTTTGCTCTCTCGAATTCACTAGAAACAAACTACTCTCCCCGATTTCAAATCTTTTGTTTTCTGCATTTAACATTCTTTCATAATCGAGTATTAAATCTTTATATAAGTCATTCTGCTCCTGATATGATCGCAATTGTTCTTGCGTAGCAATTATTTTATTTTCAATATTTAATTTTATAATTGATTTCTCTAATTCAATATCAGTTAATTTTAATTTAGATAACTTGAGTTCTGCTCTTTGCTTTCTCATAAAAATGGATTGCTTAAGACTTATAAAACCCTTATAGTTATTGTTATTTATTGCGTTAAAATGATTGGTATTACTATTTAAAAAACTATATGATATTTCTAATTTTGGAAGCATTAAGTTTTTCTTTAACCTATAATCTTGCTCTAGTGCCATAGACTTATATTCTACACTCTTAATTTTAGGATGATTGGCAACTGATATTTCATTACTTAAAAGATTATTAATATTTAAAGCTAATGCTATATCTTCAGTATCAGATGTAACAGGAAAAACCTCTTTGAAAATTTCTAAAGGTAATGAATCAAACCACAGATAATTACTTACTTGAAGTCGAGCTTTAACTTTACTCAAGGATATTTTTTGTAAATCCAATAAAACTGTCTGATAAGCTATTCTAGCTTCGGTTATATCAATTTTAGGCTTATCTCCCAACTCAACACTCCTTTCTATACTCTCTAACCGTATTTTGGAACTCCTAAGATAATCTTGATAAATAAGTTCTTCATTATGATATCTCAACCACGCAAAGTACGCTATACTAGCTTCAAAAATTATTTTATTAACTAATAGTTTTTGATTTTCTAAAGACTGCTTAACAAAATACTTACCCTTTCTTATGTTAGCTAAACGCTCGTTCATTAATAAGCCCCGTGCTAAATCTATTGACACTCCTGCACTATATAAACCATCTTCTGGAACCAACAATTCTGGGTTAACAAAATCACCTCTATTTTGCTGATAATCTACTTTCAGGTCTACTCCTAATATTGTTGGCACTTTAAAAGTTGTGTTAAACTTATTCCAATAATTAGAACTTTTAAATTCTTTATCATCGTAATTAAACTCCAAAGTAGGATCTGTTGCTCCTCTATTTTTAAGTAGCTTAGATTCTGCTTCTGTAACAGTAATATTAGACTGCTTAATAACTGGATGATATTTTTTTACATAAGCTAAAAACTCTTCATAAGTAAGTTCGTTTTTTGTCATATCTTGAGACCAAGAAGAAAAAAAACAACTCACAACTAGTACAAAAAATGCTATTTTATTTTTTATCTGATTCATCTTTACTCTTGTTAGGTTGGTAATAATTTGGAGGAAAACCATTTAACTTTCTCCATAATTCAAACCAAATAGGAACATCTTCTAGCAAAGCCATGGTATAAGCTCCTGAACCGACTCTTAATTTATCTGGCCATTTATCAACATGATCTGGAGCTATTAATATTCTAAACTTCCCATTTTCACTTATAAAATTATCTATTACTACTACTTTTCCAGAGAAGGTTCCGTAAGCAGTATTTGGCCAACCACTAAAGAAAATTGCTGGCCAACCATCAAATTGTACTCTAACATTTTCTCCTTTATGAATTAATGGAAGGTCTATTGGGTCTATATAAGTTTCTACAGCTAACTCATAATTAGCTGGCATTATGCTAACCAATTTATCTCCTTCTTTAAAAGTTTCTCCAATACCAGCCCTTAAAGCTTTATTAATGTAACCTGCTTGTGGGGCTCGCACATAATACATACCCGTTCTAACCTTATAACTTGCCGATTGATTTTTAAGTTTGGCTACTGCTGCCTCGGCTTCAAACTGTGAAGAGCCCGCAGAAGCTTTTTCGCTTTGCGCTTTAGCTATTTTATCTCGGTATTCAGCTTCAATTCTACTAATATCAATTTCAGCATTTATCAATTGGTTTTTACTAGACAATAATTTATTATTTTGAGCTATTTTTTTAGCTTCAGTTTGTTGCATTTTTAACTTTTTTGCCTCTAAATCTGTTTGCGATTTAAGCCCTTCTTCCTTTAATATTTCTGTACGCTTAAATTGGTTTTTAGCAATCTCATAATTGGTTTTTGCAGCCTCTAGATCAACACTATCTGCACTTACTTTAAATTTAAACTGATCTATTTTGTTAATTGCCTGTCTTAACTTTAACTGCTTTTCATTTTGCAAAGCATTAATTCTATTTGTTAACGCTCCTATTTTATCTTTATAAGAAACAACAGAGCGCTCTTTAGCATAAGTTTGTTCATTAGTTCTACTAACCAATTCTGGATCTTGATACTCGGTTTTTATTTCAGATATATAAAGAATAGTATCTCCTTTTTTTACATAATCTCCTTCCTTAACATACCATTTTTCAATTTTACCTGGAATTGGAGATTGAATAGTTTGCGGCCTTTGATCTGGTTTTAACGCAGTAACATACCCTTTCCCGTCAACATTTTGAGTCCATGGAAGAAATAATATTATTAAAAACATGATAAAGAAGCCTATTAAAAACCTATTAAAATATTTAATCGAACTTTTCTTATTGACTTTTCTAAAAGCCGAAAAATCATTTAGATTTTTATTCTTTACTTTATTATTAGATATATTTAACATAGTAATTGCTTGTTAAACAGTTAAACCATTATTTTCTAAATTAATTACTCTAGAACATCTCGAATTCCATTCCTTATTATTACTTGAAACAATTAACAACCAAGGTTGCTTTTTATGAGTTACAAACTCGATTAGTTTTTTAGTCTCTTCTTGATCAAATTGGTTAAATGGATCTTTTAGCAATAATACTTTAGGTTTGTTTACAATTGCTCGAGCAAATACTATACGTCTTGATATAGTATAAGGTATTTGCTGGCCTTCAGGATATAGAACGGTATCTATTCCATTTTGTTGATTCTTTATAAAATCTAACAATCCTGCTATTTTAATAACTTCATTAAGCTGTGTTATCGATATAGTATCATCTCCTAAAGTAATATTATCTCTAATGGTTCCTTCAAAAGGTTTTTGCTCAGGAAGCATTTGACCTACATATGATCTATACGAATTAATTTTTGTTCCTTTTAGTGATGCATTATTTATAAATATATTACCCGAATCTGGTTCTATTAAACCCGATAGCAACTTTAAAAAAGTTGTTTTTCCAGATCCTGGTACACCATTTAATAAAACCCTCTCATCTTTATTAAAACTAGATGTAACTCCATTGAATATATTTTTACCGTTTTCTGCAGTATAACTCACATTATCTAACTCTATTGTTAACTCTTCATTATTGTGAAATGGATTAAGTCCTTCTTGTTTTTCTAATTCTTTATCAACCACTTGTCCAATTTTTTCTAGAGAAGTTAACACATCATAAAAAGTTTCTAGGTTTAGAATAAGCTTTTCTACAGAACTTATTACCAATAGTATTATAATTTCTGAAGCAACAAATTGCCCTATATTCATTTGTTGATTTATAACCAACAAACCACCAATAATTAGTAAACCAGCAGTTATAAAAACTTTAAACCCTATTAGTTGTGCAAATTGTATCAAAAGAATTTTAAAATGTTTCTCTCTATTCTCTAAATAATCATCAGTTAAGGCATTGTTTCTATCCATGGCCATTTTTGTTTTACCAGAAAGCTTAAAACTAATTAATGACCTTGCTATTTCTTGAATCCAATGTGCTACTTTGTATTTAGATTTACTTTCATTCAAACTCGTTTCTAAACCTTTTTTACCAGTATATCTAAACACTAAATAAATCAGTGTTATTAGTAATAATCCGTAAAAAATAAAAAATGGATGGTAAAGACTTAAAAGTATTAACCCTAAGGCGATTTGTACTGCAGCAGAAGGGAAATCTATTAATACTTTAGAAAGACCTTTTTGTACAGTTAGAGTATCGAAAAACCTATTGGCTAACTCGGGAGGGTAGTAATATTTTAAACTACTCATTTTAATTTTAGGAAACCTATAAGCAAATTCAAAAGAAGATCTCGTAAATATTTTCTGCTTAATATTTTCAAGAATTCTAATTTGCATAAGTTGAAGTACGCCTTGAAAAGCCACTCCTAAGGTTACTAAAACTACCAACACAATCCATGAAGTAGTTATTTGTCCCACTTGTATTAAATTAATTATTGCCTGAATACCTAATGGTACTGATAAGGCTACAAAACCTGTAAAAATTGCATACAAAAACACTTGTTTTATATCTCTTTTATCAAGCTGTAAAAGCCCTGTAAAACGCTGCCAAGGCGTCATTTTATTCGTTTTCATTTAACTCAAGATTATATAATAAAAGCAGTAACAATACTGTTTTATAAAATATTATTATTTAAAAATAGACATTAATTAAATTGGTTAAAAACCAACCTTTCTTTTTTGAAGAAATTTAATATTTTGGAGGAGGTATTGTAATACTCAAATATTCTGAACATAAAAAGCCATCCTTATCAATGTAGAAAACATTTGTAAATGAATGGTAGAGTAACAAAAAACAATTATCGACTAATATCTTATCTGTTTTTTCAATTGAATCTTCTAATTCTAATAGAGAATCGCTCACATCAGTTTCTCCTTCTATTAGTTCCATGTCGTATAAATCTAAATTATTAACAACATACAAATTAGAAACACCAATTAACATTACGAATAAAAATAACTTACACAGAAACAATCTAGATGTATTTTTTTCCTGTCTTCTCATTTTTGTAATCTCAATTATCTTGATAGTTATATCGTATAAAATTTCAACAAAGATATAAATACTTTTTTAATTGATAGTAATACTATCAACAATAAATATTTTACTATAAAATATAATTGTATTAATTTTGTTTACGGAATGAGTATTGCTATTAAAATAATATTAAATAAAGGATTATATCTTAAGGATCCGCAAGATTCTGATTTAGGCAGGAAGATTATTAAAAATAGTATTCTTTTAATGAATAAGTTAGGATTTGAGTCTTTTACTTTTAAAAAACTTGCTAAAGAAATTTCATCTACTGAAGCTTCTGTTTACAGGTATTTTGAAAACAAACATTTATTACTCACTTACCTAGTTTCTTGGTATTGGGAATGGATAGGGTATCTTATTAACTCTAACTCTAAAAACATAGTCAATCCTAAAGAAAAGTTATCAATTATAATCAAGTCTTTTGTTACAGCCTCTATGGAAAACCCAAGTGTAAGCTATGTTAACGAAAGTATTTTACACGAAGTTGTTATTGCAGAAGGTTCTAAAGTATATCATACCAAAGAAGTAGATACTGAGAACTCTAAAGGTTTCTTTAAAAACTACAAAGACTTAATAGAGCATATTTCTCAAGTTATTTTACAGATTAACCCTCATTTTAAATATCCTCATGCCTTAGCTACCAATCTATTTGAAATGTCTAACAACCATATTTATTTTGCCAAGCATTTACCAAAACTTACTGATATTAATGAAAAAGAAAATGCTTTAGAAGAAGTAGAAGCTATGCTTAATTATTTTGCAAATAAACTATTAGCATAATTCAGAATATAATATAATTAAGATCTCATTAAGAAGAACTACCAGGCTTATTTTTATTCTTCTCTTCTATCCATTTACTCATGTACTTCGTACTTTGCTGATTATGATGCTGAAGCATACTTCCTATAAAGTTACTGACTCTGTGATTTTCTAATTTATTAGCTATTTCTAACAGCCTATTAAAAAAATCTTCTTTATAATTTTTAACCGTAAATTGTTCTAATAATACTTCTGCATTTTTTTGTTTTGTACCCCATAGTTGCTCATCTTGATGTAATTGAACTGAATAATTAGCAAAATCAATAGGGTTATTGGTTACAAACCCATTCCACTCTTTATATCTAAATCCTTCGGCGCCAATTTTGGTGGTTACACTAGGTGTGCCCGACAACATACCTTCTAATAGTTTAGTTTTTAGTCCCGCTCCAAATCGCAACGGTGCTAAATTAACCCTGCATTTACTTAACTCTTCAAGAGCATTATTGGCCCTTCCAAACACCATAAACCCTTGCTTTTCATTATGCAATTGCATTACTTTTTGAGAGGGATAGGCTCCAAAAACCTTAAGTCTTGCTTGTGGTAATTTCTTTCTAATTAACGGCCATATTTCTTGCTTTAAATACAAAACAGCATCATAATTTGGTTCATGCAAAAAGTTTCCTATACATATAAAATCTTTCCTGTTAATAAATCCAGGTGATTTCTGCAATAACTCATTTCTATTTAATAAAAATGGTAGATGAAATAATATTGATGAATCAATTGAAAATTCATTCATTAATATATCCATTTCATAACTTGATATTAACAACGATAGATCACACCTATACATACTAGCTATTTCTCTTTTAGCTATATCTGATGATTTTAATTTCGGAATAGTGAAAGGAATATCTTTTTTAAATAAATCTTGTCTTACTTTTCGCAAGCAATGTAAATCTTCTGTGTCCAAAATTTTTAAAGCTTTCGGGCAATTTTCAGAAACACGCCAACCGTATTGTTCTTCTGTCATAAAACGATCAAACAATACTATATCTGGATTTTCATTACTTATCCATGAATCAAAAGAAGAGTCGTTTAATGTAATTGGTTGTTCTATTACTCCAGTTTTAATTAAATCATAAGAATATTCTGACTTTTCTGCAGCAGATATAAATATAATTTGATAGTTTTGTTTTTTAAACAAGTTTATCAATTGCAACATTCTAGTACCAGCACCAGTTGAGCTAGGTTCTGGCCAAACCAATCCGATTATGATTACTTTTTTCATTCTCATTTAACGAATTCAAATTTACTACTCATAAACTCAATTATTATATAAATCACTTATCCTATCTTAAAAAAAATAACATGTCAACTTCAATAGACACTTTAAACCAAATTATAACAGACGGAAATCTAAGAAAATTAGTTCACAATTATACTCAAGATGATCATTTTAATCATCATGCAGAAGTTACCATAGATAATGAAAAATTAATCAACTTTGGTTCTTGTAGCTATTTAGGCTTAGAAAATAATGAACAATTAAAAGAAGGAGTAATAGATGCTGTTAAGAAATACGGCACTCAATTTTCTTCTTCTAGGACATACTTGTCTATTGGTTTATATCAAGAGTTAGAACATAAATTACAACGTATTTTTAAAAAACCATTAATTGTTACTGCTAGCACTACCCTAGGTCATTTAGCCACTATTCCGACAATAATAGGAACTAATGATGCTGTTATTTTAGACTTACAAGCTCATTCTAGTATGCAAATGACCGCCCAATTATTAAAAGCCAAGAAAATTCAGCTGTATGTTATTAAACACAACTGTATGGAATCTTTAGAACAGAAATTAAAGGCTTTAAATAATAAGTATGATAAAATATGGTATTTAGCTGATGGTGTTTATTCTATGTATGGTGATTTTGCTCCTTTTAATGAATTAACCCAGCTGTTGAATAAATACAAAAAATTTCACTTGTATATAGATGATGCTCATGGTATGAGCTGGTGTGGAAAAAATGGCGAAGGTGTTGTAAAATCTAACATGCCTCACCATGACAGAATGGTATTAGCTATATCGTTAAATAAATCTTTTGCAGCAGCAGGAGGATGCATTGTTTTTCCTAATACTGAAATGGAAGAATTAGTTAGAAATTGCGGATCTACATATATCTTTTGTGGACCAATTCAACCACCTATGCTAGGAGCAGCTTTAGCTTCTGTTAATCTTCATTTAGACCCAAACTTTTCTCAAAAACAAGAAGAACTCAAGAAGTTGATTGAATACACCAATAACTTATTAGATCAATATCAATTACCTCAGTTTATGAAAACTGAAAGTCCATTGTTTTTTATACCTGTTGGACTTCCAAAGTTTACTTCTGATATAGTTAACAATATGAAAAAAGATGGTTTTTATTTGAATCCCGCTTCTTTTCCTGCCGTACCAATGAAAAAAAGCGGTGTTCGATTTATGATCACTTCAAAATTGACTAAAAAAGATATTTTTAGGATGATAGAATCTTTACATTATCATTTTACTAAGTCTATTGAAGAAAGTGGTAAAACCTTTGATGAAGTTGCCAAAATATTTGGGATTAAAAAATTTAGATCTAACTCCGTAGAACAAAAATACAATAACACCGATTTAACTATTGAAATTAACAATAGTATTGGTGAATTAAACAAAGACCTATGGAGTACTAAATTTTGTAACAACGGAAACTTAAGCTATGATAACTTAGCTCTTTTAGAAAAAACTTTTTCAAATAATGATTTAAAAGAGAACAACTGGCTATTTAAATATATTACTATTAAAGATAATGATGAAATTATTTTACAAACATTTATAACAGTTAGTATTAGTAAAGATGATATGCTCTTACCTAAAAATATTTCAGAAAAAATAGAAGCAGAACGCATATCTAATCCTTATTATTTAACTTCTAAAACAATTCAAACCGGTTCTCCCTTAACGAAAGGGAGTCACATATATATCAATAAAAACTCCAACAATCAATCTGAGGCAATAGAACAATTGATAGCATACCTAAATGGTTTACAAAAAGAAGTAAAAGCTAGTTCTATAATGATCCGTGATTTTTACAATGAACTCGATTCAGAATTAGAAAAATCTATGTTAGATATTGGATTTACTTCTTATCAACTACTTAACAACTTATATGTAGATGAATACAACTGGAACACAAAAGAAGATTATCTAAAAAAATTAAATCAAAAAAACAGATACAGTGTAAAAAAGGAGATTATTAAATATGAAAATTGTTTTGAAATAGAATATTCTAAACCTAATTCTAAATTAGAATTAGAACAGTGTTATTCTTTATACGAACAAGTATATAATAAATCGCTAGACTTAAATGTATTTAAGTTACCGTTCGAGTATTTTGAAAACATGTGCAACCTAAACGAGTATGATTTTATAAAGTTATATTTAAAACCTGAACACTGTAAAAATGAACAAAAAGAGTTAGTAGGTGTTTTATTTAGTCATATTAATGCACAAACTTACAATGCCTTAATAGTTGGATTAAATTATGAATACAACTACAAGTTTAATGTTTACAAGCAAATATTATTTAAATCTATATTACGCTCAAAACAACTTAATTGTAAAAAGTTAGATCTAGCATTTACAGCTGAACTAGAAAAAAGAAAAATTGGAGCCAAAAAACAAAAAGTATATGCATTTGTTCAGGCTCATGAACATTTCAATTTTTCTGTTTTAGAAAATATGTACTAACCAAAATTGAGAATTAAAATGATTCTCAATCTATTTAATTTTCATTTTTTATTGAAAGTTTAAAAATTATTTATACCTTTGACTAAGATTTAGAAATTGAAATATGAATTACACAGAAGCAAAAAAAGAATTTATAGATACATGGGGAAGTTTAGGCTCTTTATGGGGTATAAATAAAACTATGGCTCAAATTCATGCTTTATTATTTGTTTCTCCAGATCCGTTATCTATGGAAGAGATTATGGAAGAGCTAGGGATATCTAGAGGAAATACTAGCATGAACCTAAGACAGTTAATAGATTGGGGAATTGTATTTAAAACTTCTGTTTCTGGAGAACGAAAAGAATACTTTAGATCTGAAAAAAATGTTCAAGAACTAGCTAGAACAGTTGCTAAAGAACGAAGTAGGAGAGAAATAAAACCTACTTTACGAGTATTGAAACAAGTATGTAGTATTGAAGATGATGGTAGTAGAAAAACTCAAGAGTTAATTACTAAAACCAAAGAATTATATGATTTAGCTGATACTGCAGACACTATGATGAACAAAATTGTAAACCAAGAACAAAACTGGATAACTAAGACTTTGGTAAAACTTTTAAAATGATGCATAGCTTTATTCCGAAAAAGGAACGACTGAGGAATCTCTCTTATTTTGAGGCTTCTTATACAATATAAACACAAAAAACCATGACTAGAAAGGATGAAATACTCCTTTTCTTCCTCAAAACAACTTTCAATTTTTACTGAAAGTTTAAAACTTTAAAAACAATGATTATTAAAACAAGCAAGTACTTCTTTTTTTTAGCAAATACTAGTCTTTATTTTATTACCTGTTATGAATATATATTTAGACCAAATAACGGAGCTCTTTTAATGTTTTTTTTAGGCTTAAGTCAATTAGTTCTTATGCTTTTCTTTACGCTCGGTAGTAGTTCAAACAACCATTCTAAATATTTTACTTTTTATTGGAAACTTGTTGGTTTGTACACAGTACTTTTCCTAACCACATTAGCTTGTGGTGATTATATGATTCAGATTCTCGGAAAAGGCATAAGCTTAATTATAGTTATTCCAGCAATGCTTATAGGGCTATACCACCTATGGTGTCAATTCAAAATCCTAAACAATTTACCTGAAAACAAATAATTATGAAAAATTTTATAGAACTACCTAATTGGTTAATTATAGCAGGAGGCATAGGTCAGGTATTTACAGCTTTAATATATCCATATATCAGACACCAAGTTTTTGATTGGTACAATGATGTAAAGCAGTTAAAGCCTCTAAACCAAGAAATAGCAAAAACTTATGGTAGGTACATACAAGGTTTAAACTTTAGTTTTGGTCTAATTGCCATCTTGTTTACATCAGCTTTAAAAAACCAAACAGAACTAGCAGTAGCTCTAACCGGTATAATTGCTATGTATTGGGTTGGTAAAGTAGCCACACAAATTGCATACTACCCTATGTATCAAATCCCTCAAAAACTGCATTTTAAAATAGGTAGTTATTTTATGAACTTTCTATTTACACTTTTTGCTTTAGTCTATACCTTATTATTTATTTCCAACCTTACTGGTTTCTTAAAATAGTTCTATTATGAAAACACTTTGTCCTTCTAATTATTTCAAAAAGATTCTTTCTAGTAAAACCAATAAAGAAAAAGTTATTGATTTTTATAATGAAGCTACAGAAGATTACGAATTCTGGAGTAAAGATTTCAATATGCATTTTGGTTACTATACCTTAAAAACCAATCCGTTTAAACGGGATACGATGCTTAATGAAATGAATCGTCAGATTTTTGATCAGTTTCAGCTTTCTAACACTAAAAAACTAATAGCCGATTTAGGTTGTGGTATGGGAGCTACTATGAGGTATGGATTAAAAAATAATCAAACCCTAAATATGATTGGTCTAACCTTATCAGATTTTCAAGTTCAAGAAGGAAACAAATTATTAAAAAAACATAACGGAGTGATTGTAAAAGGCAACTACAATACAACACCTTTTAAAGACAATAGTCTAGATGGAGTAATAGCTATTGAAAGCTTATGCCATTCTGGCCATAAATACGAATCTTTTAAAGAAGCCTTTAGAGTTTTAAAACCCAATAGTAAATTAGTTATTGCCGATGCTTTTCTAAAAAAAGAAATAACAGACTTATGTATTGGTAGTAAGTATTGTTACGAACAATTATGTAAAGGGTGGAGCTTAGATCGACTAGGTAACATTCACAACATAAAAAAACATTTGAAAAGCATTGGTTTTAAAAATATTGAAGTTAAAGACTTGTCATTTAGAATTGCTCCATCGGTATTACATGTACCATTTGCTATTACTGGTTTTGTTTTAAAGAAACTGCTTAAAAAAGAACCTTTAAAAAAACAAAGTATAGAAAACTTACGCGGTTCTTTATTTGCTCTTTTAGCAGGGTTACACTTAAACAGTTTTGGATATTATATGATAACTGCTACTAAATAAAAACCTATGACTAATAAAATAATTATAGCAGGTGGCACAGGATTTTTAGGTCAAGTTTTAGAAAACCACTTAACTCAAAAAGGGTATCAAGTACAAATTCTTACTAGAAAACCTACTCAACTAAATCAAATTTTATGGGATGCCAAAACAATAGATTATTGGATCGAGGAATTAGAAGGCTCTTTAGCTATTATTAACTTAACAGGAAAATCTGTAGACTGTAGATATAATGACAAAAACAAAGCTTTAATTTATTCTTCTAGAATAGATTCAACTAGAATAATTGGTAAAGCCATAAACTCTTGTAGAACCCCTCCAAAAATCTGGATAAATTCTTCTACAGCTACTATTTATAGGCATTCATTATACAAAGAAATGACCGAAGAAAACGGGGAAATTGGAAATGACTTCTCTATGAATATTGCCAAAGCCTGGGAAAAAGAATTTTACAGTCATCAAACTACTCAAACTAGAAAAGTAGCTATTAGAACCTCTATAGTATTAGGCAAAAAAGGAGGCGCATTATTACCATTAAAAAGCATTACAAAATTACTTTTGGGAGGAAAACAAGGAACCGGAAACCAGAAAGTAAGTTTTATTCATGAACTAGATTTTGCTAGAGCCATAGAATTTATCTTAAATAACAAAAACATATCTGGTAATATTAATGTTACAGCACCTGTACCTACAAACAACTTCATTTTAATGAAGACACTTAGACAATATTTAAAAATTCCTTTTGGTATTTCTCAACCAAAATGGCTGCTAAAAATTGGGGCTTATATTATTGGGACAGAAGCAGAATTGGTATTAAAAAGTAGAAATGTAATCCCACAACGATTAATGAACAATCAATTCGAATTTAAATACCCTAACATTAATTGTACACTAAAAAACTTGGTATGACAACTATCACCCTACAAACAAAAATTAAGGCTCCTATAGACAAAGTCTTTGACTTATCTAGAAACATAGATGTGCATATGAAGACTATGAGTCACACTCAAGAAAAAGCTATTGATGGCAGAACATCTGGCTGTATAGAATTAGGAGAAACAGTTAGATGGCGAGGCAAACATTTTGGTTTTTATGTAGAACATGAAAGTATTATTTCTGCTTTAGAAAAACCCAATCATTTTACCGATGAAATGGTAGATGGTCATTTTAAATGGTTAAAGCACAACCATATTTTTAAAGAAGAAAACGAACAAACTACAATGATAGATCATTTCTCCTATCAAACTCCATTTGGAATTTTTGGTTGGTTATTTGATCAGTTACTACTGAAAAAACACCTAACTACCATCTTAGAAAAAAGAAGTGAACAAATAAAAGAACTAGCAGAAGATGAAATACTATAAAATTATTTCAACCTCAAATAAATTATCCACTTTAATAGTTTCTTTTATAGTTATTGTGGTTACAATAATTTTAGCATTATTATGGAATTCTTTAATATACTATTTAACCATCTATACTTTTATGTGGGGAACTATACCATCATTAATTATCTTTCTAATAACAAATGGTTTGCAAAAAAAATCTAAACAATGAGCTTTTTAACCGCCAACTGGAATAATTTAGCATTAATAAATTATGCTATTGATCCTGAGATATTGAAACCTTATATTCCTAAAGGAACAGAATTAGACTTTTACAACAACACATGTTATGTTAGTTTAGTTGGTTTTCTATTCAACAACACCAAACTCTTAGGTTTACCTATTCCCTTTCACAGAAACTTTGAAGAAGTTAACTTACGTTTTTATGTAAAGTGTAAAGAAGGGAATGAATGGAAACGAGGTGTGGTTTCTATAAAAGAGTTAGTACCCAAATCTGCTTTAACTTTGATAGCTAACACCGTTTACAAAGAACATTACCAAACGGTTCCTATGAAACACGTAATAAAAGAAACGGACTCTTCCTTTTCTTTTAATTATTCCTGGGAAATGAATAATAAATGGCAACATATTAATATCAAAACTTCAAATGAGTTATCACCTATTTTAGCTAATACAGAAGAGGAGTTTATATGCGAACACTATTTTGGTTATACTAAACATAAAGACCAAACTTTTGAATATGAAGTAAAACACCCTAGATGGAACAATTAAAAGTTCTTAACTATGAAATTGATGTTGATTTTCAATTAAATTACGGTCCTAGTTTTAATTTTTTAAACTCTCAAAAGCCTACTTCAGTAATCTTGGCAAAAGGCTCAAAAATATCTGTGGAAAATAAAAAGAAAATTAACTGATATGAGTTTCATAAAAGGCTATCTAACTAAGCACATTTCCAACTCTATTTACTTAGAATCTGACAAAGAATCCATATGGAAAGAAATAACTAATGTTATGGTTGCTGATTTCAATTTTCCGAAGCTTTTCAAACTATTAGGAATACCAAAACCGTTATCTGCACAAGTAATAAAAGAAGGAATTGGCGGTTATAGAGTGGCATCTTTTTCAAATAAAGCTCAATTTCGACAAACTATTCTAGAATGGGAACTTCATAAAAAATACCGTTTTAAATTCAGTCCAACTAAAAACTTTAGAGTTGCACATATCCTGAACTTACAAAAAGGTCCATTTCAAATTTTAACTGGCGGATATGAAATCTTAAATAATAAGAACGAAATAAAACTAGTACTTTCTAGTAATTACAAACTCAATGGCACTATAGGAAAAATAATGCACTTACCATTTAGGTTTATTGTTTATTTATTTCAAAGGCATTTACTTAAAGGAATAAAGAGGAATTTAAGCGTGAAAGTCTCTTCAGCTTAAATACTATTTACTAGCCTTTTTACTGACAATTGCTTATTATTCTCTAATACTATTTTAACTATATAAAGTCCTACACCTAAATTATTATTAGATATTTGTTGACCTAATAGATTATATACATAAATATTTTTAGCAGCTTCATAAGTAAACTTACCTTCGCTAAATAACAATTTACCCGATTCTGCTAAATCCGTATTGGTTACTGATAAATTATTATCTATAATATAACTTTCTTCTAAATTAACAATACCCGCAAAAACATTCCCAGAGGTATCTTCAATATTTTGAGTTGCACTAAAATCCAAATTCAACTCTCCAGTAGCATCAGCTATACCCACAACAGTTAAATCATACGTAGTTCCAGAACCAGTAACATTAATAATTGATGCTGAAATAGACGCATTCCCAGATAATTCAAAATCTGTCGCATTTACATTAACCACATTTTCATTAAACGTAACTCTAAATACAACCACATCATTGCTTGTAGGGCTTGTCATTGGATTTTGGCGTTTAATACTAACTGCCTCAGGAGTAGATAAAACCTCACTTTTGAATATGTGATTTCCTAAAATTGTATTTGAAACAATTAACAAACAAAAAGAAATAATGAACTTCATAACTACTAGACTTTTATTCGTTTGCAAAACTAGCTAAATAACTTATATTTTTATTACATTTGGATTGCTTATAAAATCCAATATGCCAAAACACGAATTGAATCCAAATTTATGGATTGATAAATATGCTGATTATTTATTCAATTACACTATTACTAGAGTTAGTGATAGAGAAATTGCACAAGATTTGGTTCAAGAAACTTTTTTTGCAGGACTTAAATCTGCCACTAACTTTAAAGGTGATGCGTCAGAAAGAACTTGGCTAATTTCTATTTTAAAAAGAAAAATAATTGATCATTACAGAAAAATAAACTCGAATAAAGGAAAAGCCGAAATTAGAATTAATTACAAAGACGATGAATCTGAAGGTGATTGGTTAGAAGAAAGAGTAGCAGATCCTTTTGACAAAAATGCAGAAGGTGATATTGAAAACAAAGAACTTGGTTTAGCAATTCATAATTGTTTAGAAAAATTACCCCAAAAACAAGCAAATATCTTTAAGATGAAAACTATTCAAGAGTTTGACACTGAAGCTATTTGTAATGAATATGGCATTACACCGTCTAATCTTTGGGTAATCATTCATAGAGCAAGAACTTCTTTGGCAGATTGCTTAAAAGATAGTTGGTATAAATAGTAAAGAAACATGTTAGCATTAACAAATCAAACGCATTGGTGGGAATGAATATGGAAGCAAAATCTACAAAACTTTTTATAGATTGTGAAGAGGCAAAACATATTTGCGACAAATCACAATACAGTGAATCTTCTTGGTGGGAGCGTTTTAGGTTAAACCTTCGACTTATTTATTGTAACATAACCAGAGCATATGTTAAACAAAACAGACAACTCACAGATCTAATTACTAAAAAAGAAGTAGACTGTATGGATTCTGAAAAAAAACAAGATTTAAAACAAGCTTTTGAAAAAGAGTTAAATAAATAATATCAACAAAAACCATAAAATAGGTATACCTTCCACCCAAAAACTAGCATAATATTTAGATTGTTTTTCTTTAGATAGAAGAACGGCTAATACACTAATTACAAATACTAAAGGTAATACAAGTAAGTTTTGTTCTAGTAATTCATCTTTAAAAAACTCAAGTAATAAAAAACTAATTAAAAGTATCAGACCAAGCAACTTGGTATTCTTCACTCCTATCTTCTGTGGTATGGTAGCTAAAAAACTTGGATCTGTATCCATATCTCGTATTTCAAAAGGT
The DNA here is from genome assembly GCF_042675745.1 of Pseudofulvibacter geojedonensis. NCBI lineage: Bacteria > Pseudomonadati > Bacteroidota > Flavobacteriia > Flavobacteriales > Flavobacteriaceae > Pseudofulvibacter > Pseudofulvibacter geojedonensis. Next base: position 75,734 of record NZ_JBHTJM010000010.1, on the reverse strand, counting down.
AAAGTAATAGCTATTACGAAAAAGAATATTTGTAAAGATTTAATATAAATATCAGCCGTCATAATTACCTCAGCCTCAACAATTGGTATTCCTACAATTATTAAAACCCAGCAAATAGCAATAATAAATATCTTCAACCCACTAATAGACCTTAGCGTTTTAGTATTCATCGGATTTGTATAAAAGTATGTAAGTAATGAAGGTAATATCAAAAACAATTGGGTATTGAGCCTCAATTGCAAAAAACTATAAACACTTATCAGCAAACAAACTAAACTAAATAACAAGTTTGCCTTCTTTTTATTAGTTAATACAAGAAACTGTTTCTTTATGGCTAAAAAACTAACTTCTCTTAATTGTCCTTTTTCAAAAAACTTGACAAAGTTGTACCCAAAAATTGTTGATGAAAAAACCAACAGTAGTATCGTAACACTAGGGTTTAATGACAATTCCTTAAAAGTTATATATGTTAGTGATGTTACAGATAATGCAACCCATATACTAGACTCAATAATAAAATCGAATATTCTTTTAAAAACTTTCACTCTGTAAAAATAATACTTTCAAACTGTTAGATTTTTCCTTTTTCAACTCTTTTTTGTATCCAAACCTAACATATTTCGCCTCAAGCGTTTACTATTAACAATTTTAGTTAATAAAACGCATTTTTATAACAACCATATCTATATTTTATCCGTATTTTTGCAGCCATAAAAAACACAACACAATATAACCTCTTAAAAGATGCGTACAGATTTATTTGCATTACGTCATATTGGTCCTAATGAAAAGGAACAACAAAAAATGTTAGAAACAATTGGTTTAGATTCTATTGATCAATTGATTTACGAGACCATTCCTGACGATATTAGATTGAAAAATGATTTAGATTTGGCTCCTGCTTTAAGTGAGTACGAGTACTTAAATCATATTCAAGAATTAGGTAATAAAAACAAAGTTTTTAAAAGCTATATTGGTTTAGGATACCATGAAGCTATTGTACCTAGTGTTATTCAGCGTAATATTTTAGAAAACCCAGGTTGGTACACTGCTTATACTCCTTATCAAGCAGAGATAGCTCAAGGTAGACTAGAAGCTCTGTTAAACTACCAAACTATGGTAGTAGATTTAACAGGTATGGAATTGGCCAACGCTTCTTTATTAGACGAAGGTACTGCTGCTGCAGAAGCAATGGCATTGTTATTTGATGTTAGAGAAAGAGCTCAGAAAAAAGCGAATGTAAATAAGTTCTTTGTTTCTGAAGAAATTTTACCTCAAACTTTATCAGTTTTACAAACTAGAGCTATTCCTATTGGAATTGAATTAGTAATTGGAAATCACCAAGAATTTGATTTTTCTGAAGAATTCTTCGGTGCCATCTTACAATACCCTGGTAAATACGGACAAGTTTATGACTATGCATCATTTGTAGAAAATGCTAACGCAAATAATATAAAAGTAGCTGTTGCTGCAGATATTTTGTCATTAGTAAAATTACAAGCTCCTGGTGAATTTGGTGCAGATGTAGTTGTTGGTACTACACAACGTTTCGGAATTCCGTTAGGTTACGGTGGCCCTCACGCTGGTTACTTTGCTACTAAAGAAAAGTACAAAAGAAGTATTCCTGGTCGTATCATAGGTGTTACTCAAGATATGGATGGTGGTAGAGCTTTACGTATGGCTTTACAAACTAGAGAGCAACACATTAAACGTGAAAAAGCTACTTCTAATATTTGTACTGCTCAGGTATTATTGGCAGTAATGGCTGGTATGTACGCAGTTTACCACGGAAAAGATGGTTTAAGATATATTGCAAATAAAGTACACGCTTCTACTGTTACTTTGGCAAATGCCTTAACCAACTTAGGCATCAAACAAACTAATGAAGGGTTTTTCGATACTATTCAACTAGAAGTTGAAACTCAAAAAATAAAAGCGGTTGCAGAAGCGAAGCAAATCAACTTTAATTATATAGATGACAATAATTTATCTATATCCTTAAATGAAACTGTTAGCTTAAACGATATTAATGCTATCATTAAGGTATTTACTGAAGCATTAAACTTACAAGAAATAACAGTTAGTGGCATTGAAGCTACTACAACTATTCCTACTAATGTTCAACGTTCTACTTCTTTCTTAGACAATGAAGTATTTAACTCATATCGCTCAGAAACAGATATGATGCGTTACATTAAGAAATTAGAGCGTAAAGATTTAGCTTTAAATCACTCTATGATTTCTTTAGGATCTTGTACCATGAAGCTAAATGCAGCTTCAGAAATGCTACCTTTAAGTAACCCACAGTGGGGTAATATTCACCCATTTGTTCCTTTAGATCAAGCTCAAGGATACCAAGAAGTGTTAAACAACTTAGAGCACCAATTAAATGTAGTAACTGGTTTTGCGGGTACTTCATTACAACCAAACTCAGGTGCTCAAGGTGAGTTAGCTGGATTAATGGTTATTAGAGCATACCACGAATCTAGAGGAGATTTTAACAGAAATATTTGTTTAATTCCTTCTTCTGCTCACGGTACTAACCCAGCATCGGCAGTAATGGCCGGTATGAAAGTAGTAGTAACCAAAACAGATGAAAGAGGAAATATAGATGTCGAAGACTTAAGAGAAAAAGCAGAATTACACAAAGAAAACTTATCTGCTTTAATGGTTACTTATCCATCTACTCACGGAGTTTTTGAAAAAGCAATTTGCGAAATTACAGACATCATTCACCAAAATGGTGGTCAAGTTTATATGGATGGTGCTAACATGAATGCTCAAGTAGGGTTAACAAACCCTGCTACTATTGGAGCTGATGTTTGCCACTTAAATTTACACAAAACATTTGCAATCCCTCACGGTGGCGGTGGACCTGGTGTTGGACCAATATGTGTTGCTCCACAATTAGTTCCTTTCTTACCAACTAACCCAGTAGTAGCTACTGGAGGAGAAAAAGCAATTACAGCTATTTCTGCAGCTCCTTGGGGTTCTGCTTTAGCTTGCTTAATTTCTTATGGTTACATTACTATGTTAGGAACTGAAGGACTAACTAACTCTACTAAAAACGCCATATTAAACGCTAACTATATCAAAGAACGTTTATCGGGTCACTTCACTACTTTATATTCTGGAGTTATGGGGCGTGCAGCTCACGAAATGATTTTAGATTGTAGAGAATTTAAACAAAATGGTATTGAGGTAAGTGATATTGCTAAACGTTTAATGGATTACGGATTCCATGCCCCTACTGTTTCTTTCCCAGTTGCAGGAACGATTATGGTAGAGCCTACAGAGTCTGAGAGTATTGCAGAATTAGATCGTTTTTGTGAAGCTTTAATTTCTATTAGAAAAGAAATAGAAGAAGCTAGTGCAGACAACCCTAACAACCCATTAAAAAATGCTCCTCATACTCAAGAAATGCTAACGGCAGACGAATGGAATTTACCATATTCTAGAAAGCAAGCAGCGTTCCCTTTAGAGTACATAGCAGAAAATAAATTCTGGCCATCGGTACGAAGAGTAGATGATGCTTATGGAGATAGAAATTTAATATGCTCTTGTGCTCCAATTGAAGCTTACGCAGAAGCATAATAAAATTATAAAATATCTTTAAAAAAGCCTCTCTTTTATTAAGTGAGGCTTTTTCTTTCATATATCTCTCTATTTCATTATTTTATATATAGTGATAGTTTTCTACATTTTAATTAACTAGATTCGTAAGACCTTAATTAAAACCAACTACGTCCTATGGCAATTAAAATAACAGGAACTGGAAGTTATATACCAGAGAGTATTGAAACAAATGCCGATTTTGAGCAGCACACCTTTTTAAACAATGATGGTTCTCATTTTAAACATGACAACACTGTAATTATTGAAAAATTTAAAAGTATTACCGGAATTGGAGAAAGACGTTATGCTTCTAATCACTTAAACACTTCAGATCTTGGATTCTTCGCAGCGGAAAGAGCTATTGAAAATGCCAACATAGATCCAGAAGAATTAGATTATATTATTGTTGCCCATAACTTTGGAGATGTTAAACATGGCACTATTCAAAGTGATACTGTACCCAGTGTAGCTGCTAGAATAAAACACAACTTACAAATTAAAAACCCTAAGTGTGTTGCTTATGATGTATTATTTGGATGTCCTGGGTGGATAGAAGGAACTATTCAAGCACAAGCATTTATGAAAGCAGGAATGGCTAAAAAATGTTTAGTTATTGGTACTGAAGCTTTATCTAGAGTAGTAGACAAACACGACAGAGACTCTATGATTTATTCTGACGGAGCTGGGGCAACTGTTTTAGAGGTTTCTGAAGACGAAAACGATGGTATTTTATCTCATGAAACAGCTAGTTTCACCTATGATGAAGCTCATTTTTTACGTTTTGGAAAATCGTATAACACAGAGTTATGTCCAGACACCAGATATATTAAAATGGATGGTCGAAAAATATATGAGTTTGCCCTTACAAACGTACCCAAAGCTATGAAAGAGTGTTTAGACAAAAGTGGTAAATCTATAAAAGACTTAAAAAAAATATTTATCCATCAGGCAAATGAAAAAATGGATGAAGCCATTTTAAAACGCTTTTATAGATTGTATAAAACAGAAATACCTGAGCATGTTATGCCTATGAGTATTCATAAGCTAGGTAACAGTTCTGTAGCCACAGTACCCACTTTGTTAGATTTAGTTTTAACTAATAAATTAGATAATCAAGAGTTAAAGAAAGGAGATGTGATTCTATTTGCCAGTGTAGGAGCAGGAATGAATATTAATGCGATTACTTATCAATATTAAAAAAACTATTGACTCAATAGACTTTAATGTAAAATACTGTTTCTTTGCATAATATTTACAACACATCAAAAATGAACATAGCAATAATAGGTGGTGGTAATTTAGGTAAATCTATAGCTCAAGGATTGTTAGCTAACAACTTTAATGCTTCAACTATTACCATAACGAGAAACCGTATTGAACGTTTAGCCGATCTTAAAGATCAAGGCATCAAGGTATCTAACAATAACCTTGAAGCAACTGCTAACGCTGCAGTTGTTATTATTGCTGTAAAACCCTATAAAATTGCTGAAATCCTTCAGGAAATAGATGAAAATATTTCTGATGACAAAATTATTGTTTCTGTAGTAAGTGACTTTACTATTGCAGAAATTGAAAACAATCTAACGAATCAACCAGCAGTAGTTAGAGCAATGCCTAACACCGCTTCTGCTGTTACTGAATCTATAACTTGTTTAGCTAGTAATGGAAATACTTCTGATGAAGATATTACCGTTGTTGCTAACATATTCAATTCTTTAGGTGAAACTATTCAAATAAACGAATCACTTATGGATGCTGCAACTGTTTTAGGTGCTTGTGGTATTGCTTATGTTTTACGTTTTATTAGAGGTATGATCCAAGGAGGAATAGAAATAGGCTTTGATGCACAAACTGCTACTAAGATAGCTACTCAAACCGTTAAAGGAGCTAGCGAATTGTTATTACAAAAAGGCAATCATCCAGAAGCAGAAATAGATAAAGTAACTACCCCTAAAGGATGTACCATTGCCGGATTAAACGAAATGGAACACCAAGGTTTTAGTTCTGCTCTTATAAAGGGAATTAAAACTTCTTACGATAGTATTTCAAAGTAGTTTATTATTAACATACAACAGTTGTCTTAACACATAAAATTGAATACTTTTTAACAAATAAGCTATTTTTTTGAAATAAACTCAAAAAAATAGCTTATTTAAAAATAAAAGACTTATGTTTGCACTGTTCAAGTAGAACACCTTTATAATTTTAAGGTAGTATTTAGTAAGTTAGTTTTTTAAGAGTTCACCTCTTCTTTCCTTTTTATTTCATCAGTACTTTATTTTTTTAATCGTTTAGAAAACATTTTAATTGTTTTTGGTATTTATTTTAAATCCATAAATAATTGATATAGTAGTTCTTCTTAAACAAAAACATATAATAACTTTTAAAATTTAAAAAAGATGCAAGAAGGTACAGTAAAATTTTTCAACAACTCAAAAGGATTCGGATTTATTAAATCATCAGAAACAGGAGAAGATATCTTCGTTCATAACTCTGGTTTAATTGACGAAATAAGAGAAGACGATAAAGTTCAGTTTACTACTGAAGAAGGACGTAAAGGATTAAACGCTGTTAATGTAGAAGTACTAGCATAATCTTTCTATATAACTAAAGTAATAAATGTTTTATAACACACATTTATTACTTTAGTTTTTAAGTCTTACAATCTCGTTATTACTTTATATAAAAAGATATAAGTGATAAATTAAGACTTCCCTACATGTTTGCTTAATTCTAAAGCAAAACCCTCAAATTACACTGTTAAATATTCTAACCAGAATATTATAAAATAGTTTACCCGCACATTCTCTTTAAAAGAGAATTTAATATGTTAATTACTAACTAGTTTAGAAATATGACGCTAGTTTAGTCATTACATGTACACGTTTATTAACTAATTAAACTACCTAAACAATGGCTTCAAAATCACAAGTTACTTATAACAAAAAGCAAAGAGAAAAAGAGAAGGCTTTAAAAAGAAAAATAAAAGATGAAAAACGTTTGTCTAAAAAAGACACTATCAATAAAGGACTTGAAATAAACTGGGAGATAGCTCCTAAAAACAGAACACTTACACAAACTGAACGCGAAAGCAAAGAAGCTAATAGATTAAATCATATAAATATATAACACTATGAAATTTGGAGTATTAAAATTTTACAATCAAAAAAAAAGGTTATGGTTTTATTAAAGACAATGAATCAAACAATCAAATATTTGCTCATGAATCAGAAACTATAGAAACACTAAAAGTTAATGATAAAGTTTCCTTTTTCATTAAAAAAGATTTAAAAGAGTTAAACGCAGCAAAGGTTCGTGTCTGTATTTAAAATAAATCTATCAACAACCTTATTTAGATTCTTTATGTAATGACTTAATTATCAGTTTGTCTTTTTTTTTTACTATTTGTATCATAAAGTTTTTCTAACAATTATTATTATAAATCCAACAAATAAGGTCGCACCTATTATTCCCCAAATCAACCCTTTATTAGACTTAACCTTTAATTCAAATATAGGATTGTTTTTAGTAGTTGAATAATTTTTAGTTATGCTTTCTGAAGTTATGAGTTCATGATGATTTTGCTGGTTATCATACAAATCAAACATCAACTCATTCTTAACTTTCTGATAATTGCCTTCTTGATAAGCAATTAAAAACCTACTTCCATGACCATGTCCTGTTCTAGGTAATTCTTTTATGCTTAAAAGTTTTAACTGATTCTTTTCATGATCAAAAAAAACTAATTTTTCTTTTACATAAGAAAAAAGCACTTCTTCAAAAGCTTCTTTAGTAGTCGCATTTTCCAAGCTCTTATCATACTTCAATAATGCATTCCTAATAGTCCAAGGAAATTCAGCTTCTACTTCAATACTGTTTCTTGAATTTTTGATAACAAAATAAGCTTCATTCGGCTCATGTCCCCAACTTAACGTAGAGATAAGACTCAATATAACAACTATAACTATTTGTCTCATAAACTTATATTACCCTCCTAAAGCAAAACTATTATTAGGTGTTCCTCTGAAATAACGAGGTATACTAGGAAAGTCATCCGTCATAACATAATAGTAAGTGCCCGCAGGATACTCTGGTGTAACCCCTGTTCTACCATTTGCTTCATCTAAAGTCCCTAATCCATTAACATATTCATAATCGTTAGAGTACACACCTGTGTAAACATCGCAAGGAGCAGTTACACCGTCTCCTGGTCTTGTTCCCGTTTTTAATTGATAACTAGAAGTCATTTCTACTACAGTAGAAGTATTATCTCCTGCATTAGAATAAGCATATTTATAATATATAGGAAAACCATCTGCTGCGTACCCTATTAAAGTCATAGCAGATGTGTTAACATTTAAACCATCTAAATATAATGTTGGTTTTCCATGGTAATGATATTTCCCTGTTGGTTGTACATGAGCACTATTACAATCTAATCCTATTTGAACATTAAGCGCTTCTAGGTTCCATTCCCAATTAACATTAGGGTTCATGATTCCTTGATGAGGCCATGGTTCTGCCGCTATAGGATCTAATTCAATTCCATTTAACAATACTCCAAATGAGTAATCTGGCCCGTTAGAACCTAATAATGGAGTTAAACTACTAGCTACTGTAGGGTTAACTGTCATGGTATAATTACTTGATTGTGCTGAGATAGCATTTGGATTTAAAGAACCTTGCCCTCCTCCAAACAAACCAACCATATGATTAGGGATATTATTTGCAGTAATGGTTCTAGTATTTCCATTTACTGTGTTGCTAAATGTAGGTGTTGTATTAAGAGTTTCATTACAAGCCCCCCTAGAAGTATCTAGAGTTATATTTGAAGTACAATTAATCGAATTATTAGTTGAATCGTCACTATCTGAACAAGAGATTAACAAACCTATTCCCGATAACAGCATTAAAGCCAATCTTTTTCTTATCATAGTCTAGTTTTTTTGAGTTTACAAATATTAAGACTATGATTTTAGAAAAGGGTTTAATTCTAAAAACCTAATTTTGATAAAATTATAAATATAAAAGATACTTGCGTTTGTCCAGTTTTATCTTCAAACTACTCATTTACATTAAATAGTTTAGACTATTGTAGTTTTAACTTAAACATCTTATCAAACGCATTATAAACGGCCACATGTAACGCATCTCCATGTGTTTTATCTTCTAAAAACTCATAAAACACCTCTGCATTCCCTTTTTCATTTTCTTTTAGTTTTTTATATAACTCTTTTGCTATTCGCTCCATTACCTCTCCTTCTTTTCCTCCTGCTATATAAATCGATTTTCTAGAATCATATCTTTTCTGCTCAAAGTCTAGTAATTTTTCATCATCCCACCATAAGCTAGGGCTCACAATGATATAATTATCAAAAAGTTCTGGCTTTTTGAATAAAATCTCCGTTGCTAACAACCCGCCTAATGATTGCCCAATAATAGTTCTCTCCTGACTTGTTCTGTAATTAGTATTAATGAATGGCTGCAATTCCTTCTCTATAAAATTTATAAAGTCTCCAGACTTTCCTGAGGTTGGAAATTCTTTTTGATCTAACTTATTTTGAGATGGATAGGTAAAATCTCTTTTTCTATCTACATTTCCAATACCTACAACAATAGACTCAGGAAGCATTTTTATCCAAGAAAAAGAACCAAACTGAACTATTCCAGCAATATGAATAAAATCTTCATCTTTAGAACCATCTAGTAAATAAATTACTGGATAAGATTTTAATTTATCTTGAGAATAACTACTTGGCAAATAAACATTTATCGCCCTTGACTCTTTTAATAATTGAGACTCTATTTCAACTGACTTACCTATCGAAAAATCAACTTCTTTAATCTTTTTGGGCGTCAACTGTCCAAACAAACAATTAGCTATTAAAAGTAATGTTAGAGTTAATATTTTATATTTCATACTTATTAAAATTTATTGAATTGATATTTGGATAGTAGACTTATATTCCAAACCCTAAACCAAACGAAATACGAGTGTCTTCTGTAGAGTTAAATACACCTAACTGAGCAGTAGCCATTTCTGCTATTTTCAACCATAAACCTCCACCTATAGAGTTATGCCATTTATCTGAACCTTCACTTTGCAGCCATACTCTACCTACATCAAATCCAGAATAGAATCCTAAATTCAATGGTGCAAAACCTGATTTAAACTTTCTAAAATTAAAACGGATGTCGGTATTATTATAAAAAGCAGTATTCCCTGTAAATCGTTGAAAACGATACCCTCTCAGTCCATCTTGAGCCCCTATAGTTGCTCCTTGATAAAACTCAAAAGTCTTACTACCTAACATAAGATGAGCTTTGGTTTTATTGGCCAATACCCAACGTTCGTTATTAGACAATTTGTGTATAAAGCTAAAAGCCGGCACTAAATAACCAAAGCTTTGCTTATTATCGTCCGCATTAATTTTCCATCCTGTTTGAAACTCAAAGTTCATTCCCATAGTTGGATAAGTTGGATCATTATAATTCTTAAACTGATAATTAAACTCTCCACCAACAAAATCTTTTCTATCAAAAATGGTACTTCCTGCTCCAGCAAAACTTCCGATAAATCGGTTAGGAGTATCATCTACCCTATTACTCTCATAAGTAAACAATAAACTCATTTTACTTCCTTGTATTCCGTGTTTGACTAATCCTAAATTAGTTTTAAACTGAGCCAATTTAACTCGGTTATATGCTAAGTCAAAATCTTCTTCTAGATTAACTGTTTCGTTTCCCATTCCAAAGAAGTTAGTTGCAAAGTTAGGACTAGTATAGTTCAGGCTTAATTGCACATTCATTCTGTTAAAAACATTAGCATATTCACCCAGATAAGCTAAATCATAACCGTTATTAGAAATAAAGTAATTAGCCTTTAGATTATGTTTATGTGAAAAAGGGTTCTGACGCAAATTTTTAAAGGTCAATGTATTATTCACTCCTATAAAAACACCTTCATCTTTATTTACTCCAAAATTAGGCAACAACTGGTTTACTACTTCTTTTCTCTTGAAGTAATTATAGGTATTGGTATTATATTCATCTATTAAACGAACTCTAGCTTTTTTAGCTTGGCTCACATCATTTTTCTTAGACTTATAATCGTATATTACTACTGCCTTACCATTCTCTACCACAAAAGAGTCATTGTTTTGCCCGCCAACAATCTTTAATCTGATATGGTTATCTCCTTCTCCAGAAACATTGATTTTATCTTCTCCATCTAGGGCATACAACCAAATTTCTTTAGTTACCTCTTTATCATAAACACGTTCAAAATTCAATTTACCTTTATAATAAAACTCAACCTTGGTTTTTCCTCCTGTCATTCTAGTAATTCTTATATCATCATCTTTATCACTAGCTGTTAATACCACTGCTCTATTAACAATAGCATAATAATCTGAAGCTATTTTTTCTACCGAGTTTCTACGTTGTTTCAATACATCTTTAGCATTGGCTACGTTCTTATTTTGAACAGATTCTGGAAACTGACTAAATGCTTTTTCTATCACCTCATCTGTCAAGTTTTCTTTTATAAAACGAGCTTGTTCTAACCAATCTTCTTTATTTAAAGACTTTATCAGTTTCATATCAACAGGTCTTCCGTTGGTATTGTGCCACCTTAAATTTCTAATCTCAGATTTATAGGTTTGCATTTTTCTAATAGTAGGTAACAATCTAGTTACCACTCTTAGTAAAGCTCCATCGTAATTAGAAAACACCTGATCCCTATCTCTAGGTATTGGCTTATAAGTATGCTCATCATCTCCCTCAAATTTACTCCAACGCCATTGATCTTGGTGCCTATCCCAATCTCCTAAAACCATGTCAAATAATCTGGCTCTTATAAAAGCTTTTTCATCGACTTGGTGTTTTGGACTTTTATGCAATTTCTCAAATAAATCTAACGAACTAATAATATCATCAGGCTTACCAAAATTTTCTCTCTTAGTTTGTGAGTCTCCAACATGTTCTTCTATCATATACAAAGCATCACCGTAATCTTCGTTATAAACTCCTAGTGCGTTTTGCTTCGGAACATAAAACAATATAGGTTTGGTATGATATACCTCAACTGCTTGAGACAAAGTTGGCATAATAAACGATGCATACGGATGAGTGGTTGTGTATACATCTTCTATAAACGATTCTACAAACGTTCCTTTTAAATCTTCTTTAATATATTTTTGTTGATAAGCGTTTATCTGTAAAAACTGAACGGCATTTTTCTTTAATGCACGCATTACCCACTGTCTTCCTAGCTTGTCAACCAAACGAAGTGAAACCGACTGATTTCCTCCTCCTCTCTTAACTGGAGTCAAACCTCCGAACAAAGTATCTAAATTAGCTACAGGTGCATCAACAAGTGTACCATATGCTTCCCGATAATGCTCTCCCCATAAGTTCTTATAAAAATTACTTTTTTGAGTTGTTTCTGGCTCATAAACAGTTGCCTTTTGAAGGCTATTTTTTACTTCATCGTAACTAGGAATGCTTTTATTAGTATAAGCGGCATATATTTCTTTAGTAAATACTTCCTTATCTTCATTCTCGTTAGTTTGTATATACCTAGCTTGTGTAGTTCCGTCTTTAAAAACATCTAACACCACATAACCTAATACAGCAGAAGCAAACTGACTTTGTGGAGATCTTTTTACTCCAGAAACTTTACTACCAGATCCTGATACAATTTGTACAACATTATTTTTCTCTATGTACTGAAGACTATGTTCGTGACCTGAAGTAAATATGACTCTATCTGATTCTTGGGCAATTGTATTTAATCGATTGATTAAAAAACGATAATTTTTATTTTGGACATCTTGAGAAGATACTCCTCCTGTTTTTCTAACGAAATTCGCGATTGTCCCTAATATCGGTAATGGAAAACGATTATTGGGCGAAATGTGTTGTTTAGCTGAAAAATTACCTCCGTGTGCTCCATCTGTAAATAACGGATGATGGATAGCCACTACAGTTGTTTTAGTTCTATTCTTTTTTATAAGCGACTCAAATTCTAAGAAAAAGTCCCTTCTTGTTTTAATATCACAATCGTCGTTCATAGTTGGATTTTTATCCCAATTCTCTAAGTACCATTGTGAGTCTACAATTATTAAAACAACCTCATCAGAAATTTTAACTCGCTCTATTGGGCATCCATTTTCTGGTAAAAAACTACCTTTACCTAAAGCATCCTCTACTAACTTTTCTTGTCTTTTTAGTCCTTTAATTCCGTTACTATGATAATCATGGTTTCCCGGTATAAAAATTGTTCGCCCTCTAAATCCCTGTACAGATTCAATCTGAGTCTGTAATCTGTGTTTAGCTAACTCATATCCTTCTGAGTCCTTTTTAGGTATTCCGTGTTGATATACATTATCTCCTAGAAATATCACCGAAGAGTTTTCAGGTGCGTTTTGCAAATGTTTTTGTAAGGATAGTAATGGTAACGTACTTTCATTTAAAGAGGCATTCCCCGCATCTCCTACCAAATAAAAACGATGAGATAGTTCACTTTTAGAATTAGTTAGCTGCTGATTAGCCTGTTTATCTACCTGCTCTTTAAACGTAGTACAAGAAGCCAATAGGACAATTAGTAGTATGATTAGTTTTTTCATATTGAATTTAATTCAGTACTTTATATAATTTTCCACCTTCTGTTTTAGTTGCTTCATCTGTAATAAACAACTCTCCATTTTTAAAACAAATAGCTTCTTTTTGAGATTTATGATGCAATGAAATCTCTTTTATTACTCCATCAAAGAAGTTACCTCCTTTAAAATCACTAAATTTAAATAACTTGTTATGAGTTAATAGAACCAATTCATTCTTATCTTTAGACAATACCGCCGAAGTAATTAAACAATCTGATTGATCTTGGCAAGTAACGAAAGTATCTATTAAAATAGCTTTTTGCTTACCTTCTTGAGCTAATAGTTTATATAATTTAGTAGTTCCGTCAAATTTCGAACTTCTATTTTTTGTGAATAAGTAGAAGTACCCCTCTTTATAAACAAAGGCCTCTACATCAAAATTCCTATCTTTTTTTTTAGGGGGAAACTTTTCCTGGTCTTGAAAATAAAAACTGGTTTTAATTGCAATTACTTTATTATTTTGAATCTGATTGATATTCACCCAGTAAATAGCTAAATCTTTGCGCTTGTTATTATTATTTCCAAAATCTCCAATAAATAATTGGTCGCTCCCGTTACTAGCCAAGTCCTCCCAATCTTTATTTCTAGTATTTACCACCTCAACTACTCTTTTTATCTTTCCTTTTGGGGTAACTTCAAATAACTCATTATCATTACCAGAGTCATTAATCATCCAGAAATTATCTGCCCCGTTCAAGTTTTCAATACCAGAAGATTCTTTTAAACTTTTAGGCAAATCGGCTATTACTTTAATTGTGTCTGATTTCTTACTACCACAAGATAATATTGATAAAAAAAAGAAGAAAATAGAAAAATATGTTAGCTTCACTATGTGCTTTTTATTTTATAAATTAGTCCTAATTATTTTGTTTATGGACAACTTACTCAAAGATATAAAAGAATATGTGTTTAACCTATTGCAAGAAGAGTTACCTCCACATATTATCTATCATAATTTCCCACATACTTTACGTGTTATTGAAAAACTTCAAGAACTAATAAAAGGTGAAAATGTTACCGAAAAAGAAGCTTTATTACTAAATATTGCGGCTTGGTTTCATGATACTGGATTTGTGAAAGGGCCTAAAAATCATGAAGAGTCAGGAGTTGTTATTGCTAAAAAATTTTTAGGCGATCGTATTTCTAAAGAAGATTTCTCTGTTGTAGAAAAGCTCATCTTATCTACTAAAATGGGTACCAAACCTTCAAGCAAGCTTGAACGTATTATAAAAGATGCAGACTGCTCTCATCTGTCTTCTAAAAGTTTTAACCAAACTAGTGAATTATTAAAAGAAGAATTAAGATTAACAGGTGCTGCAGATTATTCTGATTTAGATTGGAAAAAAGGTAATATTAAATTTTTAACCGGACACCAATTCTACACTAACTATGCTATAGAAAATTGGCAAGAACGAAAACAATCTAACTTGTTAGATATTTTTAAAACTGTAAAAAAACTAGAAAAAGAAAGAAAGGCTGATAAACAAAAAAAGAAAACGCAAAAAGAAAAAGATCGAAAAGCAGAGTTGCCTGAAAAAGGGGTTGAAACAATGTTTAGAGTAACCTTAAGAAATCACAACAAACTAAGTCAAATCGCAGATACCAAAGCCAACATCTTACTTTCTGTAAACGCAATACTTATATCTATAGCATTAAGTAATTTAGTTCCTAGATTAGATAATCCATCAAACTCACACTTAATTATTCCGACCGTAATTTTAATTGGATTCAGTGTTGTATCAATCATATTTGCTATTCAATCAACCCGACCAAAGGTAACCGAAGGACAATTCACTAAAGATGATGTTGAAAACAAAAAAGTGAACCTTTTATTTTTTGGTAATTTTCATCAAATGTCATTAAACGAATTTAGTTGGGGAATGAAAGAAGTCATGAAAGACAAAGATTACCTATACAACTCCATGATAAAAGATTTGTATTTTTTAGGCTTAGTTTTAAATAAAAAATATAAATTATTACGTACAACTTATACCATTTTCACTATTGGAATTGTAGTTTCTGTAGTTTCATTTTTCGTAGCATTTATAATGAGGACACAATAAATTTATGTTAAAAAAACTTCTAAATTTTATTCCTAAAACAATTAATCGTAATATTGCAATATACAAATACAAAAAATATGGGAATTACTAAATCCGAAATATTCAAAACAGAACAAAATCAATTAGCTGCATTTGCAAAAGTGATTGGACATCCAGCTAGAGTAGCTATAATTGAACACCTTTTTAAATTAAACTCTTGTGTTTGTGGCGATTTAGTTAATGAAATAGGTTTGGCTCAACCAACTATTTCACAGCATTTAAAAGAATTAAAAAATATTGGACTTATAAAAGGTACTATAAACGGAACCAGTGTTTGCTATTGTATAGATACTGATAATTGGAAAGTTATGAAAAAGACCATGTCAATATTTTTAAATCAAGACTTAACATACACCAAAGAACCTTGTTAAAAACATATATGGACAGATTGGAGGCGTTAAAAAATTATTTAAAACAATTATTAATTTTAAAATCTAAATAAATGAGATTATCTGAAATAAAAAAACATTTAAGCAATTTAGAAACTATTGCTTTTGAATTGCCAGACGGAAGCTTAGTTCCAAATCATTTTCATGTAACAGAAGTGGGTAAAATATCTAAACATTTTATTGATTGTGGCGGAACAGTAAGAAAAGAAGATGTTATTAACTTTCAACTTTGGAATGCTAATGATTACGATCATAGACTGCATCCTGAAAAACTTGTTCATATAATTGAACTATCTGAAAAAACTTTAGGGTTAGATGATTTAGAAATTGAAGTTGAATATCAAAGTGAAACTATTGGAAAATATGGATTAAGTTTTAACGGAAAAAACTTCTTACTTACTAATTTACATACAGATTGTTTAGCTAAGGACAACTGCGGAATTCCTATTGAGAAACCAAAAGTTAAGATTGGTGAATGTCTTCCAAATAGTGGGTGCTGTTAAACAGTAGTGTAATTTAGCTTTACTAAGTAATTGTTACATCGTCTCAAATTATCATATCATACAATAATTAAATATGTATTCAAAAATATCATCATTTATAAATACTTTAGATACACAAACAGTTTCTGAAGAACGGAAAAAAGTTTTACTTCCTTTAATTGACTTCATTAAATCAAAAGTTAGTAAAAATGAAGACATTTCTCTCAACTTTATTTGCACCCATAATTCCAGAAGAAGTCATTTATCTCAGATATGGGCTCAAGTAATGGCACATCATTTCAATATTAAGAATGTATTTAGTTACTCTGGAGGAACAGAAGCTACCGCAATGTTTCCTATGGTAGCGAAAACACTAATTAATACAGGTTTTGAAATAGAAATTATAGCTAATGGTGAAAACCCAGTTTATAGCATTAAGTATGATGATACAAAACACCCTATAGTTGGGTTTTCTAAAAAACTTGATCATCGTTTTAATCCTAATTCAAATTTTGCAGCCATCATGACTTGTTCATCTGCAGACGTAGGTTGCCCTTTTGTTCCTGGTGCAGAAAAACGCATTCCTGTTACTTTTGAAGATCCGAAAGTTTTTGACAACACACCTCAACAAGCAGAAAAATATTTAGAACGAAGTACACAGATAGCTACAGAGTTATTATATGTATTTTCAAAAGTGAACTAAACAACAAAACCCTAGGTACTATATCTAGGGTTAATTTTTATCTAGAAACTCCTTTAAATTTCCATTTATAAAATACTGCCAACCTCCCAAACAACTTTCTCTAGAAAACTCTGGAATATCTTGTGGAAACTCTCCTACCCATTTATTAGTTAAAACTAACCTACTTCCCTCATCAGTTTCTTCTATTTCAAAAAACACTTTTCCTTCTCCTGTATATTCTTTATAGGTCCAGTTATACACTATTTTTTTATTCGGAACAACCTCTTCTATCTTCCATACATGAGTAAATCGTCTTCCTTCATTTTCTATTAAGAACTCTGTACAAAAACCATTCTCTGGTATAAAATCTGGAATATTGATAAAAAACCACTGAATCATTTTTTCATGATTTGTTATAGCATCCCATAAACTATGACCTGACACCAAAAACTCTTGTTGAACAATAACATCTTTCATTTTACTTTCCTATTAAATAATTTATTAAACAGCTTCTTTAAAAACTTATACGTTCCAACTATAATTCCTTCGAATAGAATCTCAATAAAAAACCTCCCAAAAAAATCTAATACTAACTCAAGCACAACCACTTTTTAATTAAATAACAACTTACAAAATAAAACTTATTTTTGTGGCCGTTTTACTTAAAAAGTCATGAAACTAAAACTGTGCTTACTATTTATCGTATTTGTTATTAATCTATCATTTTCTCAAATTGTCAATGTAGAATCTTTAAGGCGTGTTGGTGACAGCTCTAAATGGTCAGGATATACTAGTTTAGCAATAGATCTTACTAAAAATAGGAATCATATATTCAACCTAAAGAATAGAACACACGTTCAATATCTGTTTGAAAAAAATCTAGTGCTGTTTGTTAACGATATTGACTTTAAAGAAGTAAATAATGAAAAGTTAGTAAGTAAAGGTACGCAGCATTTAAGATATAATTATAAGTTCAAACCTAAATTTGCTTGGGAAATTTTTATTCAATCTCAATATGACGAAATATCTGCTATAGACTTTAGAGGCTTAATAGGTACTGGGCCTAGATTAACAGTTTATACATCTAAAAACTACTTATTCTATACTGGTATTTTATCTATGTATGAATACGAAGAAATAGAAAACGATTTAGAACATACTTTCAATAGGGATTTCAGAAATAGTAGCTATATTTCATTTAGTCTCTTCCCTAAAGAAAATATTGCTATTGTTAGCACAACCTACTACCAACCTTTATACAAAAGTTTTTCAGACTATAGAATATCTAACGACACTTCAATAGCTCTTACTATTTTTAAAAACTTAGCCTTTAAAATACACTTTACTTACCTATTTGATATCAAACCTGCATTAGGGGTTCCAAAAGAACAATACAAATTGAGCAACGGACTAACTTATACATTTAATTAACTTTTTAATTCTTTGACTAAGTCGTCGTAGGTTATTTTTTGTTCTTTAGTTTGGTATTTAATATTTACACGAATGGCTTTTAAGCCAACTACTCCTTGTAAATCTTCTAACTGAACCAGTTCTTCTCCTTCTTCTAAATATCCTTTACGCTGTAAATATTGAATGTAACGTAAATACTCTAATTCATCTTTCTTTTGAGAGTATACAATAACTAATTTTCTTTTTTGGGTAATTCGCTCATTTGTTCCTTTTATATGAGCTTTATCTATACGTTTTTTTACAATTTCATAACGTGCATTATAAGCTCCATCTACATCAAATTTCTTTTCGTCTACTCTAAAACTAATTGATAAGCTATTACCAAATACTAAAACTAAAGAAGCACAATCTAATTGTAAAGACCTTCCTTTTTGCACTTCATAAAATGATCGTTCCATTTCACACATAGTGGTTAACTGCCATAACCTTAGATTGTTTAAATAAACCTTATTGTAAGTTTTATTTTTAACTAAAGATTGACCAATGTACATATTGTGTTCTACACCATCAGTTTTAAAACGTTCAAAGAAATGTGGAAAAATTGCTTGCGCTTCCTTCTGCTTTTCGTCCAATAACGCAGCAGAATGAGTATTTAAAAACTGAACGGTATTTTCATATTCCTTACGCTTATTATAAACAATCCCTATTTCTTGATCAATAACGTTTTCATAAGCATCCACACTCGCTTTTAATTCAGTAGATAACTTTTCTATATGAGGCATAATAGGATTAACTTCATTCTTTAAAAAATGAAGCAATTGCTCTTCGCTGGTAGCATTAAAATCTGATGAAAATTCAGTAATAAAATTATCAATACGCAATATTACTTGCTCATAAAAAGCTAATTTTTCCACCTTATAAGCCTTCTTAAAAATAGCTTTCACCATTTTTAGCTGTTCTATAAAGTCTTCCTGTATTGCTTGATTTCTAACTATAGAAGAACCAATAATATCAATCTGACCAAAAAGCGGATAAACATGATTAAAAACCATGTCGTTAAAAGCTACATCTGTTTTATTGTCAACCAAAGTAGCTTCCATATATTTTCTTGCCTCTTCTTCAAATTTCCATAAAACTGTTGGGTGAATAGATGTGCATTCGTTTTGAATAATTGCCTTAATGTAATTTTCAGACTCTTGTATAGACCTTTCTGCTGTAGCAGTTAAATAGGGCATAATTATATCTAACCTGTTTGCATTTATAGAAGTTAAATCATTCTTGTTTGGAGAAACTATTTCTAAAGTAGCTACTAATTCATCATTAATTATTATTGGAGCTATAATACAGCTTTTAAACCCTTGTTTTTGTAACTGACTTAAAATAAAATTTTCTCCTTCTTCTAAAACAGCATCTATATTAGATACTGTAAAATATTTTTTTTGCTTTATAACTTTATCATAAGAACACTCACAAAAACTTGACTTACAACTCATCTCAACTTTATCACCTAATAAAAAACTCGTGGCTGGTTTTCCGGGTGGTGCTACAAAACTATCTATATCAGCATCGTATTGAGAAAAACCAATACTTATTTCTGTATTATTAAAAAAACGCCTAAAATTATCTTGAAACTCCTCAAAATTATCATAACTAATTGAATGGTTTAACATATCGGATTTTAAATCGGAAACAACAGCATCTACTGTTACATCCGACAAAGTCATTAAAATAAACCCTTGTAAGTTCCAGGAGTTGGGTGGAAATTTTTCTTTCCACAAATCAATATTTTCAAATCCCTGAAGCAATAAATCTATATCTTCCTGGGTAATCTCCTTAAATTCAGGCTTTGGCTCCATACTGATAAAATCAGCATTCATCGTTAATCGATAAGTTTTCTTATTTCCTGATTGATCAGGTATCGTATAATAAAGTGGTTTTTGGTAATTAGTGTTTACTCCATACTGACTTGCCAAGATATAGGAACAAGACATAACATACATCTCATCTTCTGTAAAATTCACCAATTGAAATTCAAAATCTTCACCAGCAGCCATAATAATATTTTCAAATCTTTGCGATCTATAAAAATACTGTGATTGAAACGGTGCCGTAGCAGCTTTAATTTCATTAAGCGTAAGGGCTTGTGGGAATAAATCACCTAATAAAAAATCTATAGGTTCTCTTAATTTTTCCAATTCAGAAGATTGAGTAACCCCATGAGAAAGCTCAGGATTATCCTTAAAACATTCTAAAATACTATCTAAATGCCTTTTTACTATAACATTATTCTCTTTTTGATATCGCTCTACATAATGCTTCTCTAATAGTTTAAAACTTAAACTAACCTCAAATGGTAAAACATGCTTTTTAGTAATATCCATATCCCTTGTTTTGCTTTAGTAAAAATACTGATTTATAATGAGTCGGTTTTCTAATAAAAACCTAAATATTTTCTAAGTTATTAGGAAATAAAGTATTTTTGATTTCATGTACGAAAATACTTTTCCTAATAAACGTTATAAACATACTATTGAGTTTTTAGAAAGTTTAATTTCTAAAAAAGAAACTATTTTAGATTTAGGTGTCGAAAATCCTTTCTCTAAGATTATGAAAGAACGAGGGTATGAAGTTAAAAACACTAATGGAGAAGATTTAGATTTAGATCATTCTACACTAAAATCTGAAGAGTATACAGTAACCACTGCTTTTGAAATTTTTGAACATTTACTAGCTCCTTTAGAGATTCTTAGAAACTTAAAAAGCGATAAATTAGTTGCCTCTATACCTATGCGTTTATGGTTTGCTCCTGCATACAGAAGTAAAACCGACAAATGGGATAGACATTACCATGAGTTTGAAGACTGGCAATTTGATTGGTTATTAGAAAAGGCTGGTTGGAAAATCATTAAACGTGAAAAGTTTACCAATCCGGTTAATAAAATTGGTATCAGACCTTTGTTAAGAAAGTTTACGCCTAGATACTATTTGGTGTATGCAGAAAAAGTAAAATAGTTATTTGAACTACTACATTGTCATACCTGCCCATAATGAAGCTAAGTACATTAGCTCGACACTAGATAGCATTTTATCTCAAACAGTATTACCTAAACAAGTAATCGTGGTAAACGATAATTCTACAGATAACACCGCTAATATTATTGGTGGTTATGTAGAAAAACATTCTTTTATAAGTTTAGTTAATAACCTTTCAACTAACCAACACTTACCGGGTAGTAAAGTTATTCAAGCATTCAATAAAGGTTTGAAAAAATTAGATGACGATTTTGACTTTATCGTCAAGCTAGATGCAGACATTATTCTACCTAACAACTACTTTGAAACACTTATCAATCACTTTCAATTAGATGATAAAATTGGAATGGTTGGCGGATTTGCTTACATAGAAAAAGATGGTAAATGGGTTTTAGAAAACCTAACTAACAAAGATCATATTAGAGGAGCATTTAAAGCTTACCGCAAACAATGTTTTAAAGATATTGGGCAATTAAAAACCTCGATGGGTTGGGATACTGTTGATGAGTTATTGGCTCAATACTATGACTGGAAGATAAAAACAGATGAGTCTTTAAAAGTAAAACACCTAAAACCAACAGGTAAAACATACAATAAAACAGCCCGATATAAGCAAGGTGAAGCTTTTTACAAACTGGGTTATGGTTTTACTTTAACCTGCATTGCTGGTATAAAATTAGCGCTACTTAAAAAGAAACCCTTCTTATTTTTTGACTACTTAAAAGGCTTTTTTAAAGCTGAAAAATCTCGAACAGAAAAACTAGTATCTCAACAAGAAGAACGCTTTATTCGCCGTTTGCGATGGCGAGGTATTAAACACAAACTAGGTCTTTAATTCATTTTTCCCTATCTTTAAGATTCACTCCCCGTAAAAATTACGCATATACCTCAAATCGTTTTTTAGTTTACTAACAGATTAAAACAAAATTTATGTGCGGAATCGTATGTGCTTTTAGTAGCAATCAAGAGGTGAATTCTCTTCGTTCTCAAGTTTTAAAAATGAGTAAAAAATTAAGGCATCGAGGGCCAGACTGGAGTGGTATTTATCAAAATGAGAATGCTATTTTAGCTCACGAACGATTGGCCATTGTAAATCCTACTTCAGGTAAGCAACCTTTATATAGCCCAGATCAGCGATATGTTTTAGCTGCTAACGGCGAAATTTATAATCACCAAGAATTAAGAAAACAGCTTAATAACGGCTATCAATTCCAAACACAATCTGATTGTGAAGTAATTCTGGCTTTATATCAGAAAAAAGGAATTGATTTTATTGACGAGATGAATGGTATCTTTGGGTTTGCCTTATACGACTCTCTAACTAACGAGTTTTTTATAGCCAGAGACCATATGGGCATAATTCCGTTATATATAGGTTGGGACAAACACGGAGTTTTATTTGTAGCTTCAGAGCTAAAAGCACTAGAAGGATATTGTAAAAAAATTGAAATATTTCCACCAGGTCACTATTGGCATAGCAAAGACGCAGCACCTAAAAAATGGTATTCTAGAGATTGGGAAGAATATAAAAATGTAAAAGACAATGCAACAAGTATAGATGAACTACATGATGCTTTAGCCAATGCGGTGAAAAGGCAATTAATGAGTGATGTTCCTTATGGAGTTTTATTATCAGGTGGCTTAGATTCATCCGTCACTTCTGCTTTAGCCAAATTATATGCAGAAAAAAGAATTGAATCTAACGATACACAAACAGCTTGGTGGCCACAACTACATTCTTTTTCAGTAGGACTAGAAGGATCTCCTGATCTAGCAGCAGCTAGAAAAGTAGCCAAACATATTGGTACGGTTCACCATGAAATCATTTTTACCATTCAAGAAGGTTTAGACGCATTAAGTGATGTTATTTATCATTTAGAAACGTACGATATTACTACCGTTAGAGCTTCTACACCCATGTACTTAATGGCAAGAGCTATTAAGGCTATGGGAATAAAAATGGTGCTATCTGGAGAAGGTGCCGATGAAATTTTTGGCGGATATCTATACTTTCACAAAGCACCTAACGCAGAAGAGTTTCATAAAGAAACGGTTCGAAAACTAAACAAATTATATGAGTACGATTGTTTGCGAGCCAACAAGTCTTTAGCTGCTTGGGGCATTGAAGGACGAGTCCCTTTTTTAGACAAAGAATTTATGGATGTAGCCATGCGTTTGAATCCAGAAGATAAAATGATTACTCCAGACAAAATGGAAAAATGGATAGTTCGTAAAGCCTTTGAAAAATATTTACCAGAAAGCGTAGCTTGGCGACAAAAAGAACAATTTTCTGATGGTGTAGGCTACAGTTGGATAGATAGTTTAAAAGAGCTTGTAAACGGATTGATTTCTGACGACCAGATGAAACAAGCTCATTTTAGGTTTCCTATTCATACACCACAAAACAAGGAAGAATATTATTACCGAAGCATTTTTGAAAAGCACTTCCCTAGTGACACTGCTGCGCTAACGGTTCCTTCTGTACCATCTGTGGCTTGTAGTTCTCCTATTGCATTAGAATGGGACGAATCTTTTAAAAATATGAACGACCCCTCTGGTAGGGCTATAGCCAATATCCATAACAAGGCTTATCAAAAAAGATCAGCGCCTAGATAGACACTGACCATTTCTTTGCACAAATAAAACTGTGGGACATTAGTTTGCTTATGTTATAAGTTATTTACTGCAACAGCATCTAATAAGATAGCATCTCTATGTGAGGTTAACATATCTAATGTAGATTGAGGTAAATTCTTTTTAGTATTAATTACTTCATTATATTCTTTAATAGCTTCTTTTTCACCTCTTAAAACCTCATCTAAAATAGCTTGCTGATTGTTTTCTGTAAAAAAAGTTTTTGCATTCATCCACATTCTATGTGTTTTCCCTAAAACACTTCCTCTCATTTCTGGAGTTTGTCCGTAAGACTTAATCTCTTCTTTTAATTGATTTCCAAATTTTTCTCGCTCTTTTTGCCTACGATTAAAAAACTTTGTCAATATTTCATTATCAACATTCTCAGCAGCAGTTTTATACCCTTGAGCTGCATCGTAATTCTTTTCTAACAATCCGTTTAATTTATCTGAAACTTCTTCTGTATAATTATTCATATTTATCTTTTTAAAATTAATGAGTCACTTTTTTATGGATGCTTCCTCAAATACCATCTATTACAGTGTGTTTACTTCTTATTCATAAAAAGAGAGATAATTAACACTACAAAACCAACACCTAAACTTATATAAGCATTTTTATTGTCTTGAGAATTAAACTCCGTAATACCTATATCTACAGAAACCTCAGGTACTACAACTCTATAAACACCATAAACTATTAATATAACGCCTACAACGGCTAACAACATTTTAATTATTTTATCCATACTACATTTTAATTAATAAAATCTTGATTTTAAAACACTTACTGTGTTTTATTATGATACAAATCTACCTTTCATTTAAAAGACTTTTTTGCTCATCTCTTTTTAATCTTTGCTCATTTCATTTTACTAACAAAAAAGTTGTTTTTTTACATCTTCTAATTTCTAGAATAGACTAACTTTATAGCAAACAACTAACCATGACTACTATTAATATCACTGCGGAAAACACAGCTGGTTCTGTAAAACAAATTCAAGAAGTAATAGGTGGGCATATTACCGAAAGGTGGGGCGAATATATTTTAAGTGTTAATAACAAATACGCTATTGGAACCATTACTTTTTTAACTTTTGAATGGGGCGGTAGTGTATTACAATATGACATTACCTTTTTAGATGATATTACAATTGTTATTGATGCTTCTGAATTTAACCCTATACATTTTACTTATACTTTAGAAGGTTATAGTCATCATAGGTTTGAACTAGAAAATAAAAAGAGAAAAATTGAGCAGTATCAATCTGTTATTATTACGAGTAAAGATGGCGGGTATAACTACTTCTATTTTGAAAAAAATGTAAAAATCAAAATCCATAGAATTCAAATAAATAGAATCAAGTTTATAAAAAAACGTTTAAACGACGCTTCTTTACTAAACCAAAACTTGTATAATGTTTTTCAAGATCAACACCATCAAAAAAAGTTTGCATACTTTGGAACCTATAATTTAAAGCTTGCCAATTTAATAAAGCAATACAATACCAATAAACAAAAAGGTATGATTCGTATTTTGATAAAAGAAGGAATCGTTTATCAAATCTTATCCGAACACATGCAACAACATGATAAAGATGTTAAGAAAAGAAAAAGACCTGCGACCAGTTTAACTAAAAAAGAAATAAGCTCTATTCGAAAAACTGCTCAAAAAATACTTAAAAATGTAGCTGAAGATTACAATGTTGAAGAACTAGCCAGTGAAATTGGTCTACCGCAATCAAAACTTCAAAAAGGATTTAAGCTTTTGTTTTCTAGAACTGTTATTGAATATATAAGACACGTTAGGTTAGAAAAATCTAGAGATTTAATGAATACTACCGATTATAATATTTCTCAAATAGTTTACTCTATTGGTTTTTCTAGCAGGAGTTATTTCTCTAAAATTTTTAAGAAGAAATACGGCATTAGCCCTAACCGATTTATGAAGAATAAGAAAAAAAATCAATCTATTTAAGAAGCTATTTTTTGAACTTTAAGCTTTATATAATAGGGCTCGTTAATTAAACTATCTATTGCCTGTTCTGTTGTGTGATTATCTAACCAAACATTTTTAAATATCTTCGGGATCTGAAGAGGCATAAACTCGTATAAATTATTAATTGTATTTAACTCCTCTACAGCTTCTGTATTAATTACCGAACACGTTATAAAGCCATCATTAGTTACATTGTATATTCCTGCAAGATAATACGGCTCTAAATTTTTATTTTCTACTAAATAATTTTCAAGTCTCCCTCTAATTAATTTATGCACATAAAAGCCCGTTACTATAATTAAACATCTTCTTTGCAGAAACGCTTCCTTATACAAAATGTTCTTTTTAATTTCTTTTTTGTTAACATGCAAAGTAAATTTAACACGCTGAAATTTCCTCCAATCCCCTTTGTAATTATTAGGTAACATTCCCCAAATTGCTTGTTTTATTTGGTTAGGATTTTCTTGAGTAATTACACATATACTTTGCTCTTTAAGTCCATTAATTTTCCTTTTAGGTTTATATAAATATGGATATACAAAATCTACTTTTGTAAAATCTCTTATCTTTTCTCTACTTGCTATATTTGATAATTTATAATTCATTATTATTCTTTTATACATTCTATAATGTAAAATTACACTCTAGAACTCTTTTATTTTTGTCCATTTGCTTTAGATTTTAACTCATTTAACAACCAAAATCCAGTAATTGTATTTGAGTTAAAATCTAAAGCAAATGAGCTAAAAAACACTGTATTAGCCCTGTATCTTTGTGGTAAACAATTATTAAACAAAAAACTTATAATATGTTACGTTGGACAATTAGCTTTATTATTATCGCAATAATCGCTGGGATTTTAGGGTTTAGCGGAATAGCAGGTGCGGCTACTGAGATAGCAAAAATCTTGTTTTTTATATTCCTAATACTTTTTATCCTTTCGCTATTAACTGGTAGAAAAAAAGTATAATTACAATAACACTCTACAATATTAATACTGTAGTTCCTATACAGTTTACTTCTTTCATAGAAAATTAAGAAACCTTACTTCTAATACTGTTTACAGTATTTACATATTGTAATAGATTCTCAAAAAGGTGTTAAAAAGTACACACCTCTACAAAAACAAGTTACTTACAATTTAAAAACATAAAAAATGAAAAATTTAATAATTGGATTATTATCCATTGGTACAGTAATGAGTATTAACGCTCAGACTGAAATTATGAAAACATCTGAAGTTAAAAAAACACAAAAAGTGACTAATCAAGGTGTTTCTTATAACACTAAAGTTAAAGTCATTACTAAAAAAACAAAAGAAAAGAAATTAGATCCTAATCAAAAACATTTATTAAATCAAAACCTTGTTGGAACGCCTGTTACTGTTGAAAAAACAATAATGATAGATAATGATTTAGATCCTTTATATGATACCAAAACTAAAGTTAAGTATTTTAAATACAAAGGAGTAAAATATGACTTTCTATTTAATGAAGAAAATGTATTAATTACATATACTTTAAACGATAAAACTATCACCTCTGCGAGAATGGTAAAATCTGTTAATAACAACTTTTATTTTGTAGAAGGTAAAGATTTTAATGGTGTAGGATATTATAATAAGGAAGGAGATTTTGTTATTGAATACAATAATAATATTTCAAATAAAAGCGAGCAGGTAGTTTTTGAAACACATAAAATGTAACCTAATACATTTATTTAATAGTTTTATAAATAAGCGAGAGTTTCTTCTCTCGCTTATTTATTTTACAATATAAAATGAGTTAGAAACAATAATATATAAGCAAAAAGAAAGCCCCGTCTGCAAGTATTTTTTGTAAAAACAATTAAAAAAAACAAATGAATTTTAGCAATACTCTTATCAAACTAAAGGAATCTTTACAAGAAAATTGGGATAACTTTATCAATCATATTCCAGAAATCATCATCGCTATTTTAATTATTATAATTGGTTTTTTATTAGCCAATGTAATTTCAAAAACCTTTAAAAGAACAGTTTCTAAAAAAAGTCAAGATCCATTAATGACTAACTTTTTAGCAAAATCACTTAAAATAGGTTTCTTAGCTTTAATAGTTATGTTAGCTTTAAAAGTATTAGGTTTAGGAGGCATTGCAGCTGGATTACTAACAGCCGCTGGTGCTTCAGCATTAATATTTGGTTTTGCCTTTAAAGATGTTGGCGAAAATTTTATTTCTGGTGTAATTCTATCATTCAACCGCCCCTTTAATGTAAATGATACAGTAATGATTGGAGACATATTTGGAAAAGTTAAAATAATGGAATTTCGTTTTACTAAACTAAAAACTTTTGACGGCAGAGATGTTTATATTCCTAATAGCGATATTATAAAAAAAGCCGTTTACAACTATACTGAAGATGGTTTTTATCGCTCTGATTTTATTGTAGGTATAGATTATGATGATGATGTAGATTTTGCTAAAGAAATTATATTAGATGTAGTAACCAAGACCAAAGGAGTTATTAATACCAATCAGCATGAATGCTTTGTTACGGTAAACGATTTAGGAGTAAGTACTGTAAATTTAAAAGTTATATTTTGGACAAAGACCAAAGAATATAAGCGAGGTGCTCTAGAAGTAAAAAGCGATGTAATTAAGCGTGTAAAAAATGTTATTAGTGAAAATGGTTTAAATATGCCTGCAGACATTAAAGAGATCAAATTGTATGGATCTCAAGATAGTATTCCTGTTCAATTAACTAAATAACCATCTGCTAGATAAATTAAGTATATAAAAAACAACCTTCTTAAAAGGAAGGTTGTTTTTTTCCCCTCAATAAACCTTACCTTTTACTCAACAAAACAATTAGCTAACTCATTCGTTATTGGAATACTATTTGATATGTCTTTACTTTGAATACAAACAGTGAATTATGAACAAACTAATAATATTATTCGGTATTCTATTTATGACCCAATCTTTAGCACAACAAGGCTTTGAAA
Organism: Pseudofulvibacter geojedonensis; assembly: GCF_042675745.1. Classification (NCBI taxonomy): domain Bacteria; kingdom Pseudomonadati; phylum Bacteroidota; class Flavobacteriia; order Flavobacteriales; family Flavobacteriaceae; genus Pseudofulvibacter; species Pseudofulvibacter geojedonensis. The sequence goes on along the minus strand of NZ_JBHTJM010000010.1, from coordinate 46,740 downwards.
AACACTGGAAAATAGTAGAAAATTACGAATTAGAAGGTAAAACCAAATCTGCTAACGAAGTAGTAACTACTATTTACAAAAAAGCAAAGAAAAAGAAGAATGATATTCAGCTTATTAAAAGTTTAGTCTATCTATCTAAATTCTCTTTGACTTTAGAAGAAGATTCCGAATTAAAAATTGTTCAGAAATTAGAAAACGAAATTAGTAATGCTCGTTTTCCTGCCAATGCTATTTTAACTTCTATTCTAGCCGATTTTAAATGGCAATACCTACAACAACACCGTTGGCAAATTTATAACAGAACCAAAACCGACCAGGTAAACCAAGAAGATTTTAGAACTTGGGATTTAAATACTTTGTTCACTTCTATTCATAATGATTTTAATAATTCAATTAGTAATGATGCAGGTCTACAAAACATTCCCGTTACCAATTACCGTTATTTATTAATTCAAGGAACCGATACCGAAAACCTTCGCCCTTCTTTATACGATTTACTTGCTCATAGAGCCTTACAGTTTTTTAAAACCGATGAATCTAGAATCACCAAGCCCAAAGAGCGATTTTATATAGATAATGTTGATTATTTTTCTCCATCTAATGTGTTTTCTGAACTAGTTATAGAAACCAATGATTCTATTTTTTCTAAATACCCTGTATTAAAAACCTATCAAAAACTAGAGCAATTTCACCTAGAAAAGAAACAACCTGAAGCCTTAATAGAGGCGTTTGTTGAACGCTTACAATTTGTAAAAAATAATTCTACACTCAGCAACAACAAAGAACTTTATATAGAGAGTTTAGAAAAGAGTTTACAACAATATACTTCTGGAAATTCGTATGCTTTTTTAAAAGCACATTATGCACAAGCGTTGTATGATGTAGCAAGCTTAGAATATTTACCCAAAAACAGAAAAAAGGCTTTAGATATAACCGAAGAAATTATGGAGAGCCACCCTAATACAGAAGCTTCTGTCTTAGCTCAAAACTTACAATCTATAATATTACAGCCAACTTTACAATTACAAAATGAGCAAGTGGTTCCTAGTAATTCAGCTTCAAAAGTTTGGATTCAGTTTAATAACGTAAAGGAACTTTATTTAACAGTATATCAAGTTACTTTAGATTACTCATTTTATCAATACAACTACCAAGACAGAGAAACTAAAATCAATGAGTTCTTTGCTATTCAAAAAGCTTTAGAGAGTGTTAAGGTGAATCTACCACAAAAGGGCGATTATTTTAATCATAGTACAGAAGCTTTACTACCTAAATTAGAATTAGGTAATTATATAGTTTTAGCTACTCCTAACAAAGATTTTAATAAAAATGACTTATTTGCCTATAGCTCGTTTACGGTTTCAAACCTCAGCGTTGTAGAATCTGATTATCAAGGAAAAAAGATCTTCCAAGTACTAAACAGTTCTAACGGTAAGCCCATTAATAGAGCCACCGTAAAATTTGGAAGCTCTCAAAAAAGTACCGACAAATGGGGGGAAGCTTCTTTTAGTGGAAAAAGACAAAATGATTTAGTAATAGTCTCTTACCAAAACGACAGCCTTTCTTTAGGTAAAAAGTATCATTATAATGGTTATAGAAAACCAAAAGATGACAGTAAGAAAGAACGTGCTCAAGCCTTTTTGTTTTTAGATAGAAGTATTTACAGACCTGGACAAAAAGTGCATTTTAAAGGAATTGTATTAGCTAGAAAAGATTACAAAAGTAATGTAGTATCAAATAAAGAATTCGAGGTTATTATAAGAGATGTAAACTATCAAGAAATTAAAAGCTTTGAATTAACCACTAATGATTACGGTTCTTTTTCTGAATCTTTTGAATTACCTAAAGATGTTCTTACCGGAAACTTTACTATCGAAATTCAACAAAGTGATAAACACTTTAAGCATTTTAGTAACGCATATACTAACTTTTCTGTAGAAGAATACAAGCGACCAAAGTTTGAAGTTAATTTTAATCCCGTAAAAGAAAGTTTCTCTGTTAATGACAACATCTGTGTTACAGGAACCGCTAAAGCATTATTAGGTACCAATATTAGTAATGCAAAAGTTACTTACAACATAGTTCGTAAAACTCAGTTTAATCACTGGAGGTACTGGTCTAGACATTATGACACCAATGAACAAGAAATAGCCCACGGAGAAGTTACTACCAACGACAAAGGAGAATTTGACATTAACTTTAATGCATTAGCAGACCAAACAAAAAAATCAGAAGATTTGCCTGTCTTTAACTATGAAATCACTGCTAATGTAACCGATATTAACGGAGAAACCAGAACAGCCACTACAACTGTAAAAGTAGGTTACCATAGTTTGGTTTTAGGTATCCAGACAACTCATAATTGGGATACCAATAAAGAACAAAAGATCACCATAGAGAGTAACAATTTAAACGGTGAATTTTTAGCAAGTCAGGTAACCATAAAAATTTACAAATTAAAAGCTCCGCAATACCTATTGAGAAACCGTAGGTTACCCATTGCTGATAGCCATTTATTAAGTAAAGAAGAATTTAAAAAGTATTTCCCTCACGAAGCCTATGCAAATGAAGATGATTTTAAAAACTGGGAAAAAGGAGGGCTGGTTTATGAAACAGTTTTAGATACTGAAAAGAAAAAAGAAATTGACTTAGATCTTAACAAATGGATTTCTGGAAAATATATAATAGTAGCAAAAGCAGAAGATGATACAAAACATACCATAACACAAGAAAAGTTTGTTTCGGTTTTTAATCCTAATGATAAGTACCTAACAGATAAGCAATGGTTTAACCATCAAGTACTCAATTCAAATACTGTAAAAAAGGATGGCTATATAGCAATCAAATTACAAACAGCTAGCAAAGATTTAGTGGTTTTTACAGAAGCCTTTTATAACAACGAACGTTTTTATAGAGAAGAACTAACTATTGATGGCTACCAAACCATTCGCATACCATTAGATGTTCTTAAAAAGTATCAACCTCAAAACCCCGAAGCTTATGTTAGCCTACAATTTAGTATGACTAAGCACCAAGATTTTAGATTGGTAAATGCTACGATAGATTTATCGATACCAGAAGATGAATTAGTTATAGAAACCAAAACATTTAGAGACAAGTTGCAACCGGGTTCTAAAGAAAAATGGTCATTTACTATTAAAAACAAAAAAGGTAAAAACACCCAAGCAGAAGTATTAGCTAGTATGTACGATGCTTCTCTAGACCAATTTAAACCACACAATTGGATACAACAAATTAGTATTAGAGATTATTATAGAAACGGACAGATTCACAGACATTGCAATACTTTTAAAACTGATCGATTTACCATTAAAAACCCTATTTATATTACTACAAATTCTTTCAGTAAAATACATAACAAACTAAATCACTTTGGATTTGGTTATAAATATCAATACGAACAAGAATACAATAATTATCTTTTTAATAAAGTTCCTAGAGGGAAGGGAGAGACAATAACTATTAGTGGTGTTATTGTTGATGAAAACAATTTACCGTTACCAGGAGCAACTGTGCTAATTAAAGGTTCAACAATTGGTACTAGTACTGATTTTGATGGAAAATATAGTCTACAAGCTAAAAAAGGAGATCTTGTTGAAATCTCTTATGTTGGGTATGCAACTAAATCAATTCCAGTAACAGCTAGCATTATTAATTACACACTTCAACCTGATAATAATTTAGATGAAATAGTTGTTACTGCATATGGTAAAAAAAGAAAAGCTGCAGCAATTACCGCTTCAAATCAAGTTATCTCATCAGTGAGCAGTAACGCTTCTGGCATTGCTAATTCTGAAGAAATGGAAGACAGTGAAGAACTAGATTACGGCTATGAACAGTATCCTCTTGAGGATTTAGAAGAACAATTCAAAACTATTGCGGCCCGCAAAAACCTTAACGAAACGGCTTTCTTTTATCCGCATATAAAAACAGATACAAAAGGTAACTTACAATTTGAGTTTGAATCTCCAGAAGCATTAACTAGATGGAAACTACAATTATTTGGTCATACCAAAACAGGTGTTTCAGGTAAACTACAAAAAGAAGTAGTTACCCAAAAAGAGTTAATGGTAATACCTAATCCGCCACGTTTTTTACGAGAAGGAGACAGCCTTATTTTTCAAACTAAGATTAGTAGTTTGTCAGATAAAGTTTTAAACGGACAAGCAAAACTAGAACTATACAATGCTGTAACAGGAGAAGAAATAAGTCCCAAATTAATGTCAGTTCGAGCGCAGTCGAGAGCCACTCAAGGTTTTACACTTCAGCCAAAAGGAAACACTTCTATTTCTTGGAACTTAGTTATTCCAGAAGGTATACCAGCGGTAGAATATAAAGTATTGGCTATAGCAGAAAATTTTTCAGATGGAGAGTTAAATGTATTACCGGTTTTAACCAATAAAATGTTGGTTACAGAAAGCATTCCTATTACCGTAAAAGCAAACAGTTCTAAAGAGTATAGCTTCAAAAAGTTATTAAATAACCAATCTAAAACCTTACGCAATCATCAGATTACTTTAGAATACACTACCAATCCGGCTTGGTATGCTATACAAAGTTTGCCTTATGTTATGGAATATCCGTATGAATGTGCTGAACAAACTTTTGCTCGCTACTACGGAAATGCTTTAGGAGCACATATTATGAATAGCAACCCTAAAATTAAACAAGTGTTTGATTTGTGGAAAGCTAATGGTAAATTAACTTCTAAACTAGAGCAAAACGAAGAGTTGAAGCAAATTCTAATTGCAGAAACCCCTTGGTTACGAGATGCACAGTCAGATGCTGAAAAGAAAAAACAATTAGCTTTATTATTCGATTTAGAGAAGTTGACTTCAGAAGAAAAAAGAACTATTAATAAGCTACAAAAAATGCAATTGAGCTCTGGGGCTTTCCCTTGGTTTGATGGTGGTAGAGCAAACGAACACATTACCAGACATATTGTTGCTGGTGTAGGTCATTTAAACAAATTGAATGTTCGTAATTCTTCAGATAACTTAAATTCAATAATATCTAAAGCTATTGATTATTTAGACAATGAATTCATTGTCAAACATAAAAGAGCTTTAAAACATCAGAAAGAAGCAGATATTAAAGCGAGCTATTATCATTTACATTATTTATACACAAGAAGTTTCTTTACAGACAGTCACCCGTTTTCTAAAGAAGTTCAGAAATTAGTCAACTTCTATTTACCAAGAACAAAGGAGAAATGGTTGTCTAAAACCTTACTTCAGAAGACCTTATTAGCTATAGTAAGTGAACGTTATGGAGATACTAAACTAGCTAAAACTATTTTAGAGAACTTACAAGAAACGGCTATTGTAAACGATGGAAAGGGAATGTATTGGAAAAGCAATAAAGCTGGATGGTATTGGAATGAAGCTCCTATAGAAACTCAGGCTTTAATTATAGAAGCATTTGCAGAGATAAGCAAAGACCAAGAAACCATTGAGAACTTACAAGTGTGGTTATTGAACAACAAACGTAAAAATAGTTGGGATACCACCAAAGCTACTACAGAAGCTGTTTATGCATTGTTACTTCAAGGAAACGATTGGTTGTCTGTAGAAGGATCTACAAATATTACTATTGGTAACGAGAAAATCAGTACTAAAAAGCTAGACGAAACCAAACTAGAAGCCGGTACAGGTTACATTAAAACTTCGTGGAACACCGATGAAATACAACCAAAAATGGGTTCTATAAAGATTAAGAATAAATCGGACATTACTCAATATGGAGGTTATTATTGGCAATATTTTGAACAATTAGATCAAATTACTTCAGAAACGCATAAGAGCGATATTCAGCTAAGTAAAAAATTATTCTTAAAAGAGTATACTGATGCTGGTATAGAACTTAAGAAGATTAGTGACACTAAAGATAATTCTTTGGCTATCGCCCCGCGATTAAAGGTTGGTGACTTAGTAAAAGTTAGAATTGAATTGCAGGTAAAAGACAATTTTGAGTTTGTTCATTTAAAAGATATGCGTGCCAGTACTTTTGAACCGGTTGATGTATTATCTGGTTATAAATGGCAAGACGGTTTGGGGTATTACCAAAGCACTAAAGATGTAGCTACTCATTTCTTTTTCGACTATTTACCAAAAGGCACTTATGTGTTGGAGTATGAAGTTCGAGTAAATAATTCGGGTAGTTTCTCTAACGGAATATCTACCATACAAAATATGTATGCTCCTGAATTTAGCAGCCATAGTAAAGGGATAAGGATAAACATTAATTAGTCTTAAATTTATATGGAATATAAGCGAAGAAAAAACAAGCTCCATAAGTTTTCAATTTTGTTGCCTCTTTTTACCGTTATTGGTATAGGTGTCACTACTATAATATTTACCAACTATGAAAAGAGCTGGTCTTTTAATTGGAGTGGCATAAGAAAAAATATAAAAGATTCAATTGCTATTGCAGAAATTCAGGGAATTACTAGTGGAGTTGTTGGATATTCTGGAACTTCAACACGAGACGAAATAAAACGTCGTAAATGGATTATGACAAATGCTACTGAACAAGAACTCCTTAAGTTAATTGAATACCCTAGTGGAACGGTGAAAGCTATTGCATATGAAGGATTAATCAAAAAAGAAAATTATAACGAGAAAGCAGAACTAATTTCTAAATCTATCTCTGATAATGAATTTTCAGTTTATTATCAATCAGGATGCTTAGGAAGTAAACTAAGTGTTAGTGAATATTTAATGAGGTTTGTTATCAATATTGACAATTCATATCCTACTTCGCTAGAAACAAATAATAGTTACGGACTAACAGAATTAGAAAAAAATAAAATATTGTTTAAATATCACAATAGTAAAAATTAAACCTTTTCATTTTTCTATAGTCATAGAAGTATAAACCTTTAAAATTATCACTATGAAGAATGTAATTGCAAAACTTTCGGTCTTTATTTTAGCCTTAGGGTTATTATCATTTAGTCCAAACATATCTACTATAAACGGATGGGAAGTATTAGGTAAAAAAAACGTAAATATGAAAGCAGATCATGATGTTATTATGGTAACTGCTAAAGAAGGTAGGTTTAACAAAGTAAAATTTAAAGTTACCAAAGCCCCTATTTATGTTAAAAACGTAAAAATTGTTTATGGTAATGGTTCATCAGAAAATCATGTTATTAATAGTGCTATTAAAAAGGGCATACTTACCAGAGCTATAGACTTAAAGGGAAGAAACCGAATTATTAAAAAGATTGTATTTAACTATAAAACTATTAATGTTGGTAAAGGCAGGGCTCATATAATAGCCTTGGGAAAGCATTAAACACCTATACATTTCCTTTAAAAAAGACTTACTAAAATGTAAGTCTTTTTTAATTACACATAAAACTAATTATCAACAACTTAACTTTCACCTGTTAATAATTAACACTAAATCCATCATAATATTCGATATAATTCCCTTACATTTATCATCCATGTTAAAAAAGCTAACTAATACTAAAGTATCGTACGTATCCTGTCATAGGCTACCTGAACGTTCTTTTTTTTGGAAAGGTAAACAGTTTCCTGTCTGTTCCAGATGTACAGGAATTCACTTAGGGTATTTATCTTTTCCTTTATTTTTATTTGGTGTAATACAGTTTAGTTGGTTAACAGCTTTACTTTTAATGCTTCCTACTATACTTGACGGGCTTACTCAAGCTTATTTTGCTAGAGAAAGTAACAATTGGTTGCGTTTTTCTACTGGTTTAATTGCCGGCATCGGAGCAATGTCTTTAGTTTCTTTAATTGGAATTCAAATCGGATTATTAATATTATCACTTTTTAACTAAATTATAATTTATGGAAGAAAACAATGTAAACAACCAAGAAGATTTAGGTACTGCTTTAAAAGTTGTATCATTTTGTATCCCTTTAGTAGGAGCCATTTTATACTTCGTGCATAAAAAAGATGCTCCTTTAAAATCTAAACAAGCATGTAATATGGCTTTAATTGGATTTGGAGTTGGTATTGTTATACAAGTAATTATGACAGTACTAGGTATTGGAGCTGGAGCCGCTTTACAAGGGTAAAACATATTTAGCATTCATAAAAAAGCTCGCAATTCAGCGAGCTTTTTTATTGGTATTATTTAGTGTATAAGGTTTTAAAGTGCTCACATACAATAATCATATCTTCTCTAAACTCTTCATTATAAGGAGCCATTTCTCTTTTATAATAAGCTTCATGAACTCTTTTCCAATACTCTAAAGACCGGTCTCCTTCTCCTTCTATGAAAGCAAACTCTTTAGTTATTTCATTATATGGAGTTGGATCTATTTTAGTTGTTTCTATTACCGCTTTTGCTTTACCTTCCCAATCAGTTACAATATACACATCACCTACTTTAGGCAGCTGCTCATTATTCTTTTCAAACCACCATAAAGAAGTAGCTGTTGCTTGTTTAACACCTTCTACAACCAGCTCTGCACACTCATCTGCATCCTTTTTATTATCACAGAAATAAAATGACAAAGGCAGTTCTTTATCTTTATATTTCGGGATTTTTTCCTGAAACACTTTCCATAACTCAATAACAGAAGAATCTACTTTATCCATTTCTCTTCATTTAAAAACAAAACCTAAAGGCTTACCTGAGCAACCATTTGGAAAAGAAATACCTAAAAGAGCTGAAATAGTAGGCGCAACGTCTATAATTTCTGTTTTCTGGTAAGTCTCCCCTTTCTTAATACCATTACCATAAAACAATAATGGCACATGAGTATCATAACTATTACCACTACCATGAGTAGATCCTGTTTCTGGATAAGATATTACTGAAGGCTCTAAAACAAATACCACATCACCAGAGTGTTTTGGATGGAACCCATTTTGAATTAGCTTTCCTATTCCAGTTGTAAAAGAAGTATTCATAAGGGCATCTGCAGTAAACACTTTATCTATGTGCTTAAAATCTATAATTGTTTGAGCAATAAATTCTTGAACATCATCTAAATCTTCATCGATCATTCTTATTTTCTCTTTGTTTAAGAAGACCTGATTGTTCGACACGTTTTTAATTAATCCTGTGGTTTGATACTTCTTTTTTAATGCTTCCTTTAACTGCTTTTTAAAATCATCTTTCCTAAAATAACCAGCAGGAATCTTTAATGATTTTAAATAATTTGGCACTTGAACAGCTCCATGATCTGCAGTTAGAAAAACTGTATAATTACCCTTACCTAAATCACTATCTAAAAAGTGAAATAGTCGAGATAGGTCTCTATCTAATCGCAAATAAGTATCTTGAACCTCAACAGAATTTACTCCAAACTGATGCCCTACATAGTCTGTTGACGAATAACTCAACGTAAGAAAATCAGTTACTGAATTCTGTCCTAATTGTTCATTCTTAATCGCTTCAATAGCAAAATCGGTAGTCATTTCATTACCTATAGCCGAAGCCTTAATTACATCATACCCTTTGTTACCTTTTACTTTAGATAATTGTTTCAAATCATACGGAAAGCTCACATTCTCCTTTCCCTTAAAAGCACCTTCAAAATGGTTTTCATCACTTCCGCTCTCTATATATTCTTTTATGGGCTGTAATGTATTCCACTGCTTTAAATACTGATCAGCGTTTTTATTAAACTTTGTCACCCATTTCGGCAATTCATTCATATAATGAGTACTCGTTATCCACTTACCGTCTTCTCTTCCTCTAAACCAATAAGCAGCTGAAGCGCTATGTCCGGCAGGCAAAATTGCACCTCGATCTTTTAACGCTATTCCTATTACCTTACTCTTCATTTGAGTGTGTAATCGCAATTGATCTGCTACACTAGTAGTTTTCATTCTGTTAGGAGACATCTGCTCTTTCTCTGTATTTACTCCTACAGATTTTACCGATTCATCTGAAGCACAATACACATACTTATCTGAAAACTTATCATACCAAGTATTAGATATGATACCATGATTCATAGGCGAAGTGCCTGTAAAGATTGACGCATGACCAGGTCCTGTATAAGTAGGCACATAATTGTAATGATTGTTTTTACAGTTAAAACCTTCGTTTAATAACCTATTAAAACCTCCGTCTACATACTTATCTTGAAAACGAGTTAAATAATCATAACGCATTTGATCTACCACAATACCAACCACCAATTTTGGTTGAGATTCTTGGGCACTTAAAAACATTACATTTAACAACAGTATTACTCCTAACAAATACTTTTTCATAACAAAACCATTTTATGCAAAAATATGTGTTTTATATTTAGATTCCCGTTTTCACAGGAAAGACATTTTTAGTATTTTAGCCACTCTTGAAATTCATTATGAAACAACTCCACGATTTTGGTCTATATTTTATCATGCTAAAAGATATCTTTAGCAAGTTCACTAAGTGGAGTGTACTCAGAAAGTTGATTTTTAAAGAAATTGACGACCTTATTATTGGTTCTCTAGGTATTGTTTCTTTTATTTCGTTTTTCGTAGGTGGCGTTATTGCCATTCAAACTGCTTTAAACATAGACAACCCGTTAATTCCAAAATACTTAGTTGGTTTCGCAACCAAACAAAGTGTTGTACTAGAGTTTGCCCCTACTTTCATGTCTATTATCATGGCTGGAAAAGTAGGTTCATTCATTACATCTAGTATTGGAACTATGCGAGTTACTGAACAAATTGATGCTCTAGAAGTAATGGGTATTAACTCACTAAACTACTTGGTTTTCCCTAAAATTATTTCACTTTTATTATATCCTTTTGTTATTACTATTTCTATGTTTTTAGGAATTTTAGGAGGTTGGGTTGCATGTGTTTATGGAGGATTTGCTTCTAATGAAGATTTTATTCTAGGGCTACAATACGAATTTAATTCGTTTCAGATATTCTATGCCTTTGTAAAAACGATGTTTTTTGCTTTTATATTAGCTACTATTCCTTCTTTTCATGGATACTACATGAAAGGTGGTGCTCTAGAAGTAGGAAAAGCTGCCACTTCGTCTTTTGTTTGGACCAGTGTTGTAATTATTATTGTTAATTATATTATTACTCAATTGATGCTTACTTAATTATGATAACTGTTAACAATTTACATAAAAGCTTTGATGGAACAGAAATTTTAAAAGGAATTTCAACTGTTTTCGAACAAGGAAAAACCAACTTAATTATTGGGCAGAGTGGTTCTGGTAAAACTGTTTTCCTTAAAAGTTTATTAGGTTTACATACGCCAGAAGAAGGAACTATTTCTTTTCACGATAAAATCTATCAGAACTTATCTAAAGCAGAAAAAAGAAAGCTACGTGTACAAATAGGTATGGTATTTCAAGGAAGTGCACTTTTTGATTCTATGACTGTAGAAGAAAATGTAATGTTTCCTATGCAAATGTTTTCTCAAAAGTCTTTAGAAGAAATGAGAGAACGAGCTAATTTGGTTATTGATAGAGTTCAATTAATAAATGCTAATCATAAATTCCCTTCTGAAATATCTGGAGGAATGCAAAAAAGGGTTGCTATTGCCAGGGCAATTGTAATGAATCCAAAGTATTTGTTTTGTGATGAACCTAACTCTGGTTTAGATCCTAAAACTGCTATTGTAATAGATAACTTAATTCAAGAAATTACTCAAGAATATAACATTACTACCGTTATCAACTCTCATGATATGAACTCGGTAATGGAAATCGGGCAAAAGATTGTTTTCTTACAACATGGTCTTAAAGCTTGGGAAGGAAGTAATAAAGATATTTTTAAAACCGATAACAAAGCGGTTACCGATTTTGTATACTCTTCTAACCTAATGAAAAAGGTTCGAAAAATGTATATTAGTAACGAACAATAATTTAAGTAACTGCGCTTATATTTTACTTAATATATTTTTAACATTTTTAACATTAAAGTTACTCATCTTTAATAATGCTGTAACTAATACTTAATATTTAAATTGGAGTTTTGCTGCATTCGTAACAAAATTAAACTCCAATGAAAAATTCTGGTAAACTGTTAATAATTTTTCTGATTCTACTTACTCATAAAGTTATTTCACAAAACATCAATCCTTATTTACAAGCTGCAAAGCCAACTTCCATATGGGTAAGTTGGAAAACAGACAATGGTACAAACCCTTCAGTAAGCTATGGGACTACCTCTACTAACTTATCTACCACTGTTAATGGTACAACAGTAAATTTATCTCCACAAGATTCAGGTTACACTTCTCCATATCACTGGCACAATGTGCAATTAACAGGATTAACTCCTAATACAGGATATTATTATAAAGTACAAAGTGGGAGCAGTGATGAGTCAGCAGTACACTATTTTAAAACACCTCCCAATTACGGAAACAACAACGAAAAACTCCGTTTTATTGTTTTAGGAGATCACCAATTGATTAACTACCAAGGACAGCCATATTCTAAATTCAACGAACTGGTTCAAGCTGCTAAAAGTAAAGCAGAAGAATTGTATGGAACACCTTTAGCAGATCACTTTAATTTAATTATAAATGATGGAGATCAGGTAGACTATGGAAACTTAACTCATTATGAAAAAATTCATTTTGAAAAACAACGTTATATTACTCCAAATCTACCGTTAATTACCGCTGTTGGGAATCATGAGTTATATGGGGCTATGGGATTAAATGCTTATTATGAACACTTTATTCTTGACAATAACTTCGATTATCAAGGCATTAATTCTGGAACAGAACGTTACTACGCATATCAAATGAGCAATGTTTTATTTGTTGTTCTTGACACAGAACTTAATGGAACTACACAATTAAATTGGGTTACTTCAGTTTTAAATGCTGCAGCAACAGATACCAATGTTGACTGGATCATTACTATTTCTCATAGACCATATCAAGCAGAACAATACTCTAATGATTACTCACCATGGTACGGTACAAACGTACTCCCAATTTTAAAAACCAATAATAAATTTGCGCTACATATTGCTGGACACCATCACTTATATTCTAGAGGGCAATTTAAAGATCATCCGGGATACCATATAATTTCAGGAGGAACAGCGTGGCCACAATATTGGGGTGATTCTTCTAATGAAACTGACCATGAAGAGACACAAGGTTCTTGGTCTAACTTTGCCTATCAATTAGTTGAAATCGATAACGCCTCTAACGAAATGAAGGTTGAATCATATACTATTGGTAGTTTAACCACAACTAAAAACAATACTCTTTTAGACAGTTTTCATATAAAACGAGGAATTGCTGTCCCTAATAAGCCTTCTATTACTAATAATATTACTAATGCTATTAGTTTGCCATACACTTTTAATAGCAGTGCTTATAACACATCTACAGGAGAAGCTTATAATTCTACACAATTTCAAATTTCTGCCGCAAGTGACTTTTCAGTATTAGAAAGAGACACTTTTAGAAATCACGAAAACTTCTACGGTCCATTAAATGGTCAAACAGATGAAACTATTGATATTGGTTTAGGAGCTGGTATTTTTAATCTAGATATAGGAACAAACCAATTAAATAATGGAACACATTATATAAGAGTTAGACATCGTGATAAAGCATTAAATTGGAGTGAATGGTCAGATACATTACAATTTGAAATTACAGGTAGTGTAGACGGGCAACCAGCTATTTCTTTAGACAAACCATATTACAATACTAACGAAACAATTACAGTTAGCTATGCTAATGGACCTGGAAATGCTAAAGATTGGATTGGCATATATCAAAAAGGACAAACCCCAGGTTCTACAGCCGCAACAGCATGGAGCTATGTTAATGGTAACACTAGTGGAACTGTAAATTTTTCAATTACTACCAGTGGTGAATACTTTGTATCGTTCTTTGAAAATGATGGTTACACACAATTAACTAACCCTATTCATTTCTGGGTTGGAAATATTCCAACGCTAAGTTCTAATAAAACTGAATATGCTGAAGGTGAAGATGTATTATTAAGTTATGCAACTGCACCTAACAATTCTCAAGATTGGATTGGCATTTATAAGGTTGGTACTGCTCCAGCTACTGGCACTTATACTAGTTGGCAATATGTTAACAATGCTAATGGCACACAAACATATAGCAACTTACCTAAAGGATACTATTATGCAACCTACCATTTAAAAAACGGATACTCTGAGATTGGCGAACGTATTTATTTTCAGGTTGGAACACAAATTACAACCATAACAACAAATAAAACAGAATATGAATTAAATGAAAACATTACTGTTTCTTTTACAGATGGACCTGGTAAAGAGAAAGACTGGTTAGGAATTTATAAAAATGGAGAAAACCCAGGAACAGATCAACTATTTACTTATAAGTATTTTGGAGGTTTGGCTAATGGTGTAACAACAATAGATGATAGTGCAGGTACATCGGGGCAACCTAATCAGGTTCCAGATACAACTGGCGATTACTTTATTGTAATGTTTACTGATGACAGTTATAACGAAGTTTCAAATCGTGTCTACTTTAGTGTGGTAAACAATGTATTGAATTCAGAAAATTTCACCTCTAAAAATAACGTTTCACTCTATCCTAACCCAATACAAGAATATGCCTATGTTGATACACAACATCCTATTTCTAAATTAGAAATCTATGATCTTTCTGGTAAAAAGGTATATGAGGTTAAGCATATAGGTGCTTCAAAAGTAAAAATTGAAAAACAGTTTTTACCCGCTGGAAAATACTTACTAAAAGTTTATTCCGATAAGATTTACAACTTAAACATAATCATTAAATAAGCTTCTATAAACCAAAGAAAAACACACATATTTTATTCTTTTTTAGCTTTAGAAATGCACTACCAATTAATTATTAGATTATAAATGAAAAGTTTTTTCTTATTGTTATACTGCTCTACTTTATTTTTACACCCTTTAAAAATGTCATTCAGTAGAATGACATTTGGTGTTAATAATTACGCCATTATAGAAACAAGATTATTCTTAGATGACTTAAGTTATCACATTGGTCAGAAATACAGACTTAAAGAACCTGAATTCACCACCATTAATAGTAATGGAACAAAAGCTCTACAAAAGTATATTCACGAAAACTTTTACATTCTACAAGGAGACAAAAAAGTTAATTTAAATATAGAAAGTCTTGATTTTACTAAAGGGAAAATTGCTCTAATAATACACCTAAAAAGTGTTACAAACATAGAGCCCAAAAAACATTATCAAATTAATAACACTTTGCTTTTTGATGCTTTTAAAAAACAAGAAAATCGTTTACAGATAAACACTCCAGAATCTCAAAAAAAACACTTTATATTTAATATTAACACCCCTACCCTACTATGAATGAGTTTAAATATTATTTTGAATTAGGAATAAATCACATTTTAGATATTAATGGATTAGATCATTTCTTTTTCATCATTGCCTTTTGCTTATTATATAAGTTAAGTGATTGGAAAGAAATCATTAAATTGATTACCGCTTTTACAATAGGTCATTCTTTAACACTCATTTTAGCAGGCTTAAATATTGTTTCTATGCCTATGGACCTGATAGAAACACTCATTCCTATTACAATAATGATTACATGTTTTGGAAACTTCTATTTCCTTTTTAAAAGCAAGGAACAACAGAAGAAAAAAGGATATTTCTATACTATCTTATTCTTTGGCTTAATTCACGGATTAGGATTTTCTAACTTCATAAAAAATATGTTTTTTGAAGATGAATCAATTATTATTCCTCTATTAAGCTTTAACCTAGGTATTGAAATTGCACAACTATTAATAGTATTTGGCTTTTTAGTAATACTTTCTATTATTCATATTTTTATAAAAGAGTTGAAATGGAGTAGAATCATTATTAACAGCCTTATATTAATTAGCATTTTAAATATGATGCTATTTTAGCTAAGGGCTTCAATACACTCTTCTCTTATTTTCCATAACTCTTCAAAAGAATAATTATTATTGTTTAACCAAGTCTTTAAGAACTGTTGATGATATTCGACTTTGAATACTCCTATCTGTTCTGGTTGAATCTCTACTAATTCTATTACATCTTCTTTAATCTTATTGTAAGATGACTTACTTGTTGTAATATCTAAATACTGATTTTTTATTTGTAAAACACAATGAGCTTCTGGTATATATTCTAGGTTATATTTATAAAGAACTTTAGCTATTTTAGATGTGTTTTTAGCATTCATCTTAAACATACACAGTATAAGTTTTACCTCGTTTATTTCTTGCTCTAAAGCTATCTTTTTAATTAATGCATGTTTGGTACTACAAGCTCCCTTTAACTCTTTTAATACCAAATCAGGATTTGCTCTATCTGCATTTCTACCATAAGGTAGATTCTGAATTAAAGCTATCAATTGATCAAAAGAAAAGACTCCCATCTCTAGAAGTCTTTTACTTAATATTCCTTTATTTAAAAGTTTATTTTTTAACATAAACTGTATCTACTTTTAACTCGGTTTTTAGCCAACTAGATAGTTTACCATTTCTTTTAATAGCTAAACTATCGATCAAATTATTTTTCCAGATAGGTCTAACAACAGATAGCGTGTCTAATTTCTTAAAATTAGATTTTAATTCTGTGGCAAATGTTATAGTTTCTAATTCGGAAAATTCAATTTTTGCGTCTTTTGAAATTGATAAAAGGTCTAATGGCTTTTGGCCAGAAGTTTCTTCAATGGTTTTTTCTAGCTCCGCTACTTGCTGCTCTAAATTATTAATCTCTTTTCTATAATCCTGAACTTCTTTTCGTTTCTCGGCTAATAAATCTTTTACCAATTCGAAATTATCTGTATTACTTCCTTTAATTTTTAATTTTGCCTCGTGTAAATTAGGATAGGCCTCTCCTTTTAACTCATTTAACAAATCGGCTTTAGTCACCTCTGTTATATGGCTATAAAAATCTAACTCTATAGTTTGGGTATCATAATCATAGTTTGTTTCTAACAACTGTAATTCTTTATTTCCTTTAATTTCGTTAGTTACAAATGCTTTTACGTCTCTATTAAAATTAGACTCTTTCCATACATCATAAAATGTTTTAGAAGCAGGTAGCATTGCCAATAAAGCTATAAAAGTAATAGTCCACTTAATTCTTTTACGCTTCTCTGCATTAGCATATTTAACCAAAGGGAAGCGAAGTGCTTTCGCTACTAAAAATGTTGATAATGCTATAAAAATGGTATTGATGCAAAATAAATACATTGCACCTGCAAAAAACCTAGGCTCCCAAACCGCTAAACCATAACCTACTGTACATAGAGGAGGCATTAAAGCTGTTGCAATAGCCACTCCGAAAATAACCGAGGCCATTGTACCTTTTTTAGATTTAGCAACTATAAGTGCTAAACCTCCAAAAATAGCTACAAAAACATCTAAAATATTTGGCGAAGTTCTCGCTTCTAACTCTGGTGTTAACTCCGTTAAGGGTGATAATTTAAAATATAAAAATGCTGTAAAAACGCTTAAACCAACCATTACACCTAAATTAACAAGCGAACGCTTAAGTGTTTGCATATCAAAAATTGCCAAGGACATACCAATACCTAAAATTGGTCCCATTAAAGGAGATATTAACATGGCTCCAATAACAACTGCAGTAGAACTTACATTTAACCCTATAGATGCTATAAATACGGCAAATATTAAAATCCAAGCTATATGACCTTTAAAAGGAATATCTGTTTTTATACCTTCTATGGTTTGCTCTCGATCTGTCTCATCTCTTATATCTAAAAGTTCCGACAAAAAGGTTGAAACACTTTTTACCAAACCTTTCGCGTCTTTTTTAACATCTACAGTCTCTCCTACCTTTTCTTCTTCTGGTGTTAATTGGTTTTGATCTATCATATGTATGTATTGGTCATTTTAACAGGTTGAAAATACAAAAAACCGTTGTATTTATTCTACTAAACACAACGGTTCTTAATTACTTTTTTTGGATTAAAACTAAAAAAACATCGATAAGCAGTCTAAGTCAAACTCTTATCAAGCGCTTTAACTCTATTTACTATTTGTTTAATATCTTGTTCTTTAGACTTTGGATATATCATTAAAACATCTTCTTTATCTACAATGATATAATCTTTTATACCATCTATAACAACTAACTTATCTTTAGTTGTTCTTATCATGTTGCCCGAAGCGTCCTCTGCTAATATTTGAGAATTTACTAATGCATTGTTATCAGAATCCTTATCCAGTTTATCATATAAACTTCCCCAAGTACCCAAATCATTCCAATCAAATGCTGCACTTGAAACATATACATTTTTTGCCTTTTCCATAATAGCATAATCTACCGATATGTTTTCAGCTTTAGCATAATTATTTTGAATAAAATCATGTTCAAACTCTGTATTATAAACATCAATTCCTTTCTCAAAAAGTTGGTACAAACCAAGTTCATTTTCTTTAAATGCTTTAACTACACTCGATGCACTCCACATAAAAATACCAGCATTCCATAAAAAATTACCCTGAGCTATAAACTCTTTAGCCGTATTATAATCTGGTTTCTCTCTGAACTGAGAAACTTTTTTAGCCAAATTTTCATCTGTTTTATTATACTCAATATAACCGTAACCTGTATTAGGAAAAGTAGGTTGAATTCCTAAAGTCATTAAAGCATCATTCTTTAAACAAAAGTCGAATGCATCTTGCACATTTTTAGTAAAAGCTTTTTCATCTTCAATCCAATGATCACTAGGTGCAACTATCATTATTGCATCAGGATTTTCTTTTTGAATTTTTAATGAAGCATATAAAATACAAGGAGCTGTATTACGCATTGCTGGCTCTAAAAGCACTTGCTTTTGGGTAACTTGCGGTAACTGCTCTAAAACTAAATCATTATACTTCTCGTTGGTAAGGATATAAATATTCTCTGATGGAATTAACTTAGATAGTCTGTTAAAGGTTTTTTGTATTAATGTATCACCAGTTCCTAACATATCATGAAATTGCTTTGGAAAACTCGACGTACTTACTGGCCAGAACCTAGAACCTACTCCTCCAGCCATTAATATTGCATAATAATTTTTGTTCATATTATTTTAGTATCCTTTTAATAATTCAACCTCAGCATTGGGTTGAAACAAATATACTTTACCCGTGTTTAATTCTAAACATTCGTAACGCTTAATTCTTTTATTTCCTTTTTTAAATACCTTTCCGTTGTAAATTCTAAAAACCGACCCTGCTGGTAATCTATAAACAAAATGTTTCTCATTTTCTGGATCGTATTCTTTTAATGCTACAGACAAACGAGCATCGGTATCACTACTTGCTTTTGGATTTTTAAAATGATTGGCCAACAAAGGCAATAACTTATTAGGATAAATAGATGGGTTTATAAATGGCAACATTAACTGCTGAAAAGTAAATTTCCATTCTTTCCCATGTGGTTTTATAGTTCTACCATATTTTTGAATAGCTACTAAATGAGCTATTTCATGTATAAGAGTCATTAAAAACCTGTATTTATTTAAACTAGCATTAATTGTTATTTGGTGCTGACCATTGGATAACTTTCTGTAATCGCCATGCTTAGTAACTCGTTCATTAACAATTTTTAGATAAACCCTATTATGTTCTAATAAGCTCAATACGTCTGGAACTGCTCTTTCTGGTAGATATTTTAATAAAGTTTGTTGCACTAGGTAAATATAAAAAACCATATCCTTTTAAAAGAATAAGGTTTGACATTATTTTCTCTTTCTTCTATATGCAATATAAATTAGTATTAACAATAATAAGATTGGCCATATATAAACCATTGCTAATAAAAAAACTTTGATTATTTCTAACCCAAAATTCATTGCTTTATTGATTTCTTTAGAGAACTTATTATCATTTTCCTCATTATGAACTAGAGTTTTAGATTCCTCATATAACTCAATATTTATAGTACTTAGATACACTTTGTTTTTCATAAAATTCAATTTACCTTGAACAGCTTCAATCTCTTCTTGTATATCATTTATCTTTTCTTCTACCTCAAGTAAATCTGTTACTTTATAAGCTTTTGTTCTTAATATCTCTTCATATCTTTTTTTAACTTTTAACTTAGTCTTTAATCTAGATTCAGCATCTATATAAGCTTCTGTAACGTCTTGGGTAGTTATGTTTTCATAATCTATTTTAATTGCCGATGAACTAATTTTTTCTAACAGACCATCAAATTGATAATTGGGTACTTTTATAACAAAAACATTCTGCTTACTGTATGAACTATTCGTAAAACGCATTTCAGAAACATATCCATTATTAGCTAACACCAAGTTTTTTATTTCCTTTGAAGCCTTAGAAATATCTTTAACTTTATATTTCGTATCTGCAGATTTAATAATTTTTAAATTATTGGGAGTAAAATCTGTAGTTATTGACTTTTGCTTTTTTTCATTATTACTAATATCCATTGTATTAGGGTTTATTCCTTCTAGTGATGTCTCTTCTTCAAAAGAAATAAGCTCTACTTCCTGTTTCATAACTGATTCGTTATTACTATTTTTACTACAAGAATGGTTTATTAGGATAATACCCATTAAAAAAAATCCAGTTATAAATTTATTTGCATTCATAATTTTATATTTTTATTTGTTAATACATCACAAACATCTCATTAACCAAATATTTTCTCTTGTAATACACTTGTAACATTCTTGTAAAGTATTTACAAAAGAGTAAACACCAATAAATCAAAGGCTTGACAAAGCAAGAACATATTTATTTTGAAAAACTAAAAGAGGCTATTACAGAAGTATTTAATAGCAACAACGGTTCCTCCTTTAAAATACAAGAATGGAAAGGAAGCATGATAACTTCTTTTCAAGAAGATTTATTTCAAAAAACTAAAGGGAAAGTAAGCGAAAAATGGTTTTATACTTATTGTAAAAACACTCCCGAAAAGTTACCCAGAATCGACATTTTAAACTTATTAAGTATTTATAGCAATTATAACAACTGGGAAGACTTTAAAACCAAAAATACTAAACCGCAAAAAAACAAAGCTCATAAAAAAGTATTATTAATTGGTTTAACTGTATTAATTTCCTTAGTCCTATCTGCGTATTTCTATAACAAAGAGAACCATTATCATTTTTGCTTTATTGATGAAGACACCAATGAACCTATTGTTAACACCAAAATTAATCTAGAAATTTTAATTAATAACGAACCATCAATCTACAAAACAACAGATAGTTTAGGTTGTTTCAGTTATGAGACTAAAGAAAATAAATTAATTATTGTAGCCTCCTCTCCCTTCTATTTTAGTGATACTATTCATAAAAGCAACAAAAGATCTATTAAAGATGTTATAAAATTAAAAACCGATGATTACGCATTAATGCTCAACTACTACACCAACGGAAACATTAAGGATTGGCAAAAAAGAAAAAGAGAATTAGAAAACCTTATTGATAGTAAAGCTAAAATATACCAAGTATTTAAAAACAGTATTGGAATAGAAATATATACTAAAGAAGATTTTATTAATAAACTTTTAATCCCAACTAGTAGTTTAAAAAACATTCAAATCCTTAAAAAGGAATACAAAAACAATAAAATAGTAACTCTTAAATTTATGACTAAATGAATAGCTTAAAATATTTAATATTGGTCATTGTTTTTATTTGTTATGCTTGTGCTAAAAGTAATGACAAAACAATACCTTATGAGAATCTAGAAATTTCAGAAGAAACTATAAGTGATGATTTTGAGCCACATACTAACGAAATTGATCTTGCTGACAAGAGTCCTTTTTATATAAACAATGATTTAATTTTACAAAAACTAAATGAACTCGTTGAATTGAATTCACTTTATAAAAAGGAAACAAAATTTAAACCAGAAATACAATATCAAATTTCGAATATCATTGAAAATGACTCTGTTTTAATCAACCTACCTGAATCTATTTTGATAAAGGAACTCAAACAAACAAACAGTTATAAATCTATTGATGACTCTACCAAATTAATCAATTTCACTTATAACGTAAAAGGGAAGACTCATTATCTAACAGCTAAAATAACTACTATAAAAACTAAAATTGAAGGTATGACTGTATTGAGTCAACAAGTAAAGTTCACCACTAAGGAGTAGTACTAGAAACCTGTAAGACCTTACCATTATAAAACTTATTTCCTGTAAGAGAAAATTCAGCTATATAAGTAGCCATTTCTAAGGCAGATAATGGTGCTTCGTAACCTGGAAAAGCTTCTTCTAACATTTCTGTTTGCACAGCTCCTAAAGCCAACACATTAAAAGCTATTCCTTTTTCCTTATATTCTTCTGCTAATAACTCAGAAAGGGTAATTACTGCTCCTTTACTAGAACTATACGCAGCTAATCCGGGAAACTTCATTGACCCCTGAATTCCTCCCATAGAGCTTACCGTAATTACATGAGCTCCTTTACTCATGTAAGGGATTAAACACTGAATTAGTTGAGCAACTCCAAATACGTTTACTTCATACACTTTTTGCCAATCGAAAGTGGTTAACTCTCCAAAAGGTTTATTTACCAACAAACCTGCATTGTTTATTAAAATATCTACTTTACCATTCCATTCATCTTGAACAAAATTCTTCACTTTTTCGTAATCTGAAGATTCTGCCAAATCAAAAGACAAAGATGTAACATGAGATAGCTTTAAGTCATTAATAGGTTGACTGTTTCTAGATAAACTCAAAACTCGATTTCCTTGATTAGCTAACAACTGTACTAACTCAAAACCAATACCTCTACTAGTACCAGTAACAATTATATTTTTATTCATTTAATTTAATTTCGCCTGGTTTAGAATTGATTACTTTTTCTACAGCTAGTGCATACGCATTTATAAAACTAGCCATATGATTAAAATCTAACTTATCTACTTCATCATCTACATGGTGATAATAATCAAAATTAGTAAAATCAAACGTACAAAAAGTCTGAGCAGGTATTTTAAATTCTTTGTAAAAAGGATAATTATCAGACCTAGAAAATAACTGATATTGTTTAGCTTGTGGCAAATAACCAACTAAATTAGCACTTGCATAAGAATTCATTTTTTCTGCCAAATTAGACATATTATATCCTGTAACATAAGCTGTATAGTCTTTATCTTTTAACGGAACACCAATCATTTCAAAATTTAAAACTATTGCTACATTAACTCCTTCATTTTTTAGTTTTTTTGCTAAATGTTTTGAGCCCAACAAACCTTTTTCTTCAGCTGCAAAAGCCACAAAAAGAATACTCCTTTTGTTGCTTTTTTTAGCTAAGTATTTAGCTAACTCCATAACTGTTGCTGTACCTGCAGCATTATCATTAGCTCCATTTGCTATGATATCTTCTCCTACTTTTTTTCCGTTTCCTATATGGTCGTAATGAGCTCCTATAACCACAAACTCATCTTTCAATTCAGGATCTTTACCTTCTATAACCCCAACAACATTAAAAGCTTCTTTATTTCCAACTTTAAAAGTATCTCGATACGATTTATAGTATTCTTTTAGCCCACTATCTTTAAAATTATTAGCTATATAAGTAGCAGCTTTGTCAATTCCTTCAGACCCCGTATCTCTCCCTGCTAGCTCATCTGAAGCCAAATAAGAAACTATTTCTTTTACTTCTTCTGGAGTAGTTACTAAAGCTGGCTTTTTCTTAACATCTGCATATATTACATCGTGTTTAGAAGGTTCTGGTAATTGATTGTTCTCTGGATTATCATTATCCATAACTACTGTAGATCCCTTACAAGAAATTATCAGCAAGCTTAAAAAAAATATATTTTTAATCATCTATTTTCATTTTGTTCTAAAGATAAAAAAATCCCGTTTCGAACATGTGTCTTGAAACGGGATTTTTAATATTATATATTTTTATTCTTTAATTATTTTCTTAATCCTAGCTCCTTTTTTAGTCCTAATTTTCACAAAATACATACCTGGAGGTAATTCTGAAACTTTATAACTATTGAGAGGTTGAGTATATTCAAGAACTATTTTTCCTGTTAAATTAAACACTTGAATTGATTCAATACTTTCTTCCCCAGAAATCTTAAACTCATAATTTATTGGATTTGGATAAATTTTAAACCTATTCTCTCCTAGAACAAATTCCTCTACATTAAGAGTTTTACAGTTATCTGAAATTGAATTTATATTTTCTATGATACCTATAGGTGTTAAATCTTTTCCTGTAAAACCAACAAAGTTTGCTGGATACTTCTCTGCTCTAAAAACTTGATTTTGACTATTAGGAATCATATCTCCTTGTACATAATTTGATGTTCCTATAGGGTTTTCATAAGACCACACCAAATTACCTGAAGAATCTATTTCTGATATTCTTCCTGGTACCGTTTCACAAAATAAAACATTACCATTTGGCTGAACATTTGCACCACTTTGAGAATTACTAAAAACTGTTGTCCCTAATACACTTCCATCCCAAGACCAGAAAAAATCATTTGGCAAGAAGCTTCCGCTAATACTATAATTACCATTAATATCTACTTGTGTATCTATTATATGTACGGACGAATATTCAGGTGTTCTTCCTGTTCCATTGTTAAATAAAGATAATTTTCCTGCATTAGGATATCCATTAGGTATCCACTTAGGGTCATGCTGACCATACAATTTTTGATCGCCTGCTGTTCCTTGATCATAATTTATAGGGTTCCCCCAACGCCAAAGAAAATCACCTCCTTTACCAGAATTACCTCCGGTATGTGAGGCAGCTTCTAAAATAGTCGTGCTATGATCTATTACATAAATCTCATTCATCTTTCTAGAAGAAAAAACTATCTGATCTAAAGTTTCATTATATTCCACTGCATTAGCGTGTATCCAATTACTAGAAGATGTTCCTAAATTTAAATCTAAAAGTTCAGGATGATTTGCCACAACTCCAAAATTAGGCTGTGCAGCACTGAAATCTTGAATTAAATGATCCCATATTTTCCATTCCCAAACAACATTTAAAGAATTGGTTCCTACTGGCTGAATTTCGACTATTTTTTCTGATCTTAATTCTGTATTTACTAAAGAAGGATTTCTTCCCTGAGCAATAGCCTCAGCTGATGTATATACATCCCTAGATAATACTAACACATTACCGTTTGGCATTGGCTCAATATCATGGTGCTGATCTAAGCCATATACTGTTAGATCTACCTTCCATAACAAAGAGTTATCCCAATCTCGTAATTCTAAAAAACCACCACCTGATTTTAATAAATTACCATTATCTAACAGGTAAGCAACTCCTAATCTATTATCCGTCAACCAATGATTAACAACTTCCCCACAATTATTAATTAAATAAACATCATTGTCCTGTTTATGCCCGAAAAGCAAATAACCATCAGAAACATTAGAATTATAATGTAATAAACCAATAGTTGTTTGTGCTTGAACAAAACAAACAGTACATAAAAAAAATATTATCCCTCTCATATAGTATTATTAATAAAAAATCCCACTTTCATTTCATGGAGGTGGGATTTTATGTTATTTATAAATAATAGTCGTTTTTAAGCCAACATGGTTACAGGGTTTTCAACATATTCTTTTAATGTTTGTAAGAATTGAGCTCCTGTAGCACCATCTACTGTTCTATGATCACAAGCTAATGTTACCTTCATTGTGTTACCAACAACTATCTCTCCGTTTTTTACAACTGGTTTTTGAACAATTGCTCCAACTGATAAAATTGCTGAATTAGGTGCATTAATGATTGAAGTAAACTCCTGAATACCAAACATACCTAAATTAGATATGGTAAAGGTACTTCCTTCCATTTCTTGTGGAGTTAATTTCTTACTTCTTGCTTTACCAGCTAAATCTTTTACATTGCTTCCTATAGTTGTTAAACTCATTTGATCTGTAAAAGGTAAAACTGGAACTACTAATCCTTCATCTACTGCTACTGCAACCCCTACACTAATATGCTTGTTATAGCGAGTACTCTCTCCCATCCAGGTAGTATTTACTTGTGGATGCTTTCTTAAAGCCATAGCAGATGCTTTAACAATCATATCATTAAATGATATCTTAACGTCCGGAATAGCATTAATTGTTTTACGAGAAGCAATCGCATTGTCCATATCTAACTCTATTGTTAAATAATAATGTGGAGCTGTAAATTTTGATTCTCCTAAACGCTTAGCTATTACTTTACGCATTTGAGAATTTTTAACATCTTCGTGAGCCACTTCTCCAGCTGGCACAAACGTAGAAATATTAGCCGCACTTACTGATGACTGAGCTACTGGTGCTTGATAATTCTCTATATCTTTTTTTACAATTCTTCCGTTCTCTCCTGAACCGGTTATGGCAGCTAAAGAAATTCCTTTATCTTCTGCCATTTTTTTAGCTAATGGCGAAACAAAAATTCTTCCGCTAGTGTTCTCTTGAGTAGTTGTAACAGCTTTAACTTCTTCTTTTTTAGCTGAAGATGGTTGAGCAGGCACTTCTTTAGTTTCCGTTACAGGCTGAGCTGCAGCCTCTCCTCCTTTACTAAAACTTTCTGCTACTCCAGTAATATCAGTTCCTTTAGGACCTATAATTGCTAGTACAGAATCTACAGGTGCTGAATCTCCTTCTTTTAAACCTACATAAAGTAATGTTCCTTCATAAAAAGACTCAAATTCCATTGTAGCTTTATCTGTTTCAATCTCAGCTAAAATGTCTCCTTCTTCAACAGCATCTCCAACACTTTTTAACCAAGAAGCAACTGTACCTTCCGTCATAGTATCACTTAAACGAGGCATTGTTATTACTTCTACTCCTTCTGGAATTGATGCCGTAGAAACAACTTTTTCTTTAGCAATTTCCGCTTTTGGAGCCTCTGCCGTAACTGAAGCTGTTGCTCCTCCGTTTAACAATCCAGAAATATCTTCTCCTTTTTCACCAACAATAGCCAATAACGAATCTACCGGAGCCGTTTCTCCTTCTTGAATACCAATATGTAAAAGAGTTCCTTCATAAAAAGACTCAAATTCCATTGTAGCTTTATCTGTTTCAATCTCAGCTAAAATATCACCTTCCTCAATTGCATCCCCTACTTTTTTCAACCAAGTGGCTACCACTCCTTCTGTCATGGTATCACTTAAACGAGGCATATTTATTATTTCTGCCATAGCTTATAATTTATGTGGTAAAAACGGATAATCTTCTTGTTCGTATACGCTATCGTACATAACATTTAATTCAGGATAAGGTGAATTCTCTGCAAATTCTTCACACTCCTTAACTAAAGCTTTAACACGTTTATCTATTTCTTTAATTTCCTCTTCTGTAGCGTACTTTTTCTTTAAAAGTGTATTCTTTACAGTAGTAATAGGATCTATTTTTTGGTACTCTGCCACTTCATCTTTTGTTCTGTAGTGTTGAGCATCAGACATAGAATGACCTCTATACCTATAAGTCTTCATTTCTAAGAAAGTTGGCCCGTTACCTTTTCTTGCATGTTCCATAGCTGCATCTACCTCTTTAGCAACAGCAACTGGATCCATTCCATCTACTGGTCTACATGGCATTTCGTAACCTAATCCCAGTTTCCATATTTCAGTATGGTTAGCTGTTCTTTCTACAGAAGTACCCATGGCGTAACCATTGTTTTCAACAATAAAAACAACAGGTAATTTCCACAACATAGCCATATTAAAAGTTTCATGTAAAGAACCTTGTCTAGCCGCTCCATCACCAAAATAACATAAAGTTACTGCTCCTGTATTGTTGTACTTATCTCCAAAAGCCATACCTGCTCCTAAAGGAATTTGACCTCCTACTATTCCGTGTCCACCATAAAAACCATGCTCTTTAGAAAATATATGCATAGAACCTCCTAAACCTTGAGATGTACCAGTAGCTTTACCATATAATTCAGCCATTACTCTTTTAGGATCTACCCCCATACCAATAGGCTGAACATGATTACGATATGCAGTAATCATTTTATCTTTAGATAAATCCATTGCATGTAATGACCCCGCTAAAACTGCTTCTTGACCATTATACAAATGCAAAAATCCTCTAACTTTTTGCTGAATATAAACAGCAGCTAATTTATCTTCAAACTTTCTCCAAAATAGCATGTCTTCATACCATTTTAAATAAGTTGCTTTAGTTATTCTTTTCATCTTCTATTTATTTGAAGTATGGGTTTATTTTTTATACAAAAGTAAACAAAAGTAGTATTTCAAAATGAATCATAAAACTGTTTCATAAAAAAAATCAACAATCTATATTTTTAAAACATAAACTACTGATTTTAAACTTATTTACAACACTTTTTTTACAAATGAGATTTTTGAAATGTTAGTGGTAATAAATCTGACAATGAATTAGACTTCATAATACTTCCTTCTTCTCCCATAAAATATATTTCTATATTCTCTTTTTGTCTCGTTTCGTATTCAGCTATAGATTGCCTACAAGATCCACAAGGTGGTATAGGTTCTGATACTTTATGATTTTGAGAAGTGGCTGTAATTGCTATTTTTTTAATTTTAGCAGTAGGATAAATAGCACCCGCCTGAAAAATAGCAACTCTTTCAGCACATAACCCTGAAGGATACGCTGCATTTTCTTGATTACTCCCTACTACCACTTTTTCATTATCTAACAATACTGCAGCGCCAACATTGAATTTTGAATAAGGCGAATATGCATTATTCCTAGCATTAATTGCAGCTTCCATTAGACTAAAAACAGCTGAAGGTAAATCCGACAGCTGTTCGTATACTATAAATGTTGTACTAATTTTATATTCTTTCATTAGTTACCATTACTATTAAAAATCAAACCCTAAAGAAAAACGTAAAGTATTTTCTAACGGACTTGGTACTTTTGATGCTGAAAACAAATATGAAACATCTATATTAACAACATTGTATTTAAAACCTGCTCCTAAAGAAAAGAACTTACGAGCTCCTTTAGTTTCGTGCTCATTGAAATAACCCAATCTAAAAGCAAAATTCTCTTGATATACATACTCTGCTCCTAGTGCATATGTAAATTCTCTCAGCTCTTCACTAAAACCTCCGGGTGCATCTCCAAAAGATTGAAACATTCCAGACATGAAGTTTACATTGTTATCCTGTCCTTCAATAATATAATTATCATCTTGAGAAACTATTGTTTCACCAGATGGGTTGGCCTGAGATGGACCGTCATAAACTCCATTTCCGTTAGCATCTTGGTAGACCAATTTTTGACCTCGCACTGGTGGTGTTGGAACCAATAATTTTGCTGCTTCAACAGTCACTCCTATAGTATTTGCTTCATCTAAAATAAAATCAAAACCTCCTCCTAAACGCAATGTAGTAGGTAAAAAGTTTTCTTGACCAGCATCATCATATTTAATTTTTGGACCAAAATTTTGCAATGCAAAACCTCCGCGCCATTTACCATTAAAGCTGCCGTACGCTTTTTCTTCAGATTCATAATACCCCGTAACATCTACCGCAAAAGAACCTGCAGCTTTGGCATCAATATTTTCTCCTGCATTTTGTAATTTTAAATCAGAACGTAAATAACGCAATGCTACTCCCATTGCAAAACGATCATTCAGTTTTAAAGAATATCCAACATCTAATGTTAATTCGTTTGGTTTTTCAATAATACCTAAGTCATTTGCATTCTGTCTAAATTCTATTTCTCCTAAACTAAAGTATCTAAAGCTTGCCGAAATGGCACTTCTATCGTCTAACTTTTTATAATAAGTTAAGTTTCCTAAAAATATATCATTTACCAACTCACTTAAATATGGTGTATAACTTAAAGCAAGACCTTGTTCTGATTCTCCAAAAGCGTATTTAGACAAGTTCCATTGTTGAGAATACGCATCTGGTGATGTAGCAACACCTTGATCTCCCATACCTGCCGCACGAGCATCGGAAGCTATTAATAAAAACGGAACCCCAGTAGTAATGGTTCTTGAGTCTGGATATGGTGTTATTTGAGTTTGCTCTTGAGCAATTCCTTTTACAAAAAACGACAACATAGTAGCCGCTAATAAATACTTCTTCATGTATTTTTATTTTTTAACAAATATAATTTTTTCTTACAGTATGACAAGTTTTTCGTATTTGACCGCTGTTTTATTAGTAGTCGGAGATTTAACAGAAAGCTTATAAACATATACTCCTTTCCCTATTCTATCTCCAAAATCATCTTTACCATCCCATGTAAGACTCCTAGATAACGAAGCACTATTACCTTTATTGCCCGAACTTGAAGTTCCTTTGATTGTTTTTATCAATTTTCCTGAAACTGTATAGATTTGAACCATTACATCTAGCTCTGAAGTACTGTTGTGAGTAAACCAAAACTCTGTATAACTTACAAATGGATTGGGGTAATTTAACACCTTATCTATTGTTAATTTTTCATTTTCACTAACTACCACAAACTGAATTTCTGTAGTTGCAGAATTATTATATACATCCCAAGCTTTAATTGTTAATGTATGCAACCCAGAAGATAAATCTCTAAATTGATAATTAACTTTACCTTTTGTAAAATCATCTGGCTCTGTTTCGTAATAATCGTTTAATATAAACGGATTAGCCTCATCTCCATCTAAAATAGCTGTTATATCATGCCCTATTCCACTGGCAGTATTAATACCATTATCATCCTCTAGTTTTAACAGTAAGAAAGGTGATTGCCCTGTTGTTCCTCCAGACACAAAACTTTCATCGTTCATAAATGCTTGAATTGTGGGACCTAAATTATCTTCTGGAGCATTCTCATTTAAACCACCTACTTTAATGGTATTATCGTATCCGTTGTAATCTAACAACTGATTATTCATGTTAGCATAAAAACTAATTCTTCCTTCACCTAAAGGAATTAATATATCTCTAGATACTACAAATTCAAATTCAAAAGTTCCGTCGCTCTTAATTGTAGATTGTCCCCTAAAAATAATTTCTCCTTGGGTTTCAAAATTCAACTTAATTAATCCATTTCCATCTGTAACACCATCATTTGCTAGAGTTTCTCTATTTTGTTTCTTGTCAAAAATAGTGGTAGATAATATTCCTAAATCTTGACCATTCGGATTTGTAATTACTATTCCGTTTTCATCTACCACTTCTCCTGATATTTTAACTCTACCTAAAGCTTCAAGTGCATCTACGTTTGGATCAGAAATTAAAACATCATTTATCTTGGTTAATCTTACCCCTGGTTTTGGAATAGCCAATCTCAAAGCAGGATCTCCAATACAAAATACAAGTCTTCTTTGTGCGTTAGATAAATCATTTTTAGTCTTTCTTAATGCTTCTCCAACTGATACGTATCCCGTATTTGCAAAATCATACATATATTCAGATAATTTCTTATTAACTGAAACTCCAGTTCCTGCATATATCTCTCTTGTGGTTGATATTAAATTAACAGCTCCCCCTCTAGAGTTCCAATACATAAACTCTCCTGCTGTTGTTCTAAAAGGATTATCAAACTTTGCATAATCACAAGTAACAGTTATAAAAACATTGTATCTACAAGTATTTGTCAAATCTTCACCATCTCCTTTTAAGAAAATTCGTTCATGAGCTAAACCATCTTCTCCTCCGTGTCCAAAGTAAGTAGCTGTTAAAACCCCTAACCCCATTCTAGTTATTAACTCTTCTTTTGCTTTAGGATACAATTCACCTCCTGCTGAAGATTCTTGTAAATAAGCATCTGTATGTATTTTCTTTACATTAAACACTGGTCTATTAGCTGTTATTTCATCAGCCATATCATCTAGTTCCCTCTGCAACAATTCTTCCCAACTAAAATCTATATCATCTGACACTACCATTAAATTATTTCTCCAACTTCCATAAGATCCTTTTTCATAATACTGTTGAATTTTAGTAATTACATCATTAGCTTGTTGAACATTATTTACAACTATTCTACCTACTGCAATATCTAATTTATCTGAAGAAGCCATTGTTCCTTCTGTAACATCCATCATTCCAAAAAAATCATCAGAAATTACTGTGTCTGCCAAACTAAAACTCGACAAACTATGAAATGAGGGTACAAAATTGGTATTATTAGGCTCCCTATCTTTCATATCGTATGACGCATCACCAAACAAACACAAATATTGTAATTTATCTGTTGTAGCATTATCGTAAACATATTTCACAAAGTTCCTAACAGCTCCAATATCCTGATTAC
This sequence comes from Pseudofulvibacter geojedonensis, assembly GCF_042675745.1. Taxonomy (NCBI): domain Bacteria; kingdom Pseudomonadati; phylum Bacteroidota; class Flavobacteriia; order Flavobacteriales; family Flavobacteriaceae; genus Pseudofulvibacter; species Pseudofulvibacter geojedonensis. Next base: position 14,570 of record NZ_JBHTJM010000010.1, on the reverse strand, counting down.
CCGTATTAAATTCTGCATAAATATCTTCTAAATTATAAACCCTAGTTCTCAAGCCCAAAACTTGCTTATTAATTCCAGCTAACCTTTCTGCTTGAGCTCTAAATACACTAGGTGTAACAACAATATAATCTACATCTTCTTGAACTCCTGATTCATTTAAAAAAACAGTTCCTTTAATATCACTATTAGACACACTTGTGCTGCTTTCTTTTAAAGGAGTATAAAAATCTGTTTCTACTAATGCTACATATTCTCTTAACTCTCCCATTGTAGCTTTCACTGTAAATGTTGAAGTTGTATTATGCTCTTTTGAAGTTACATTAAATCTATCGGTAACATCCCAAACCTCACTAACAGTTTGCGCGTCTGAAATGACATATTCTCCAACTCCAGAAAAACCTGCAACGTCATTATTTCTAAACGAAAACTGTCTACCTAATGATCTTAAAAAAGAAACCCCTTCTATGGCTATAAAATCTAAATAACCAGTTGCAGATGGATTCCCCAAATGGTTATAGCGTAAACCCACACTAATATCTGTAGAAGAAACATTTAAATTCCCTTGATACAAAGACTCTCTTGCTAGTATTATATCATTTATTGGTAAAAAATTTGCTCCTCCAACAGAATTATTATCATCATTAACAAAAAAGCTCATACTCGAACCAGATGTAGACGAAGAAACTCCTGCCGAATTTATTTTAATATTAATTGGTTGACTAGTATCTAACCTAGGAAAACTAAAGGTGAAATTCCTGTTTGGATTGGCTTGACTAAAGTCTTCTCCGAACCATTTTCTACCTATCCTAACTACATTCACCAAATCCTGCTCATGAAATTGATATTCATGAAACTGTGTTATTGTGTTTGTTGCTGCTCCAGAAGGTTCTAACATATTATTTATCCTCCTACCATTCACATTACTAACATTTATGTAATAGTATGTTTTATCTGAATAAGGGTTGATGTGTGATGCATTCTCTGCATCGTAACCATAAGCACTAACTCCGTAAAAAAGCATGTAATCTCCACTATTAAAAACCCCATCTTCTTCCCCTACAAACTTAACGGCATTTTCTTTAACATCATACTCTGTGATGTTAGAGTTAGATAAAGGAATAGCTTTACCCCCATTTCCAAAAAGTCTAATGTTTTGTGGATTAACATTAGAAACATCTACACCAAGACTACTTAAGAAACTTTTATCTAATTTATAAACACCTGTTTTTTCAATGTAAAATCTATACCACTCACCTTGAGCCATTTCTGAACTAGATATAGCAGAACTTGAGCTTCTAAAATAATTTGATGACTGTTCTTTAAACTTAATACGTACAGACTTAACCTTTTTAAAACCACTATTAACTTTAATAATAGGGCTAAAAGAAACATTAACTCCCTTAACACCTCTAGCTAATGTGTTGGCTATTTTTACATCTATTTTGTTACTTATGTATTTTTTGTTGTAGCCAGTTAGTTTGCTTGAAGAAAGATTTTCATATTCTACATTTAACAATTCAAAATCCCTTTCACTAACTGCTCTTCCTATCTTGAAATGATGTGAATATTTTATCGTTTTATTTGTCTGATTATATTCGAAGTTAGCCAATTGAAAACCATGTACAGTGGCTATTTTTTTTCTTGAAGTCATTACTTCAACACCATCTTCCCAGGTTAACTCAAGTGTCTTTTCTTGAGCATGACCATTAGCGACAAATAGACTTACAAGTAGTAAAAGAATATAGTATTTTGTTTTCATACAAGATAAACGCATCGTTTTATATTTTAGTGCCAACGTAGTTTTATTTTTTCCAAAAGTAAACAATAAATTCCTTTTTTAAGTCGTTAATTATAATCAGAACTTTTATTTAAAGTTATTTATTTTTTTAAAATGTCTTGCGTTATAATCTATATTTATTATATTGCGGACTTGAACTATATCGTTAACCAAGATATGAAAATGAGAAAATTTTTTGCCCTAAAGATTTTAGTAGTACTAACAGTCTTTGCAACCACAAGCTGTAAAAAAGGAAACAAAGGTGGATCTAGTGCCACTGGATGGAAAATCAACTCTAAAGAAGGAGGTTTTCAATACAATACAAAATACAAAGAACAGGAAACTGCTCCAGGATTGGTATTTATTGAAGGAGGTACCTTTACTAAAGGTAAAGTGCAAGATGACCCTATGCACGATTGGAACAATTCTCCAAACCAGCAGCACGTACAATCTTTTTATATGGACGAAACTGAGGTAACCAACATAATGTATATGGAGTACCTTGATTGGATGAAAAAAGTGTATCCACCAGAAAATGATAATTTCAAAAAAATATATGACGGAGTAGTTCCTGACACCTTAGTTTGGAGAAACCGTTTAGGCTACAACGAGGTAATGACTAACAACTATTTACGTCACCCAGCATACCAAAACTACCCAGTAGTAGGTGTTAGTTGGGTTCAAGCTAACCAGTTCTGTGTTTGGAGAACTGACCGTGTAAACGAATTAGCTTTAGAAAAAGAAGGGTACTTAAAAGAAAATTCTAAAGTAACAGATGTTGACGCTGATAAAAACTTTAGCACACATACTTATATCATTGCGCCAACTAAAACTTACGGTGGTGACGAAGAAATTTTAAATGGCGGTAAAAAGAAAAGCAAAACTGCTAATGATTCTACCGGTTTATACGCAACTAGATCTACTGGTATTCTACAACCAGATTACAGACTACCTACAGAAGCTGAATGGGAATTCGCTGCATTAGGCATGTCTGAAATTAGAAGTTATAACGTACACAGAGGTAGAAAAAAATACCCATGGAACGGACAATATTCTAGATCTGGAAAAAGAGTTACAAGAGGTGACCAAAATGCTAACTTTAAACAAGGTGACGGAGATTACGGTGGAATTGCTGGATGGTCTGACGATGGTGCAGACATTACTGCAGAAGTAAAATCTTATTACCCAAACTCATACGGTTTATATGACATGGCAGGTAATGTTGCAGAATGGGTTGCTGATGTTTACCGTCCTATAGTTGACGATGAATTTTCTGATTTTAACTACTATAGAGGTAATGTTTACACAAAAAATAAAATTGGAGAAGATGGTAAAGTTGTAATTATTGACTCTGATTCTATTGGATATGATACCTTATCTAACGGAAAAGTAGTTGCTACTGTTTTACCAGGTCAAATTGCTCAAGTGCCGGTTGACGATGAAGAGACTTACTTACGAACAAACTTCAACAAGTCTAACCATATTAACTTTAGAGATGGAGACAAACCTTCCTCTAGATACTTTAGAGATTTCGCTGGAGACGATGAAGGAGATAGTGAAGGTAATAACGGTCCTAAAAAAGAATCTGCAGAAACAAGACAAAACATGTATAACTCTCCTGACCATAGAGTTGAAGTTGATTCTTTAGGAAACATGATTAAAGAATATGATAAAAATTCTAAAAGAACATCTTTAATTAATGACGAAGTAAGAGTTTACAAAGGTGGTTCTTGGAAAGATAGAGAGTATTGGTTAGATCCTGCTCAAAGAAGATTCTACCCTCAAGACATGGCTACAGACTATATCGGATTTAGATGCGCAATGTCTAGAGTAGGTTCAAAATCTAAAGGAAAAGGAAAAAGAAAAACTCCTAGATAGTAAAAAATATTTTCATAAAGAAAAAGCCTTATTTAACAATAAGGCTTTTTTTAATCTAATTATTTAAAATGAATATATCAGAACTTCATAAACTATTTTTAACAAGCTCTGGAATCAATACAGACACAAGAACAATAAAAGAAAACGAACTCTTCTTCTCTTTAAGTGGCGACAATTTTAATGGCAATAAATTTGCCCAACAAGCAATAGATAAAGGAGCAAAATACGCAGTTATAGATGACAAAGATTACGAAACTGAAAACACCATATTAGTAAGCAACACTCTTGAAACTTTACAAGATTTAGCACGGTATCATAGAAACCAACTATCTTGCCCAATTATAGCACTTACAGGAAGTAACGGAAAAACCACCACAAAAGAACTTATAAATGCTGTTCTAAAAACCAGTTACAAAACTTCTGCAACAATAGGTAATCTAAACAACCACATTGGTGTTCCCCTAACTTTACTAAGAATGCATAAAGATACCGAAATAGGCATTGTAGAAATGGGTGCTAACCACCTAAAAGAAATTGAGTTTTTATGTAATATAGCACAACCAGATTATGGATACATAACCAATTTTGGCAAAGCCCATTTAGAAGGTTTTGGGAGCTTAGAAGGAGTTATAAAAGGTAAAAGTGAATTATACGCATACTTAAAAAACAAGAATAAATCTGCATTTATTGATTTAGACAATAACAAACAAGTAACACAAGCTTCAAACATAAATCATATTACATTTTCGCAAACAAAGAAGTCTTACATAAACTGTAAATTTATTGATGCAAACCCTAATGTAAGAGTAGCATTTGATGACAGTGTAATACATTCTAACTTAATTGGAAGTTACAACTTCACCAATATATCTGCAGCTATATGTATTGGCAAATACTTTAAAGTAAGCGATAACAATATAAAAAACGCTATAGAAAACTACATACCTACAAACAATAGATCACAAATAGTTGAAAAAAACTCTAATAAAATCATATTAGACGCTTACAATGCCAACCCTACAAGCATGAGAGCTGCATTAGAAAATTTTAACAGGTTAGAGGCAAAACACAAAACTGTTTTTATTGGAGATATGTTTGAGCTAGGTGCTGATAGCGAAAAAGAACACCAAGACATTGTAAACTATATTAAAACATTGAAAATAGACAGTGTTTATATCTTAGGTAAACAATTTAATAAAACCACACACAGCAACATACAAGCTTTTGTAGATTTTAACGACTTTAAGGAACAGTTTAAAACAAAAATAAGTAATAGTACTATATTGATTAAAGGATCGAGAGGAATGGCTCTAGAGCGTATTATTGACATCCTTTAAAACAAACAAAAACTTAATACAAATAAAAAAGTCTTACTTTAAATAGTAAGACTTTTTTGTGGGCGATGAGGGATTCGAACCCCCGACCCCCTCGGTGTAAACGAGGTGCTCTGAACCAACTGAGCTAATCGCCCCTTATTTAAGGACTTTTTAACAGAAACTAGTTGTGGGCGATGAGGGATTCGAACCCCCGACCCCCTCGGTGTAAACGAGGTGCTCTGAACCAACTGAGCTAATCGCCCTAGTATCTGATTGCGGATGCAAATATAACATCTATTTTTAAGTCCACAACTATTTTTTAATGAAATTTTTAAAGAATTTCTGCAACAACAAAGGTACTTCCTCCTATGTAAATACAATCTCCTAAAATCGCTTTTTCTTTTGCCGCCATATAAGCCTCATTAACAGATTGATATCCTTTTCCTTTTAACCCTAAGACAAAGGCTTTCTTTAATAAATCATCTACATGCAGTTTTCTATTACTATTGGGAGCACAAAAATAATACTGAGCAGAAGAAGGCATAATAGTAAGTACTTTGTCAACATCTTTATCTGCTACCATACCAAACACAATGTGCAAATGATTAAATTTCTCTTCTAACAATTGCTTCATGGTTAACGTTAACCCCTCACAATTATGAGCTGTATCACAAATTGTCTTAGGATGATCATTTAGAATTTGCCACCTACCTAAAAGATTTGTTAATCCAACAACATTCTGTAACCCAACAACAATATCTTCCTGCGAAACAACAAAGCCCTTTAAACAAGCTAAAGTAGCTACAACACCATTCATGTTTTTTTGTTGGTAAGAACCTAATAAATCTGTTTGATACTTCATCCTTTCTGAATTTGTATCTGCAAAAACTATCAAGCTATTTCTTTTAGAAGCTAAATCTATAAATACTTCTTTTGTATCATTCTGAGTTTCACTAATTACTACAGGAACATTATTCTTTATAATCCCTCCTTTTTCTTTAGCAATACTTTCTAGCGTATTTCCTAAAAACTGAGTATGATCGAATCCAATATTAGTAATTAAACTGACTTCTGGCGTAATAATATTAGTTGCATCTAAACGTCCGCCTAAACCAACTTCTATTATCGCTATATCTACCTTATGTTCTGCAAAATATTCGAAAGCCATTCCAACAGTCATCTCGAAAAAAGACAAGCTATTCGCTTCAAAAAAAGTTTGATTCCTCGCTATAAATTGAACAACAAATTCTTGAGAAACCACATTGCCATTTATCTTGATTCTTTCTCTAAAATCTTTTAAATGTGGCGACGTATACAAACCTACCTTATAACCCGCTTGTTGCAACACAGCAGCAAGCATATGACTAGAAGAACCTTTTCCATTAGTTCCTGCAACATGTATAGATTTAAATTTATTTTGAGGATTATCTAAATAATTTGCTAAAGCAATAATATTAGACAAGTCGGCTTTATAAGCCGACTTGCCAATTTTTTGATAGGCTGGCAATTGTGCAAACAACCAATCTAACGTTTCTTGATATGTCATTATATTAGTACAGACTAAAGTTGTAAATTATTTTTCCAACTTGCTTTTCTGGCGCATTAGCTGCAGCCTGCCATTTTGTTTTTAATGCAGCTATTTTAGCTTGCTCTAACAAGCAACTTTCTGTTGTTGTACTTCCTTTAGCGCCAGGTGTTGCAGAGATCACTTTTCCAGTTCTATCAACCTTTATAGCTACTACAACTCTTCCTTCTTTATTACAATTGTATTTGGGTGTTGGCCTCCTTAAAGGTAAACGACCAATTAATTGGTAATTACCTCCTGACCCATTTCCTGGATCTGTGTAATATTCTGGGGCATTAGGATCACCGTTATCATCGCCTTTATCTCCATCTTCATTATCATCACCTTCATTTCCTGATGAATTTCCATTTGCTGGTGGCCCATTCAAAACACTAGACAAAGCATCTTGTGTAGATTGATCTGGTTTTGGAGGAGCTGGAGGAGCTGCTTCTTCCTTAGGCGTTTCTTTAGGCTCCTCTTTTGGTGTTTCCTTAGGAACTTCTTTAGGTTCTTCCTTAACAGGATCTACTACTGGCACATCTTCTGTAGTTTCTTCTGTAATAACTTCTTCTGTTACTTCTTCTACAGGAGTCTCTACAACTTCTTCAACCGGTTCTTCTACTACCTCTTCTACGGGATCCTCGGGAGTCACCTCTTCTTCTACAGGTTCCTCTGGAGTTACATCTTCCGTTGGTTGTGTTTTTAATTCTTCTAAAGGCTGATCATCTCCAGAACCAAAATCTGTAGTTCCAAAGTTAACTTCCATACCGTATTCTATTGGCGGATCAAAAGCTTCTAGTGGTTTATAAAAGAACATCAAAAGAAAAACAATAAGTGCCGTTAAAGCAGTTAACTTAGCCGCTTTCTTTTCATTATCATCTTTAAATATTTTATTCATAACTAATTATTTTATAGTTACACTTACACATTAACCATACCATTATTGAGGCCTTACTGCTAGTGTAGATTTGATTTTATTTCTATTTGCTATATCCATAACATAAACAAAGTCTTTTAATTCTACTGTCTCTTCTGCTCTCAATACTATACTTGGCTTTTCCAAAGTATTTATTTTATCTAAAATATATGCTTCTAATCTTTCTTTTTCTACTTTCTGATTATCGACATAATAAGTTAAATCTTTAGTAATACTAACCGATAAGCTTTTAGATTGTGTTGTTTTACCTCCCGATTTTGGTAACAACAAATCGATTGCATTAGTTGAAACTAATGTTGAAGCTATCATAAAAAAGATTAACAATAAGAATACAATATCTGTCATAGATGACATATTGAATTCTGGTGTTACTTTATTTCTTCCTCTAATATTCATTTCTATTTTTTTAATTTAAAGATTAAACAATATTGACTAAAAGATTTTTTAAACCTTTCAACCTTTAAATTAAGCAGGCTCATTTAATAAATCGAAGAATTCTAATGAATTGGCTTCCATCTTATAAATAATCTTATCTGTTTTTACTACAAGATGATTGTAAGCCATATACCCAACAATACCTACTACTAAACCTGCAACAGTAGTTGTCATTGCTGTATATAATCCGCCTGCCAATGTTTTAATATCTATATTCCCTCCAGAATTAGCAATCTCAAAAATAGATATAATCATTCCTACTACTGTACCCAAGAAACCAATCATTGGAGCTGCACCAGAAATGGTTGCCAAAACACTAACATTTTTTTCTAATTTATATATCTCTAAACGCCCAGCATTTTCTATAGCTGTATGTATATCTTCTAATGGTTTACCTATTCTTGATATTCCTTTTTGAATTAATGCCGCTACTGGAGTTTTTTCTGATGCACACAACATTTGAGCTGCTTCTATTTTTCCATTTGAAACGTGATCTTTTATCTGATTCATAAAGTTGTCATCTATTTTAGAAGCTGACTTAATTGCCATTAAACGCTCAAAATAGATATATACCGCAACTATAAACAATACAAACAACAAACCAATAATAATTTGTCCTCCTACTCCGCCTTCGAGTATTATATTAATAATTGAAAACTCTTTCTTTTCTGTCTGTTCTAAACCTTCGGTTACTTGTTGAGCTGTTTCTTGAATTGATAGCAACATGGGCAATATAAATTATTAAGTTAATATTTGTTTTAAACGAAAATACAACTCCTTAATTGTATGTTCATTATTATTTTCTAAAAATAGAACATTTATACCAATATTCCACCCTACTTTTTTGCATAAAAAAAGCCATTCAAAACTGAATGGCTTTTTTTATATTTTACAATGAAATTTATGATAATATTAGCTTTACCATTAAATACCCTACTCCTCCTAACACAATTGTGTAAGGTAAGGCCATTTTAACCATCTTACCATAAGATAAGTTAATTAGCGGAGCTAATGATGACGTTAATAAAAATAAAAAGGCTGCTTGTCCGTTTGGAGTTGCTACACTTGGCAAGTTTGTACCTGTATTAATAGCAATAGCCAATTTTTCATAATGCTCTCTGGTTATGCTACCATTTTCAAATGCCTGTTGTACCTCTCCTATATAAACGGTTGCCACAAACACATTATCACTAATTGCAGATAATACTCCGTTAGCCACATAGAATAAACCTGGCTGAGATGCAGGATCTTGTTTTAAAGCCCAAGCAATAATTGGACTAAATAAATGCTGATCGTGAATCATAGCTACAACTACAAAGAAAACTACTAACAAACCTGTAAACGGAAGAGCTTCTTCAAAAGCATGTCCTAAAGCATGTTCTTCTGTAATCCCCATAAAAGCTGTCTGCACAATAATTAAAGCTAAACCTATAAAACCAACAGGTGCTATATGCAAAGCTAAACCTATAATTAACAAAATAGCTGCTACTCCTTGAACCCATAGTCCATATCGCTCCTTATTAGTCCTTTTAGCTTCTTCTTTTAAAGTATAATTTTCAATAATTCTACTAGCCACTTCTGGCATTTTAGCTCCAAAACCAAACACTCCTGTTACTTCTAAAACTACTGTCGTTAGCAATCCACAAACTAAAACTGGAATGGTAATATCTTTCATAGCTAAGAAAAACTCAACAAAATCCCAACCTAAACGTTCACCTATTAATAAATTCTGCGGTTCTCCTACTAAAGTACATACACCTCCTAATGCAGTACCAACTACACCATGCATTATTAAACTACGCAAAAAACTTCTAAATTGTTCGAGTGTTTCACCACTTAGCTCTTTTTTATCAAGTATTCCATCATGATCATAATCTTCGAAACTTGAATGTATTTTATGGTACACTCCATAAAATCCTACCGCTACACTAATCAACACAGCTGTCACCGTTAAAGCATCTAAAAACGCTGATAAAACAGCAGCTAAAAACACAAATAATAACGATAGGACTACTTTAGATTTTACTTTGGTAAATACTTTACTAAAAATAAACATTAGTAAAGGCTTCATAAAATAAATACCCGCAACCATAAAAACTAATAGCAAAATTACTTCTAAATTTTGATCTACCTCATGATAGGCATTCTTAGGAGTTGTTAGTCCTAAAGCTATAATCTCTATTGCTAACAGACCACCTGATTGTAACGGATAACATTTTAAAGCCATTGCCAAAGTGAAGATAAACTCACCTATAAACAACCAAGAAACTATACTATGCGCTTGGTGCGCATCCATAATAGCTGGTAAGCCAAAATACAGTACTACATTCATGATTAAAAATGCAATCATGGTTATTTTAAACCATTTTGGACTGTTTCCTAAAAAATACTTCATCATAGTATATGGGTTTTATTTATTTATTTTTCAATCTATACAACTTAAATCAATTGCTTTAATGCAATTTCAAAAGCTGTTTTACAGATTTCTGTTTTACTACTATTTTTACCGTTGGTTTTTGTCAATGCATTTTTTATAATATTAGATGTATCATCAAATATTGCTTTATCTTGCATTGGTAAGTCTACTTTTGCTTCCATTAAGTAGGCAAAAACTCTTGCTATACCACAATTTGATATAAAGTCTGGTAACAAACTAACTTGACTATCAGTATACTCCATTATAGGACCAAAGAAAATTTCTTTATCTGCAAATGGCACGTTTGCTCCTGGAGAGATTACTTCTAAACCACTATCTATCATTTGTTGAACCTGCTCTTGAGAAACCAATCTAGATGCTGCTGCTGGAACAAATATTTCTGCTGGTAAGCTCCAAATATTTTCATTAATTTCAGAAAATGGAATCATATTATCAGCTTTAAGCTTGTTTCCGTCTTTATTCAAAAACAAAGCTCTCATTTCGCTCATAGTAAACCCTTCTTCATTTATCAAACCTCCATCTCTATCAATAATACCTACCACTTTAGCTCCTAACTGAGTTAAATAATACGCTGCTGCAGAACCAACATTACCAAATCCTTGAACAATTGCTCGCTTTCCAGTAATAGAACCACCATAAATAGCGTAATAATGTTTAACAGCTTCAGCTACTCCGTAACCAGTTAGCATATCTGCTACTGTATACTTTCTAGATAAATCTGGCGAATAATTTTCATCTTCAATTACCTTTATAACTCCTTGGCGTAATTGCCCTATTCTATTAATTTTATCTGCTTCTGTTGGCTTGAAGTGACCATTAAAAATACCTTCTTGCGGATGCCATACACCACAATTTTCGGTAATTGGAATTACATCCTTGTCTGCATCTACATTTAAATCACCTCCAGTTCCATAATAATGTTTCAATAAAGGTGTAACTGCTTTATACCAACGTTCAAGTACTCCTCTTTTTCTAGGATCATTAGGATCAAAATTAATACCCGATTTAGCCCCACCTATAGCAGGTCCAGAAACCGTAAACTTAACTTCCATTGTTTTTGCTAAAGACAAAACTTCATTCTTATTTAAGCCTTTTCGCATTCTAGTACCACCTCCAGCAGCACCTCCTCTTAAAGAATTAATTACTGTCCATCCTTCTGCATCTGTTAATTGATCTTTCCAGTGAAAAACAATTTCTGGTTGCTTTTCTTCGTATTTTTTTAATAAATCTTTCATTATTTATTGCTTTAACCTTTTTTATAATATTTATACTATCAAGCCTATAGCTTGCATAAACTGAAGTTTTTAATTTAATGCTACCCACAAGGGGTGTTAAAGCTGATCCATTTAGAAGCTGTTTTATTAAAGTCTGCCAAATATAAAAAACTAATTACTATTATTATAATTAAATATACATCCTGAAGAATGGTCTCTACTTGCTCCTGTAACTGATGCCAGTACGTTTACTTCACCTCTTAGTCTAAGCACTCCTAAAAAAGCAAAGATTAATGCCTCTTTAAATTCTAACAAAGTGTTATCAGGAATTACAATTTCGGTATCACATAACCTACGTACTCTACTTATCAAAAAATCATTATAAGCTCCACCTCCCGTAATTAAAACCTTACTATTAGCTTCAAACTGACTACTTATTTGAATGGCTACATGTTCTACAAAAGTTCTTAATATGTCTGGTGTAGATAATTGAAACGAATCAATCAAAGGGTATATATGCTGTTTAACCCACTCTAAACCTAAAGATTTTGGTGCATTTTCATGATAGAATTTTATTTTATTGAGTTCTTGCAACAATTCATTATGCAAAGCTCCACTTGCTGCAATCTTTCCTTTATCATCATAATTCAATCCTAACTCTTTTACATAGTGATTCATAACAATATTAACTGGAGATATATCATACGCTACTCTATTTTCTTTCATTTTTGTTGATAGGTTCGAAAATCCTCCTAAATTCAAACAATAATCGTATTCAGAAAATAGCAATTGGTCTCCAATAGGAACTAGAGGAGCACCTTGACCTCCTAATTTTACATCTTGTATTCTGAAATTACAAACAACTTTTTGCTTAATTAAATCTGCTATAATTGGTAAATTACCTATTTGTAATGTTAATTTATTTTCTGGTTGATGTAGAATTGTATGGCCATGACTACATATAGCATCTATTTTATTTAGCTGATACTTTAGTATGAAATCTGTTATAAAAGATGCTAAATATTTTGTGTACCTTTTATCTAATTCAATTAAGGCTTTATCAGTATAGTTTATTGCTTTCCTTAATTCCTCTTCCCAAAAGTTAGTATATGATTTGGTTTCGGCAAGTATAATATCATATGTCCATGTATCTTTTCTTTCAAATTTTACATAAGCTAAATCTACTCCGTCTAAAGAAGTACCAGACATTACACCTAAAACAAAATATTCATCTTTAATCATACAAGTAAATGTAACATTATCAATTGAATAATTCGCATTAAAAACCTATATTTGGGCTTTCTTATTAAAAATTTCACAATAAAAACATACGATACATGGATTTTAGCCTTACAGAAGAACATTTAATGATTCGAGATGCAGCAAAAGATTTTGCTCAAACAGAATTATTACCTGGAGTAATTGAAAGAGATGAAAAGCAAGAATTCCCTCAAGAATTAGTTAGAAAGATGGGAGATTTAGGATTTATGGGAATTATGGTAGATCCTAAATATGGAGGAAGTGGTATGGACGCTACTTCTTATGTATTAATTATGGAAGAGCTTTCTAAGATTGATGCTTCTGCTTCTGTTATGGTATCTGTTAATAATTCATTAGTATGCTATGGTTTAGAGGCATATGGAACTGAAGAGCAAAAGCAGAAATACTTAGTACCATTAGCTAAAGGTGAATGTATTGGTGCTTTTTGTTTAAGTGAACCAGAAGCTGGTTCTGATGCTACTTCTCAAAGCACTACAGCCATAGATATGGGAGACCATTATGTATTAAACGGAACTAAAAACTGGATTACCAATGGTGGTAGAGCTAAATATTATTTAGTAATAGCTCAGACAGACAGAAGTAAAGGACACAGAGGAATCAATGCTTTTATTGTAGAAGCAGGAACTCCAGGCTTCGATGTAGGACCTAAAGAAGATAAGTTAGGTATTAGAGGATCTGACACTCATACTTTACAATTTAATGATGTAAAAGTACCTAAAGAAAATAGAATTGGAGAAGATGGGTTTGGTTTCAAATTTGCTATGAAAACCTTATCTGGTGGTAGAATTGGTATAGCAGCACAAGCATTAGGTATTGCAGCAGGAGCTTACGAATTAGCTTTAAAATACTCAAAAGAGCGTAAAGCTTTTGGTACTGAGATTTGCAACCACCAAGCTATTGCTTTTAAATTAGCTGATATGGCTACAGAAATTGAAGCTGCAAGATTATTAGTTATGAAGTCTGCTTGGGACAAAGATCAAGGTAATAACTTTGATATGTCTAGTGCTATGGCTAAACTATATGCTTCTAAAGTAGCAATGGAACAAACAGTTGAAGCCGTTCAAATTCACGGTGGAAACGGATTTGTAAAAGAATACCACGTAGAGCGTTTAATGCGTGATGCTAAAATTACTCAGATTTACGAAGGAACTTCTGAAATACAAAAAATTGTTATCTCTAGAGGAGTTATTAGAGACTAAATAATACTGATATTTAAAAAAAGCTACACAAATAAGTGTGGCTTTTTTTATACCTAATAAATAAACTATAGAATTTTTATCCACAGAGCGGAGTTATATTAGAAATGAATTTGCTTCTAGCAAAACAGCTTAGTGTATAAAAATAGCTTTAACTATTCAACCTTATTGTTAACTTTTTCACTTGCTCTTAAAACATAAAACAAAAGGTAAATTACCCACCCCATATAAGAAAGAGCAGAAACTATTATTTTCTACTGTTAATAATAATGATACAAATTAGATTAATACTAGTATTAAAAGCGAGATTTTCTGTAATTTTATTAAAGTTAGATTAAACAGTAAACTCTTTGCTTTACAAAATAATTTAATACTCTATTAGTTAAAATATATCTATAATATCAAACAACACTAAGAAATAAATAGATGTTATTATATAAACTAAACCTTCTACATTAATGATTACTTATATTAGAATTCATTGTATAAAAAAACCCTCAACATTTTAGTTGAGGGTTTTTGTTATAAAGAAGGC